>CALXIO010000015.1 GCA_944388385.1 uncultured Ruminiclostridium sp.
GTAAGAACCATAGCATCATCGCCTCTTACCTTTACCTTAAGTCCGGTAACATTTGCAGGCTTTGTTGCAAATGTGCCCTTTGTATAGTCACTTCTGTAGAGTGTTTTGTCTATGTACTTATATGACCACATTCTGAACTGAGTCTTCGCACCGGGAGTAAGATTTGCTACTCTGTAAGCTACTGTGCTGTTGCTTGTTATCTTAGCTACTCTTACCCACTTGCCGCCCTTGTACTGCTCAAGCACATAGCCCTGTGCAGAAGGTACCTTATTCCAGGTAAGAACCATAGCATCATCGCCTCTTACCTTTACCTTAAGTCCGGTAACATTTGCAGGCTTTGTTGCAAATGTGCCGTTTGTATAGTCACCTCTGTAAAGCTTACCGTTTACATAATTATACGGCCAGATTCTGAACTGTGTCTTTACACCGGGTGTAAGTCCTGTTACTCTGTATGAAAGGGTGCTGTTATCAGCTATCTTAGTAACTCTTACCCACTTGCCGTCCTTGTACTGTTCAATTACATAGCCTTCAGCGGTTGTGTTCATGTTCCATGACAGAATAAGAGCGTCATCGCCTGTGGTCTTTACCTTAAAGCCTGTAACCGCTGATAAAACAGGCGCAACCGTTACCTTTGCAGGCTCAGAATAAGTGGATATGCTGCTTGTTCCTGCTGAAATATATGAATTTATTCTGAACTGATACTCGTTGCCGTTTTCAACAGATATATCGCAGGTAGTAATGTTATTGGGATAAACAGCTCCCTCAACATTTACCCATTCTCCGTTTACAAGCTGCTGTACTATATACTTAACATAAGAGCTTGTCGCCTGCTTCCAGTTAAGTGTTACAGTAGTATCCTTAAGTGTTGCTGTCACTGTGGTAGCCTCAGGATATGTGCCTGTCTGTACCATAGCAGTATATGAGCTGTATTCCTTAGCGCCGCTGCTGAGAGAATAGCATCTCATTCTGTATGTGAGAGGAGTGCCGGCAGATATACCGGTAATATCCAGAGCATTGGTTGTGACAGAATCGTCTGTAAAGTCATAAACTACAGTCCAATCCCCTGTGGTGCCTATTCTCTGCTCTAACTCAAATCCTGCCACACCGTCGGGAACTGTCCAGGAGAGAGAAACGCTGCTCGAAGTGTTGTTTGCACACTTAAAGTCCTTTATGGTTTCAATAAGGGTTGTTACTGTTACTGTATCGGAAGGCTCACCATTGAAGTCCTGTTCTCCGTTATTGTAAACAGCAATTACTCTTAATTCATAATCTGTAAGGCTTAAAAGACCTGTCTTTGTAAGGGTTGCGGAGGTTGTTTCGGCAAATTCTGTCCAGGTGCCGTCTACCAGTCTTTCGACAATATAGCTTGTGGCATTGTCAACCTTATCCCATGAAAGAATAATCATATCAGAGCCTACATTATCAACCTTGACATTTGTAACCTTATCTATTGTGGGATCGGCAGTCTTTGCTGTTATCTCGGTTTCCGGACCGTAGCTTGTTCCATTCGCATCATTTACATAAGGAACCACCGCATAAGTATAGGATATTGCCGGTGTAAGTCCGGTTACAACATAAGATGCTGTTGTGCCTGATGTAATATTTCCTATCTCGGTCTTTTCTTCACCATTTATGCTGTAAACAGTATATCCGTCACAGTCTGCAGGAGTCCAGCTGAGGGTAATATCCCTTTCACCGGGCTTTGCGTTTACAGTACCCAAAGATGAAGGAATTGTTGCCGCATCAAGTATATCTGAATACTCGCCGTAGTAATTTGCGTCACCTTCTGTTGCATTGGCATTTACAGCCTTAATTCTTATGCTGTAATGTGTGCCGGGAAGACAGTCTGTAATTGTATGGCTTAAAATACTGCCGCTGTCAATAACAGCTTCCTGTACCCATTGTCCGTCCTTGTTTACTTCAATTACATAGCCTGCCGCATTTCCTGTCTTATCCCAGGAAATTTCAACAGAGCTATTTGTTTTGCTTTCTATGGTAAGACCTGTAACCTTATCTAATGTTCCGTCGGAATCATTTGTATATGCCTTGATACAAAGATTTCCTGTGGCATTATATTCGGTCATATCACTCCAGCCTGCGCCGTCTATATAAAAATAGCTTTCCCCTGCATTTAAGCCGCCGCTTATATATAAGCCGTCGGCATTGACATAATCCAAGGATTCCATATAGGCCTGGACATGGTTTCCGCCGGGGTTTGTCTGGGTTACCGATACAGCGTACTTTTCCCCTGCTGTAAGCTTTATTTCCTCAGGCAACGCAACGGAAATATAGCCGTTATATTCAGGGGCTATCTTATAGCTATCCAGTACCTTTGTACCTGTGCCGGGGTCATTTCCCTCAATGCCGGTATATACACTTATGGTATAGTCTAAATCAGGCTGATCCTGATAGAAGGAAACAGCGGTAAGCACCTCATCACCCTCAGCGGTAAATACATTAGCGCTCTCCAGGGAGGAAAAACCCGTCAGTATCATTGATTTTCCCATAGCCACGCCGCCGTCATAGGTGTAGATGTTATCATAATAATCATCACTTCCGGGGATAGCATAATTGAAGGCCGCAATATTTGTGATGGATGTATCATAGTATGAAAGCCATAAATATCCCTCGTCAACTCTGTTATTGGTAGTACCCCAGCTGTTCTTTATGAGCCAGCCGCCGTCACCGGAGGGAACATATCCGTCCTGGGTTTTGAAATTTTCAGCAGGAATACTGTCATCCCAGCCCACAACCGTTACAGCATGGTCAGCCCTTGAAAGACTGGGACAATAACGATAATATCCGTTATCATAGGTATAACTGCTTGAATAATAGGAAAGTCCTGCCGCACCATGCTCATAAATAAGCTGTTTAAGCAAAGGAATATAGTCTGTTTTGCCGTTCTTTGGTGTATCGTCATCATCAATGGCATAAAAATCAGTAAGATGAGCTACCGAATTATCACGAACAGTCTTATATTCATCCTCTGTCCAGGTGTGGGAGGCTATTGTAGGCTCCCCTGATGTATTGTATGGAAAATCTGCATTTTCACCATACGCACCAAACCAGTTCATAAGTATACTGCCGGCACGATAGAGGTTATCACCTGCACTGAGATAGCTTGTACCTGTACGGTCATAGGTTTCGGTAAACAAACGGTCATGTCCGTACTCGGTGGGGAAATTGGTAAAATAAGCAGTAAGATTTTCCGATAAATCCAGCTTATCCTTAGTAAAATTGCTGTTTGTTGCACCGAATTCATTTATCATAGAGGCTTCACTTGCCGCTACTGTGGTAAATGCCCAGCATATACCCCATTTACCCTGATTTTTAACAGAGGTAATATAGCCCTTATCTACTGAGCTATACTGTTCGGGTAAGGCTGAAGATGTAGATGCAGCAGAAACTGCCGGTACTACACCGATAGCAAGAGAAGAAGCCAAGGCCGATAAAACCACAGCCTTTAAAAATTTCTTCGCCATAAAATCACGCCCCTTTACATTATTATTTTATCATACAAACTCAATAAAGTCAATAAAAAAATATAAAAAAACCATATATAAGAAAGGTTAAAGTTCTGTAAATCCATTCAAAATGACATATTTTCGGTTATTCCTTTTATATATGGGGGATATGTAAAAAGCCTCCCGAGGGAGGCTTTTTGTTACTTCTTCTTAATAATAGTACCCTGTCTTGTTTCCTCAACAGTATATCCAAGGGCGATTATTTCATCCCTCAGCTTATCCGCAAGGGCAAAATCCTTTGCCTTTCTTGCTTCTGCTCTCTTACTAACAAGAGCCTTTATTTCCTCAGGTAAATCTTCCCCTGTATCAGCCTTTGCCATTTGCTTTTTTGCCCTGTCAATAAGAGAAAGGGATAATACCTTATCAAAATCCTCAATAAGGGCAAGCTTTGTGGCAGGGGGGGTATCCGCCTTTAAAACATCATAAAGGGCGGTTATTGCAAGGGAGGTATTTATATCATTATCCATAGCGGAGGTGAAATTAGCCTTCAGGCTGTCAAAATCCGCCTTTACTATTTCGCCCTTGTTATTATCCGCCATAAGTGAGCCTATCTTAGCTGTCAGCTTATTGAAGGCTACTGCCGCATTGTCAAGGTTTTCGTATGAGAATACAAGGGATTTTCTGTAGTGGGATTGTAAGCAGAAAAATCTGTACACAACCGGGTCATAGCCCTTTTCCTCAAGAAGTGATACGGTTAAAAATTCACCGCTGGATTTACTCATCTTGCCGCTGTTTGTATTAAGGTGGTGTACATGGAACCAGTAATTACACCACTTATGACCCACATAAGCCTCACTCTGGGCTATTTCGTTTGTGTGGTGGGGAAAAGCATTATCAATACCGCCACAATGAATATCAAGATATTCACCGAGATACTTCATACTGATACAGCTGCATTCAATATGCCAGCCGGGATAACCTATACCCCAGGGGCTGTCCCACTTTAATTCCTGGTCGTCAAACTTGGACTTGGTAAACCACAAAACAAAATCCGCCTTGTTGCGCTTGTTACTGTCCTCTTCAACGCCCTCTCTTACGCCTACCGCAAGGTCCTCCTCCTTAAAGTCATTGAATACATAATACTTTTCCAGCTTAGAGGTATCAAAGTAGATATTTCCCCCTGATTCATAGGCATAGCCTGTTTCTATAAGCTTTGTAATTACCTTTATAAATTCATCTATACACTGAGTAGCAGGCATTGTAACATCCGGCTTTTTTATATTCAGCTTGTCACAGTCAGCAAAAAAGGCATCGGTATAGAACTTTGCTATTTCCATTACCGTCTTATGCTCACGCTTAGCGCCTTTAAGCATCTTGTCATCCCCGGTATCACCGTCACTTGTAAGGTGTCCCACATCGGTGATATTCATTACACGCTTTACCTTAAGTCCGGTATAGCGCATATATTTTTCCAGTACATCCTCCATAATATAGCTGCGGAGGTTACCTATATGGGCATAGTGATATACAGTAGGGCCGCAGGTGTACATTTTTACCTTGCCCTCTTCACGGGGAATAAAATCTTCCTTTTTTCTTGTGAGAGAATTATATAACTGCATGGTTTTTCTCCTTATTTATTATTTTTCTTTATTTCATCATCAAGCTTTGAATAAAGCAGATCTATCTCATTCTGAAGATGCTCAATCTTACCCAGCATACTGCACATAGCCTGGGATACAGGGTCGGGAATGTGGATCTGGTCAAGGTCGCTGTTGTTGTTTACCTTCTGACCGTCCTTTCTTACTATCCTTGCAGGAACGCCCACCGCTGTACAGTTGGGAGGTACCTCATTAAGCACCACCGCATTGGCGGCAATCTTAGCATTATCCCCCACCTTAAAGGGACCTAATACCCTGGCGCCCGATCCCACCATAACATTATTGCCAAGTGTGGGGTGACGCTTGCCGGTGTCCTTACCTGTACCGCCGAGGGTAACATTCTGATATATAGTACAGTTATCCCCTATTTCGGCGGTTTCGCCGATAACAACACCGCTTCCGTGGTCTATAAACAGACCCTTGCCTATGGTAGCACCGGGGTGTATCTCAATACCGGTTTTTCTAAGGGCTCTCTGGGAAATCCAGCGGGCTATGAAATAATGCTTCTTTAAATAGAATTTATGGGCTCTGCGGTAGGCTCTTACCGCCTTGAAGCTGGGATAAAGAAAAATTACCTCAAGGTCGCTTTTTACCGCCGGGTCACGTTCTCTTACCGAGCGTATCTCTTCCTTTAGTTTATCAAACATACTCTCCCTTCCTTTTCCAAAAAATAAAAATCGCCTTCGCAAATAGCGAAGGCGACTGTATCACGGTTCCACTTCGATTCGGGTAAAAATACCCCTCATTATCCTTTAACGCAGGAATACGGACAGGGATACTAAATTCCCCCTGTCGGCCGGTTTTCACCATGAAATCGCACTTCACCGCCATATCCATACCGCCCTTTCACCTGCCGGCGGCTCTCTGTAATGTGTTCTGTCAGCTACTCTTATTTCATATAGCCTTTTTATTATATTATGTATTTTATCATAATTGTGAGCTTATGTCAAGGCCTTACTTGTTGCGTACAACAACCTGGCTGTAGGGAATTTCGATACCCTTTTCATCAAATGCCATCTTAGCCTGCTCATTGATGTCAAAGTAAACATCCCAGTAATCATCAGTCTTAACCCATGCTCTGAAGGTTATCTGAAGGGCATTTTCACCGTGGTTTAATACACGGATAACAACAGGGGGATTTTTAAGGATCTTTTCATGTGCATCTGCAATATCACGAAGCACCTTAAATGCCTCGTTGAAGTCATTTTCATAGCTGATATTGAAGGTGAGATCCACTCTTCTTTCTGTGCTTGTGCTGAAGTTTACTATCTTATTTGCTGCTAACTGGCCGTTGGGAATAAATACTGTCTTGTTATCAACAGTCTTAAGCTGGGTGTACCAGATATTGATAACCTCAACTGTTCCCTCTTCGCCCTCAGCAAGTACATAGTCGCCTATTTTAATGGGCTTGTTAAGCATGATTGTAAAGCCGCCTGCCACATTTGAAAGGCTGTTCTGGAGTGCAAGACCGATAGCTACACCGGCTGTACCTACAACAGCTATAATGGAGCTCATGGGAACACCCAGAACCGCAAGAACTATTGTAGCTAACACAACATAAATTACTATCTTTACAACTGAATAGGAAAAGTTTGCTACTGTCTTATCAACTGTGGGTCTGTCCATACCCTTCTTCATCATCTTAAGTACCAGCTTTGAGATGATAAGACCTACAAGTAAAATAATAAGTGCCGCTAAAATTGTGGGTAAAAAGCCCAATAATCCATTGATTATATTATTGAAGAATGCCTCTGCATTATGCAGGTTTTCCTCTAATGGCTGATTTGCTGACTCGGTCAGCAAAGAAATGAGCTTGTTCATTTCTTGATACCTCTCTTTTTAACTTTCGGGACTTTCGGTTTCCTCCGGCTTTTCATTAACCTCCACAGAAACCTTATATTCTCCTGTTACCCAAGCCTTTACTCTTGCTCCGCGCAGAGTAAATTCCGGGGTTATATCACGCACACCCGGGGTAAGTGTAGTACCCATAAAATCAAGTGTAGCATAAATATCATTTGATGTGAGGGCGGCAATATCCACCTCAGGACCTGTTACCGTAACACTCAGCTCATTTGTAAGTATATCTACATCAAAATCAGTCGGTGCATTTACTATCCTTATATTTTCCTTCTGTACCGCAAAGTTAAGGAAGGTGTAATCATCCGAATCAAAGCTAATCATGGCAGTAGCATTTCCGCTTATGTTGGTGTAGCCCTCCGGCAGATTTATGGGAAGGCTCAGCCTTTGCAGATACTTTGTGGTAAGCTGACTTAAATCTATTGTACCCACCTCAAAATTATCCTGCGCCTCAATGGAGGAATCCGGTGAGGATATGGTAAGGTTTTCGGGGTAAATAGTATATTTAAGGGATTCGAGATTAAAGTTATCCGGTACATTGGTAAAGTTTATCGTAAGAGGCAGGGTCTTTATATATACCGTGGTTATGCTTACATTAAAGCTGTTTACACTTGCGGTAATGCCTGTGCCGTCTATTACCTCACCGTTAAGACCGATATACACTATCTCACCCTTTGTACTCATGGAATTTGCTATCTCTCCTGCAAGTACAGAGCGAATTTCCACCTTTGCTATTCTGTCAAGCATGGCAGAATCCCCCGTAAGGGTAATAGTACCGGGATCGGGAATTACTGACTCTATCTTCATGTTCTCAGCAGGTATTGCATCATCCGCAGTAGCTGTAAGTGTGCCCTCATCCACGCTGAAGGTCTTGGAAATGATCTTTTCCACCGTAATCTTAGCGGTAAGCTCGCTGTCATCAATTTCGCAGTTTACATAATTGCCCACCGGGGTAACCTGTACACCCACCACATATTCACCCGCATCTGTAACGGAGGATAAATCAAGGGTGGCGGTGAAATCCTCAGAGGTAAGGTTTCCTATGTCATAGCGCTTGCCGGTTATCCTTACAGAAACAGTTTCATTGAATTCCTCAGTAAGGCTTAAATGATTTTCCGTCATATATTCTGTGGGGGTAACCGTTACCTCAATGCCGTCCACATGGCTTACAATATCCGGGAACACCTGCATTGAAATAGCAAACCATACTATTATGGCAAGAAGCAAAGCGAATATAATGTGCCTTAATTCCTTTACAAAGTTATGGAAAAATCTCAAAAGGAAGTCCTTCATCAGTTATTCGCCTCCTTTTCAGAATTGCCCTTGGAGGCCTTTTTCTTCTTTTTTCTTTCCTTGCCCTTTTCCTTTTTGATTTCGGGCTTTTCGGGAATCATCCGTTCGGTAAGCAATTTACGAAGGGAGTCCTTTGTGAAAAATCTTGTAAGGCTGCCGTTTTCCGCAACGGAAATAGTACCTGTTTCCTCAGATACTACAACTACCACCGCATCTGAAACCTCGCTCATACCGATAGCCGCCCTGTGACGGGAGCCTAAGGACTTTGCTATAAGCTCCTCCTTCTGGGGCTTGGGTAAAAAGCAGCCTGCCGCATATATTCTGCCGTCACGGATAATAACCGCACCGTCATGAAGGGGGGTATTTGGGAAAAAGATATTTCCGAATATCTCTTTACTGGGTACTGCATTGAGAATAGTACCTGTATCTATCTGTTCGCCAAGCTTAGTTTCCTTTTCAAATACGATAAGTGCGCCGGTGGCGGAGATTGAAAGCTGTTCACAGGCGGAACATACCGCCTCTATACAGTTTGTTATTTCGCTTTCGCTTTTATTTTCAAAGCCTCTTGTAATGCCGGACACATTTGTACGGCCAACCTTTTCAAGTATACGTCTTAACTCCGGCTGGAATACGATAAGGATAGCCACAATTCCCACATTAAGGAAGGTTTCCAGAATGACGCGCATAGCCTTCAGCTGGAACTGGTTTGCGGCGAAAAATAATATAGCAATAAGGATAATACCCTTGATAAGCTGTTCTGCACGGGTTTCCTTAATAATTTTCATTCCCTTGTATATAAGCCACGCCAGAATGAGTATATCTATGTAGTCAACAATTCCCATTGTCATGAAAACGCTGACGATATTTTCAAAAATATCTCTCAGATATTCAAGCAATTTAAACCCTCATTTCCTTTTGTGCTTCATTTATATTCTATTTTAGCATTATTCTATTATAATTGCAATATCAATAAAAAAATTTTTAATAAAATTTCATCATTTTTAAGAAAAAATGCCTTTCAGCATATTTTTTTGAAAAAAATTTGCCATTACCTATTGATATTGTCGGAAAAAAGGTTTATAATATAAATGCGGACTAAATCGGTATACTTTTATTCCGCCTTAAAAACAAATGAAAGGATGATATAAGCATGCTTGAAACAAAGATATATCTTGACAATGCGGCTACCACTAAGGTAAGCGATAATGTACTTAATGCCATGCTTCCTTATCTGAAGGATGGCTACGGCAATCCCTCATCTATATATACCCTTGGCAGAAATGCGGCTATTGCCATGGAGGAGGCAAGAAGCAAGGTAGCAAAGGCTCTTGGCTGTGATGCTACTGAAATCTACTTCACCAGCGGCGGCTCTGAAAGTGACAACTGGGCTATTAAAAGCACCGCCCATATGATGGCGGCAAAGGGTAAAAAGCACCTTATTACCTCTGCCTTTGAGCATCACGCTGTACTTCACACAATGCAGGCTCTTGAAAAGGAGGGCTTTGAGGTAACATATCTTCCGGTATACGAAAACGGCATTGTTCATCCCGAGGATGTGGAGAAGGCTATTCGTGAGGATACAGCCCTTGTTACAATTATGTATGCAAATAACGAAATAGGAACAATTCAGCCTATCCCCGAAATCGGTCTTATCTGCAAGGATAAGGGAGTTATTTTCCATACAGATGCGGTTCAGGCTGTGGGTAATGTTCATATAAACGTAAAGGAACAGAACATTGATATGCTGTCCCTCAGCGGTCATAAAATCCATGCCCAGAAGGGTGTAGGCGTTCTTTATGTAAACAAGAAATACCGCCTTTCTCCCCTTATTGACGGCGGCGCCCAGGAAAGAGGCAGACGTGCCGGCACAGAAAACATCCCCGGCATTGTGGGTCTTGGTGTGGCTATTACAGATGCCTGCGCAAATGTGGACGCTAAAAACGCTAAGTTAAAGCCCATGCAGGACAGAATAATAAATGAAATAATGAAGATAGAGCGCACCCACTTAAACGGTGACAGAGAAAGAAGAATGGCATCAAACCTTAACTTCTCCTTTGAGGGTGTGGAGGGCGAAAGCCTTTTATTACAGCTTGATCTTCAGGGAATTGCCGCTTCCAGCGGTTCAGCCTGCACCTCAGGCTCACTTGACCCCTCACACGTGCTTTTATCAATAGGACTTCCCCACGAGGTGGCTCACGGTTCTCTGAGAATTTCCATGTCGGAATATACCACCGATGAGGAAATTGATAAGCTTCTTGAGGTTCTTCCCGGTATAGTTCAGAAATTACGCTCAATGTCCCCCTTATGGGAGCATATTATAAAAGGCGAAACATTTAAAATAAAGTAAAGGAGTAAGGACATGATATATTCAGAAAAGGTTATGGATCATTTTTCCAACCCCAGAAACATAGGTGAATTAGAGGACGCAAACGGCGTAGGCGAGGTAGGTAATGCAAAGTGCGGAGATATTATGAAGATGTATCTCAAAATCGAAAACGGCATTATTGCTGATGTTAAGTTTAAGACCTTCGGCTGCGGTGCGGCTATTGCAACAAGCTCAATCGCTACTGAGATGATCAAGGGCAAGCCCCTCACAGATGCACTTAAGCTTACTAACAGAGCCGTTGTAGAAGCCCTTGACGGACTTCCCCCGGCAAAAATCCACTGCTCTGTACTTGCTGAGCAGGCTATAAAGTCAGCTATTGCAGACTACTATACAAGACAGGGCATTGACCCCACCCCCATAGTAGGAAAGATTGAAGAACACTGCGACGGCTGCTGCGATGAATAATACTTAAATAAAAAGCTCCCTTAGGGGAGCTTTTTTTATTTAAAATGCACTTTAGAAAATAGAACCTTAGTAATAATTGCTTACATTTTCATAAGTGTATCATAAAGCCTTACTATATCCCTTTTTGTATTGAATACCGAGGGGGACAGCCTTACTGCTCCTGTTTTTAAAGTACCTAAGCTACGGTGGGCAAGAAAATTACAATGAAGTCCGCCCCGCAAATAAAATCCCTTATCCGACAGATATTCCGTAACATCATCTGTATTTTTTCCGGGGATATTAAATGCCACCACCGGAAGATAACTGCAACCCTCTTTGCGGTAGGTTATTATATTTCCCCTTTGGCATAATTTCAAAAACAGCTCGCATAGACTTTGCTCATGGGAATAAATATTATTTATCCCCCTTTTTAAAACAAATTCAATCCCCCTTGATAAGCCTATAATTCCCGGGGTGTTTACGGTACCGCTTTCCAGCATATCCGGAAGAAAGTCCGGCTGGGCTATATCCTGACTGTGACTTCCCGTACCCCCTTCCATAAGGGGGTTTAAGGGATATTTTCCGTCGGTAATCATAATACCCGTACCCATAGGGCCGTAAAGCCCCTTGTGGCCGGGAGCACAGATTATATTTACCCCGTCTGAAAGTGACAAGGGTATCACCCCTGCACTCTGAGCGCAATCAAGAATAAGGCATATATCATTTTTCCTGCATAGCCCGGCTACCCTTTTAAAGGGGGTTATTCTGCCGGTAACATTACAGCCTGAGGTCATTACAATCGCCCTTGTGTCCTTATTTATAAGGTTTTGGATATTATATAAAAGCTCATCCTCATTTTCGCCGCATTTTGCTGTATCGTAGGTTATTTTCCCCTCCTTAAAAAGTGAATAAACAGGCCTTATCACCGAATTATGCTCAGCATCGGTGGTTATTATATGGCATTTCCCCACTGCCTTTACAAAGCCCTTTATCGCCGTATTAAGGGCTGAGGTGCAGTTTGGAGTAAATATGACATTTTCAGCACTTGCGGAAAATAAATCTGCTGCCCTTGTTCTTGCCTGCCAGATTTTCTCCCCTGTTATCATGGACAATCTGTGACCTGCCCTTCCGGGATTTGCCCCATAGCTTATCATAGCCTCCTCACAGGCTCTTATAACGCACATGGGCTTTGGGTAGGTGGTGGCGGCATTGTCAAGATATATCATATTTCCCCTTCTCCCCTTTATATAAGCCCCTGCTTTGAAGCAGAGGAATTATTTCTTCTGCCTTTGATGTATATATGCCGAAAACACAGCCTGCAGGGGTAGTCCTTTTCCCCGGTCGTACCCTGTAGCCCATGGTTTTTAATATATTTACCGCCCTGTTCATATCAGTGGCGGAGCCAATAAAAACAAAGCTCTCCTTTTCCATAAGCTCTCCTTTTTTGAGAAAACCAATGTTCTTATATATAATATGTGTGCTGTTAAAAACCGTGACAGGGATTTTATTTAAATAGCCGGGAATAATACTTAAAGGATATGCTGTAACTTTATCTTGACTTTTTTGCCCTTTTGCGGTACAATAGGTATAGTTATAATCAGGTAACTGTCGTTACATTTTATATATTTTCAGGGATCGATTTAATTTACATACATAATATAATCATAACGGGCAATGTCCTTCTCTACTCTTTACTCATTATTTGTACATAATCTCACCGGGGCATATTTATGCCTTAAAGGTGGGCTGTATCGTTGTTTTTATGCTCGTTAGTACGGTATAACCGTAAGAAAGGAAAGCTATGTTTTCAAACAAAACACTACCTGCGGAAAAGGCCGGGCAGACCTATGCCAAAAAGCCGATTCCCGGGAAAAATTCAAAAGCTCCCGCACTAAAGCAGTTTAAGCTGACCGACAGAAATTCTGTCACCGCCCCCGGACTTAAAAATGAAGTTAAAAAACCTGTCTTAAAGGACAGATACGCAAATGAGCCTTATAAAAATCCCGGTGAAGAAAGCAGAGCCATTCAAAAGCCTGCCATTCCCACTAAAAAGACACCCGTCAGAATAATGGCGCTTGGCGGTCTTAATGAAATCGGCAAGAACCTTTATGTATATGAATGCAGTAACGATATGTTCATAATCGACTGCGGACTTGCATTTCCCGATGCGGATATGCTGGGTGTTGACCTTGTTATACCGGATTTTACCTATCTTGAGTTAAACCGTGATAAATTCAGGGGCATTGTCCTTACCCACGGCCATGAGGATCATATAGGGGCATTACCCTATCTTTTAAAGAAGGTGAACGTTCCTGTATACGGCACACGGCTTACCTTAGGTCTTGTGGCAAGCAAATTAAAGGAGCACGGAATACTTTCCCAATGCTCACTTAATGTGGTAACCCCCAGAAAAACAGTAAAAATGGGCTGTATGGCGGTGGAATTCATAAGAGTAAACCACTCTATTCCCGATGCCTGCGCCCTTGCTATACACACCCCTGCCGGAGTTATAGTTCATACCGGTGACTTCAAGGTGGACTATACCCCCATTGAGGGCGGTATTATTGACCTTGCAAGATTCGGTGAGCTTGGCAATAAGGGGGTACTCGCCCTTTTATCAGAAAGTACAAATGCAGAAAGACCGGGCTACACCGCAACCGAAAGAAAGGTGGGAGAGAGCTTCAAGGGACTTTTTGCCACAGGTGAGGGCAAGAGAATAATAGTTGCTACCTTTTCAAGCAATATCCACCGTATACAGCAGATTATAAACAGCGCCGCAACCTGGGGCAGAAAGGTGGCTGTTTCCGGCAGAAGTATGCTTAATGTGCTTAATACCGCAAAGGAGCTTAACTATATAAAGGTTCCTGACGGTATGCTTGTGGATATTGAGGATGTGAATAAATATCCCCCGGAGAAAATGGTTATCATCACCACCGGAAGTCAGGGTGAGCCTCTGTCTGCCCTTTCCCGTATGTCAACGGGAGATCATCGTCAGGTGTCCATTACTCCCCAGGATCTTATTATAATTTCTGCTACCCCGATTCCCGGCAACGAAAAATTCGTAGGAAAGCTTGTAAACGAGCTTATGAAGCAGGGTGCTGAGGTAGTTTATGAGGCTATGTATGAGGTTCATGTATCAGGTCATGCCTGTCAGGATGAGTTAAAGCTTATGCTGGCACTTACAAAGCCTAAGTTCTTTATTCCCATACACGGTGAATTCAAGCATCTTAAAAAGCATCAGGGTCTTGCCATGAAAATGGGCATCCCGGAGGAAAATATATTCCTGCTTAACTTAGGTCAGGTGCTGGAAACCGACTCTGTTGAAATGAAGATAACAGAACAGGTACAGGCAGGAAGGGTACTGGTTGACGGTCTTGGAGTAGGAGATGTTGGCTCTGTTGTGCTTCGTGACAGAAAGCACCTTGCTGAGGACGGAATTATAGTTGTTGTCACCACCATAAACCGTGAAACAGGAGAGGTCGTAGCAGGGCCCGATATAGTTTCCAGGGGCTTTGTATATGTTAAGGAATCCGAGGAGCTTATAGATGAGGCTAAACAGCTTATCGAAAAGACTCTTAACAGCTGTGCACAGAAAAATATCCGTGAATGGGGCAATATAAAATCCAGCATCCGTAATGAGCTGGGCAATTTCATATATCAGAAGACTAAGCGCAGTCCTATGATATTACCTGTTGTTATGGAAGTTTAAGTAAAGGAGAGGTAATGCCATGAAAAATTTTTACCGTGATGCGGGTCTGCTTATTTCAATAGGCGCCCTGGTAATTTTGCTGGCAATAATGCAAAGCTATATATATACCTGCAATACAACGGTTTTCTGGCTTACCATTCCCTTTGTGGTGCTTATCGGAGGCTTTGCTGTAGGTAAGCTTATACAGGTTACAAGAAAAACCTTCCAGTATTACGCAAGAATAGATGAGGAGCTGGAATATAAAAAGCACCTCAGTGTAAACAGCTTTCCCATGTCCGCCCTTATTACAGATAAGGAGGACAGGATAGTATGGTGCAACGAAAAATTTTCGGAGGAATTTCCGGAGTGCTGTGACTATGGTATGTCAATAAAGGATATAACCACCATTCCCTCACAGAAATTCTTTGAGCGTGACGGTACTGTTATTACCTATAAGGACAGTATCTACAGGGTATTTGCAAGAGTTCCCAACGAAAACGAAGCCCATGAGCTTACACTTCTTTTCTTCAAGAACATAACCGAATTTAAAAAGCTGGAAACAGAAAAAAGACTTTCCCATCCTGTTGTGGTGCTTGCCATGGTGGATGCCTATGAGGAGCTTATAAACGGCTGTCTTGAAAGTGAAAAGGCCCATGTATCCGTACAGATAGATAAGCTTATGGAGGAATTTGTGGATCAGACCACAGGTATTTTAAGGAAAATATCCTCCGACAGATTTATTGCGGTTATTGAGGAAAGACACATTCAGAAAATCCTTGACGGCAAGGTTGAGATACTTGACAAGGCAAGAGAGATATTTGTAAACGACAGGCTTAATGTTACCCTTTCTATCGGTATAGGAAGAACAGCAAAGACCATAAATGAAAGTGAGATATTAGCTCAGCAGGCTCTTGAAATGGCACTTGGCCGAGGCGGTGACCAGGCGGCGGTAAAGACTGTATCCGGCTTTGAATTTTACGGCGGTGTATCTAAGGGTGTTGAGCGTCACACCAAGGTAAGAACAAGAATTATTGCAAACTCCCTGTTGGAGCTTGTATCTGCGGCGGACAGAGTTTACATAATGGGTCATAAGTTCAGCGACCTTGACTCGGTAGGCTCATCTATAGGTCTTACCTGTGCTATTAAAAATCTTGGCAAGGAGGCCTATGTGGTAGTAGACAGGGAAACCTCCCTTGCAAAGCAGCTTATTGACCTGTTCCCTGCCCAGTCAGGAGAACAGCCCCTTATTATCCCTCCCCAGAAGGCTGTGGATGAAATAAGCGAGGAGTCACTGCTTATTATCTGTGATACCCACAATCCCCTTATTATTGAAAGCTCAGCCCTTTATGAAAAGGCAAAGAAGGTGGTTGTAATCGACCACCACAGAAAGATGGTAAAGCATATTGACAATGCGGTGATATTCCACCATGAGCCCTATTCATCCTCCACATCGGAAATGGTTACTGAGCTTATACAGTATTTCGGCAACGCAGGAAAGCTGAAGGCTGTCCAGGCAGAATGTCTGTTATCCGGCATTATGCTTGATACAAAGAACTTTGTTATGAAAACCGGTGTCCGTACCTTTGAAGCGGCGGCGGTGCTTCGTAAAATGGGTGCTGATACCATTACCGTAAAGAAGCTCTTTGCAAGCAGTATAGACAGCTACAAGAGAAAGACCCAGATAGTAGCAGAGGCGGAGGTTTACAGAAAGTGTGCCATTGCCGCCTGTGACTTCTATGCGGATGATTTAAGAATAGTCGCTCCCCAGGCGGCAGACGAACTGCTGTCTATCAGCAACGTTGATGCTTCCTTTGTGCTTTATAAGACAATGACCAATGAAATTTCCGTCAGTGCAAGAAGCATGGGAGCTATAAACGTACAGCTTGTAATGGAGGCTATGGGCGGCGGCGGTCACCAGACAATGGCAGGCGTACAGCTTAAAAATATGGATATTAAAACAGCCACCGATACTTTAAGAAAGGCTATCGATGACTATTACATCAATGTTATAAAGGTTAATTCAGGCGAAAAGAAGGGAGAAAATTAAAATGAAGGTAATTTTTTTACAGGATGTACCCGGTACAGGCAAAAAGGGTGAGGTTAAAGAGGTAAAGGACAGCTACGCAAGAAACTGTCTTATTAAAAAGCAGTTGGCGGTGGAGGCTACAAATGAAGCCCTTAACCACCTTGCAGGTCAGAAGGCATCTGCACAGCACAAGCTGGATGTGGAGGCCGCAAATGCCACTAAGATAAAGGAAACCATTGAGGGTAAAACATTAAACCTCAAGGCTAAGGCAGGACAGGGCGGAAAGCTTTTCGGCTCTGTTACAGCCAAGGATATAAGCACAGCAATTAAGAATGAATTCGGCTTTGATGTGGATAAGAAAAAGCTGGTACTTAAAAATGATATAAAGGCCTTTGGTACCTATGAGGTGGAGGCTAAGCTGTTTACCGGAATAGTTGCTAAATTCAAGGTAAGCGTTACTGAAGCATAAGGAGGGGCAGAAATGGAGGAGCTTAAGCTTACCGAGCTTGAGATGCCCAATTATCTGGACGGTGAACAGTTGGTACTGGGTCTTATACTGATGAACCCGGACAAGCATCTCCCCAGAGCCATAGAACGGCTTACCGTTGAGCATTTTTATCTTGGTTTGCACAAGGAAATTTTCAGCATCTGCTTATCTTTGTTTGCCGCTAATAAGACGGTAAATGTTATCAATGTAAAGGCAGAGTGCCTTAAAAATGAGCTGTTTTCCACCGAGGCAGAATGTAATGCCTATCTTGTAAAGCTGATTGAGCCTATAAAGCAGGGCGGTGACTACCGCAGGATAGATGAATATATAGATGTACTGGAAGAAAAATATATCCGTCGTCAGCTTATAGGGGTATCAAGGGAGCTTTCCGAAAAGGCTTCTGACCAGAAGGAGGACGCTGAATCCTTACTTGATAATGCGGAGCGTATTATATATGATCTGCGTAATCAGAAGGATGCAAGGGGTCTTACCCATATAAAGAATATCCTTATAGGACTGCTTAATGAATATAATGAGATAGCAGGAAACCCTGAGGCATTTACAAAGCAGGGCTATAAATCCGGATTTCCTGCCCTTGACAGAAGAATAAACGGTCTTAAGCCCACTGACCTTATTATAGTGGCGGCAAGACCCGGTATGGGTAAATCCTCATTTGCCCTTAATATTGCCGCAAATGCCGCAAGGCTTCAGCCGGATAAGACTATCTGTGTATTCAGCCTTGAAATGTCAAAGGAACAGCTTGTTTCCCGTATGCTGGCATCTGAGGGTATGATACCCAATAATATGCTTAATACCGGCAAAATCACAAGGGACTACTGGAATAAGCTTATAGATGTTACAAACAGGCTTTCAAGCTATAATATACTTATAGATGATACCTCTGCTATAAAGGTAAATGAAATTAAGGCTAAGCTGAGAAGAGAAAATAATCTCGGTCTTGTGGTAATAGACTATTTACAGCTTATTTCCTCGGGAAGACGGGATCTTAACCGTGTAAATGAGGTTGCGGAAATGACCAGAAACCTTAAAATCATGGCAAAGGAGCTTAATGTTCCGGTAATACTTCTGTCACAGCTTGCCCGTTCTGCCGAAAAGAAGGGGGAAAAAACAAGACCCATGCTTTCTGACCTTCGTGACTCAGGTGCCATTGAGCAGGATGCGGATATAGTATTATTCCTGTATCGTGAAAGCTACTATGACAAAACCGTGGAAAATCAGAAGGCCTGCTATTGTATCGTAGCTAAAAACCGTCACGGTGAAACCGGCGATATTGAGCTTTACTGGGACGGACAATTTACAAGATTTACCGATGTGGAGCGTGTTAAGAGTGATCCTCAGGGTTAAAGATGAGCTTATGGCTCTGACCGGGGGCAACCCCGGAAAGATAACCGTTGCATTAAGCGGCGGTGCTGACAGCGTTGCTTTACTTCATATGCTTTATACCTTAAAGGAGGAGCTTTCCATTGAGCTTTGCGCTTGTCATGTAAACCACAATCTGAGGGGTGAGGAAAGCGACCGGGATGAGGCATTTGTAAGGGATTTATGCAAAAAGCTTGATATTCCCCTTACTGTGAAGAATATCCGGGTGCTGGATTATATAAAAAAGCACGAAAGCGTGGAAAAATGCGCCAGGGATATAAGATATGGCTTTTTTGACGAGGTTTGTGGCGGAGGCTATATAGCAACTGCCCATACCGCCTCTGATAATTGCGAAACCCTGCTTATAAATATAGCAAGGGGTACTGCCCTGTCGGGTGTATGCGGTATACCGAGAAAAAGGGGAAATATTATCCGTCCCATACTATCTCTTACAAGAGAGGAGATAGAACAATACTGCAAGGATAATTCCCTTTCCTATGTGACAGACAGCACTAATTTAAGCGATGACTACACCAGAAACAAAATCCGTCATAATGTGATACCGGTATTAAAGGAAATAAACCCCTCCCTGCTTACATCAATAACAAGGCTTACAAGGGCTTTGTCTATGGATGATGAATATCTTGACAATGTGGCGAGAAATTCCCTTGAGCAGGCTGTTTTGGGGGATATGTATGATGTTAAAAAGCTGATGGGACTGGATTATTGCATCCTTATAAGGATAGGGGCAATAATATTTAAGGAAAATGACATTCCCCTTTCAACTCTTGCCCTTAATTCCTTTGTGGAAATTGTCCGGGCAGGAAAGGGCAAAATAAATCCCTGCCAGTATAAATTTATAGGAATAAGAAGAAAAAAGCTGTATGTTATGACAGATACCGCAAAATTCCGTAAAAATAACTAATGTGAAAGAAAAATTAAAATTTTGTTAAAATTTTTATTTATGTTGAATTTTCATAATCTGTATGCTATAATTATACAGTTAAACTTATTAAGCGGTATTATTGCTTAACATTTATTTAATATAAGTCTATTATTATAGACTGTGCAAGGAAATGCTATGAAGGAAAATATCAAGGAAATTTTATATACATCACAGCAGCTGACCGATAAGGCAGCTGCCCTTGGCGCCGCCATAACAAGGGATTGCGGCGATGATATTGTGGTGGTGGGAGTGCTTAAGGGCTCATTTATGTTTTTGTCCGATCTTGTAAAGAATATAGACAAGGACTGCGTAATTGATTTTGTAAGGGTAAGCTCCTACGGGGATAGTATGACCTCCGGTGAGCTTGTGCTTAAAACAGATATATCTGTGGATATAGAAAACAAGGATGTTATCATTGTGGAGGATATATTAGACACAGGAAAAACCCTTGAATTTCTTAAAAGACATTTTGAAGAAAAAAATCCCAGGTCGGTGAAAATATGTACCCTTCTTGACAAAAAGGTAAAGAAGGAATGTTATGTAAAGGCTGACTATGTGGGCTTTGAGATTGAGGATCTTTTTGTAGTGGGCTACGGCCTTGACTATGGGGAAAAATACCGCAACCTTCCTTATATTGCGGTGATATGATGAAATTTTTTGACCGGCTTCGGTCATATAATAAAACTAATGTGTAGAAAGGGTTAAAATATGCATCAGAACAAATTTAAAGGCGTATTTATTTATCTTGCAGTTCTTGCTGTGCTTGTTATCGGCATGGTGACCCTGCTTCAGATGACAGGCAGTCCCGGTGAAAGGGTGACCTATTCACAGGTAATAAGCGAGTTTGACAATTTCAATGTATCCGGATATACTTTGGATTTAGGCTCAGGGGAGCTAAAGTATACCCTCAAGGGAAATGACCAGAAGGCATATATTTATACAGTGCCTAATGTGAATTTATTCTTACAGGATACACTTGAATATCGTCAGAAATATAACGAAAAAAATCCCGATAAGCCCCTTGTGGTGGACTTTTATCCCATTTCGGATAATTCCTTCTTGCTTAGCTTCCTGCCCTATCTTCTTATTATGGCGCTTATGCTGGGCTTCACCTTTGTTATTATGCGTCAGGCCTCCGGCGGCGGAAAGATGTCACAGTTTTCAAGGGCAAATGCAAAGACAATGCAGGACAACGGCCCCAGAGTAACCTTTGCCGATGTGGCAGGTGCCGAAGAGGAAAAGGCTGAAATGGCGGAAATTGTTGACTTTATGAAAAATCCCAGAAAGTACCAGGAATTAGGTGCGAAGATACCCCACGGTGTTCTTCTCTTAGGCCCTCCGGGTACAGGTAAGACTTTACTTGCAAAGGCAGTTGCCGGTGAGGCTAATGTTCCCTTCTTCTCAATAAGCGGTTCTGACTTTGTTGAAATGTTTGTAGGTGTAGGTGCTTCCCGTGTCCGTGATTTATTCGATCAGGCTAAAAAGCACACCCCCTCTGTTATCTTCATTGATGAAATTGATGCGGTGGGCAGACAGAGAGGTACGGGTCTCGGCGGCGGTCATGATGAGCGTGAGCAGACATTAAACCAGCTCCTTGTTGAAATGGACGGCTTTTCTGATAATCAGGGCATTATAGTTATTGCCGCTACCAACAGAAGAGATATTCTTGACCCGGCACTTTTGCGTCCCGGTCGTTTTGACAGACAGATAGTAGTAGGCTACCCCGATATAAAGGGCCGTGAGGAAATACTGAAGGTTCACACAAGAAATAAAAAGCTTGCTCCCGATATAAGTCTTTCAACCATAGCAAAGAGTACCGCAGGCTTTACCGGTGCGGACCTTGCTAACCTTGTAAACGAGGCGGCATTACTTGCGGCAAGAGCAAATAAGAGAGCTATCACCCAGGAGGATATTGAGGAGGCTACAATAAAGGTTATTGCCGGCCCCGAAAAGAAGTCCAGAGTGGTTACCGAAAAGGAAAAGCGTCTTACCGCCTTCCACGAGGCGGGTCACGCAGTCTGCACATATCATTGTAAGACACAGGACCCTGTTCATCAGGTTTCTATTATCCCAAGAGGTATGGCAGGAGGATATACCCTGTCCCTTCCCGAAAATGACAGAAGCTATCGCAGTAAGACCCAGATGGAGGAGGAAATTATCGTTCTTCTGGGCGGTCGTGTGGCTGAAAAGCTGGTGCTTGATGATATTTCCACCGGTGCCAGCAACGATATTGAAAGAGCCACCGATATTGCAAGAAATATGGTTACAAGATACGGCTTCTCAGATAAGCTGGGACCCATTGTTTACGGTCATGACACCAGCGAGGTATTTTTAGGCAGAGATTACTCCCAGGGCAGAAACTACTCCGAAAATGTTGCCGCTGAGATTGACGGTGAAATTCGTGAGCTTATTGATGCCGGCTATGAAAATGCAAAGCAGATCCTTCTTGAAAATATGAATCAGCTTCATGTGGTGGCAGAATACCTTATCGAGCATGAAAAGATTGACGGTGAGGACTTTGCAAAGCTGATGAAGGGCGAATTATCCGATATAGCAGATGAGGAATTAAGAGCTCAGGCGGAAAATTCCATTACAAATGAAGCTTCACCTGCTGAAAATACCGAAACCGAGTAATTTTCCTGAAATTTCGTATAAAAAATTCCGGTTAGTATTTACAAAAGCTTATAAAAGTGGTATAATAAAAAGTGCTATAGGTTTATAGCACTTTTTTTAATAGAATAGACAGAAGTGAAGATATATGCAGATAAAGAAAGTAAATGTAATTACCGGTCACTATGGCAGCGGTAAAACAAACTTTGCGGTAAACCTTGCCCTTGATGCGGCAAAAAGGGGCGAAAGGGTTACGGTGGTGGATCTTGATATAGTAAATCCATATTTCCGTACCGCAGACTTTGAACAGCTTTTTGCAGATAATGATATAAGGCTTATAGTTCCCACCTACGCCAATTCAAACCTTGATATACCGGCGCTTAACTTTGACCTTGCAAGCATTGTAAGGCAGGAGGGCTTGGTTATTGTGGATGTGGGGGGAGATGATGAGGGGGCTAAGGCATTAGGCAGATATGCCCATTGTCTTGAAGGCACCGATATGCAGATGCTGTATGTTGTAAACCGCTTCAGATACCTTACAAAGGAGCCTGAGGAGGCGCTGGAGCTTATGTATCTTATTGAGCAGGCAAGCTCTCTTAAATGTACCGGCATAGTGAATAATTCCAATCTTGGATGTGATACGGATATTGATACTGTCAATACCGGTATTCCCTACGGACAGGCGGTGGCCGAAAAGGCAGGACTTCCGCTTGTTTGTGTATGTGTAAATCGCAGTCTTGATGTAAAGGCTGATGATAATATTTATCCTATCGATATATATGTAAAAAAGCTGTGGGAATAACAGCAGATACCGATAAGATCAGAAAAATTTTATTTTACCCTTTGACCTGTGGTAAAATAATGAAAGGAAGGGTCAGAATTATGGCGAAAATGAAGGTAGATTTCGACCGCTGCAAGGGCTGCGGACTTTGCACTACCGCCTGTCCTAAGAAAATCGTTGAATTGCAGACAGAAAAGCTTAACAGCAAGGGTTATTATACCGCAGTCTGCATTGATGACGAAAAATGTATAGGCTGTGCATTATGTGCAATTATGTGTCCCGATTGCGCTATTACTGTCGGAGGTGAAGCAAATGGCTGAGAAAACTTTAATGAAGGGTAATGAGGCATTGGCTGAGGCTGCTATCCGTTCAGGATGTAAGTGTTTTTTCGGTTATCCCATTACTCCCCAGACAGAAATTTCCGCATATCTTTCAAAGAGAATGCCTAAGGTAGGCGGTACATTTTTACAGGCAGAATCAGAGGTTGCCGCAATAAACATGGTATACGGCTGTGCAAGCTCAGGTATCCGTTGCATGACTTCCTCTTCATCTCCCGGAATTTCCCTTAAAACAGAGGGTATTTCCTACATAGCAGGCGCAGATCTTCCCTGCGTTATTATTAACGTACAAAGAGGCGGCCCCGGTCTTGGCGGTATACAGCCCTCCCAGTCAGACTACTGGCAGGTAACCCACGCCCTCGGCCACGGTGACTTCCATGCCCTTGTATACGCTCCTGCTTCAGTTCAGGAAATGGCTGACTATGTATCAAAGGCATTTGATATGGCAGACAAGTACAGAATGCCTGCTGTTATCCTTGCTGATGGTCTTTTAGGTCAGATGATGGAGCCTGTTTGCTTCCCGGATACTGAAATAAAGATGTCCGATGCTTCAAATAAGCCTTGGGCTACAAACGGTCACGGCCATAAGCGTCCCCACAATATAGTAAACTCCCTTTACTTAAAGCCTGATCAGCTGGAGGATATAGTAAGGGATAGATTTGAGCGTTATGAGGAGGTAAAGGCAAACCACAGCGAGGCTGTAGTTGACTACTGTGACGATGCGGATGTGGTAGTTGTTGCCTACGGCTCCACCGCAAGACTTGCAAAGTCCGCTGTTGAACAGGCAAGAAAGCAGGGTATAAAGGTTGGTATAGTTCGTCCTGTCACACTCTGGCCCTTCCCTGTACAGCAGATAAAGGATGCCTGCAAAAATGCAAAGAAAGTGCTTGTAGTAGAAATGTCAATGGGTCAGATGATAGATGATGTTAAGCTGGCTATCGAATGCTCAAAGCCCGTACACTTCTACGGCAGAACAGGCGGTGTTATTCCTAAGCCCGCTGAAATTCTTGCTGAGATAAAAAAGCTGGGAGGTAATTTATAATGCCTGATTTCAAGAAACCCCACGCACTTACCGATGCTGTTATGCACTACTGCCCCGGTTGTACCCACGGCATAGTACACAGACTTGTAGCTGAAGTGCTTGATGAAATGGATATAGAGGGCGATGCAATAGGCGTATGCCCTGTAGGCTGTTCAGTAATGGCCTATGACTACTTTAACTGTGATGTTATTGAAGCGGCTCACGGCCGTGCTCCTGCGGTTGCTACCGGTGTAAAGAGAGCTAACCCCGATAAGTTTGTATTTACATATCAGGGTGACGGCGACCTTGCGGCTATAGGTACTGCGGAAATTGTTCATGCGGCAACAAGAGGTGAAAATATCACCGTTATCTTTATCAACAACACCACCTACGGCATGACAGGCGGTCAGATGGCTCCCACCACCCTGCCCGGTCAGATAACACAGACCACCCCCTACGGAAGAAATCCCGATGTGGAGGGCTTCCCGGTAAGAGTTTGCGAAATGTTATCTCAGCTTTCAGGTGTTGCTTTGGCACAGAGAGTAACCGTTATTGACCCCAAGTCAGTAAATGAGGCTAAGAAGGCTATCAGAAAGGGCTTTGAGTTCCAGAAAAACAAGCAGGGCTTCTCTATTATTGAGGTGCTTTCTACCTGTCCTACAAACTGGGGTATGACACCCATTGAGGCTTTACAGAGAGTTAAGGACGAGATGATTCCCTACTATCCCCTCGGTGTATATAAGGAGGGTGCTATAAGATGACAAAGGAAATGTTACTTGCAGGCTTTGGCGGTCAGGGTATTCTCTTTATGGGCAAGGTACTTGCATATATCGGTCTTTATGATGACAAGCAGGTTTCATGGCTTCCCTCATACGGCCCTGAAATGCGCGGCGGTACCTGTAACTGCTCTGTATGTATAAGTGATGACCCCATAGGCTCTCCCCTTGTGGATGAGCCGGATACACTTATCGTTATGAATCAGCCCAGCTTTGATAAGTTTATTGATAAGGTAGTACCCGGCGGTATTGCCATTATCGACAGCGCACTTATAAGCTCAAAGTGTGAGAGAACAGATATTACCTGCTTTTATGTTCCTGCCACCGCCCTTGCAAATGAAAATGACTTAAAGGGTATGGCTAACATTATTCTTACAGGTAAGCTGATTAAGGAAACCGGAATTGCTTCCATTG
Organism: uncultured Ruminiclostridium sp.; assembly: GCA_944388385.1. Classification (GTDB taxonomy): domain Bacteria; phylum Bacillota; class Clostridia; order Oscillospirales; family Ruminococcaceae; genus Ruminiclostridium_E. Next base: position 25,510 of record CALXIO010000015.1, read on the forward strand.
AAACTGTAAGGGAAACCATGAAGAAGGTTATCCCTCCGAGAAAGGCAAATCTCCTTGAAGCCAATATGAAGGCTATTGAGATAGGCATGGCTCAGTAATAAATAAGGACCGGATGTATATCCGGTCTTATTTTATTTACAAATAGTGGTTTGTTTACCTTTTTCGCCTTGCAATATTATATAAAATGTGGTATACTAAATGTGTATATATCAAAGTAATTACATTCCATGAAAGGATCAGATAATAATGGCAAAGAAAAGAATTGCGGTGCTTTTCGGCGGTGCTTCAGCCGACCATAAGGCTTCCCTCAGAACAGCCTATAATGTGCTTTGTGCTATGCCTAAGGATGAGTATGATCCTCTGCCTATCGGTATCACAAGAGCAGGCAGATGGCTTTTCTATCCCGGCAGCTTTGAAAATATACCAAACGGCGTATGGGAAACAGATACAGACGCTTGTCAATGTGTATTAAGCCCGGACGCTATGCACAAGGGTGTAATAAAGATAATGCAGGACGGACAGACAAGTATTCACCGTATAGATGCGGTTTTCCCTCTTTTACACGGTAAATACGGCGAGGACGGAAGAATACAGGGTCTTTGCAAGCTGTCAGGGGTTCCGGTTATCGGCAGTGACCTTGCGGCATCCAATTTATGCCTTGACAGAAAGCTCACCAATCTTCTGCTGAGTGATGCCGGAATTGATGTGGCTTCCTATCTTACCTTCAACCGAGGCTGGCTTGACCACATGGACAGAATGGTTGAAATGATAAAGGAAAAGCTCACCTTCCCTCTTTATGTAGCCCCCACAAATTGCAGCTCCGCCATAGGTGCTTACAGGGCTGAAAATGACGATGAGCTTGATGAGGCAATTAAGTCCGCCTTTTCACATCACCCCACAATTATTGTGGAGGAGGATTTAGAGGGTATTGCAATTGAGTGTGCGGTATTATCCGACAGCTTTGTAAGTGACCGCTTCCCGGTGGCACAGCTTAAGGCTACTGATGTAAACGGTAAAAATGTGGCAAGATATTCTGAGCTTATAATTCCTGCGGAAATAGACGAAAATACCGCTAAAAAGGCTAAGGAAATTTCAGTAGGCGCTTTCAGAGCCCTCGGCTGTAAATTCTTTGCAAGAGTTGACCTTATGGTAACAAATAAAAAGATAGTGGTAAGAAGGGTAAGAGCCGTACCCGGCCTTGCGGAAAACAGCGCATTTTCAAAAATCGCCAAGGCAGGGGGAGGAAGCTACGGAGAGCTTATTGACAGGCTTATCTGTGCCGCTATTGATTACAGATAAGAAAGGAATTGACATTGACTAAAAAGGTAAATGTTACCCTGGTTTCAAAGCATATGCCCTATGAGCAGGAGCCTGAGGAGGCCATAATCAATGTGACCGGTACCTTAAAAAGAACGGAAAAGGGCTACAGGCTTATGTACAGCGAATCAGGGGAAGAGGAGGATAATGCGGTAAATATCCTTATTACCGGCAAAAAGGTGAATATTATACGAACAGGCCCGTTAGCCAGCATACTAACAGTTGAAGACGGGGTTATTCATATGTTCAGATATAACACCGAATACGGCACTCTTATGCTTTCGGTAAAGGGAATTTCCGTTAAGAATAATGTAACCGACAAGGGCGGCAGTCTTTTTCTGCGTTATGTTATTATGACCGATTCGGAATATATGACAGAAAACGAAATTCAGATATATATCAAGGAGTACGAAAATGAGTAATATGATTGACCTTGCTAAAAAGCAGGTAAGAGAAATAGTTATTAATGCCCTTGGCAATATGGTGGCTGAGGGAAAAATCGAGGCGGTAGCCCTTCCGGGCTTTAATGTGGAGCGTCCTGCGGATGTTTCCCACGGAGATTTTTCCTGTAATGCGGCTATGGCATTTGCTAAGGCATTAAAGTCAAACCCCAGAGCAATAGGACAGATGATAGCTGACTATGCGGTGCTGGAGGGCAGTTATTTTGAGCGCCTTGAGGTGGCAGGCCCCGGCTTTCTTAATTTCTACATAAAGCCTGACTGGTTTAACCGCACGGTTATGAATGTAATTGATCAAGGGGACAGCTACGGCAAGACAGACTACGGCAAGGGCAAGAGAATACTTCTTGAATTTGTATCTGCAAACCCCACAGGCCCTATGCACATAGGTAATGCAAGAGGCGGTGCTTTAGGTGACAGCCTTGCTTCCCTTTTACAGTATGCAGGATTTTATGTTGAGCGTGAATTTTATGTAAATGATGCCGGAAATCAGATAGAAAAGTTCGGAAAATCCCTTTCCTTAAGATATATGCAGATATGCGACAAGGAAAAAGCAGAGCTTCTTTCAGGTCTTGAGGGGGAGGAATACTGCAACGCTATTTTCACAAATGAAGAGGCATTCCCCATGCCTGAGGATGTTTATAAGGGTGTGGATATTATCTGTCACGCCTATAATTTCTACAAGATAAACGGTGATAAATTTGCCGCTTGTGATGAGGAGGAAAGAAAATCCGCCCTTGTGGATTATGCCCTTCCCCTTAATATAGAGGGTCTTGAAAGGGATCTTAAAAAATACCGCATTGTATATGATACCTGGTTCAGAGAAAGTACCCTTCATAAAAACGGTGCTGTAAAGAAGATAGTTGATATGCTTACCGAAAGGGGCTATACCTACGAAAAGGAGGGTGCTGTGTGGTTTAAGGCATCCGACTTCGGAGATGACCAGGACAGAGTGCTTGTAAGAGCAAACGGTATTCCCACCTACTTTGTACCGGATATAGCTTATCACTATGATAAACTGGTAACAAGAGGCTTTGATAAGGCTGTCGATGTACTGGGCGCTGACCACCACGGCTATGTTCCCAGAATGAAGGCGGCATTACAGGCTCTCGGAGTTGACCCCTCTAAGCTTGATGCGGTTATTATGCAGATGGTAATGCTTGTGCGTAACGGTGAAACAGTAAAGCTGTCAAAGCGTTCGGGAAAGGCAATTACCCTGTCTACACTTCTTGATGAGGTGCCTATTGATGCCGCAAGATTTTTCTTTAATTTAAGAGATCCCAACACCCACCTTGAATTTGACTTGGAGCTTGCCATTGAGGAGAGCTCAAACAACCCTGTATTCTATGTACAGTATGCCCATGCAAGAATTTGCAGTATTTTAAGAAGAATGAGTGAGGAGGGCATTGAGATAAAGGAAATTTCCGACAAGGAGCTTTCATTTACTCATCCTGCTGAGCTTGCACTTATCCGTCATATTGCATCCCTTCAGGATTGCATAAATGAGGCGGCAAAGGACTATAACCCCTCTAAGATCACAAGATATCTTTATGACCTTGCCCAGCTGTTCCATAAGTTCTATGACAGCTGTAGAATAAAGGGCGAGGAAGAAAATACAGTTCAGTCCAGACTTTACCTTTGTAAGGCTACCGGCAGAGTATTTAAAAACCTGCTGGATATGTTAAAGGTAGAAGCCCCGGAAAAAATGTAACCTACCGAAAGGAATTAAAATGGACAGTTTCAGTAGTAAGCAGGAAATACCCTTGTACGGTATTCTTGACAGCGGTAATGCCGCCGGCTTTGGTAAATACGGCTATGACGGTACTACCCCTATTTCCCTTTTTGCCTGTGAGCATAAAAACCACCTTATAAGCTTCCAACAGCAACAGCTTGATATGGGGGCGGATATTCTCTACACCGCCACAAACGGCGCTAACAGGGCTATTTTAAGCAAGTACGGGCTTGAGGATAAAACCGAGGAGCTTAATGTAAATGCGGCAAAAATAACCTATGACAATTTCCACGGCAAGGCCATAATAGCCGGCTGTATCACCTCCAGCGCCATGACAGTAGAGCCCTACGGAGATTATACCTTTACTGAGATAATGTCGGTATACCGTCAGCAGGTGCAGGCATTAAGCCCCTATTGTGATATATTTGTAATCGAGGGTGTGCCCTCCATGTGGAATTTAAGGGCGGCGGTTATAGCCTGCAAAAAGGAAAAAAAGCCTGTTATAGTTACCATGACAGCAGACGAGGACGGTGACAGCACAAGCGATACCAATGTGGTATGCGCTCTTATAGTGCTTCAGTCCCTTGGAATAGATGCCTTTGGTATCAGCAGGACAACCCCCTCATTATGTGCAGAGCTGATTGAGGAATTATACCCCTATGCAAATATTCCCCTTATAGCAAAGCCCTGCCCATACGAAACAGACGAATCGGGAAATACTATCCCCCTTTCCTCTGAGGAATTTGCAAGGGCTCTTAAAAAATCCGCCGATGTGGGTGCTGTTATATTGGGGGTAGACTGTATGGCAGATACCTCCTACATAGCTAAGATAAAAGAGCTTAAAAATTCCGGCCTTAAACTTCCGGATACAGAAAAGCAGGATACCACCCTTGTGTTTGCCACAGAAAATCAGAGATTTTTCTTAGAGGCGGATACCACAGAGTTTTCTCCTGCAATAGAGTGCGCCCCGGATATGACAGATGAAATAACCGAGGCCTGCTCACAGAATTATGATGTACTTACCGTAAGTATAAATTCTCCTGACGATGCCATTGATTTTTGCAGAAATATGCACATGGCTACCTTGCCGGTGTCATTTTTATCCGATGATGAAATATCCCTTAAAGTGGCGCTTATGCTTTATAACGGCAGGGCGATCGTTGATACAAATTCTCTTATTGAGCCTGAAAGACTGGAGAGAATAGCTCAGAAATACGGAGCAGTTTTATACTGATTGAAAGGAATCACAGCGAATGTACAAAACCGAAAAAAGCTACTACAAAAAAGCATTCTGCTTAGCCGCTGTAATGGCAATACTCCTGCTTTTGCCCTTTGTGATAATAGACGGGGGATATTTTATCTATTACGGCGACTATAATGCTCAACAAATACCCTTCTATACACTTTGCAACAAGGCTATAAAAACCGGCAGCTTTATGTGGGACTGGTACACCGACTTAGGTGCTAACTTTATCGGCTCCTACTCCTTCTATACTATCGGCAGTCCCTTCTTCTGGCTTACTCTGCCCTTCCCTGCGGATTTTGCCAAGTATCTTATGGCGCCCCTTATAGTATTAAAGCTATCCTGCTGTTCTCTTTTCGGCTTTGCCTATATAAGAAGATTTGTGAAAAAGCCTCAGTCTGCCATTATAGGCGGACTGCTTTATGCCTTCTCCGGATTTTCGATCTATAACATATTCTTTAACCACTTCCATGAGGCTATGGTTGCCTTCCCTCTTTTGCTTATTGCCCTTGAAGAAGCGGCGGTAAATAAAAGAAGGGCATTCTTTGCCCTTATGGTGGCACTTAATGCCTTTGTAAACTACTTCTTCTTTGTGGGAGAGTGCATATTCCTTTTAGTGTACTTCCTGCTGAGAATTACAAACGACAAGAGGTTTTGCAATAATTTAAGCACCTTCTTTGCCCTTGCCTTTGAATCGGTTATGGGTGTTGCCCTTGCGGGAGTTATGTTTATACCGGCAATTCTCACCTGTCTTGATGTACCCCGTACAGGACAGATGCTTAACGGCTGGGATCTGGTTTTCCAAGATCCGCAGCAAAGATACGGACTTATATTCCAGAGTCTGTTCTTCCCGGCTGATATTCCTGCAAGACAGAACTTCTTCCCAAACTCCGCCGCCAGGTGGTCAAGCGTTTCTGCCTATCTTCCCCTTTTCTCCATGGCAGGAGTTATTTCCTTTATCAGATACAAAACAAAGCACTGGGCAAAATATTTAGCCCCGATTATGCTTTTGTTTGCCCTTATCCCCGGACTTAATGCTACCTTTGTATTGTTTAACGATAACTACTACACAAGGTGGTATTATATGCCTATTCTAGTATGCTGCTTCATGACAGCCGCCGCCCTTGAGGATAAGGAAATAGATATGAGATACGGGGTTAAGTGGTGTGCTCTCGGTGTAGGGCTTATTTCCCTTGTGGGAATATTGCCTTCTAAGGTAAAAAAGACAATCACCGACCCTATCACAGAAGAAAGCTCCAAAATAGAGGTGGTGGAATTATTCCAACTGCCTAATGAAAAGCTCCCCTTCTGGATTTCGGTTATATTAGCAATTACAGCCCTTATTGTATGCTATATACTGATAAAAAGAAAAGCAAGGCTTAACACCGACTTTTTCTTAAGAAGGGCTATTGTCTACACCATGGTAGCCTGCATGGGCTTTTCCTACTATACCCTTATTTACGGCAGATCCTTAGGCCCTCGTGTGGGAGATTACAACAGCATTGTGGATGCCACTATTGAGCTTGATGACGAGGAGGACTTTTACCGTGTGGAAACCTTCGGAGTCACAAATAATGCCAATATGCTGTGGGATATGTACGGATTCAGAAGCTTCCATTCTATTCTCCCCGGCTCAGCCTTTGAGTATTATGAAACCTTAGGCTTTGAGCGTTCGGTAAATACCGACCCTGACGGGGCTTATTATGCCATGAGAAGCCTTAACTCCACCAAGTATTTTATAGTGCAGACCTATAAGGAGGACAATAAGGACACAAAAGAGCTTCTTGAGGATATGGATTTCTTTGAGAAAATAGATGAACAGGACGGATTTTCCATATATAAGAACAATGCCTATATCCCAATGGGATATTCCTATGACCACTATATAAGCTACCAGGACTTTGACAGCGTGGCCAGTGAAAAGGGGGCTAATATGCTTATCCGTGCCTGCCTTTTAAATAATGAGCAGATAGAAAAATACGAGGGTCTTTTAACGGAAATTGATGTGGAGGAAACCATAGGCTTTACTAAAGAGGCATTTATAGAGGATGCAGGTGAGTTAGCACTTACCTGTGTGGATAGCTTTAAGGCTGTTGCAAACGGCTTTATAGCCACCTCATCCTATGATACCGACCGCTTTGTGGTATTTTCAGTTCCATACGAATCCGGCTGGAGTGCAACTGTAAACGGACAGCCTGTGGAGATTGAAAAGGTAAACGGCGGTGTTATGGGAATTAAGGTTCCTGCCGGTAATTGTGAAATTAAATTTGACTATGTTACCCCCGGCCTTAAGGCAGGTATAGTATGTACTGTAATTTCTGCTGTGGCGCTTATAGCTTACTATATCATATTAAAGACAGTAAAGCACTATAAACCAAACAGAGAATATCACTTATATGAAACCGATATAACAGACAGGCTTATTACACATAATGCCTATATCAAAAGCGTAAATAAATCGGCTAAGGCCGGCCTTGAAAAAGAAAAAAATACCGATGAGAATAATTCATCGGAGAAATGAGGATAAATATGGAGCTTTACGAAAAAACCCTTGAAAGTGAAGTAAAATACGAGGGAAGAATTCTTTATGTTACAAGAGATACTGTGGAGCTTGAAAACGGCTCTGTTGTAGGCAGAGATGTGGTTCATCATTCCGGGGGAGTGTGTGTAGTACCTCTGACAGAAAACAACGAGGTGCTTTTTGTACGCCAGTTCAGATACCCCTATCAGAAGGTTTTGCTTGAAATTCCTGCCGGAAAGCTAAACTACGGTGAGGATCACTATGCCTGCGGTCTTCGTGAATTAAAGGAGGAAACAGGCTGTAGCGCAAAGGAATACACCTACCTTGGCTGTCTTTATCCCACCCCTGCTTATGATACTGAGATAATTCATATGTACCTTGCAAAGGGGCTTGAAAGTGGTGAACAGAAGCTGGACGATGATGAGTTTCTTGAGGTAACTAAAATCCCCCTTGATAAGGCTGTGGAAATGGTTATGAATAATGAAATTGAGGATGCAAAAACACAGCTGGCACTTCTTAAAACAAAAATGCTTCTTAATAAATAAGGCATAAAATTTTCGTAAGGGCATATTATGGTATTATGCCTTTGGGAATAAGGAAAGGACATAGCTATGACAGATTTTCTGACAGGTAAAAAGCACGTTCATTTTATAGGTATCGGCGGCAGCGGTATGTATCCCCTGGTGCAGATACTTCACAGCAAGGGATATTTTATAACCGGCTCTGACAACAACGAAACAGAAACATTAAAGGCTGTACGCAATATGGGTATTACCGTATATATGGGTCAAAGGGCGGAAAATATAGAGGGGGCTGACCTTATTGTATACACCGCCGCTATTATGAGTGATAACCCGGAGCTTATTGCCGCTAAAAACAGCGATGCTGTCTGTATTGAAAGATGTGAGCTTTTAGGACTTGTGACCTCCTGGTATGATAATGCGGTGTGTGTTTGCGGTACTCACGGCAAAACCACCACCTCGTCAATGCTTACCCATATGTTTTTAGCCCAAGGGCTGGATATTTCCACCGTTATAGGGGGAAAGCTGAAGGCAATAGGAGGAAGCGGCAGAGCAGGTAAAAGTGACACCATGGTGTGTGAGGCCTGCGAATTTTCCAATACCTTTTTGCACCTTTTCCCGGATGTATCGGTAATTCTTAATATAGATGCAGATCACCTGGATTATTTCAAGACCATGGATAATTTAAAGGCATCCTTTACTAAGTTCTGTAATCTTACCTCCAGACTTCTTGTTATAAACGGGGATGATAAAAACACCCTTGATGCTATAAAGGCATCACAGTTCAAGGGGGAAATAATCACCTTCGGCAGAAGCGAAAATAACGACTACTACCCCTTGAATATAGAAAAGGTGGACGATTTTTGCACCGGCTTTGATTTATATCACAAAGGGGAATTTACAGAAAGAATTTATATCCATGTTCCGGGAGATCATAATGTAACAAATGCCGTTGCGGCCTGTGCCGCCGCACTTAACTGCGGATGTTCCCCCGAAAACATAAACAAGGGTCTTGAAACCTTCTGGGGCGCCGGCAGACGCTTTGAAAGACTGGCTGTAATAAATGATATAACCATAGTGGATGACTATGCACACCATCCGGCAGAGGTTATGGCTACACTTAAAACAGCAAAGGCCATGAAGGGCTTTAAGAGGGTATGGGCGGTACATCAGCCCTTTACCTATTCAAGAACCTATACCCTTCTTGATGACTTTGCTGCTGCCCTTTCTGTTGCTGATAATGTGGTTCTTACAGAAATTATGGGCAGCCGTGAGAAAAACACCTACAATATATATTCCTCTGATTTAGCCGAAAAAATAGAGGGCTGCAGGTGGTTTGATACCTTTGATAAGGTTGCAGGGTATGTATGCGAAAATGCCCGTCCCGGGGATCTTATAATCACCCTTGGCTGCGGAGATGTATATAAGGTGGCATTTAAGATTATAGATATACTTGAAAATAAGGCATAAAAAAAGAGGAGCGTATGCTCCTCTTTTTTATTTAACGGGATTTTCAATTTGTGCAACATCGTTCATGCGGTCTATTTCAAGTACATAGTCCACCGTCATTTCTTCTCCGTTGTTATCGGATTTTCCTCGTTGTATCAGCTTTGTGCAATAGCCCTCCTTATCAAGGGTATATATTACCTCAAAGCCTGTAAGCTGTCCCACCATGCCTAACTGGTCAGCCATGGAGGAATTAAGCTGTGATACATCATACTGCATTGTGATAACAGTATTATCTCCGCTTTTCTCGGATTTTGATGAGGTGACGCTTTCAGGCTTTATAAATATCATACCCTCATCGCACATGGACATTTTCTGAGTCTTACTATATACCCTGTAATTCTGATCCCCTGCTATAAGGGTGGTCCAGCTTTCGTTATCGGTGGAATAGCTGTACTCACTGCCGTTATGATATTCGTAATATTCCTGCTTGCCGTCTGTACCGTAATAGCTGTAGCACAATCTGTCCTGCTCATCATAGTAATAATATAATTCCTGGGTAAGAGTACCGGTTGACATATCGGTTACTGTCAGATGGGCGGAAAAAAGTCCGCTGTACAGCTTTCTTGCATTTTCTATCTCATTGTAGCCTGTAATGTGGGAATAATCTGCCTTACAGCCTGTAAGCGCCAGTATAACAGCCATTATTACCCCTGCTACCGTCTTTTTCAGCATATAACTATCCTTTCGGGTGAAATTTTAAAAAGACTTAAATTATTCACTTAAAAAAACATAAGCCGCCGAAAATACTTTCAGCGGCGAATCGTCATAAGACATATAAGCTTTTTTATTTTTCTTCTTTTTTTCTACACACTATAACGCTTATTTCTTATTCGGCAAAGCCACTTTCAACAAGCTTAACAAGGCCGTCAACTGCGAGCTGCTCATCAGCACCGTCAGCGATGATCTTGATTGTAGTACCACCTACAATGCCAAGTGAAAGAATACCGAGAAGGCTCTTAGCGTTCACTCTGCGCTCTTCCTTTTCAACCCAGATAGTAGACTTGTATTCGTTAGCCTTCTGGATGAAGAATGTAGCGGGTCTTGCGTGTAATCCTACCTGATTCTTAACGTTTACTTCTTTTACAAACATAGTAACTACCTCCGTTTGTGTTTTACCTTTTTCTTTCCGTAGTAGACAGAACGAATACTGCGAGCCACGGAGTCAAAGCCTTGAGAGATGATCGGCGTCAACAACGGAATTATGCTCGTATGCTGTCCCCGTTCGTCTCTTATAATATATCATTTCGCGCCGACTTCGTCAACATACTTTTTACAATTTGTCGGTAATTCTGTAATTATTTTTCGATTTTGCTCAATAGTCATTACCACTTATCCGGATTTTTGGTTAAATGCTACAAAAAGTTTTCAACTTCATATTCAACATAGACTAAAGTTTTCAACAATTTTTGTAAACATGAAAGATAAATCACTCTATTTTAACACTTTAATAAGCTAAGGAATTTGTTCAAAAATAACATCCTTTTGCTCATTTTCGCCTTTATTTAAGCCGTTTTTGTAAATTATTTCATAATTTATGTCATGATTCTGCAAAATTTTAATAAGAGCATTATACCATTCAAAAACAATTCCCCTTTGATTTTTGCTGTAAAAAGGAAGGATTTTTATGTCACTTTGCACAAAACCCGCAGTTTTGAATATCATATCCGTAATTTTCTTTACATCCTTTTCCTCACGGTTTGTATATACCCTTTTTCTAAGCAAACTGTGGCAAAGTATGGCTACATCGGCTGTTTTTCCCTTATAGTAAGCCTTATAGCATACATATTCATCAAATTCCCGCTGTTCTGACAGGTACTTATAAAGCATATCCGGTCTTTTTCTTGCGGTAACTGATAATGCCTGTTCCTGCTGCCATTTTTCTATTACGCTGTGATCCCCCGTAAGCAGTACCTCAGGGACAGGTCTTTCTCTCCATACCTCAGGTCGGGTATACTGGGGATGCTCTAAAAGTCCGTTATAATGGCTTTCTATTGAATATGCCTCCTCATTTGGAAGTACCCCCTGTTGCAGTCTTGCCACAGCATCGGATAATACAAGGGCAGGCAATTCCCCACCGGTAAGCACATAATCCCCTATGGAAATTTCCTCTGCGCAAAGCTCCTCCAATACCCTTTCGTCCACTCCTTCATAATGTCCGCAAAGTATTATAAACCCGGGAAGTGAGGCTAACTGCTTTACCTTATCTTGGGTAAGGGGTCGTCCTTTAGGGGACATATAAAACACAGGCACATCTCCTGCCTGTTTTTTTATATCGCAAATACAGTCATATATGGGCTGAGCCTGCATTACCATACCGGTACCGCCGCCGTAGGGCTTATCGTCCACCCTGCGGTGCTTGTCCTCGGTGTAATTTCTTATATCATGGCAATATATCTCTATATGCCCTGCTTTTATGGCTCTGCCTATTATACTTTCCTTTATCACATTTTCACACATATTTGTAAATAGTGTGGCTATATCTATTCTTATCATTATTCGCCCTTTATCTCTTCAATATCATCAAACAAGCCCTTTAAGGGTCTTATGCTTATTATATCCTTATCCATATCCACATTTATAATAACCTCAGGGATACCGGGAAACATAAGCTGTTTTCCCTCCTTTGTGCGAATAGAATATACATCCGCCGCACCGTTCTGATATATCTCATCCACTTTGCCGTATTCTCTGCCGGTGTCAACATCAATAACACTCATACCGATAAGATCCTGAAGGAAATATACACCTTCTTCTAATTCGGTATCATCCCTGTTTATATAAAGCATTTTGCCCACATAGGTCTTAGCCTTATCCACATCATCAATACCGGATAGCTTAATTACAGCAAGGTTTTTATGGGGTCTTGCATTTTCCACCTCATATTCTGTCTTTTCCTTGCCCATATAAAGCCTGTCAAAGTCACATATTACCTCCGGGCTGTCACAGTAATACTGTACCCTCATTTCACCCTTTAAGCCTTGGGTGGCTACTATTTTTCCTATTTCAAGAAACTGCTTTTTCATTTTATTCTCCCTTTACTATACTAACTATTTCACCGGGGGTATGTACTATATATACTGCCCCGTTTTCTTTAAGCTCATCCTCTTTTCTAAAGCCCCAGGTAACCCCACAGGGAGTAAAGCCTGCATTAAGGGCAGTTTGCATATCAACACCGCTGTCCCCCACATAAAGTACATCACAGGGCTTTACCAAAAGCCTTTCTGCAACAGATAATGCACCGTTTGGGTCAGGCTTTGCCTTTATTGTTTCATCAAGGCCTCTTACATAGCAGAAAATATTTTTTCCCATAAAATACTCAACCACTTCTCCTGCTATGCTGTGAGCCTTGTTTGTTATTACTCCCATTGATATACCCATATCCGAAAGTGCCTTTAAAAGCTCGTTTATGCCGGGATAGGGGGCTGTCTTATCCCTGCTGTGAAGCTCATAGTCCTTTATAAAAAGCTGTAATGCCTTTTCCTTATATTCCTGCTTATCAGGGGGTAAACAGCGTTCTATCAGCTTTGGTATACCATTTCCCACAAAGTATTTATATTTTTCTGTTTCATGGGTGGGAAAACAAAGACTGCTAAGCACTCTGTTTGCGCTGTCTGCCAAGTCATCAATGGTATTTAATAACGTGCCGTCAAGATCAAAAATAACTGCCTTATATTTCATTATAATTCTTCCTTTACAACAATTTACGGTTTAAGAATAGCATAAAAAAGGGATTAAGTCAAGGCAGATAATTTCAAAAGTTAAAATTGCCTATTGATTTATATCTTCTTATGTGTTAAAATACAGTATAAGGAAAAAATCCATACAGAAAGGAAATATATATTATGGCTAATTTAGAAAAGCTCCGCAGAGATTACGGAGAAATTATCTGGACAGGCAAAAAGTGTATTATGGGTCTTCCCATATCCTTTACACGGTATATTCTTACAGACACCATGCTTTACACCAAGTTCGGCTTTCTTAACATAAGAGAGGATGAGGTGGAGTTATATAAGATCGTTGACAAGACAATGAGCTTTTCACTGGGTCAGCGTATGGTGGGCTGCGGTACTATCTCCATTACCGCAAGGGATTGTGATACCCCTGAAAAACAGCTTATTTCCATTAAAAAGCCAAGAGAGGTAAAAAGACTTCTTGATGAGGCTGTAAAGACTCAGAGAGATAAATATATGGTAAGAGGCAGAGATATGGTGGGGGCTAGCCTTCATTCCCATGATGAAAATTCCGAATTCGGTCAGTTTGACTCTGATCTTGCCGGAGATATGGTGGATATAGATATTGATGGATAAAGTAAAAGAGCTTATTTCCATGGCATTACACCCCTCCCGGTGGAAGGAAATGTTCACCACCTACCGGGAAGTGATTATGTACCTTATTTTCGGTGTGCTTACCACCGTAGTTTCAATAGGCAGTTATTTTGTAGCCCATGCTATTTTCCCGGATGAAAATTCCGTGCCGGAATTTTTAAAGTGGATGTACCGCCTTACCTTTTCGGAGGGAACGGATTCTTCTACCGTCCTTCCCAACATAATTTCCTGGATACTGGCGGTTACCTTTGCCTATGTCACAAACAGAATATTTGTATTCCAAAGTAAAAGCAAGGGCTTTTTAAATATATTAAGAGAGCTTATATCCTTTTACGGTGCAAGACTGCTTACCTTAGGTGTGGACTTGCTTATTATGTTCTTATTTGTGGATATGCCGGGTATAAAAAACGGCTTTTATGAGCTGTGTATAAAGGTTTTATCAAATATAGTGGTGCTTACTTTGAATTATCTGTTCAGCAAGCTGTTTATATTTGCAAAGAAAAACAAAAAGACGACAGAATAAACTGTCGTCTTTTTTTATATCTCCTTTGAATATAGGCAGTAGCTGTAGCTTTTATCGGTGTATATATCCATGTAGCTTCTTTTAAGGTTTTTCTCCCTTATAAGCGCCCCCACCGACTGAGCGTTTTTATCCCGAAGTGAGCTTCTCATACTTTCAGCTAATGCCATACCAAGACCTCTGTGGGAGCTTTGTGCGCCTAAATACAGCAGTATATAGCATTTGGGGGATTTTTTTATTTTAAGGATTTTCGGTATATCAAGAGGGTTTATTTTTCCGCTTACCATTCTGCCGAAATCCGGGATTGCTACAAAAAATCCCACCGGCTCATTTTCATAATAGGCAAGCTTTACCATATCAAAATCAACTATCTTTTCAAGCTTTTCGTATATTGAGAAAAATTCCTCCTTGGTAATAGCCTTAAACACAGGAAAACCGCTGTAAAGCCTTATCACCATTTCATATATTTCCTCTAAAGCCTTAAAAAAGTCCTCTTTTTGGGGGCTTTTTATTATATATCCCTTTTTAACTACCCTTTCAAGGCATCTTGTAAGACGGGGGTCATCCTCATAGGGTACAATATAATGATTTGAGCCGTATTTTTCATATACACCATAACCGCAGGATAATATAAGCCTTTCATAATAAGCCTTGTTATAGGGCTCTGAGGTATAGGGACTGCCGAAATTATCCCCGGTTTTAAGCCTGTACTTTATCCAGAATGAGCCGTCCACCGGACCTGTAAGCCTGTTTTTGCCGTATTTTTTGCAAAGCCTTTCTGCGGTGCTAAGTAAAAGCTCGGCTACTTTGCTGTTATCCGGACATTCAAAATGACCGAAATAGGCATCATTCTCCCCGTGATACATGGTAACGCTGCACCGTGCTGTTGGCTTATTTTCCTTATACAGCACAATTCCGTAAAAATCAAAGTAATGACTTAAGATATGATTTCCCGTAAGAAGCTGTTTTTCAGCTTCCGTATCGGCGGTATATTCATCCTTGCCGTAAATATATGAGGGAATTTTCAGAAAATCCCTTATTGCCTTTTTTTCGCCCTTTCCGGCTTTAAATACCGCTATTGTTATTTTGCTCAATTTCCTGTACTCTCCTTACAAGGGTAATTTCACCGGTGCCGCCGTTTACCCTTATTATATCCCCTGTTTTTATAAGGCCTGTCACATTGTCCACCCCCACAACAGAGGGCTTTTTAAGCTCCCTTGATATAATGGCGGTATGGCTTAAAAGAGAGCCCTTTTCTGCAACAACACCCTTTGCCCCGGCTATTAAAAACACCCAGCCCGGGTCGGTCATTTTGGTAATAAGTATCTTATCCCTTGTATCTATGGCGGCGGTGGGATTTTCTATAACCAATGCCTCCCCTGTCACTTCCCCCATGGAACAGGGTATGCCCTTTAATTTATCCGGG
The DNA here is from genome assembly GCA_944388385.1 of uncultured Ruminiclostridium sp. Lineage (GTDB taxonomy): Bacteria > Bacillota > Clostridia > Oscillospirales > Ruminococcaceae > Ruminiclostridium_E. Next base: position 41,082 of record CALXIO010000015.1, read on the forward strand.
GAATTTTTAAGCTCCATGTTATATACACTAAGGGGATTTTTGTCAAACACCCTGTCGCAAAATACTATCCTTCCAAAGGGAGGTAATTTTTCAAGGGCAGTATATTTTTCCTTTCTGTCCCTTACAAGGTCTTTAAGGCTGTCATTATTTTCAGCAGAGGCCTTAACCTCATCAAAGTAAAGATAAAATATATCCCACCTGTCGGAAAGCCTTCCCTCAGATGTGAGCCTTTCTCCGATTTTAAGCATCATGCTTCTCATCATGCCGTAAAGCCTTGCCCTTGCAAGACGGCTTTTTTCACGGTTCGCTATGCCGAGAGCCGCCTTTTTTGAAAGCCTTTCAACCCCCCTGCCGTAGCTTTTTGTGGCAGGCTTTTTCTCAAGGGTAATATTATCCTCTCTATACTGCAATATCCTTTGTACAAGAAGTACAGGGTCTGTGCGAAAGGTTTTGCTTTCCAACTTTAATTCCTCTAAATTTCTGTCTCCGTACCTGTCTATATATTCTTTTAATATACGGGACAATTCGGTATCGGTTTTTAAAAACCTGTAAAAATCCTCATTTGAGGAAATGTCCTTTAAAATATCTGTATCCTTCCTTTTGGAAATATCAATAAGTGCAGATATGGGCTTCAGACTTTCTATGCCGGTAATGCCGGAAATACAGCTGTTTGCCGCTAAGGCATAGTCCTGCACCTTCATTTTCTTCAGCTTGTTTTTTAAAAGGGCGGTATATAAAAAGGAATACATATCATTAACAAGGGTAATATCCCACTTTTTTGTAACGCTGGTCTTTATTTTTTCATAGCGGGAAAGTATTTCCTTATTTGTAAGGTCAGAAAGCTCCACCCCTTCAAAATCCGCTATTACCTCACCGAAAAATCCGTCAAGCCCTTTCATAAGTCCCGGACAGGCTGTAATAAGCCTTACAAAGGACAGACTTACCCTTAAATGGGTAAGAAAGCCTGCCTTAAAATCACTTGTGACGGTGGTATTTTTTACCCCTAACATTTCCTGCCATACAGGGATAATTTTCTTATTAAAGGGCAAAAGCAAAAGCACATTGTACCAGTTGCTTATGCGGTAATAAATTCTGCCGTTTGCACAGTCCACCATATTCCGTAAGGTATCATCAAGGCGCTGTGCTGTCTTTTTTCCTGCAATTCTTTCAACAAGGGAGGAAAATACCCCGTAGTATGCCTGCCTTATGAAGTCCTGGGTTAAGGGAAGGGTAATTCCTGGGTAGCTCTCTACTATGTTGCTGTTATCAAGAACTATAGGGGAAGTATAATTTAAGGTGGTAATTGCCCTTGCCTGTAAAATATAGATTATATCATCCTTTATGGCATACTCTATGTCCATTTCAGACCCGAATATTTCCTTGATTTTTTTACCTGTATCAATAAGGCTGTATATCTGCTTTTCAGATAAAACAGGGCTGTTTTCCTGTCTTTCGCTATAATACAGCTTTTCTCCCGTGCTTACATAATAAGCGGAGGTGCTTACCTTATCCTCAACCACATTATCCCCTGTGCCGTAGCCTGCCACTATTACCGCTTCACTTAGTATCCCCTGGGGATTGGCGGTAAACATTACCCCGGAAATATCCGCCCTTATCATTTTCTGGATTATGGCGGTGATATTTACCTTATCCGGGTCAACCTTGCAGTTAGCACAATATTTTCTGAAGCTGTCGCTTTGAGGTACTGAAAGCACCCTTTCTGCGGCCTCCCTAATATCCCCCGGCGATACATTAAGGATAGTATTAAACTGTCCTGCAAAGCTATATTCGGCACTATCCTCAACACCGGATGAGGATCTTACAGAAACATCTTCATCACCGAATTTTTCAATAAGACTGTCATTTATATCTAAAGAGCTTGTGACACACAAAAGGGGCGGCACATTTATACCCGCCTTTAAAAGGGTAAAAAGGTTTGCCGCCTTTGTTCCGATATTGTAGTCTTTGAAATTATCCTCTGTTATTATCATAGCTTATACCACATGAACAAAAATAAGATAGCCTGCTATTGTAAGAAGCATCATGGTTTCCTGTATATAGGTGTATCGCTCCACCTTTTCAACGATTTTAAATCGTTCAGGGTCTTTAATAAACTGAATAAATTTTACTGTCATCCAGGTGGTATTTATAAGAAGCGCCACTACTGCTATCTTGCTTAAATTCCATACTAAAAGCACATTTGTAAGTATATCCACCCAGGTGAGAATAAGTATAAATATGGTAGCCTTTTTATGGCCGAATAACTTAGAATAGGTCACATATTCCGTTTCGTCCTTGGGGGCTCTTATCTTTCTTGCCACCTCCCAGATAAGGGCGGGGAAATAAAGTGTCCATGCCGCAAGGAAATTAGTAAGGGTAAATGCCTCCAGCCCGTACTTTATGCAGGTAAATGAAATTATGTAGATATTCATTATCATCTGCACCGGGTTATGGGTAACAAGGGCTAAGGGCAGGCTTTTTTGTATCTTTTTCTTATGGAAAAACCACAGCGACATAAGTGTGCCGTATACATAAAGAAAAAGGAAAAACCAGAAGTTGTTCATAAAGAAGAAATTGATGATCACCGTAAAGGCAATAAGTATGCTTACAAATATGGCAAGATCCTTTTTCTTTACCCTGCCTGAGGGCAGGGGTCTATGGGCAAAGAGCCTGCAATCCAGCTCATAGTCCTTAAAGTCATCTGCTATTCTCAGCCACAAAAGAAAGCTGAACACGGTAAAGCCGCCTATTATCTCCTGTATTCCAAGATCAAATTGGGTGATACCGTTATTTAAAAGCACTATAAAATATATCTCTCCGAAAACTATCATACCTAAAAGAAGTCTTGGTATAATAGGGTACATTTCCTTAAAATAAATATGAAGTCGCTTAAGCATTGAATTTCTCTCCTATAATTTCCCCGGGTCTTAAAAGCACCTCTGTGCCGGTTTTATTTATGTTCAGTATATCCTTATCTATATGAACGGTATTCTTTTTAAAAAGCTGTATTATGGTGGAGCCTCCGTAGGAAAAATAACCCTTTTCCGAAAACTTAGAAAAGGCTTGGTCCGGGTGATTGTTTATTTTACCTACCTGTAATGCCCCCACCTCTATTTGTATCATTTCTCCGAAATTATCCGTTTCAAGCACCGATACAACACGGTGGTTTATGCTGTAAACCCTGTATTTTTCGCTTATACTTCTTACCGTATGAAGCACCCCCGGAAGAGTATAGCTTTTTTTAAGCCTGCCGCTGTCTATATATATGTACCGGTGATAATCCTGCACTCCAAGGCGATATATAAGGCAAAGTCCACCCTTATAGCCTGTAAGGTCGGTTTTGTTCCCGGTAATTTCACTAAGGGTATATATTCCCTGCTTTACCTTAAAGGAAAGCTCATCATCTATATCATATACCGTAAGCCTGCCCTCACAGGGGGATATAAGCTGTTCCTGTAAGGCTGTGATATTAAACTTCCTTTTCCTTGTGAAAAAATCATTGAAGCTGTCAAATTCACTCTTTTCGCAGTCTGTAAGGTCTATGTCATATTCCCTTATAAAGGGCTTTATTTTCTTTGCCGAAAGTCGGGAGCTTAAATATACACCGTTAAGCCTTGAATATATCCTGCGACAGAAAAACAGCTTTAGCAGTATTCTGCCGGGGATGGTGTTATATAAAAATTCCAGCTTTTTTGCCCCCTGCTGTTTTTCCTCTGTAAAACAGCCCTTTTTTCTGTCAAATACTCTCATATTATCAGATTGGGCAGTAAAATAGCCCCTATAACTAAAACGGCAAGCACTCCGAAAATGATATACCATACTCCTGTGGGCTTTTTTATGCTGATATTAAGTACAAACAGTATCGCAAGTACAATATACACCACCCCGAAAATAAAGCGTAATCCTATAATATACAATGCCGCCGCATAAATTATTGGCAATACAAGTGCCGCATAGGTAACGGGAAGTCCTGTATAATGGTCCTTTTTTCCTGCGGTGTGAACATTAAACCAGGCAAGGCGGATTATACCGCAAAGAAGATAAATTCCAAGTATAAAATATCCGAATATTCCCAAAGGCTGAAGAAGATAAATTCCCAGCACACAAGGAAAAGCAAGAAAGCTCACCACATCCACAAGGCTGTCTATCTGTACCCCGAACTGCTTTGCACTTTCTGTGCGCTCAATTCTTCTTGCTATCACTCCGTCGAATAAATCGCATATTCCGGCTAAAACAAGGCAGATAACAGCAAAGGGAATATATCCCGATACCGAAAGGATAATTCCGCAAAGGGATAACAATGCCCCTATGTAGGTCAGTATTACCGACTTATTATACTCTCCTATTATCATCTTATCACCTGTTCCTTCTGATGCCGGTCTTATATAAAATAAGATTTACTCCTATGTGTATTATTGCCCCCATAAGGATATATAAAAAATACTGCCATAGAGGCATGGGATAAAGCAGGGCAAATACAAGCCCTACTCCGAAAAGGGAATCTATCTGGTCTATCACAAAGAATATACCGCCCTTAACTCCCTTTACGGTCTTTCCGCAGGGTATGTCAAGCCTTCTTTTAATAAAGCTGTTTGGCAGCTCAAAAAGTACATAAGAAAAGCCTATAAGCGCCCCTGCTATAAGATTTACCAAGGGGGTATTGGGATAAAAGGCATAGATATAACAAAGCCCCGGAAATAAAAGACACACAAAGCCCCACAAAAGCTGGGATATGGCATTGGATACTATCATACCCAAAAAGCCGCCCCAGGTCTTGTTCTCCCCGAAAAGCCGTTTTTTATCCCACAAAATAATTTCCCCGTCTATGGGGAATGACAGTCTTTTATAAAGTCTTGTCTTGCAAAAAAGCATATTCATGACCCCTGCCATAATTACAGGGGTCATGGTAATAAGCATACTTAAAATAAACATATCAATTTTGGTACAAGTATCAGAAGCTGGCTTGCAAAAAAGGCTATACCCATACACAGCACTGCCGCCGCTGAAACATCCTTTACAAAGCGTATATCTGAGTCATCCTCCCTGCACTGTCTGTCGCAAAGCCTTTCTATGGCGGTATTTATATATTCCGCCCCAAAGGTTCCGCAAGCAAGGATGATATAAATGATATAGTCATATATCCCCGATTTTAAAAGGATATTGAAAATCAGAAATACAACAGCTATAACCACATATATCTTGAAATTTCTCTCTGCCTTAAAGCCCTTTACAAGCCCCTTGACAGCACAAGCCACGCTTTCAAAAAAGTTTTTGTTTTTATACATATCAGTTCTGAATATAACTTTCTTCCGTTATATGTTCCCCATCTAAAATGCAGTTGTGAAGCTTTACACCTGTTTCGCCTGCGGCTAGTCTTCTTGACTCCGGACCGCATCTGTCAGAAAAATCAAGGGTGGTCTTTTCAATCACCACATTACCGTCAGCCTCAACGCTGCCTATGCCTGCAAGACAATTTCCCTCCATATTTACGCTGAAGCGACAGCCGAAGGTGTTTATCTCACATTCGCTGGTGCGATAACCAATACCTGCGCCGTACTGGGCTTTTATGCTTATGTCCGCATTTACGTCGTTGAAGTTTAAGGTGGTTATCTTTCCTGTTTTAAGTGCCGCCAATGTACCCACACCGCAGGCTCTGACACCGTATGCCTGGGTCTTTATATTACATCTGCTGGCGGTTATATCCACAGAGCCGTATATTGAGCCTATGCAAACAGAATTTTCTCCTGAGGAGGATACATTTACAACGCAGGAATTACCTAAGAACATCTGAGCAGAGCCGTTGTAACAGCCTATGCCAAGGCAATCCACACCGGTGGAGGACAACTTTACATTTCCGTTTGTGATGCTTATAGCGGATTTTCTTGAGGTCATGCCGCCGCCGATACATACAGCATGATCGCCGTTTGCATGAAGCACAAGATTACCTGTTGTATCTATAACAATTCTGCCGAAGGGATCATTATATGAAGCACCTATGCAACAGCCGTTATTCTTGGAGGAATTTATTACAAGATTTCCGTCGCCCACAATGGTAAGGTCAGCAGAATCGGGAATGGAAATACCGTCATACAGGAAGGTATTATTGCCCTTTAATTCAAGTCTTACCCTGGCGCCGTCATTTATTGATATAACTGATTTTGTAACACCGTTCAGCATTACATTTTCAATCACCATAAATACGCTGGCATTTTCCTCTATTTCGATTATCATATTAACCGCCTGGACGGGATTTCCCTTAAAGTGAACATAGTCACAGCTTATGGATATGCGGTTATATCCCTTTTCACTAATGGCACATATATCCACAGGCTCGTATATGCTTTCCTTTAATTCATAGCGGTTTATTACCTGAAGCTCAGGCTTGTTTATATTGATAGCACGAATTCCGTTTATAATATCCTCGGAAATATGGTCGGTAACTGTAAAGGCAGGCTTTGCGGTATAATACCCCTGGACATAATCCACTCCCCTTCTTATGGCAACGGATAATTCCTCATAGGTTTCAACACCCTCAGCCAGAACCTTTATATTATTCAGCTTTGCAAAGTCTATAATACCTGTAAGGAAATGCTGTTTTCTGGTGTTCTTGTTTATTTCCATTACAAGGGTACGGTCTATCTTTATAATATCCGGGGCTAAGTTAAGTACCGCCGCACTGTTTGAATATCCGCTTCCGTAGTCGTCTATTGCTATCATACAGCCGTACTGACAGTATAATTCCCTCAGCTTTCCTATATGCTCATCTGAAAGGTCTGCCTGCTCGGTAAGCTCAATTACCACCTGTTTCATTATGTCATCGCCGTACTTTTCGCAAAGGCGGTAAAAATCACGCTCCTTTAACATAAAGTCCGGTATGGAATTTATAAATACCTTTCTGCCCTTGAATTCATCCTTGTGCTTTGCTACCTGGCCTAAGATATTATCAAAGGTAAGAAATTCTATCTCATACAGCTTGCCGTGTTCCCTTGCCATTCGCAAAAGCTCCAAGGGGGTGAGATTTTTAGGCCTCATAAGAGCCTCATAGGCATAAATTTCGCCGTCGGTGGCATGGACTATTGGCTGGAAGAAATATTCAAAGTCATTCTCCTCTATTATCTCAGCTATAAGCCTTGAATCCGCATAGCTGTTTTGCTCGTTTACAAACTTTTCGGGAGAAAACTCCACATCCACAGAGCCGGTGGAAATTGCGCTGAACACGGCAAAGTCAGCGTAGTTTATCATCATATCAAGGGTAGCCGCCTGGGTGGGATACCAGCAGTAGCCGGAGGTGATTGTAAATGAACCGCTTCTTGTCTGTATTTCGTTTCCGAATTCGTCAATAATGCGACAGCTTCTTACCGCCTCGGACATTTTATGAAGAATGTCGGTGACCTCCTTCTTGGTACGCTGACGGAAGAATATAAAGAAGTCCTTATAGCTCTTTACACCGATAAGTATATCCTCAGATTCAAATCTCTTTATTGCGTCTGCCGCCGCCTTTATACATAATGCGGTCTTATCGTAGTTAAGCTCATTGTCCACCCTTTCAATGCCGTTTATGTGAACAACAGCCATACAGCACTTAGCCATACCTGAAATTTCGGTAAGGGCTGTTCTTACCTTACGGATAAAGTAATCCCTTGTGAATATGCCGGTAAGCTCATCGTACCGGTTTACCTCCTCCTTTGAATGAAGGTGCATAGTGCCGGTAACATCCTGAATAAAGCCTATTACACAGTCATCCTCATAGGAAATACGGAGATTTATGTATATGGTTTCATCGTTACATTTATAGCTGTATATATTCTTAAATTCGTCTATTCTGTTTTCGGTGAGCTTATCTATAAGGGCAAACATTTCATCCCTTGGAAGAAGGGTTTTGCCCAGCTTTAATATGGATGATACATTCTTATCAACAAATGCCACATTACTGTCATGCATCATCTTGAAAACACCTATGCCGGGGAAATTATCCAGGAATAAATTCCACTCGTAGGTGCATTTTCCTTCATTGTCAAAAAATCCCATAATGGCCTCCGGAATTGTTTACTGTCTATAACCTTTATTATATACCAAATAAATTGATTAGTCAATAAAAAACCCCCTTTTTAAAGGAGGAAATTAATATTCAGTCGCTATTTACCGGAAGTTCTCTGAAATCAAACTGTAAAGCCACATTCATGCGGTTGCCGTAGCGGTTAAATTTAGAGGAAATACGGGACTTTACCCCATGCTCCACCGCACTTTTTGCATCCGGCAATAATAATATATACTGACATCTTGAATATCTTGTATATATATCGCAGGAACGAAGGGACACCACTATACATTCAGACAGCTTGTCCATGGCCTTTTTAAGCAGCTTTTTATCCTCCAGCTCCTTGCCCTCCTTTTCTGTAAGGGTCACAAGAAACATACACATATCGCTTTTAAGTCGCTTTTGCTCACGGCTGTATAATCTGAATATATACTTAAATACCTCATATTCGCAGAAATAACAGCCTGCCTTTTTTCCGCTTTCGGTAAGCTCACCTATTATGGCGGAAATGTTTCTCTGAGCATCATTTCTGGGCTTTACCGTAAGCTCATATAATTCAGTAAGCCTGCTGGAGGGAGCTGAGGAATACTGCTCCATAAGAAGGTTTTTAAGATACTCATACTGCTTTGCGGCAAGCTCATATTCCCCTATTGCAACAAGGGCTCTTATAAGGCTTTCGTGAACGTTTTCATCCGCCGGATTTAATATCATAGCCTTTTCGCATATCTGGATTATCTTGTCAAACTTGCCCATGGGGTATAAAAGATCCACGCATTTTTGAAGGGCGGAAATGTATATTGAATGAAAATATACACTTATAGGCATAACCCATGACTCTGTGGCAGAATTCATAAGGTATTCACCCTTATACAGCTCAAGGGCGGAAATATACAGGTGTACCCTTTTTGTACGGGATAGGTTTTCGTCATTTGCCATATCCATAAGATGAAGAAATTCCCCGGAGTCTATCTCTATATCCAGATCCGGATTTATACCGTAGGAATTGTTTCGGCTTATTATAAAGTCCTTGCCCTCAGGGCATATATCGGTAAGCATTTCCCTTGTGCGGTGTACAAGTGTCTTTAATGCCCCGGCAGGATTGTCGCTGTCCTGCCACAAAAGATCAATAAGCACACTTTGTGATACACCACGCTCCCTGTGGGCAATAAGATACTGAAGTAACAGCCTCATCTTATAACCCCTGCTGTCATATTCGGTGATGGATTTATCCTTATAGCTTATGCTGAATTGCCCAAGCATGGTGACCTTGATTCTTGCCATATTTTTCCCCCTGTGTAATATTTTCTGATTTAAAGGGATGTACTAACAATGCTATTATATCGGTATTACTTTATTTTATGTGATATGATATTATGATAGCTTAGATATAAAGACTGCTGAGAAAATATAGTTACTTTAAATTAAAGGCTGATGACAGAAAATCCCTTTTATATTACCTACTTTTATGGTAAGTAATAGCTTGCTTATTTTGATACCCCAAGGATAATTAAAAATCTTACATATCGGTTACATATCGGATTCAGAATTTAAATGAAAAATCGGTAATTTGTCATATTTCTTCAATAAAAATCCTTTAAAAGGGTGTATTTTATTCAAAAAAGCAAAATAAAATATGAATTTCTGAAGTTAATTATAACATTTGAAAGTGTTTTTTGTCAATATACGAGAGCACAAAAAACTATTTTTTCCAAATTTGGATTCATAAAATGGTATTATCACCAAAATAAAGGGTATTTTTAATTAGTTTTTTGTGCTTTTTGTAGAAATGGTTTATTTTTTTCATTTTTTGTTCAAAGGTAACCAATATGTAACCTCTGTATGTCATAATATAGATCGTAGATAAGAGATGATGTCTACCTTACGATTTTTTACTTTTCTTTCCGTCACGAAAAGCAGCATTCTTGGGCTTTTGCTTTGGGAAATGCTGTTTTTCTTTTGACAGAGGCTTTTTTGGGGATTACATAGTTGCAAGCCCGTTTGGGCTTGCAATTTTTTTGTGCAAAAAATAAGCCCGTTTTACAATGGGCTCATAATAAAAGCCCGGCTCACTCCGGGCTTTTATTGTTTTGTTTTTTCAGCCTTGTTACAATAACATAAATAATCAGGAATACCCAGATAAGCATGGAAATTATCTGGGAGGTGGAAAAGCCGAATAAAAATCCGCGGTAGGTATCTCCTCTGAAATATTCAAGGATAAATCTTCCCACAGAATATACACCAAGGTATATAAATATCAGCCTGTGCTTCATAATTCCCTTTTGTAAAAGCAAAATCAGGAATATAAACAGCAACAGATTAAAGCCGGATTCAAAAAGCTGTACCGGAAAGCGTCTTACTCCGTTTGCGGATTGTACAACTGCATTGGTAAATACAAAGCCGAAATCACTTTCTATACCGTAACAGCATCCCCCTAAAAAACAGCCTATCCTTCCGAAGAAATGAAACAGGGGTATTGCAGGCGCTACTGTATCCTCATAGTCGGGAAAGCCTTCCAGCCTTGCACATTTTGCATAAACCACAGCCCCGGCAATTCCTCCCAAAAGTCCGCCGTAGAATACCTGTCCGCCGAAAATTGTGCCTAAAACATTTATAAATTCCTCAAAGCTTTTAACCTTTATAAGCAATGAGAAATACTGAATATTGGTGATGGCATAGAGAATATGACCTCCCACAAATACTCCTGCCACAGCACTAAGGAGCATAAATATCATATCTATGTCGCTTAGCTTACGCTTTTTGGCCATTATATAGCAGAAAAAACCTGCCACAAGTCCACCTATCAATGCGGTAAGAGGATACCAGCCTATTTCTCTGCCCAGTAATGTAAAACTACCTAACATAATACTTCTCCATAAAAAAATAAACCACCCACTTAAGGGTGGTTTAAGGCTTTAATTAAGCTTCGCCCATAGCCGCAAGGAAAGTGAGACAAGAGCAAGCTGTGCAAGCAAGTCCGAAAATACCGAAAACAATACCTACGACAGAGCAGATAAGACCTGCAATAGCAAGACCCTTATAAGATTCGTCGCCTGTGAGCTTTATCATATTAAGTGCCTTGATACCGAAAACAAGACCTATAATAGAAAGGACAAACATTACAACGCCTACATAGGGAATACCGCCAAGCACAATACCTAAAATACCGAATACAAGCGCCATAGTAGCTAAATTCTTACCGTTTTGCATAACATATACCTCCAATGATAAAATCGCCTAAGCGTTCAAGCAAAATTATACCATTAAAGACTATTTTTGTCAAGGGAAATTTGTTAAGTTTGGCTATTTTAACTAAATGTAAACTTTTTCTTGCTAAATAATTATATATTATATCTTTTTCATCTCATGGCGGTGGGGAGCAAAAGCTCAAAGCCGGGGATATTTCTTACTATACCGAAGATAATAAGAAGTATTATACTGCCCCAGGCTATTATATTAAGTCCCTTACTGTTATTACGCAACAGCCTCGGATAGCCTGCTGCATATACAATAAAGGATATAAGCCACACCGGTATTAAAAGGGCTATACAGTAGTTTTCGGATATTGCCCCCATGATATCAAGCCGGGATAATTTTACAAGGAGGGTGGACACTCCGCACCCGGGACAGGCAAGACCTGTAACAAGATGAAATACGCAGGGGATATATAAGGGGGTAAGGGTAACCATAAGATAATACAAAAAGCATATAAAAAGGACTATAAGAAATGTAATAAGCATTTTCTTTTTTTCTTTTAAAAACAAGGCTATGCCCTTCATATTATCCCTCCTTTAAATTAAGTAAAATAAAAAAGAGTGCGATGCACTCTTTTTATTGTTTAATTATTGACCTCTTGCGATCTTATTAAGCTCGTTTTGCATAAGGCAGTAGTTTACGATACCTACACCCAATATTGCAAGAATGAGATATAAAACGCCGGAATTATTTCCGCTTCCCTTACCTCTTGCCTGGTTTATAGCGTCAATACTTGTGCCCTGCTTATACATCCAGTAAAGTGTATAAATACCGCAGGTAACAATGCAAAGAAGGATTGTAATACCGCCTGAGGGGGCATTTGTATCTCCGGAAAGTCTTTTAACATCCTCATGAAGACAATAAAGCCAGTAATAAAAGAAAATGCCGCAGGTAACAAAAGAAAGGATGATATATACAGCAATATTTCTTTCTGTAACACCGCCCATCATACCCATATTCTGGTTATAATTGTTGTTGTAGTTGTTGTTGTAATTGTAGTCTGTCTGGGGTGCCTGCTGGGGCTGTTGTGCAAAATCATCAGCCTGCTGAGTCTTAGAAAGATCAGCACCACAGCTGGCGCAGAATTTTACGTCGTCGGGATTCTGAGCACCGCAATTAGGGCAAAACATGATATAATATTCCTCCAGTTAAAAAATTTATTACGTTTATTATATCATACTTTCATACACTTGTCAATCTGTTATGCTGTCTTTTTTTCTCTGGAAATAGGCTTTTGGCTTTTTACATATGGGACAGATTGCCGGAGGCTGTTTTCCGGTGTGGATATGACCGCAGTTACGACATATCCAGATAGTTTCTCCGCTGTCAGAAAAGGCCTTATCCTCACTTAGCATTTCAAGGAAGAAATTAAATCTCTCCTCGTGGGTTTTCTCCACCTTTGCAACCAGGTCAAAAAGGGCGGCTATATTGTTAAAGCCCTCCTCCCTTGCGGTTTTTGCAAAATCCGCATACATGGTTGTCCACTCGAAATTTTCTCCTCCGGCGGCTATTTTAAGACACTGGGTTGTGTCGGGAATTTCCCCCGGCATCATGGAAAGCCATAAATGAGCATGGGCTTTTTCATTGTCTGAGGTGGTGTCAAATATGGCCGCCACCTGCTGAAAGCCCTCCTCCCTTGCTCTGTCGGCATAAGCCTTGTATCTGGTATAGGCCTGGCTTTCACCGATAAATGCCGCCTTCAGGTTTGCTAAGGTCTTTGATTCATTTAATTCCATAAAAATACTCCCTTCTTTTGGCAATTAAAATTGCCTTATACTGTAATAAGTATTTCCGAAGGGAGTGTTATTTATTCATAATTTTACTTGCGGATAAAAAGTACACCTAAGGTATTGGGTCCACAATGACTGGATACGGTACAGCCGGCGATGGTTTCAAGTATCTCCTCAAAGCCGTAGCCTGTGAGCTTTTTCCTTACGCTTTCTACTATCCCTCTGTCACAGCCTGTATGGGTGATGAATATTCTTGACTTGTCAATATCCTCTCTGCCCTCTATTCTTTCGGTGACATACTTTTCAATGCAGGCATCAAAATTGCCTCTGTACTTTTTGCCCACCGACATTTTTCCGTCCTTTACCTCTATACAGGGCTTTAAGGAAAGAAGATTTGCGCCCAGAGCCGCAAGGGCTGAACATCTGCCGCCCTTTCTTAAATAATCCAGCTTGTTTATAACAAAGCTGGCCTCTACCTTGGCTACAAGCTGATTTAGTTTATCGGCTACTTCCTTTGCGGATAAGCCTGCCTCAATATATTCCGCCGCCTTTAATACCACAAGGCCGCTGCCGGTGGAAAGGTTTCTGCTGTCCACCACATAAACATTGTCAAAATCCTGTGCCGCTATACGGGCATTCTGATGACAGCTTGAAAATTCCGCACTTATATCTATATGAATTACTCCGTCGTTGCTGTCACTGAGGGGCTTGAAGTAGTTGATATAGTCATCCACATTTATTGCCGCAGTGGATGTAATAGCGCCGCCGGTTGCCACATGGTTGAATATATCCGTTGGGGTAATCTCCACCATATCCTTATAGGATTTGCCGTCCTTTACAATGTAAAGGGGAAGCATGGTAACTCCGTACTTTTCGCAAAGCTCAGGAGATAAATCGCAGGTGCTGTCTGCCGTTATTTTTATATTCATAATATTCATTCCTTTCTGCACCTAAAAACTGCCTTTTTGTTATTGTAGCATAAAATTTGTTTATATTCAAGTACTTTTTAATAACTGTAAAAACAAGGTAAAATTTAACTCCTCTTAATTTTTAATATTTGACAAATAATCATATCTGTGATAAAATAAAAAAGGCGAAAGCTAAATTTATTTTTTGGAGGATTATATGCAGTACGAAATTAAGGGTGCTCCCCTTCCGGTGCTTATCTGCAACGTTGCAGACGGCGAATCCATGATCACCGACAAGGGTGGAATGAGCTGGATGACTCCCAACATGGAGATGTCCACAAACGCAGGCGGCAGCTTTGGTAAGGCTATGTCAAGAATGTTTTCAGGTGAATCTATTTTCCAGAATGTTTACACCGCAAGAGGCGGCCCGGGACAGATAGCATTTGCTTCAAGCTTCCCCGGTGATATTCTTGCTATTGATGCTTCATCCGGCATTGTAGCACAAAAGTCAGCATTTTTGGCAAGTGAGGCTACAGTTCAGATGAGCATTCATTTCCAGCGTAAGCTGGGTGCCGGTTTCTTTGGCGGTGAGGGCTTTATTATGCAGAAATTTGAGGGTACAGGTACGGTATTCCTTGAAATTGACGGCTCTGTTATCTGCTACACATTACAGCCCGGTCAGTCCATGCTTCTTGACACAGGTCACTTAGCGGCTATGGACGCTTCTGTTCAGGTGGATATTGAAACTGTAAAGGGTATCGGCAACAAGCTCTTCGGCGGAGAGGGATTTTTCAATACAAGAGTAACAGGCCCCGGCAGAGTATGGCTTCAGTCTATGCCTGCAAGTGCTGTTGCATCGGCTATTTCTCCCTTTATTCCCACAGGAAACTAATAATACATAACATAAAAAAGCTGTGCTTCTGCACAGCTTTTTTGTTTGTTATCTTTTTGTATATTCTGAAACCTCGATTTTTGTCTTGTGGGTAATAAGATACATATCAATTATTGTATCCTTGGTCAGATTTTCGTGCATCACAACCGGGTCAATATTTAAATTCACCCATTCATCCGACATACCCTTGTTCTTTTTAAGGGTGATTGAATATGTACCCTTCTCAAGCTCATACTCTAAATTTATTGTCTTGCCCTGATTTACCGTGGAAACCAATGTGCCGTTTATAAGCACATCCACCCCGTACTGGGCAAAGAAAGCATTTTCTTCAAGGGAGATATTAAGAGTGAGCTTCACGGTATCAGGTACAGGGATGGTTTCAACCTGTGATGTTTCATCCTTGGATGCTTCCCCCTGAATACCGGGATTAGGTGTTATATCCGATGATGCCTGGGGTACTGAATCAGGCTTAATTTCGCTGACCGGCTTGTTGTCCTTAAAAATAAACAATCCCGTAACCACTATTAACGCCACAGCCAGAATCCCTATTATTATATATAATACTATGTTTTTGTTGCTCTTTTCATGCGGAGGATTTATCCCTTGAACATACATATTCTGAGGTGGTGTGCTCTGAGGCGGTGTGCTCTGAGGCTCACATTTACTGCCACAGCTACTACAAAATGCGTCATTGTCCTTTAGCTGTGCACCGAAATTTTTACAAAACATGATATACCTCCTTTGAGCTTTTCCGACATTATTTTACATTAGCTTGATCATAGCACACCTCCTGTTTTTTGTCAAGAAAATACAGCCCCGAAGGGCTGTATCAAGGATATATAATTATTCATCAAATGGAGTAAATTTTATCCATTCATATTCTGCTGTAAGGGGCATATTACTATCATCAAAGGGATTTAACCAGGCATCTACACCCTCGCCGCACCAGGCATTCATCATAATCTTGCCCTTTGTTACAGGAATGTTTTCGGTAGCTGAATAAACCTCCACACCGTCAACAAACCATACTATTTTGTCCTTGTGCCACTCAAAGGCATATTCATGGAAATCCTCAGAGGCATCAAAACCAAGGTCGTGCATATATTCATGCTCGCCTACGCTGTCTGTAAAGTAGTTAAACTGTACCTTTGTGGTGTCCTTACCCAGTATCTCGATGTCGATTTCATCCCAGGGGTCCTTATCATAGGGTCCTGTGTAGGTAAAGAAGGAGGAAACAACACCGTCATTCTTAATAGCCTTCATCTTTACTTCATATCTGCCGTAGCCGTAATATTCCTTGCTTCTGAATTCACCGCCGGAATAGGGAATATCATCAAGGGGAGTTTCGTCCTTATCAATAATAAGCTGCATTTTGCCATCATTGAAGGTAACATTGTCTGCCCTCCAGGTAACATTGAACATACTTCCGTTTGTCCAGCCGTTGGATGCCTCAAAGGTTTCGGGAATACCGTTTACAAAATCCGCATAAAGCTCACCCTCGTGAGGGATTTTAGGAGGTGCGGTTTCCTCGGGAGCGTCGGTTTCTTCTGCTGAAGTTTCTTCGGGAGCATCAGTTTCTTCAGCCGGGGTTTCCTCAGGAGCATCGGTTTCCTCTGCTGTTGTTTCGGCTGAGGTTTCCGGGGGTAAGGTACTTTCAGCGGTGGTTGTGCTTGCAACCGAATCATTGCTTGTGGCAGGGGTATTTGCACAGGCTGAAAGCATTGTGCAGGCTAAGAGCACAGGTAAAATTGCCTTTGACTTTTTCATAAGAATTTCTCCTTTTTGTTATTTTGTTGATTTGAGTATAGCACTAATTTCAGCAAAAAAATGTAATATCTATGCTATTTATATAAAAATTTCTACCGATATTTTTAAAAAATGGCAGCATGGTTCTTGTATAAAAGTAAAATTTATGATATTATTTTTATAAAAGCTATGTTATTATATATTTATAAAAATGTTAAAACCATAAAGAAAGGCGGAAAGTAAAATGCTTAAAAAAATGGGATTTGTTAAGGGTGTAAACTTAGGAGGCTGGCTTTCACAATGTGATTACAGTGATGACAGGCTTTATAATTTTATCACCGAGGCAGATTTCGAGAAAATTTCCACATGGGGTGTTGACCATGTGAGAATCCCGGTGGACTATAACATATTTGAAAACGAGGATGGCACAGGATATATAGAAAAGGGCTTTGAAAGAGTGGATTTTGCCCTTTCAATGTGCAGAAAGTATAATCTTAAGGTGGTGCTTGACCTTCATAAGACAGCAGGCTTTTCCTTTGATAATTTCGGGGAGAATGAGGCAGGCTTTTTTGAAAACGAAAAGCTCCAGGAACGATTTTACAGATTATGGGAAGAATTTGCAAAGCACTACGGCAAGGAAAACAGCTACCTTGTATTTGAGCTTTTAAATGAGGTTACCAGCTCAAAATATATAGACGCATGGAACAGAATTTCCTATGAGTGCATAAGAAGAATAAGACAGTATGCACCTGATACCGTAATACTTGTAGGAAGCTACCACAACAACAGTGCCCATTCTGTACCCTTTCTTGCAAAGCCCTATGATGACAAAACGGTTATCAATTTTCATTGTTATGCACCTCTTGAGTTTACACACCAGGGGGCATACTGGGCTGATATTATAAAGGACAAGGAGAAAAGGGTTTCCTTTGAGGAGTCCGGGGTTACCGAGGAATTTTTTGAAAATGAATTTGCTCCTGCAATAGAAACTGCGAAAAAATACAATACCTGCCTTTACTGCGGTGAATACGGTGTTATTGACAGATGCGCCCCCGAAGAGGCATTAAAGTGGTATAAGGTAATAAACAAGATATTTGAAAAATACGGCATAGCAAGATGTGCCTGGAGCTACAAGCAGATGGATTTCGGCCTTAGTGACGAAAGAATGGACAATGTAAGAGAAGAGCTTTTAAAGTATCTTTAAAAAAATAACTCAGCGGAAAATATTATGGAAAACAGCAAAAAAATATCCCACATAGAATTTCTTTCAAGAGAATATAACACCTCTCACCTGTCCTATGAACGGGAAATGGAATTTTTCAATGCGGTAAAAACCGGAGATCTTAAAAATGCCATGCGCCTTTTCAAGCCGGTGGGAGGAGAACAGTTCGGTATGCTAAGCCTTGACAAGATGAGGAATTTAAAGTATCATCTTGTCATTACCGTGGCATTTATCACCCGATATTGTATAGAGGGCGGTATGCCAATGGAGGAGGCATATAATCTCAGCGATATTTATATCCGGGCTATTGACAAGTGCATAAAGGAGGAACAGCTAAGACAGCTTCACAGTGAGCTGGTGGAGGATTTTACCCAGCGTATGCAGCTTATACGGAAAAAATCCCTCTATCCAAAGCAGATACTTTTATGCCTTGACTATATTTATGATAATCTCAATAATCCCATAAGCCTTAAGGACTTAGCAAAAATAACCGACCTCAGTCCCTCATATCTTTCAAGATTTTTTGCAAAAGAGGTTGGTATGCCGGTATCTAAATACATAACCTCAAGGCGCATTGAGGCGGCGGAGAATATGCTTAAATATTCGGAATATTCCTGCCTTGAAATATCCGATTATCTTTGCTTCAGCTCAGAAAGTCACTTTATACAGGTATTTAAAAAGCTGACAGGCTATACACCTAAAAAATACCGGGCAAAATTTTTCAGACAGAGAAAAACAGAATAAATATAAAAAACAAAGCCTTTGTGATATACACAAAGGCTTATTTTATTATTCATACCATATTGATTCGGTGAAGTAAACATTCTGATAAATGTCCTCTATGGCATAGTAAATAACAGAATCCCCCATCTGTTCTCTTACATTTTCATAGCTTACCGTAAGCTCATCACCCACAGTAAAAACCGAATCCTCAAAGGTGACTGATTTTATATACTCAAAGCTTTCGTCATAAAGGTCATAGTATATCTGAAAGGTATCTCCCTTTTTAACCGGCTCTACGCCCTTTGATACACCGCCGTCCTCATATACGGTACGAACTCCCGATACATAACCGTAGGGGTGGTCTGTATCCCAGACTATTACTATTTCCGAATCCTTGCCGTTATAGACACAGGGTACATAGCCATAGGTCATAAAGTAATCATCGGTTTCGGTGTAGTCCTCGTAGAAGTAGGGTACTACTACCCCGTCAAGGGCTACCCAGGTTTCGTCATAGCCTACTATGAGATCTCCCTGTTCGTTGAAATCCGCATAATCATCAAGACCCATGTCAATATAATATCCGTCCCTTATTACAAACATCTGCATGGCATAGTCAGATACCATATACCATTGATCCTCAGTCAGCTTTAAAAGATAGTCCGATCCTTCTAAAACAACAGGTAATTCGCCGTATTCATTGAGAAGGTCGTTTAAGGTTTCATCGTAGGAAGTTGTTCCGAAATAGTCATCATCAAACCAGTCAAAGCCCCAGAATTCCAGAAAATCAAGGAAGTTGTGGGTATTTCCGTCCTGGGAGGCGGATATTTGTCCTCCTGCCATAATATTTGCAAACCGGGTAATAAACTCCACATAGCTTGAATTTACATCCATTTCCTCATATATAAGGGTTAAATCATCCACAAGGGATAAATCGTTATAAGGAAAGCAAATTGAAAGTCCGTGGGTATCCACGCAGTTAGGGGTGTTGCTGTAATAAACTATTGAATCCTTTATTGCCTGTGCCAGGGCATCTGATGAGGCGATATCGGATTTTACAACAAAATCATAAAGGTCAATATGATCTCTGAAGTCCTCATCCACAGATCTTGTATCACTTCTTGTACGGGATATTAAACGGTATCTGCCGTTATCAAGCTGTTCTAAGTTATCCGCTGAAAAGCTGTCCAAGGCAGGTATAACCTGATTTTTGATTTTCTGAAGGTCGAATATTCCCAAGGTGGAATACATACCGGGAAATTCATTGTAGGCATCTTCTATAAAGTCATCCACCAGTATCTTTCCGTGCTGCTCTATTCCAATGGAGGTATTCTCACAAAGACTTGCTATCCAGTTTGTGTAGTACCAGCCGCCGGAAGGCTCTGCTTCCTCAGAGGCTATAAGATAATCCGCATAGTCGCAGGCCATCATACAGGTTTCAAGGGTGGCCATAAGGCAGGCATCAAAGCCTAAAAAGTCAAGGTGAATACCTGACTCCGACAAGGCCTTGCCGATTTCCGGTATGGTCATAATACCGTATTCGTAATTTTCATCATAGCCAAAGCCCTCAAGAGCGCCGCCGCCGTGATCCCACATTATAAGGCTGTATTTTGAAGCCGGGTAATTATTCTTGCAGTAGGTTATAAAATCCGAAAGTGTTTCGGGATTTGTCATATCCTTAAGCCCTATGCTGTCATCCACACGCATAAGTCCGGTTTCGGTTACAAGATACCTCTCACAGGTATCAGCGGAAATAACGGAATTTTGCCATTCTGCAGCACCGCCTGTCTGTATAACGATATTTAAGTTGCTGTCGGTGTAGCCGTATAATATTTCATTTATATCCGCTGTGGCTCTGCCGTACCAGCTTTCAAGGTCAGAACCGCAGATATACACCATAAGAGTATAGCTGTCCTCTGTATTGGTACCTATATTTCCGTCGGATGATGCGGGCTTTTCCGCATGGCTTTGTATATCCTCAACCGTTTCTGTAGGTCCAAGTACGGCATCCACTATATCATAAATATTTTTCTCACTGATAAAGCAACCTGTAAGGGTAAGGCTTAAGGCTGTTATAACTGCCGTAAGGGACAGCAGCTTTATGTTTTTTCTTTTCATAATATTCTCCTCTTTCTTACCCTCTATTATAGCCTGTTTTATATGAAAAATCAAGTAAAAACAATAGAGTATTGCCGACCGGTATTTTAAAAAAGCGGTGGAAAAAGTCTTAGCTTAAAATAAAACCGCCGTATCAGATACGTCGGTTTTTATATTAAAGCGCAAGCATAGTAATAATTTTATCTGCAGCACCGATAATTTCACTTATACTATGATAGGGGGCTTTGCCGTCCTTCATATGCTGATAAAGATATTTTTCGCTGTCATCATCTCTGAAGCCGTATCTCTGACAGATAAGCTGAGATACCATTTCGGCTTCAAATTCCATGCTATCATCAGAAAGAAAGTCTCGATATTCAGGGAGCTTATTATACTCGGTTTTCTCACCGCCAAGGTGTCCGCAGTAAAGATGCCCCAGCTCATGGAAAATGGTAAGGGCTTTTTTATGAGGGGGATCTGAGGAATTTACCACCAGCTCAAGCCCGGCCTTGATATAGCAGATTTGTCCTTTCTTAGGGCCGCGTTTTTTAACGTATTCGGTTATTATAGGGTGCTTTAAAACAGTAATGAAACCGCCTTGTCGCTGTCCGAAGGATCTTTCGGCATAAACAATTCCCATTCTCTCTAACCGCTTTACCATCTTAGCCAGTTTTATCTCGTTGATTTCAATTTTCTGACGGGAATTAAATTCCTCCTTGATGGTTTCTTTAATATTCTGATCATTTTCGGTTTTACTGTATGTATCATAATAGTCATAAACAAGCATAACAGGACCCATTGGCTGTAATATGACAATGGGGCTTGCCTCAGGCTTTATCAAGCGTTGCTCATGATTCCAGGCTATTTCGCTTTTTACTATTGTAGCACCGGGACGCTGTACAAGTATTAAAGCGCTGTTAAATACCGAATAAGTATGGTTTATATAATTAAACATGGAAAAATACATAAAGTCTTCCCATTGTCCGTCATAGCTGAGCTTGGAAAATATCTCATATTTACTCATAATTACCTCCTTATAAAATAAATGCCTTATTACTAAATTTCTTATCCGTTGCTTTTATTTTAACATAATCATTTCTTAATTTCAATACCAATAAAATATTCAGTCCTGTTTATAGGATATAATTTATTTTATGGGAATTTTTAATTTAATAAAAAACCGCCTCCGGTTAAACCAGAGGCAGTATTTTCAGTCTGTAAATTCTACTGTGATATTGGGGTTTTCTTCTGCGCTGTC
>CALXIO010000016.1 GCA_944388385.1 uncultured Ruminiclostridium sp.
CCGCCGTGTATCCCAAATCGTCCTTTACTCATTTCTATCCTTCCTTTTCCTGTGATATGCTGCGAACAGATTTTATAAGCTGTTCGATTTTATTTTTATCCTTTACCCCGTCGGTTTCAACTCCGCCGGAGGTATCAATACCAAACGGAGGGTGGGATGATAAGGCCCTTATAACCTCCGCCGCATTTATAGGGGTAATTCCACCGGCTATCATATAGGGCTTGCTGAATTCGGCATTAAGCACATTGTCAAGGTTTACCCTTTTGCCGTTTCCCCCTACGCAGGCTTCAGAATAACTGTCTATTACCAGCATATCGCAGGGTAATTTATCAGCCGATTCTATATCCTGTGGGGTCTTTACCCTTACCGCCTTCCATACTTCCTTACCGGTGGCATTTTTAAGGCTTGCTATATAATTTGCATCCTCATCCCCGTGCAGCTGTATAATATCCGGCAAACAGGGGTAATTTGCTATCTTCTCCACCGGCTCATTTACAAATACACCTACTGTTTTAATGCTTTTATCAAGAGCAGATATAAGCCTTAAATAGGTGTCGTTGTCAATGGTACGCTTAAAGCCCTCTGACAGTATAAATCCGGCAAAATCCGGTTTATATTCATTTATATACTCTATGTCCTCTGCCCTTCTCATGGAGCAAAGCTTTATCTTCACATTACTCATATTTCACTTGTGAGGTATTTTAACATCTCATCCTTATTTTCACTTCTCATAAAGGTTTCACCTATAAGCACCGCATTTGTACCTATATCATGAAGCCTTTTTATATCCTCCGGGGTTTTTATTCCGCTTTCGGCAACAAACAAAAGTGACTGTGGTACAGCTTTTCTTAAATTCTCCGCTGTGGATATGTCCACCTTGAAGGTTTTAAGATCTCTGTTATTTACCCCCACTATCTCAGCCCCGTTTGAAACCAGTCGGCTTACCTCTTCCTCGGTATGGGCTTCGCATAAAGCACTAAGTCCTAAATCCTTACAAAGGCTGAGATATTCCTTTATCTGACTGTCGGTGAGAATAGCGGCTATAAGCAATACCGCCGATGCCCCTATGAGCTTTGCTTCATAGATCATATATTCATCTACCACAAAGTCCTTGCGTAAAACAGGAAGGCTTATTTCCTTTGATATTTCGGTAAGGAATTTATCCTCTCCCTTAAACCAATAGGGCTCGGTAAGTACCGATACAGCAGATGCACCTGCCTTTTCATAATCCTTGGCTATATCAATATAGGGGAAATTTTCCGCTATAACACCCTTTGAGGGGGATGCCTTTTTAACCTCGCATATAAAGGAAAGCTGTTCTCCCATTAAGGCCTTTTCAAAGAGGTAAGTATAGTCTATTGTAAGCTGTGATACCCTTTCTTTAAGGGTGTCAAGGGGGGCAAGCTGTTTTCTTTCCTCTACACGAAGCCTTGTCTTTGCGGCTATTTCATCAAGTATCATTTTATCACCTTATGCTTCATTAGTCAATTTCTTAAATTCTTCAAGCTTTGCAAGTGCCTTGCCGCTTTCTATAATTTCAGTTGCGAGCTTAACGCCCTCAGCCATGGAATTTGCCCGTCCGGCGCAGTAGATAGCCGCCGCACTGTTTAAAATTACAGCCTTTGCCTTGGCGCCCTTTTCTACTCCCTTTAATATATCAAGGGTGATTTTTGCATTTTCCTCGGGAGTACCGCCCACAAGCTCACTCTTATCGCAACGCTCAAAGCCGAAATCCTCAGGGGTGATTTCGTATGAAAGAAATTCTCCGTTTTTGATTTCGCATACCTTTGTGGGAGCACTCATGGAGATTTCATCCAGCTTATCCTCACCGTATACCACCATACCGGATTTAACACCTAAGTTAGCAAGTACCCTTGCAACAGGCTCTACCAGTTCTCCGTCATAGATACCCATTATTTCAGTATTTGCAAAGGCAGGGTTTGATAAGGAGCCTAAGAGATTAAATACAGTTCTGAAGCCTAACTCCTTTCTTACAGGGGCTACATACTTCATGGCGCTTTGATATTTCTGTGCAAATAAGAAGCATATACCGCACTTTTCAAGCACATTTGCACTTTGCTCAGGGGTAAGGTTTATATTTACACCGAGAGCCTCAAGCACATCAGCCGCACCGCTTTTGCTGGATGCTGCACGATTTCCGTGCTTTGCTACGGGGATTCCCGCGGCAGCTATAACAAGAGATGAGGTGGTGGAAATATTAAAGGAATTAGATCCGTCTCCACCTGTGCCTACTATTTCAAGTAAATCCTCGCAATTATGGAGAAGTCTTGTAGCATGGGCTCTCATGGCCTGTGCGCTGGCTGTGATTTCGTCTATTGTTTCCCCCTTCATGGAAAGAGCTGTTAAAAATGCGCTGATTTGTACATTGTCGGCCTTGCCGTCCATTATCTCGTTGATGACCTCCATTGTGGTCTCGTAATCAAGGGATTCTTTGCCGGCTAATCTGATAACTGCTTCTTTAATCATTGTAAGCTACCTCCAGAAAATTTTCAATAATTTGTTTGCCTTTAGGTGTCAGTACCGATTCAGGGTGGAACTGTACACCGTATACCTTGAATTGCCTGTGGGAAAGTGCCATTATTTCGTTATCATCAGTAACAGCGGTGATTTTAAGACACCGGGGAAGTGTTTCGTTTTCCGTCTCTAAGGAATGATACCTTGCAACACTTATTCTTTTATCCATACCATTGAAAAGTGCTGAATCATTATCAAGGGTGATTTCCGATGTTTTGCCGTGCATAAGCTGTTTAGCATATCCTACCACACCGCCGTATGCCTCGCATATCGACTGGTGCCCAAGGCAAATGCCGAGTATGGAGTATTTGTGTCCTAATTTCTGCACAACCTCTATACATATACCTGCATCACAGGGTCTGCCGGGGCCGGGGGATAAAATGATAGCCCCGGGATTTAGCTTATCCACCTCATCCACCGTCATTTCATCATTGCGGATAACCTTTATATCCGGGTCGATAGAGCCTATAAGCTGATATACATTATATGAAAAGCTGTCGTAATTATCTATAAGAAGTATCATAAATCAATACCTCCCTCTGCTTCGTAAACGGCATTTACTACCGCCTTTGCCTTGTTTATACATTCGGTGTATTCATTTTCCGGGATACTGTCCGCCACAATTCCTGCACCGGAACGGATAAACAGCTTGTTATTCTTTGAAAATGCAAGTCTTATTGCGATACAGGTATCAAGATTTCCCGTAAAATCAATATATCCTACCGCACCGCCGTAAATTCCTCTTTTGTTATTTTCAAGATCGTTTATTATCTTGCAGGCCATAAGCTTCGGCGCACCGGATAATGTGCCGGCGGGTAATATTGCATCTACACCGTCCATGGCATCCTTGTCATCCCTTATATCTCCCTTTACTGTGGAGCCTATGTGCATTACATGGGAATAACGCTCAATAGACATATATTTTTCAACCTCAACAGAGCCTATTTTACTGATTTTGCCTATATCGTTTCTTCCTAAATCCACCAGCATATTATGCTCTGCAAGCTCCTTTTCATCGGCTAAAAGCTCCTTTTCAAGGGCTTTGTCCTCTTTTTCGCTCTTGCCTCTTTTTCTTGTTCCGGCTAAGGGGAAGGTGTGTAAAACTCCGTCCTCTAACTTTACAAGGGTTTCGGGGGATGCGCCTGCAATTTCTATATCGTCACTTGCAAAATAGAACATATAGGGAGAGGGATTTGTGGTTCTCAGCACCCTGTATACGTCAAACAGACTGCCCTCAATATCCGCCTCTAAGCGGTTTGATAAAACCACCTGGAATATATCTCCCTCACGGATATGCTCCTTGCTCTTTTCTACCATGGCACAGTAGCTTTCCTTATCGAAAAGGCTTCTGAAGTCACTCTTTAATTTAAGTGGGGAGGGCTTTACAGGCTCGCCCTTTGTAATAAGATGTGCTATGCTGTCCAGTTCCATTTCCGCCTTGCGGTAATCGGTGTCGAAGCTGTCTGTCTTTACCCCTGCAATAAGGATTATTTTCTGTCTTAAATTATCAAAGCATATAACCTTATCAAAAAGCATCAGATCCACATCCTTGAAGCTTTCGCTGTCAAGGGCATCTAATTTTAAAGTGGGCTCGCTGCACTTTATGTAGTCATAAGCAAAGTATCCTACAAGTCCTCCTGTGAAGGTGGGCATACCCTCTATCTTAGCGCTTTTATATTGAGAAAGAATTTCCCTTATCTCCTTTGCAGGATGTTCTGTCTTATGGGTCTCTTTGGTTGCGCCCTTAATGGTTATCTCCCCGTTAATGCAAGTTATTTCAAGTGTAGGGTCGTAACCTAAAAAGGTGTATCTGCCCCACTTTTTTGTATCCTCCACACTTTCAAGTATAAAGCAGTGGTGGCTGTAATTTTTAAGTATACGCATTATGCTTACCGGGGTGATACAGTCGGAGTATAACTCCTTGCAAACAGGTATTCTGCGATAAAGTCCTGTCTGTGCCAGTGTTTTTACTTCGTCAAAAGAAGGATATATCATAACTTTTTCCTTTCTGCCGATAAAAACAAAAAACCGTGAATCAAATGGCATTTTGTCCTAAAAGAATAATCGGCGATTAAATTCTTTCAAGGACGGAGCTTAAACTAAGCCCGCATTGCCACCTTGATTCACGGCATAACGTCGTGCACTTGACAGGTACTATCATACCCCGACAATATAACGGTTGTCATTCGTCCCGGAATACTAACGGAAAATCCGCTTTGACCGGGCCCTCAGTGGTCCATTTAACAGACTGCTCTCTATCGGCTCTCAGCACCCCGACTCTCTGTAAGCGCATCTTCTGTTTTTATCTCCACCTCAACGGTTTAACGAGATAATAGCATAAACTTATTTATTTGTCAAGACCTTTTTTGCAATTTTACAAAAATTTTATTTCAGGATAGTTAAATCGGTTAAGCTTTCCTTAAGTAGAAATTCCTGCAAACTGGGTATTGTAAAGTCTTGCATAGGTGCCGTTTTCACTGAGCAGCTTCTCGTGATTTCCGGCCTCCACCACCTTGCCGTCATCTATAACGACTATCTTATCCGCATCCCGGATAGTAGACAGGCGGTGGGCTATAATAAGGCTGGTTCTTCCCTTCATAAGGGCTATCATAGCCTCCTGGATATATACCTCTGTACGGGTATCTATGCTTGATGTAGCCTCATCAAGTATGAGTATTTTGGGGTCTGCCAGTATTGCCCTTGCAATAGCTATAAGCTGTCGCTGACCCTGGCTTAAGTTTCCACCACCCTCGGTAAGCATTGTGTTATAGCCCTGGGGCATTTTTTCCGCAAACTCATTAACCTTTGCCATAGTGGCGGCTCTTATTATCTCCTCATCGGTGGCATCAAGCCTTCCGTAGCGGATATTCTGAGCTATTGTGTCATTAAATATAACAGTATCCTGAAGCACTATGCCGATAGATTCTCTGAGCTTACTCTTTGGTATATCATATATGCTTCTGCCGTCTAATGTGATACTGCCCTTGTCAATATCGTAAAACCTGGTAAGCAGGTTTACTACCGTGGTTTTGCCGGAGCCTGTCGCCCCTACAATAGCTAACTTCTGACCGCTTTTTATCCACAGATCAAAGTCATGAAGGACTATTTCGCCGGGTACATAGGAAAATTCAATGCCGGTAAAGTTTATATCCCCCTTTACGCTGTCAACATCAAATTCATTGTTTTTGCCCTGGTCTGTTTCCGGGGGATTGTCCATAATTTCAAATACACGCTCTGCACCTGCTATTGCTGTCTGTATTGCGGCATACTGCTGTGCAATTTCATTTATGGGACGGGTAAAATTCTTTGTGTACTGCAAAAATGCCTGAATAGTACCCACCGACATAGCCCCTTTAAGGGCAAGGGGGTTAAAGTCAATAATAAGGAAATATGCGCCGAAGCCTGCCACAAGTAAAAATCCGATATTGGATATTACATTCATACAGGGTCCCATGATACCGCCGCATATCTGTGCCTTTATGGAGGCATTTTTAAGCTGTTCGCTGATTTCGTTAAATTCATCGCAGGCCTTGTTTTCCCTTGAAAAGGCGCTTACTGTCTTATAGCCTGTTACCATTTCCTCAATGTGGCCGTTAAGTCTGCCTAAAAGGGCTTGCTGCATGGGGAAATATTTTCTCATGAACTTAGTGAGGTTTTTGGTAACTATAAGGGTAAGTACAACGCAGGTCATACTTACAAGGGTAAGCATGGGGGAATAATAAAGCATAAGCACCACACAGCCTATAAGGGTAAGCACACCTGAAAATAATGAGGCTATTGACTGGGAAACGGTGTTTGAAATATTTTCAACGTCATTTGTCATACGGCTCATTATATCACCGTGCTGGTGGGTGTCGGTATATTTTATGGGAAGGTAGCTTATTTTCTTAAACAGCTCGCTTCTCATGGTCTTTACTGTGGTCTGGGATAATTTTGCGGCGAATATTCCCTGGAAATAGGTAAGACCTGAGTTTAAAAGATAAACACAGCCAAGTATTATAAGACAGGTTATCATTCCCTCAAGGTCAACCTGTAATCTGTCCTCGGAAATGGTGATACAGTCTATTGCAAGACCCTGTATAAAGGGGGCTAAAAGTCCTAAGACAGTGACTACCAGCATTATGCAAAGAAGTGCAAGCATAAGGAATTTATTTTTACCGATATAGCCTATAAGCCTTTTTACGGTTTTCTTTGCGTCCTTTGGCTTTTCGGTGGGCATACCCATTCTTGCATGGGGCGGAGGGCCTCCTCTGCCCATTACTCTTACGGGAGGCATTTTATTTTCAGCCATTGAAATCACCCTCCCCTTCCTTAAGCTGTGAATTATAAATATCCCTGTAAACCTTACAGGACGCCATAAGCTCCTTATGGGTACCGCAGGCCGCTATTTCGCCGCCCTCTATTACCGCTATTCTGTCAGCCCTCATAACGCTTGCTATTCTCTGGGCGATCATAATAACCGTAACATCATCAAGATTTTCTCTTAATGCCTTGTGTAGCTTTGCCTCTGTGCTAAGGTCAAGGGCGGAGGTGCTGTCGTCAAATATAAGGATTTCCGGCTTTTTAACTATTGCCCTTGCTATTGACATTCTCTGCTTCTGACCGCCTGAAAGGGATGCGCCCTTTTCGGTTATCATGGTGTCATAGCCGTCATTGAAGCCCTCTATAAATTCCGTTGCCTGGGCTATATCGGCGGCTCGTTTTATATCCTCATCTGTGGCATTTTCATTACCCCAGCGGATATTTTCCGATACTGTACCGGAGAATAATTCGCTCTTCTGTAAAACTACGCCTATTTTACTTCTGAGGGTGTCAACTGCATAGTCCTTTACATTTACTCCGTCAATAAGCACTTCCCCCTCGGTAGCATCATAAAATCTTGGGATAAGATTTACAAGGGAGGTTTTACCGCAGCCGGTAGCACCTAAGATAGCAAGGGTTTCGCCGCTGTTTATTTTGAGATCGATATTTTTAAGTACAGGTCTGCCGGAGGAATTGGGGTAGGAAAAGCTTACATTCTTAAATTCCACTGTGCCGGTACCCTTGTTTTCACTTATTTCGCCGTTATTTATAACAGGAACTGTATCCAATACTTCATTTACACGCTTTATTGATGCTGATGCACGGGATACCTGCTGGAACATCATACCCACCATCATTACAGACATAAGTATCTGAGTTATGTAGGTAACCGCCGCCATAACATCACCCACAAGCATCTGCTTTGCCTCCACCTGAAAACCGCCAATAAGAATAATGGCGATTACAGAGGCATTCATTACCACCATTAAAATGGGGTTTAAGGTGGCTATCAGCTTTTGTACCTTAAGGTTTGTGTTCATAAGGTCGGTGTTGGCATTTTCAAATCTGCCTATTTCATATTCCTCACGGGTAAATGCCTTTACTACCCTGGCGCCTGTAACATTTTCCTGCACTACGCTGTTTACCTTATCCAGCTTTGTTTGTACAACGGAAAATAAGGGGGCAGCCTTTTTCAGTATTACAGCAAGAATTATAAGCTGTATGGGAAGGGATATGATAAGCACAAGTCCGAAGTTTACATTAAGGGTGAGAATTACCGTTATTCCCCCTATAAACTGCATACCTGTTCTTACAAACATACGAAGTGACATTGATACAAATTCCTGTATTGCGGTAATGTCATTTGTAAGTCTTGTTACAAGTGAGCCGGTGGTGAATTTGTCAGTCTGCTGAAAGGAAAGGTGCATTGCCTTTGAAAATGTCGCCTTTCTCAGATCGTTGCCCATTTTCTGTGCCGCTGTTGTGCCGAATGCCGCTGAGGCTATACCGCCAAAGCAACCGATAAGGGAAAACATAAGCATTTTAAGTCCGGTAATAATTACAAAGGTGAGATTTTCGGCTGCTGTGCCGTCACCTAAAATGCCGTCGTTTACTATATCCTTCATCAGCTGCGGCTGTAAAAGATCCATTGATACCTCAAGTATCATGGCGAGAGGACACAAAAGAGCAAAAATCCAGTAGGGCTTAAGAAATTTAAGTACCTTCATTTTTTCTCCTCTTTCATTTTTAATTCTTAATAATTATACTCTTTTAAATACTGAAAAGCAATGATTTCACCATAATTTCACATTAAATGTGGATTATGAACTAAATATATGAAAATTTTGCGAAATGGCTTGAAATTTTTCCCGGATTGCAATATAATATATTAGTACAATAATTTAAATTACTAAATCGAAGGAAGGCTTTTTATTTGAAAATAGCAGTTGTAGGCTTAGGTCTTATCGGTGGCTCTATCTGTAAGGCTTTAAAGAAAAATACATTCCATTATATTATGGGTATAGACAATGACGAAAGCGTTACTGAAAAGGCGCTGGAATATGGTGCGGTGGATGAGATAATCACCCCTGAGGGACTAAAGGACGCGGATATGACCATGATTTGTCTTTATCCTGAGGCGATAGTGGAATTTGTAAATCAGCATAAGGATAAATTCAAGGCAGGCTCTATTGTTACCGATTCCTGCGGTGTTAAGGAATATGTGGTTACCCGTTGCACAAAGGTCCTTGAGCCCCTTGGTGTAATATTTGTGGGAAGTCACCCCATGGCAGGAAGAGAGTTTTCCGGCTTTGACTATTCAACAGACGATCTTTTTGTGGGGGCAAGCTATATAGTTACCCCCTCTGAAAATACCCCCAAAATGGCTATTGATTTACTTGCTACTCTTGCTTGCTGTATGGGCTTCGGTAAGGTGGTAACCGCTACCCCGAAGCAGCATGATATAAATATAGCCTTTACCTCACAGCTTGCCCATGTGGTTTCCAATGCCTATGTAAAGAGTCCCTCTTTATTTAATGCAGACGGATTTTCAGCAGGTAGCTTTCTTGATCTTACAAGAGTAGCTAAGCTGAATGAATATATGTGGAGCAGTCTTTTCCTTTGCAATAAGGAAGCACTTTTATTTGAGCTTAATTCAATAATAGACAGCCTTAACGAATATAAGACTGCCATTGAAAATGATGATATAGATACTCTCCGTGAAATTCTCAAGGTAGGCAGAGAGCGTAAGGAAAAGAGCCTCGAAATATACGCAGAGCATAACGGAAAGAAGGCAAATAATGCCTGATAATAAAAGAGGCGGTAAAAACACAAGCTACTGTATCGCCTTAAGCGGTATATTAAGCGCTATTTGTGTTGTGCTTATGTTCTGCACAGGCATTATTCCCATAGGTATATATATTCTCCCGGCAGTATGCTCCCTTGTAATATGGATAGTATTCAGAGAGCTTGGCAGAAAGTGGGCGTTTATGTGCTACGGAAGTGTGGCACTTCTTACTGTGCTTCTTACTCCGGAAATGGAATCGAAGCTGTTATTTGCCGCATTTTTCGGCTACTACCCTGTTATAAGGGATCTGCTTTGTAAAATAAAGCCGGGATTTTTATCCGGTATTGCAAGGTTTCTGGTGTTTAATATTCCCTGTATTATAATTTATGCTCTTATGATGAATGTAATGGGCATGGGGGATTTACTGGAGGACTTTGCGGACTTCGGACAGTTTGCGGTGCTTATCTTCTGGGCGCTGGGTAATTTTATATTTATCTGCTATGATATATTTTTCAGTCAGATGCCCTTTTTATATGATAAGCTGTTAAGAAATAAAATAAGCAGGCTATTGAGATAAAAATAAGACCAACCTTTGCGGTTGGTCTTTTTCTTTTAAAATGCCTTATTTGATGATATACGGTATTCCCTTGGGCTTTTTTCTGTATGTAATTTAAATCTCCTGCTGAAATATAAGGGGTCGTTATACCCCACCCTTGCCGCTATTTCGCCTATTGGCATAAGGGATGAACGCAGAAGCTGTTTTGCGGTTTTAATTCTTATATTGTCCTGATACTGCTGCATGGAGATACCCTCCCTTGCTTTAAACAATGCCGCAAGCCGTTTGTAGCTTAAAAAGAATTTCCTTTCCAGCTCCTTTGAGGAAAAGGGCTTTGATATATTTTCCCTTAAAAAGGCCTTTATCCTTTCACAAAGGCTGTCCTGTGTAAGCTCAGAATTGTAAAAGGCTATCCGCCCTAAAAGCTCGGCAAATTCGCTGTTGCAGTTCCATTGGCTTAGTATGGTATTCTGACAGCGGTTTTTATAATAGTCGCTTATTGATTTTTCAAGGGGGCTGTCAGCAAGTCCGGACAGCTTTTTTGGGAGTGTTATATAGCTTGTTTTGTTTTGCCATGGGATTTCATCAAAGTAAAAATGGGCATAAAACCAGCTTGTGCCCTTTGGGATTTCGTGTTTTCCGAAATGGTGTACCCCATGCTTTAAAAACAGCAGTTCCCCCTTATGCAGTTCATAGTCAATATCATCCTCGGTAACATATATTACACCCTCATATACATATATCACCACATTGAAATCAAGTACCCTGTCGGCATGATAAAAGGACTCAGGGGTACAAAGGGTGTTGCAGTCCACCACCACCGGCATTCTGAAATTGTTAAATACTATTTCGTTCAAGATAATTCTCCATATTTATAAGACTATTTTCCATTAAAAATAGGATTTAATAAGATTATAATACATATAAACAATATTGTCAATATAGGGGGATTTATTATGGCATATAGTGAAATTAAAATCAGCGCATATAAGCCGGAGGGGTTTTTGAAAAGCTACACAGAGCTTGTAAGAAAGAAAATGCTTCCCTATCAGTACAGGGTAATGAAGGATGATGAGGGCTGTGAAAAAAGCGGTGTTTTCAGCAATTTCATCAATGCCGCAAAGGTACTGAAGGGTGAAAAGGCTGGCCCCTTTTACGGCATGGTTTTCCAGGACAGCGATGCCGGAAAATGGATCGAGGCTGTGGGGTATTCCCTTGCATTATCCTCGGATAAGCAGCTTGAAGATAAGACAGATGAGCTTATAGACCTTATAGCAAATGCCCAGGACAAGGACGGCTATCTTGATACCTATTTTACCATTTCCAATAAGGAAAAGCGCTGGACTAACCTTCTTGAAGCCCATGAATTATACTGCGCAGGACACCTTATTGAGGGGGCTTGCGCCTACTATGAGGCCACAGGCAAGGACAAGCTCTTATCTGTAGTGGTGAAGAATGCCCTGCATATATATGATAAGTTTATAACTGAGAAAAAGGAGGGCTACCCCGGACACCCGGAAATTGAGCTTGCTCTTTTGAAGCTGTACCGCATAACCGGTGAGGAAAAATTCCTGGAGCTATCTAAGCACTTTATTGATGTGAGGGGTGCGGACAGGGAATATTACAAAAAGGAAAAAGAAAGCCGTAACTGGAGTGTATGGGGAAATAATGCGGAGGATAATTATTATCAGCAAAGCCATGCCCCGGTAAGAGAACAGACTGATGCTGTAGGTCATGCGGTAAGGGCAGTGTATCTATATACAGCCATGGCGGATTTATCCGCTGAAACCGGGGATAATTCCCTTTATGATGCCTGCAAAAGATTGTGGAGAAGCATTGTTGATAAGAAGCTGTATATCACAGGGGGCATAGGCTCGGTTTTTCAAGGGGAGTCATTCAGTGCGGACTATCACCTGCCCTCAGATACCGCGTATAGTGAAACCTGCGCCGCTATCGGCCTTATGTTCTTTGCCCAGCGTATGCTTAAAAATGAGGTAAAGGGAGAATACGGGGATGTAATGGAACAGGCATTTTATAATACGGTGCTTTCCGGCATTGAGCTTACGGGAAAGGCATTTTATTATGCAAATCCCCTGGAGGCTGTACCGGGAATATCCGGCTGTACCGCTACCCATTGGCATGACAAGATAACAAGACCCGGCTGGCACGCCTGCGCTTGCTGTCCGCCTAATGCCGCAAGAACAATTTCCTCTATCGGAAAATATGCCTACGGCGAAAATAACGATACTGTATTCTGTCATTTATATGCCGCAGGTGAGGTTAATTTCAGCAATGGTATAAGTCTTTCCTGCAAAACAGAATACCCCTACAGCGCAGATGTTGATTATAAAATCAAGGGTAATGGCATACTGGCGGTGAGAATTCCCCATTGGAGTAAAAATACCACGGTATATAAAAATAACTCCCCTATTTCCCCGGAAATAAAGGAGGGCTATGCTTATATCAAGGCTTCGGATAATGACGAAATAAGGCTTTGCCTTGATATGACCCCGAGGATTGTATACCCTTCGGAGAAATTATATAATCTTTCCGGCAAGGGGGCAATATGCAAAGGTCCTTTGGTGTACTGCTTTGAGGGAGTGGATAATAATGGTAAGGTGCTTAATGCCTTTATTGACGGAAATTCTTCCATAGAGGCTGAGGATTTTGACATTCCCCTTTCAACCGGCACTAAAAGGCTTAAAATAAAGGGATATATAAGAAAAACGGCAGAGGGACTTTACTCTGATAAAAAGCCGGAAATAATCCCCGCTGAGCTTTATGCAATACCCTATTTTCTCTGGGCTAACAGAGGGGAAAATCAGATGAGGGTATGGATGGACATAAGGTAGCATGGGTATTTTAACTATTTCAGAGCCTTTAATTTCGGTTAAAATAACGATATAAAAATCTGCGATTTTCCTTGAAATATCGTTATTTTTAATATAATATAATAACTAAGAAATAATAAAATCACGAAAGGACGATTTTATGAAAAAGATAAGACTTACAGTAAACCCCGGCGACGAAAAATCCTTGATACATAAGGAGATATACTCTAACTTTTCAGAGCATCTGGGAAGATGTATCTATGAGGGTATCTATGTGGGAGAAAACAGCGATATTCCAAACATCGAGGGCTACAGAAAGGATGTTATAGATTTCTTTAAGAAAATCAAGCTTCCAATACTTCGTTGGCCCGGCGGTTGCTTTGCAGACGAATATCATTGGCGTGACGGCATAGGAGAAAAATCCGGCCGTAAAAAGATGATAAATACCCATTGGGGCGGCCTTGTTGAGGATAACAGCTTCGGCACCCATGAATTTATGAGATTTTGTGAGCTGGTTGGCTGTGAACCCTATATTTCCGGTAATGTGGGAAGCGGTACTGTTGAGGAGCTTTCAAACTGGATAGAATATATGACCTTTGACGGCATTTCCCCCCTTGCTAACGAAAGAAAGAAGAACGGCAGAGAACAGCCCTGGAAATTAAAGTATCTCGGCATAGGCAATGAAAGCTGGGGCTGTGGCGGATGTATGACACCTGAGTATTACTGCGGTGAATACAGAAAGTATGCCACATATTGCCGTAATTACAGCGGAAATGAGCTTTTCAAGATCGCCTGCGGACCTAGTGCGGATGATTACCATTGGATGGAGGTAGTTATGCAGAATATCCGCTGGATGGTAAACGGCATTTCCCTCCACTATTACACACTTCCCACAAATGACTGGGGTCATAAGGGCAGTGCTACCGAGTTTGATGATAAGGAATACTATGACACAATCAGAAACACCCTTAAAATGGAGGAGCTGGTTACCCGTCACGGCGAGATAATGAACCGCTTTGACCCCGAAAAGAAAATTGCTCTTGTGGTGGATGAATGGGGTACATGGTATGACGTTGAGCCCGGAACAAATCCCGGATTTTTATATCAGCAGAATACAATGCGTGATGCTATTGTTGCGGCTGTAAATCTCAACATCTTCAACAATCATTCCGACAGAGTACATATTGCAAATATTGCCCAGGCGGTAAATGTACTTCAGGCTATACTTTTAACTGAGGGTGACAAGACAGTTACCACCCCCACCTATCATGTATTTGATATGTATACTCCCCATATGGATGCTACCCTTGTATATTCCCACATGGAAAATGAGGATGTGGCAGACGGCGTACCTGCCCTTTCCTACAGCGCAAGTAAAAAGGACAATGAGGTTACCGTAACTATTTCAAACTGCTCTCTTACTGAGGAATATTCTGTTGATACCTCCTTTGGCTTTGAGAAAATAACCTCAGGCAAGGGTAGAATTTTAACAGCAGAGGCTCACAGCTACAACAACTTTGAAAACCCCGACAGAGTTACTGTTAAGGAGCTTGAGGTCAAGGTAGAAAACGGCAAGGCTGTATTTACTCTCCCTGCCTGCTGTGTTGTTACTGTTACATTAACAATATGAACAGACCTATCTGCCCCAGATGTGAAATAAATTCACAGGATAAAGAGGAAATCGAAAGGATAATAGCACAGAGAATAGAATTGCTCGGCGAAAACAGGGCTGATGATGAGCTGTATAAAAGCAGGCTTTCTGTTTGCAGCCGTTGTGATAAGCTGATTGAGGGCACCTGTGTGCTGTGCGGCTGTTATGTGAAATTAAGAGCGGCAAAGATAAATCAGCATTGTCCTTTGAGTAGGGATGTGTGGTGAAATAAAAACCGGAGAAGCTGCTTCTCCGGTTTTATTTTATAAAAAATTTCCCTCCCCCCTTGACAAAAAAATTTCCTTATGCTAAAATATCAGCGTAGTAAATAAACTTGCCGCCGGGTAAGTAGTCAGCATTGAATTTGCATCAGAAGGCCTTAGAAGATGCAAACCAGTGCTTTTTTTATTTTCAGAAAAAGGTGATATAATGTTCAGAAAATTAAGAAGATCAAATCAGCAGATGACCTTACAGGAATGTGAGGAGCTTTTAAACAAAGGAACTGAGGGAGTTCTTGCTCTTTGCGGAGACGGGGGTTACCCCTATGCCCTGCCTATAAACTACATATATAAGGACGGGGCTGTTTATTTTCATTGTGGTAAAATGGGACACAAGATAGACGCTATAAGAAATAATCCCAAGGCGTCCTTTTGTGTTATAGGCGGAAAAGAGGTAATTCCGGATAAATACACCACCAAATACAGCAGCGTTATTGTTTTCGGCAAAATGACAGAATTATATGAGGGGGAGGAATTTTTCTCCGCCATACATGATTTTACCTACAAATTTGTACCAAACGGCACAGCGCAGGACTATCAGAATGAGCTTGCCAAGGATATTAAGGGGCTTTGCATATTAAAGCTGACCCCTGAGCATATAAGCGGTAAAATGGGTAGAGAAATGCTTAAAGAAAAAAACAAGGAGATATATTATGACAAAGACTGAAAGCGTTTTCGGTTCATTTGCTAAGTATGTATCACTTAATATTCTGGGTATGCTGGCATTATCCTGCTATATCTTAGCAGACACCCTTTTTGTATCCTTGGGACTTGGACCTAACGGTCTTACCTCCCTTAATCTGGCTATTCCCGTATATAACTTTATTCACGGCAGCGGACTTATGATAGGTATCGGCGGCGCTACCATATATTCCATAAAGAAAAGCCGTGGGGATGATAATGAGGCTAATAAGGTATTTACAAACAGCCTGTATCTTGCAGGAATATTCGCCCTTGTGTTTGTGCTTGTGGGAATTTTCCTTTCCGGTACCATAACTGCTCTTATGGGGGCTGATGAAGCGGTATATGATGACACTAAAACCTATATGACGGTTATACTGCTTTTCTCCCCTGCCTTTATTATGAATAATGTGCTTCTCAGTTTCGTGAGAAATGACGGTGCGCCTCAGCTTTCCATGGCGGCTATGATAACAGGCAGTCTTTCTAATGTACTATTGGACTGGGTATTTATTTTCCCCTGTAATATGGGAATATTCGGTGCGGTATTTGCCACCGGTCTTGCCCCCTTAGTCAGTATCGGGGTAATGTCCGTTTATTTCTTCCAAAAGAAAAATAAATTTCAGCCAGTTAAAACAAGCCCTATTCCTCTTGTTATGGGAAGGAGTCTTTCAAGCGGTCTGCCCTCTCTTTTAACTGAGGTTTCCTCCGGGGTGGTTATTATAGTATTTAATTCCATAATGCTTAGTCTTAAAGGAAATGAGGGCGTGGCGGCATACGGTGTTATTGCAAATATATCCCTTGTGGTAATTGCTATCTTTACAGGTATTGCACAGGGTATACAGCCCCTTATAAGTAAATTCCAGGGACTGTGCAAAAAGGCTGAAATAAGCCTTGTGGTGCGATATTCACTTATAGCCGAAATAATTTTCGCCGTGGC
Organism: uncultured Ruminiclostridium sp.; assembly: GCA_944388385.1. GTDB lineage: Bacteria > Bacillota > Clostridia > Oscillospirales > Ruminococcaceae > Ruminiclostridium_E. The sequence continues at coordinate 16,557 of CALXIO010000016.1, forward strand.
TGTAATAGTGGGGGTATTCCTTTTTAATTCGCAGATCACCGCCATATTCAACAGCCAGAATAACAGGATGCTTCAGCAGATAGCTGAGGAGGGCATGGTAATTTACTTCCTCGGTACTATTCCCGTGGGTATAAATGTAATACTTTCCATGTATTTTACCTCCACGGAAAATGCCCTGCCGGCTCATATAATATCTGCATTAAGGGGATTTATTATAATCATCCCTGCCGCATTTATTCTCTCTGAGCTTTTTGCCGAAACCGGTGTATGGACGGCATTCCCCCTTACGGAGGGGCTTGTTATGATATTCAGCTTTGTAATGTATTTTATTGCAAAGAGGAAAAATGTATAAAAAAATTTCCCGTTTATAAAAACGGGAAATTTCTTTTTTAGGATTTTAACTCAAAGGATTCACAGTCGGTACAAGCCTTTTCGGTGGGGTTAGCTTCATGAGTGCCGATGGAAATTCTGTCAAGGGAGCAGTAGTCATCACAACAGCAATGGTACTTGCAGTTCTTGATAGTGCAGTAAATACTCTTGTTAGCGTTTTGTGTGTTCATCTTTTTACCTCATATAAAAAATTTAAGCGTAGGTGTTTCCTACGCTTTTATTATGTCCTTTATTTTATAAAATATAATCGGTAATATCGGAAAATTTTTCCGCTATAAAATCAGCGCCGTATTCTGTAAGCTCCTGTCTTGTACCGAATCCGCATAAAACACCTATTGATGAAATGCCGGTTTTCTTAGCGCCTATAATATCGTACTTTCTGTCCCCTACTAAAACGGCTGTGGATTTATCCTTTATATCCGCATTTTCAAAAACATAGTCAATGACCTGCCATTTTTCATCTCTGCCGAATTTTAAATCAGCGCCCCCTAAAAAATCAAAATACTTTGTTATATCAAAATAATCAAGGACTATCTTTGCAAAATGAAGGGGCTTTGAGGTGGCAAGATATATCTTTTTTCCCCTTTCGGAAAGTAATTTCAGGGTAGGCTCTACACCCTCAATAAGGCTACATTCATATACGCCCTTTTCGTTGTATCTCTCCCGGTAATAACTGATTGCCAGTTTTGCCTTTTCCTCAGAAAGTCCGTAAATAGAAGTAAAGGATTCAAGAAGGGGCGGACCTATGAATTTTTTAAGTACATCAGGGTTATCCTCCTTTATGCCAAGACGGGAAAGCCCATAGGCTACCGATTTTGATACCCCCTCATAGGTGTTGGTAAGAGTGCCGTCAAGATCAAAAAGTATATGCTCAAATGCCATTTTTTCTGTCCTGCTCTATAAGTATTTTAATTGCATTTACGCTGGTTAAAATTGCCCTTGTATTATCATGGCAAACCTTATCGGGAAGTCCTGCATTACTTCGCTCCACATTCCATAATGCGGTAAATACCGCACCTGCCCTTTTGCCCCTTGCAAGGGCTACTGAAAAGATAGCGGCAGATTCCATTTCGGAGGTAAGGCAGCCGCATTTTACATAGGCCTTCCAGCGTGGACAAAGTATATAGTCCACCGGCATATTTTCCGGCTCGATTTCACCGTAAAAGCTATCCTTTGAGTGTACCACACCCACATGACAACGGTTACCGTCCTCATCGGTTGACAGGGCATCCCCTGCCTGCTTTAAGGCTGTGGTAACGGTAAAATCAGCAACAGCAGGATATTCCTCTGGGATATATTCCTTACTTGTACCCTCGCTTCTGATTGAAGCCTGGGCTACTAATATATCTCCACCGGATACCCTTGTATCCATACCGCCGCTTGTTCCTATTCTTATAAAAGTATGCACGCCGCAACGAATAAGCTCCTCCACCGCAATAGCCGCAGAGGGGCCGCCTATACCGGTGGAAACAACGCTTATCTTTTCTCCCAGCAGTGTGCCGGTGTAGGTGGTATATTCACGGTTCTGAGCTACAAAACGGGCATTGTCAAGATACTGAGCTATCTTTTCCACTCTTCCGGGGTCCCCGGGTAAAATGGCGTACTTGCCCACATCATCTGCTGTAATCTTTAAGTGAAACTGTAATTCATCAGATAAAAGTCCCATAACTCCTCCTTATTTTGCCTTTGCTGTCTTTTTGCCCTTTTTTCTTACCGGCTCTGCCTCTTCTGTCATACCGCCGAGAATAGAGGGGGCTTTTTCCCTTTTCCTTCTTTCCCTTTCGTCAAAGGAATCGGTTATCTTATCCCAGTTGCCGAATATGGCAAGAAGTATGCTTATTGCGGAAATAAGTACAAGCTGTAAGTAAAGCTCGCTTGCAACTGAATTAAGTATGCTGTTAAGTACGATTACACAGATAAGACCCACACCGCCGAATATTCCGCCGATGACATATTTTTTGAACATGGCAAGAAATACCGGAGGCAAAAAGCAGACTATTGAAAATATCAGCCAGTAGATAACTATAGGCATTATTTCTATTTCCTCAGCCTGACCTGTGGCTATAAGACTTACACAGCCTAAAATATTAAATACAAGGGCGCATACTCCTGTGGCAATTACCAAAAGCACCTTTAAAAAAATTACAAAATATTTCAATTTTAATTATTCCTTTCTTTTGCAGTTCTATAGGCTAATAATAACATACACCGCATAAAAAATCAAGTAAATTTCCTTTCGGTATAAAAAATACCTTTCATATTTTTATGGGGTTTGCAAATATTATTTTTGTGAGAAATTTGAAAGGAATATTAAAATGAAGCTTACAAAATTATATAAAAGACTTGCCGCAGGAATATTAGCGGCGGTGGTATTTACAGGAAGCACAGTCTTTGCACAAGGCTTTGATGTTGCCCTTGCAAATAAGCCTGTTTTACCAAAGCGTCATGAGGTAATTTTAGGCGGAGATGTGTTTGGCATAAAGCTGCTGACAAGGGGGATAATTGTTACCGGCTTTGGCAGGATAGGAGATAATAAAGACCTTACCCCGGCAAGTAAATCCGGGCTTATAAAGGGGGATGTTATTGTTACTGCCGATGATGTGGAAATAACCTCCTGCAAGCATTTTTCCGAGCTTTTACAGGAAAAAAAGGAAATTACTCTCGGGGTTATAAGAAACAATGAATATATCACCCTTAAAGCACAGCCTATAGCTGACAGCGAGGGGAATTATAAAATCGGTGCATGGGTAAGGGACAGCACCGCAGGACTTGGTACAATGACATTTTATGACAGGGAAAACAAAATATACGCAGGCCTTGGCCATGCAATATATGATATTGATACTAAGGAAATAATGCCACTTAAAAGCGGTGAAATGGTAAGGGCTGAAATAAACGGCTGTAAGAAAAGCGAAGCCGGGACCCCGGGGGAATTATCCGGTACCCTTAAAAGTGATGAATGGGGAAAAATCTATGCCAACAGCGAAACCGGGCTTTTTGCAATAAGCGAAAGGGATTATAAGGGGGAAAGTATACCTGTTGCCTTTGAAAATGAGGTAACACAGGGTGAGGCATACATTATTTCCAATGTGGAGGGTACTCCCAAAAAATATGAGGTATATATTTCCGATATAAACAGCAATTCCCCGGAATATAAAAACATGGTGGTAGAAATTACCGACAAGAGATTACTGGATATTACCGGAGGAATAGTTCAGGGCATGAGCGGAAGCCCCATTATAAAGGACGGCATGCTTATAGGGGCGGTTACCCATGTACTGATAAATGAGCCGGAAAAGGGCTACGGCATATTTGCCCAAACCATGTACAACAATGCTATGAATTTACTTGGGATAACAGATGAAAATGCGGCATAAAAAGAAAAGCAGTATCATATGATACTGCTTGTTTTTATTCTTCAATATAGAGTATGGGGTAATCCTTTATATAGTCCTTTACCATGCCCGGATGTCTGTCAGCATAGAACATCAGCTTCTGTCTGAAATTATCCTCATCCATAAAGGACATAAGCTCACCTAAGGAACGCTTCATTATTGCAGGGCATACAGGAGATACGGTAATGGCTCTTTTTCCGGTTTTCAGCTTCATTACACGAAAGGGCCATACAGCACAGTCATAGGGCTTTCTGTTTTTTAAAATACAGCCCTTATCTGTAAGGGCAGGACAATAGCTTATATCACCCTTATCAAAGTGCATCTCAAAGTGATATATATCGTTATTTCCTTCTATTGCCGGAGGGGGCGCCATAACGCTTTCTATATAAGCCTTTTCAAACTGATCAAACAGGGGTATCTCCCATATATCGTCTCTGTCAAAGCCGCAGCATATACGGCAGGTTGCGCATTCCTCGGGAGATAAGATTTTTTTAAGCATAAAATCACCTCTTATGTATAATAACATATTGTGGGCATTTTTTCAATATCTTTATTCAATTATCGAGGAAGTATTGATTTTGATTTAGTTTTTTGGTATAATGAATATGTATATTTTTTAAACAAAGAAGGAATTGCCAATGGACAATAATAACATCATCTCAACACACCCCGGAGATCAGCTTATTGAACAGATAACCAAGGTAATAGTAGGTAAGGAAAAGGCAATAAGAATACTTGTTACTGCACTTTTCTCAGGGGGTCATGTGCTTATTGAGGACGTGCCCGGTACAGGTAAAACCACCCTTGCTATGGCTATGGCAAAGGCTACCTCACTTTCTTGCCGTCGTGTACAGTTTACCCCTGATGTAATGGCATCGGATATTACCGGCTTTACCATGTACAATAAGGGTACTGATAGATTTGAATACAGAAAAGGTCTTATTATGACCAATTTATTTATAGCGGATGAAATTAACCGTACCTCACCTAAGACCCAGTCTGCACTTCTTGAGGCTATGGAGGAAAGCAAGGTAACGGTTGACGGACAATCCCACCCTCTGCCCTCCCCCTTTATGGTGGTGGCTACTGAAAATGAGCTTGGCTATGTGGGTACATATCCCCTGCCTGAGGCACAGCTTGACAGATTTATGCTGAAGCTGAATGTGGGCTATCCCACACCGGAAAATGAAATGGAAATATTATACAGCCGCAGGAATAAAAATCCCCTTGACGGTGTTGTTCCTGTATGCTCAGGGGAGGACGTGCTTACCTGCATTGAGGCGGTAAAGAATATCCACCTTGATGTGGCACTTTATAAATATATTGTTGCAATCACCACCGCCACAAGAAATCATCCCATGGTGGCATTAGGTGCAAGCCCCCGTGCATCCCTTGCACTTATGAGGCTTGCCCAGAGTGAGGCATTTTTATCCCACAGAAGCTATGTTACCCCGGAGGATGTGGCACTTATGGCACCCTATGCTTTAGGTCATCGTATACATCTTACACAGCAGGCTAAGGTAAACCATGTAAGCGTTACGGATATAATAAATGAAATTTTATCCGGAATAAAGCCTCCCTACCGCAAGGACAAGGTAAATAAGGAGTAAATATGAAAAAAACGGCTGTAATATATCTGCTTATTTTTGCAGTAATTACCCTGCTTATGATATGCTATCACAGTAAGCTAACCTCTGTGCTTTTTATATTTATGCTTGTCTTACCCGTGATATCATTTTTACTTCTTTTTATATCAAAGCTGCTTTTAAAGGTGGAGCTTATCTGCAAGGAGCCCTTTGCGGAAAAAAAGACACCTGTTGATATTACTGTGAAGATAACAAACCGCTTTATTATTCCCCTTTATCTGACGGAAATATATGCTACTCTGCCCTTAAAGTCAAAGGAGAGCTTTTGCTATCAGAATACACTTATGTCCCTTGCTCCCTTTTCCACAGTCAAAATTAAGTATGATTCCCCCATTAAGCTTAGGGGAGTGTATGAATTCGGGATTGATAAGGTTAAAATATCGGATCTTTTCAATATATTCTATCTTGTAAAGAAAATAAGGATAAATAAGGAATTTACCGTACTTCCGAGAAAGCTGATTATAAATCCCATTACAAATACCGGGGAAAGCGAAATGGAAAGCTCTGTTCCTAACCCCACCGCCCTGCAAAAGCACAGCTATGCAGGAGTTAAGCCCTATGAACCGGGAGATCCGGTAAAGAGTATACATTGGACCATGTCCGCAAAGCAGGATAACCTTATGGTAAAGCAGTTTGAAAACAGCGCCGGAGGCAGATGTATAATCTTAGCGGACTTAAACGGATATTTCCCCTTTGAGGAGGAAAATCACGAGTATACCGACACTGTAATTGAGATTATGCTGGCTCTTGATATTTCTCTTATCAGCGCAAACCAGACCTGTCTTAATATATGGTATTCCCCGGAGAAAAAGGAATGTGAAAGCCTTGAATGTATGGATATGGCGGAATTTTCTCTGCTTTATGACAGGCTTTCTCAGCTTAAGCCCCAGACAGAAATATTCTTACCGGAGATGCTGGCGGACAGCTACAGCGAGCCTACCACAGACTGCTCTGCGATATTTTTTATAACCTCCCAGTTAAGGAAGGATTTTATATTTAACCTTGGAAATATAGAAATATTCAAAAATAAAGAAATACGAATTTTACTCATACAGCATAGTATGGAGGGTGACAGTCAGCAACAGCTTGCTTCTGCCGTTGCCGGTGTAAGAGGTATACAGCTCTGGCGTATAGATAAGGATCACCCGGTAAAGTCCATAAATGAACAATTACTTTTATATCGTAAAAACTAACGGAGTACAAAGTTGAAAAACAAGAAAAGTAAAGCCGGCAAAAAATTGCCGGTAATGATAATAGGTAATACAAACAGAAAAACCGCCCCCTTGTCGGTCATACTGGTAATAAAGCTATTGCTCACCTATTTTATGGCATTAGGCTCACTTTTATTTTTCACCTATGCCTATGATATACCCTACCCTGCAACTACTGCGGTATATCAGGTGCTTTTATTTGTGATAGCTTTTTTTGCCCTGTTTACCATTTTCAAAAAGAGAATATTACTTCCGATAATAGGCGGTATATCCCTTATTGCCTGCTTTCTTCTCAATGAGCGTATATTTGAGCCCTTATCTATACTTAAAGACTATTATCTTTTAAGTCTTGACAGCAGGCTTATGCATACAACGGGACTTGTGGAGCCTGACAGTATAGCCTATCTTACCCACACCCAGGATTTTAATGCGGGTATCAGCCTTTCCATGATGATAGTGGCAGGGCTTATTTCCCTTGGCTGTGTGCTTTGCTGTTACAGAAAGTTTTACAGCATAGTTACGGTAGCTATGTGGGCACTGCTCTTTGTTCCGGGCTTTGTGGCGGAAAGAATAGATTATCACTATTCCTGGATAATGCTTGCATTAGCCTTCTTAGGACTTCGCACAATGTCCCTTTCAAGTGAATATTATTACAATGTAAGCAGTACCGGAAAGCCTGCAAAAAGAAAAAGGACAAGCGCTGTTGCGGTGGCCTCGGATAATCTTCTGAGCTTTGGTAAAAACTGCTTTGGTAGTATAATGGCGGTGGCGCTGGCTCTTGTTATAGCCATAACCTCCACCATTCCCTTTCCCACGGACAGATCCTATTTTGATACAAATTCCCTTATAATTAAAAGTGGAAATTTTTTCATGAGTATAGGGGAGGCTGTGGGCAAGCTGTTTACCGGGGAGAGTATGGGAAATCTTAACGGATATTTATCCTCGGATAATTTCTTTTACAATAATAGGATTGAGCTTAAAGCACCCCCTATTGACAGCGAAAGAGCCTTGCTTCAGATATCCTCTGATGATAAGTACGGGTTTTATCTTGTGGGGGATATTGGCGTTCAGTTTACCGGTATTGATTGGGTAAGCATAGGCTCAGGAAAAGAAAAAAATCAGCTTGTGCCGAAGGGCTATAATATTACCGAAAATTTCAATCCGGATATTATGCTTGACTTTTTCAGAAACTGCCTTTTTCTTAATACCTTAAAGTATGATAACTCTGAGGGTATTTCTTCTGAGGAATATATAAAAACAAAATACGAAACCTACTTCGAGCTTTATGAAGACGATCTGACGGATAATATAACAGGAATGTTAAATCCCGAGCCTAATCCCGTATATAAAGAACAGATGGAATATTATAACAGAATCAACAACAAGATCATGGATTTACAGTACAGATACAAGCACTATTTAGCAAATTCCCTTACTGAATATAAAAATGTGGATATACACTATCTGCTTAATTCAAAGGTGGTATTTAAGCCTAACTTATCCTGCAGTACCCTTTATAAGGAAAACCCGGATCTTGCCACCTTCGGAGATACGGTAATAAGGGTAAACAGCTTTAACGGAAAAATGAACAGCTACCAGGGTGATATATATGTACCTAAGGATTTTCTTTTACTTACCCTTGCTGATTCCTATAATATCGATCTTCAGGATATTGAAAATTTCTTTGAAGATACAAGTATGACCTTAACAGAAAATCCCTACGGAAAAAGTGCCGCTGAGTGGTACAACAATGTACAGGAATACACAAGGTATGTATATGACACTTATCTTGATGTGCCAAACGGCGAAAAGGAAAATATAGATAAATTCTTACAGGAGTTTTACTCGGAAAAAAGCGGCATAGAAGAATGTACCGGGGAATTTATGGTTGCCTTTGAAATGGCGGATTTTTTAAGGGAAAATTACAGCTATTCTCTTACTGCGGATAACAGCAGCGGAAATAATACCCTGCTTGGAAATTTCCTTTTTGATACAAAATCGGGACATTGTGCTATGTATGCAAGTGTTATGACTCTTGCCCTTCGTGAAATGGGAATTCCTGCAAGATATGTTACCGGGTTTTCCACAGGAGAGCTTACCCTTGATGAAACAGACGGAAGGTATAAAAAGACTGTCAGAGATAATGATCTTCACGCATGGGTGGAGTTGTATGTTGAGGATATAGGCTGGGTGGATATTGATCCTACCGGTACTGTTGATAACGGCAATATGCCCCAGTATAACGAAATTGTCGAAACCACCGACACTACCGAAACCACACCCCCTGCCGAAACCACCACCGAAACCACCACCGAAACCACCGAAACCACCGAAAGCGAAACTGAAATTTCAGCTACCACCCCCGCCGTAACAGACAAGACTTCTGTAACCACCCCTGCTGTTACGGAAAAGCCCATAGCGGAAGAAAATAAGCCTGATCTTACTTTTGTTTTAATAATTGCCGTTGGGGTAATTATACTGCTTATCTTGATTTTAACTCCGGTAATTATTATAAAAACCGCTGACAGGCGTTATAAAAACCGCTTTAATTCCTATACTAAAAATGCCCCGGATAAATCGGTGGGTGATTTGTATGAGCTTATTATGAAAATGTTCTCTTATACAGATTGCGCTCCTGAAAAGGGTGAGCTTCCTCTTGATTTTGCAAAAAGGGTGGATAAGAAATTAAATACAGAAAAGGATGAGATAAATCTTTACAGGGTTATGGCTATACTTGAAAAGAGAGAATTTTCAAATGAGGAAATTTCTTCGGATGAGCTTCACGAGGTTATAGCCTATTCACAAAGGCTTTATGAGACTATTCTTAAGTCCTGCTCACCTTTAAAGCAAATTTATCTTAAAATAGTGCTGTAAGCCCTTGAAAACCTGTATAATTTTTGCTATAATTATTGTATAGAATATTGCAAATTAAATACGCTGTGAAAAATGCAGAGTTTTGGATATGATCCCGAACAGAAAGGAGCTTGTATGAGACTTATTACACGTTCAGATTTTGACGGACTTGCCTGCGGTGTGCTTTTGCTTGAAGCAGGTATAGTTGACTGCTGGAAGTTTGCACATCCTAAGGACATTCAGGACGGACTGGTTGAGATCACCGAAAATGATGTACTTGCTAATGTTCCCTTTGCTCCCGGATGCGGTCTGTGGTTTGACCATCACTCCAGCGAGGATGAAAGACTGAAGATTAAGGGTCAGTATAAGGGTGAGAGCCGTATTGCTCCCAGTGCCGCCAGAATCATATATGAATACTACGGCGCTAAGGAAAGATTTCCCCGATTTGATGAGCTTATGCTGGCTGTGGATAAGGTTGACAGCGCACAGCTTACAATAGAAGAAATTATGCACCCTGAGGGCTGGATTCTTATAGGCTTTCTTATGGACCCAAGAACAGGTCTCGGACGCTTCCGTAACTTTACCATAAGCAACTATCAGCTTATGGAGAAGCTACTTGTGTGCTGTGCAAAGATGACCACACAGGAAATACTGGATATGCCTGATATAAAGGAAAGAATCGAGCTTTACAATGAGCAGACTGAGTTATTCAAGAAGATGATAAAGGAAAACACCATTGTAAGAGGTGATGTTATCATAACAGATCTGCGTGAGGTTGATCCTATCTATACAGGTAACCGCTTTATGATATACAGTATGTACCCTAAGCAGAATATTTCTGCGTGGATAGTAAAGGGTAAGGGCGGTCAGGGCTGTTCTGTGGCTGTTGGTTATTCGGTTCTTAACCGTACAAGCCATGTGGATGTAGGCTCACTTATGCTTAAATACGGCGGCGGCGGACACAGAGCCGTTGGTACCTGCCAGCTGAAGGATGGGGAGATAGAAGAAAAGCTTCCTGTACTTCTTGATGAGCTTGTAAATTACGATAAATACTATCCCTATACTCCCTGATAAGGAAAAGGAGAAAAGGCATGACTGTTCAGGAATTTGCCGGAAAATTACATAATAATATTGCCCGTATTATCAAGGGTAAGGATGATAAGATAGACCTTGTTATAATGGCTGTACTGTGTTCGGGACACGTTCTTTTGGAGGACGTTCCCGGCACGGGTAAAACCGTGCTTGCAAGAGCCCTTGCAAAAAGCATAGACGGAAAATTCAGCCGTATACAGTTTACTCCCGATTTGCTTCCTTCCGATATTACGGGTATTCATTTTTTCAATATGAAAAGTCAGGAATTTGTGTTCAGGGCAGGCCCTGTATTTGCAAACATTCTGCTTGCAGATGAGATTAACCGTGCCACACCCAGAACACAGTCTGCACTTCTTGAATGTATGGAGGAAAAGCGTGCTACCATAGACGGTGAGTTTATGGAAATGCCCTCTCCCTTTGTGGTTATAGCCACACAAAACCCCATAGAAACCGCCGGTACCTATCCCCTGCCTGAGGCTCAGCTTGACCGCTTTATGATAAGGCTTTCAATGGGCTACGGTGACAGACAGGCGGAAATGGATATTCTTGATAATGCAAGAAATATTCACCCGGTGGATAGTCTTGCTCCGGTTACGGATACTGCTGAGCTTGGCGAAATGATAAATGCCGTTGAAAATGTTAAGGTAAACGAGGCGGTAAGAGGATATATAGCCGATGTTGCTATTGCCACAAGAACAGACAGCGGTATAAGACTTGGCCTTAGTACAAGAGGTGTTATTGCTCTTAAGAAAATGGCTCAGGCAAGAGCGGCAGTAAGAGGCAGAGAACACGTTATGCCGGAGGATGTAATTGAGGTTGCGCCCTATGTATGCGCTCACAGAATAATCAGCCGTTCTGCGGTAGTTCATGAGGGTGCTGATGCTAAGGCTGAATATATAAGAAAATTATTAAAGGACATTCCTGTTCCTACGGAAGAGCTGTAATATGGAACTGGTTGCTATTATAATCATAATCGGTCTTGTGCTGTGGGTAGAGATGCTTATTTATGACAAATACGCACTAAAGGGCATACGCTACTATGCAAAGGTGAACAAGACTGAGGTTTATGAGGGAGATACTGTGGAGCTTACGGAAATAGTGGAAAACCGCAGTGCACTTCCCCTGCCCTGGATAAAGACGGAGCTTGCCGCTTCAAAGTGGCTGGCATTTTACCGTAAGGATTCTGCCGCCCAGACTGTAGGCGGAGATGTGAACTTTATCCCGGGCGTTTTTTCACTTAAAGCAAAAAACCGCTGTGTAAGAACAAGGCGGATAAAGTGCCTTAAAAGAGGGGTATATACCTTTGAGAATACCTCAATAAACGGTACTGATATTATGGGACTTGTAAATAATTCCTTTACTGTGCCGGTAAATATAACAATAACCGTACTTCCAACAGCAAGTGAAAAGAAGGATGCCATACTTTCCTTTAATGAGCCTATCGGCGAAATTATGGTAAGGCGGTTTATAAATGAGGACCCCTTTATGATTTCCGGCTCAAAGGAATATTCCGGCAGAGAGCCCTTAAACAGAATAAACTGGGGCTATACCGCAATTCATAACAAGCTTATGGTATTTAATAACGAATACTCCACCTCAAGAAATGTGCTGGTGGTAATGAATATGCAAAGAGCCGGGGTATTTCCTATAACCTGTGCTTCCATGGGTGATATTGAGGCATTTATAAAGCTAACCGTGGCGGTTTTATATGACTGTAACAAGCAGGGCTGTAAGTGTGCCTTTGCCACAAACGGCAGTAAGGCATCCGGGGTGGCATCGGATATAATTGTTACCGCTGAACAGTATGAATCCGCTTTAAGGCTGCTTGCTGATATTGAGGAGAGCTGTGTTACTGAGTTTACCGAATATTGCAGTAATATAAATTTCGGGCTGTTTACCGATGTGTACTTTATTACCTCCTATATCGATGAGGGAATTATTGCAATAGCGGATAAAATGAAATCCGCCGGGGTAAACGCAGTATTTTATACCACCGGGGATGTGCCTGATGATATAGACTACTGCTGTATACATACAAGAAAGTTTTCCTACAGAATAAATAACGATAATTTAAAGGAGGGTATATGAAAAACAAAAACACACTCCTTAAAATTACTGCCGCTGTATCAATGGCGCTTGTGCCAATGCCGGTGATGTTGTTTTTTGAAACAATAGGCTTTGGCTCAATAAATCTGCTTCGGTATATTGTTTATTTTGCACTTTCCTTTATTCCAATAAGCCTTGGCTACTTTGCAATAAGGGTAAAAAGAACAAGAACCACACCAAAGGGCATATTTTTAAGCAATATGCTTATAGGGGGTATATGCTTAGCTCTTGCGTCAGCCCTTGGCTTTGGCATAAGCCTTGCTGAAAATATTATCGGAGGCTTTAAGGGATTTTACTTATTCCTTGCCCTTGCTCCCGGCTTTTTTGTGTGGTTTGTACTTGGAACAAGGCTTTATAAAAAGCCCTTCACCGAAGTATTTACCCCGGTGTGGCTTGGGGCATATATAGTGGAAACATTTTTATTCTATATAGTTGCTTCAGTTACAAAGGTGGATCACCCCTATGTGCAGTATGCCGCAAAGGCTATGGTGTATTTGCTTATCATTCTGGCCTTGCTTACGGTACTGCTTGTAAACCAGACTAATATTGATACCCAGATAAACAGAAGAAAAAATATAGGTCTTATTCTTCCTAAAGGCATTAAGCTATATAATGCTAAGCTGATTTTAATAATCGGCGGAGTATTTTTACTGGGGCTTATTTTAAAGGATACCCTGACGGATATTCTTACCTTTATTGTTATAAACACAATAAGAATAATAGTGTGGATAATGGGGCATATCGGCTTTGCGGATTCTGACAGTATTACCGGTGACGGAGATGAGGTTATCCCCGGACAGATTGATCCCAACACCGCCCCGGATATACTTATATATCTGCTGATTGTTGCCGCTGTGGTGCTTGTAATAGTATTCAGAAAGCAGATAATCGGTTTATTTAAGAAAATTGCCGCAAGGTTTTTCAAAAAGCTGTCCACCGATGTAAATAAAGAGCACGAGGACTACTACACTGAATATTATGAAGCCATTGACCTTGATACCCACAAGGTAAAGAAAAAAACAAGCGCCGACTGTTTAAAGCAATATAAAAAGGAAACCGATATAAATAAAAAATACCGGCTTGGCTACCGGCTTTATCTTATGTGGCTTGCCAAGAGAAATCACAGCATAAATGAGTGCAGTACTCTAAGTGAGCAAAAGCGTGCCGGAGATGTGCTGTATCACGGGGAGGAGGATCTTTCGGCTATTACAAATGCCTACGGTGATTTAAGATACGGAGATAATTCCCCTGATAATAGTTATATTTCATCAGTTGACAGGCTTGTAAAGGAGCTTTATAAATAATACAAAAACGCTACCCCAAGGGGTAGCGTTTTTGCATGGTAAAACCAATCAGGAGAGGAATATGTTAACTTTCGTCGTTTGCTTTTATCGGGTCTGTGCGGTAAATAAATTTAACTACGCCGTCCATGTCGTCTGAAATTCCTGCAAAGGAATTGTAGTCCTTTGATGCTCTTATGGTGGCTTTAAGTCTTTGTGTAAAGGTATCAAGATCACCGTCTATTGCGGAGATTAGCTTTTGTATGCCATTTTCATCTAAAAGTACAATACCATCATAAAGCTGTAAGGAGCCGTCCTTTAACTGTGTAACACCCTCTATCAGCTGTGGTATGCTGTCATGCATTGAGGAAATGCCGTCATATAAGGAATCCATGCCGTTGCTTAAAGTAACAGCTCCGCTGTGAAGTGTATCAGCTCCTGTATCAAGCTTTGCAGCCCCCTCACTTAATGCCCCTGCCCCGGTGTTCAGCTTATCTGCACCGGCTGATAATTCCCCGGCGCCGGTATGAATTTGTCCTGCTCCGGTTTGTAATGAGGCCGCCCCGGTACCAACCTTTATTGCTCTCTCATTTAAGCTGTCAGCACCATTACTTGCGCTGTCCACTCCGGCGGTATAGGTTAAAAGTCCGGTGTAAAACTGATTTACGCTGTCAAGCTGTACTTTAAGGGCGGAAATTTTTTCCCTGCCGGATTTTATCTGCTGTTTTCCTGCCTCTATCTGAGTAAGTACCTCAGGACTGTTCATATTCTGTTCTATAAGTAATGCTTTTCGCTCGGAAACATTTTTTAAAATAAGCTGTTTTATTTCAGCGGTTGCCAGTTGCTGATTTACTGCACTGTCCACCTGTGCTTTTATTGTTTCGTTGCTGTTGTAAATATCAGAGGTTATGTTGAGCTTTTCAAGGACTGCTTGTAACACCTGCTGTTTTACCTTTTCGGTAACTGCGGCTGTAATCACAGGCTCATTTTGATTTACCTTTTCGGTTACGGTTTTATAGGCTATGTTATATGCGCTGTTTTCATCAAGGGAGGATAATACATTATCAAGCACCGCAGAATAATTTTCAATAGTTAAGGTATCTGCATTTATGCCTGCATTTTTAAGCTCATTATTTGCGGTGGCTAACAGTGCTTCAAATATCTGCTTTGCCCCGTCATTAAGCTGACTGCTGTTTTGTGAAAGGGTATTTAAGCCGGATGCTAACTGTCCTGCACCCTCTTTAAGCTGAAATGTGCCGTCCTTAAGCTTGTCTGCACCCTCTTTTAGCTGTCCTGTGCCCTCTTTTAAGGTATCTGCTCCGGTTTTTAATTCACCTGTGCCTATATATAATTCATCTGCGCCTGATTTAAGGCTTTCTGTACCTGCTTCAAGGTCAGAAGCGCCCTTTTCAAGGCTCTCTGCCCCATCCTTTAATTGTCCTGCTCCGGTGTACAGCTTATCTACACCCTCGCTTAATTCCCCGGACTTTGAAAGAAGCTGGGTAAGTCCGTCGTAAAGCTGTGAAGAGCCGTCGGTTAGCTGTGTCATGGCATTGTTAAGCTCACTAAGAGAATTATTAAGCTCCTCCGGGGTGGACAGCTTATCCTCATCAAGCCTGCTGAATATTTCATTTGTGGCAAGGGTTACTGTATCTGACATGGAGAAATTTTTAACATCACAGGATAATATAAAGCTGTCGGGAATATCCACCTTATTCTTATCAAGCTGAAGATTATCGGCTAATCCCGGAAGGGTAATTCCCACCGCTACTGCCCTGTCGCCGTCATTTACTATCTTGCCATTTGTTATTTTAAGATTGTCTGCCACCTCATTGTCAAAGACAATGGCGGTTAGGGTGGCAAAGGGTACATATATTTTTTCATCATTTCCGTTAATGGTAACGGTATTATAACAGTTATTTATAAACTCATATTTAATTTCAAGGTGGCCGCTTTTTCCGGTAAGTGCTGTGGGGTCAATTTCCTTTCCGTCTAAGGTGTAGGTTATTTTCACATCAACGGGAAGCTCCTTGCTTATTACTCCCTGATAGAAAATATCCTCTCCGTTAGCATCCCAGACATGGTTTTCACCCTCCTTAGTAAAGGTATGCTCGCCTTTCAGAACCTCTGTATCCTTAAGGTCGGAAATATCATTTATGCTGTCCTTATCCCCGAAATTATTAAGCATATCGCTGACTATTATCTTTTTAACTGTACCATTGGGATTGGTCATAATATATACGGTTTCGTCCTTTAATGTCCTTTGGGAATTTTCTGTTTCTGTGGTATCTGCTTTTACTGTGGCGGTTTGTGTAGCTGTATTCGTTACCGGTGTTGCGGTTGCACCTGCTACAGATACTATCATAGCAAGGCAGATAAGAATGGCTGTGGCTTTAGTTATATACTTTCTCATTGTTCATTACCTCCGATTTGGAATTTTTCATACCTGATGTGGTTGCTCCTATGAGCCTATCGCAAAGCAATAAAAGTGCAGGAAGCATAAGTATTACACAAAGCATACTTACAACAGCACCCCTTGCCATAAGCATACACATGGAGCTTATTATATCAATATCCGAATAAACTGCTACTCCGAAGGTAGCCGCAAATAATCCCATGCCGCTGACTATAATTGAGGGGATAGAGGTTTTAAGGGCTGTAATAACAGCCTGTCTTTTATCCGCCCCCTGTGTGCGCTCTGACTTATACTTAGTAGTCATAAGTATTGCATAGTCAACAGTAGCACCCAGCTGAATTGTGCTTATACATATCGGCGCTATAAAGGGCAGGGACTGACCCATAAAGTGGGGTATGCCTAAGTTTATAAATATAGCAAGTTCAATTACCGCTATAAGCAAAAAGGGTAATGAAATGCTTTTTTCCACTAATGCTATAATAATGAATATAGCTAAAATGGATATTGTATTTACCACCTTAAAATCCCTGTCGGTGGTTTCAATCATATCCTTCATACAAGGGGCTTCACCTATAAGCATACCCTCTTTGTCATATCTTTTAAGGATCTCATTAAGCGAATCTATCTGATTGTTTACTTCATTACTTGCAACACCGTATTCGCTGTTTATAAGCATAAGCTCCCATTTGTCGCTTTTCAGTACCTTTGTAATGCTGTCAGGGATTATTTCCATAGGTATTCTTGTACCCACAAGGGATTCAAAGCCAAGGATATATTTTACACCCTCTACCCTTTCCATTTCCTCGCACATCTTTCTTACTTCAAGGGAGGGTACAGAGGAATTTACAAGCACCATGTGGGTGGATTCTATATTAAATTCATCCTTCAGCTTTGAGTTCGCTATAACATATTCCATATCGGAAGGAAGGCTGTCCCCCATGTCATAGTAAACCTCGCTGTTGGTTTTGGAATATCCGTAAAAGAATACCGGGGCTAATGCCACAAAAAGCACCAAAAATACCGGGAATATTTTTGTAATGCCGGTTGATAACTTAGTCATATCCGGAAGTAAGGATCTGTGCTTTGTTTTCTGTAAAGGATTATCCAAAACAAGTATAAGGGAAGGCAAAACCGTTACACAGCCTATAACACCCAGAAGTACACCCTTAGCCATAACTATGCCTAAGTCCATACCGAGAGTAAAGGTCATAAAGCAAAGAGCTATAAAGCCTGCTATTGTGGTAATTGAGCTTCCTATTACCGAGGTCATGGTTTCGTGTATTGCATTTACCATGGCATCATATTTATCGCTTACGGCTGTTCTGTTACTGTTGTAGCTGTGCCACAGGAATATTGAATAGTCCATTGTAACGGCAAGCTGAAGTACCGCTGATAAAGCCTTTGTTATGTAGGATATTTCCCCTAAGAAAATGTTACTGCCCATATTAAGCAATATCATAATACCTATACTTGCAAGAAATACAAAAGGGGCTAAATAGCTGTCAAGGAAAATCATCATGGCAACACAGGCAAGTATTACCGCAATTCCCACATATATAGGCTCCTCAGCCTCGCAAAGATCCTTAAGATCAGTTACAAGGGCTGACATACCCGATACAAAGCATTGTTTTCCGGCTATGCTTCTTATTTCCCTTACCGCCTCCATTGTTTCATCTGCTGAGGTGGAGGTATTGAAAAATACCGCCATCATGGTACATTTGCCGTTGTTGAACTTGTTATAAGTATCCTCCGGAAGCATTTCCTTAGGAAAGGTAATATCAAAAATCGAATCATACCATATAACATTTTCAACATTATTTACCCGGGCTATTTTTTCCTTTATCATAGATACATCCTTATCCGGCATATCATCAAAAATAACAAAGGAAAACGCACCCTTGCCAAACTCCTCCAGCAGCTCATTCTGACCCTTTACCGTGTCCATATCCTGAGGCAGGTAGGTAAGCATATCGTAGTTTATTCTGGTGGATATCATACCCAAAACTGAGGGTATCATCAGCACAAGGGCGACTGTTAAAATCACCACCCGGTGGGAAACCACCCATTTTGCAAATTTCATACACATTACTCCTTTTCTTCTGTTTTTATTATAATAACCTCGTTTTTATCTGTTTTTTCCTTTGAAACTGCGGTTATTATTGTACCGATATTTAAAATTCCCTCAAATAAAAAGGTTATGCCCATAAGAACCGTTATAGCCTCAACTCCTTCATTTGCATTGAACAAAAGAACAAGACCGGTTATACCTGCAAGTATGGCAAATACAAGTATTATCCACCAGCTACCGATACCGAAGTGCTTTGAGTCTATGGCTGTCTGTATCTTAAAAAGTCCGTCTGCAAGTATTAAAAGTCCCACCACCACACAAAGAAAATTAAGTATTGAGTGGCATTTAAAAATAGTTATGATACCTAAAATTATCATAAGAATACCGCAGGCAAGGTCATACTGAAAGGCAAGGCGATATAGATCCCTTGAAAAATATCCCACTAGCTTTACTATGCCGAATATTATCATTACACCTCCGCAGGCAATTCCCATTAAGCCTATTGATAAGCCGGGCATAAATATCATAAGAATACCCACTACACACATAAGAGCGGAAATTGTTATATAACCTGACTTTGCTATTCTTGTAAGTCTTATGTTTTGCATAATTTCACTTCCTTTTCTTAATTGACAGTATACAACGGTTTTTATAAAATTAAAACGGATAAAAAAGGCCGTGTGTTTAAAAACTAAACACACGGCTTAAATTGTATGAAATTCAGACAAAACAGGTAAAATGTCTATTTTTTATCACAGCGTGACAGCATAAGCTCAAGTGAGCCCTGCCTTAATTTGCATACACGGTGGAATTTATCTATAATATCACCTGTCATTCCGTTTTTTAACCAATCCAGTATAAAGCCAATAAAAAGGCAACGATAATAGCTTTCTATTACCTCACGGTCACTATCTGCTATATTGTTTTCCTTAAGGGTATTATTAAGATAGGTTTTTACAAGGTAGTGGCATACATCAAACATATATCGTTCAAGTATATCACGATTGACTGAATTATAGATATGCTGTACCGCCCTTTTATTTTCCATGGCAAATCTTAAAGCCACATCAAGGCATTCCTCTAAGGAATCTATCATGGGATAGCGGTCTATTATGCTTTTTGCCTGCTCTGTTACTATCTCCTCAAGCAAAGAGGGAATATCCTGAAAATGATAATAAAAGGAATTGCGGTTTATCTGACAATCCTCCACTATATCCTTTACCGTTATCTTTGACAGGGGCTTTTCATTAAGCAGCTTTATAAAGGAGCTTTTAATTGCAAGCTTTGTAAACTGGGGCATTATATTCCCTCCGTTAATTTAATTCTGTCCGTAATAAGCATTTTCTCCATGCTTTCTGAAATAGTGCTTGTCAAGTAAATCCTGGGGTACTTTTCCTGCCTCGGGATTTAAGGTCATGGCATGATAATTCATAAAAGCCACTTCTTCAAGTACCACCGCATTATGAACGGCGTTCATAGGGTCTGTGCCCCATGCAAAGGGGCCGTGATTTTTAACAAGTATAGCAGGAATATCAAGAGGCTCATTTTCCCCTATGGCCTCTATTATCACCTTGCCGGTTTCCTTTTCGTACTCCCCTTTTATCTCCTCCTTGGTAAGAGCTCTTGTACAGGGAATATCTCCGTAGAAATAATCCGCATGGGTAGTACCCATGGCCATTATCGGAAGTCCTGCCTGGGCAAAGGAGGTTGCCCAACGGCTGTGGGTATGTACTATTCCTCCTATGGAGGGGTATTTTCTGTATAATTCAAGGTGGGTGGGGGTATCGCTGGAGGGCTTGTAATTTCCCTCCACCCTTTGTCCTGTGGCAAGATCCACTATAACCATATCATCAGCGGTCATTTCGTCGTATTCAACACCTGAGGGCTTGATTACAATTACCCCCTTTTTTCTGTCCACCGCAGAAACATTACCCCATGTGAAGGTAACTAAATTATATTTCGGCAATAAAAGATTAGCCCTTAAAACCTGTTCCTTTAATTTTTTAAGCATAATTTCTCCTTAGAATGTTCTTTCAATGGGAAGATTTTTAATATAATCCTCCATGTATTTTTTAAAGCCCTCTACTCCTTTGGTGTCGGGAATTACAGTCTTTTTCTCCATGCCGGCAAATACCCTTTTATCAAGAAAATCAGCAAGGGATAATTCATTTTTAAGCACAAGGTAGGATGCCAATACAGCCATACCCCACGCTCCCCCCTCTCCTGCGGTATTCATTACCGATACAGGGGTATCAAGGGCATTGGCAAGGTATTTCTGGGCTACACCCTCCACCTTGAAAAGTCCTCCGTGGGCGGTAAAGCCCTCTGCGGTTACCTTTTCATTTATAAAGAGAATATCCATGCCGTATTTTAAGGTTGCCATTGAGGAATAAAGCTGAGCCTTGAAAAAGTCAGCTAAGGAAATATTTTTTCCCGGGGTGCGCATATAAAGGGGTCTTCCCCTTTCACAGCCTGTTACCGGCTCACCGGAAAGATAGTTGTAGGCTATTACCCCGTTACAGTCATCATCAGCATTAAGGCTGTTTTCATAAAGTGTCTTATAAAGCTGTGAGGTGTCGATTTTATTTCCTGTAAGGGCGGCAAATTCTCCGAAAAGCCTTACCCAGTTGTCAAGCTCGTTACAGCAGTTATTACAATGTACCATAGCCACAGGACTGCCGTCAGGGGTGGTTACCATGTCAATTTCCGGGTAGGCAGCCGAAAGATTTTTATCAAGCACCAGCATTGAGAAAATAGAGGTACCTGCAGAAACATTACCGGTTTTTTCCCTTACTGCATTTGCCGCTACCATGCCTGTACCTGCATCTCCCTCAGGGGGACAAAGAGGAATACCCGGCTGTAAAATTCCCTCAGGGGATAAAAACCTTGCCCCCTCAGGGGTCAGCTGTCCGCAATTATCTCCTGCCATAGCTATTTTTGGGAAAACAGTATATATATCCTTATTAAAGCCCTGGGATTTTAAAAGGGCTGAATACTTATTTATCATATCCCTGTCATATTCTCCATTATTTATGGGGAATATGCCGGAGGCCTCTCCCACACCTACTGTTTTTTCTCCTGTAAGGCGGTAATGAATATAGCCTGCAAGGGTGGTAACATAGGAAATTTCCTTTACAAATTCCTCATTATCAAGCACCGCCTGATATAAATGGGCGGAGGTCCAGCGCTGAGGGATATTGAAATTAAATTCACGGGATAATTCCTCGCTTGCCCTTGCTGTCATGGTATTTCGCCAGGTGCGAAAGGGTGTTAAAAGTCGGTCATTTTCATCAAATGCCATAAGTCCGTGCATCATAGCGGAAATGCCCATAGCCCCTACTGTTATAAGGGGTGTGCCGAATTTTTCCTTTACATCCTCATTAAGGGACGAAAAGCAGGAGGCTATACCGGTATGAATATCATCAAGGGTATAGGTCCATACGCCGTTTTCAAGGCGGTTTTCCCAGGTGTGCTCGCCGCTTGCTATGGGGTTCATGCTGTCATCAATAAGGACAGCCTTAATTCTTGTTGAGCCAAGCTCAATTCCTAAAAAGGTATTTTTAAATTCCATAAGCCACTCCAATAAAATTATTACTTTAAGTATATACCTAATTTTAAATATTTTCAATACCTTTTAATAAAAACAAGAAACCTCACTCAAAGAGTGAGGTTTCTTGCATTGGGGAAATATATGAAAAAAACGAAGTACGCAAATTCTTAACGGTAATAGTATTACCGGTTACATCTGAATTATACCCCCTATTTATAAACTAAATAATAACAATCGGGGGTATTTTCAAAAAAATTTAAGAATTTGCCTTATCAAGCATTTCCTTTATGATAGAAAGAACCTTGTCCTTTGTTTCTTCAACGGGGATCTTATAGGAAAAGCTCTTGTCACGGGCGGTGATTTCGCATACATTTTCCTTAAGGTTTCTGGGGCTTATTACCACCCTTACAGGTACACCCAGAAGATCCGCATCAGAGAACATAAAGCCTGCGCTTACCTGTCTGTCATCATAAATAACCTCTGCGCCTGCTGACTGAAGCTCCTCATACAGCTTATCTGCGGTGGCCTTTACATCTGCATCATCTGAACGGACAGCACAGATATGTACATGCCAGGGAGCTATGGGCATGGGCCAGATAGGACCGTAATCATCATGGTGAGCCTCACATACAGAAGCGGCAAGTCTGCCTACACCGATACCGTAGCAGCCCATAATGGGATAATGTGCCTCTCCGTTGCTGTCTAGATAGGTCATATTCATGGTCTTTGTGTACTTTGTGCCAAGCTGGAATATGTTTCCTACCTCAATACCTCTTGAAATGGTAACTGTGTGCTTACCGCACTTAGGACAAATACCGCCCTCCATTATCTTTGCAAAGTCATGGTATTCAATGCCGGGAAGATCACGGTCAAGGTCAAGACCTGTGTAGTGATATTCCTCCTTGTTTGCACCGCAGGAAAGGTTGTTTGTATTTTTAAGGGATAAGTCAAATAACACCGTGCAGTTTTCTGTAATACCAACAGGGCCTATATATCCGGGATTAAGTCCGCTTTCCTCGGTTATTACAGCAGGATGGAATTCACAGCCAAGGTAGTTTCTGAGCTTTGTTTCGTTTACATCAACATCCCCTCTTACAAATACCACCACATAGCTGTCATCCTCATTTCTCTGATATACTACCGCCTTACAGCTCTTTTCCTTGGGGGATTTAAGGAAGTCGCAAACCTCCTCAATGGTGTGGATATTGGGGGTATATACCTCGGTTAAGGGATTTGAAACCTCGTCACGGGTATTTTCAATAATGCTTTCTGCCGCCTCCATGTTTGCGCTGAAGCCACATTCCTTACAAATAGCAATAGTGTCCTCGCCTACAGGGGTAAGAAGCATAAATTCATGGGATACGCTGCCGCCCATCATACCTGAGTCAGACTTTACGGAAATAACCTCAGGTACACCTGCACGTCTGAAGATATTCTCATAGGCCTTATGGCACTTTGCATAGTATTCCTCTAAGTCCTCCTGGGAGGTGTGGAAGGAATATGCGTCCTTCATGGTAAATTCTCTTACTCTGATAAGACCGCCTCTGGGTCTTGCCTCATCACGGAACTTAGTCTGGATCTGATATATCATAAAGGGGTACTTTGTGTAGCTCTGACCATATTCACGAACAAGGTGTACTGCCGCCTCCTCGTGGGTCATACCGAGTACCATGGGTGAACGGTTACGATCTGAAAAACGCAGAAGCTCGCTTCCTACGCTTTCGTATCTGCCGGATTCCTCCCAAAGGGATGCAGGCATTACAACCGGGAACTGTACCTCCTGGCCGTCTATTGCATCCATTTCCTCACGGATAATCTGCTCTATCTTACGGCAAATTCTTTTTGTGGGCATATAGGATGAAAAGATACCGTTTGCCACATACTTTATGTAGCCGCCTCTTACCATTATTGCATGGCTGTCTATCTGACAATCTGAGGGTCTTTCTTTAAATCTGTCGCCTACTAATTTTTCAAGCTTCATAATTAAACCTCCTAAAAAAATAAGCCCTGAGCATATTAGCTCAGGGCGAACTTGCATAAGTCCGCGGTACCACCCGAATTCGGAAAACCGCACTTTATTCTCTGTAACGGGAGAAGCCCGTCCCATTTTCATGGGCGACTCAAAGACGGGATTCGGCAAAACCATCAAGACACTTTCACCTGCCGTGTCCTCTCTGAAAATCAGGTAGAGCCTACTTTTTCTTATCATAGTCCTTTTACAATGGCTATTGTACCACATTGAAATACCTTTGTCAAGTGGCAGGAGTATAGGATTTAGACTTAAACAATACAAAATAGCCCTCAATTTCCTTGACTATTTCATAATTGCTGTTTGCCTCATATTTTGCACGCTGATCCTTACCCTCAGGATACCTCATATCAACAGCAATATAATCGCTGTCAAGATGCTCCTTGGTGTGATTTAAGGAATACATTTCCGGTCTTTGGGATGCCGCCGCACCGTAAAAGGTAGCCGCAGTTACTGAGGCATCCTCGGGGATTTGCTCTAATGTAATTCTTATATCATCAAGAACAGCCTTATCCTCAAGATAAAAATCAAGATAGGTTGCCCTTGCATATACAGTCTGCATACATACTAAAAATGCCGCACATACAGACAAGGTACCAAGGGTTTTTCTTGTATTTCCCTTAAGATCTTTAAAATTAAGAATTGAAGCATATAATAAAAACGGAAATGAGCCGTAGGTATACTGGAAATATATATCATGCTGGTACTGATAATCCGGCATGAGATTTACAAGTATAAAGGGCAATAATAAAAGCAGTCTTTCATACCGCTTTGTGATAACCGGCATAAAGCCTAAGGGCAGCAGCATCTGTATCATAAAGAACAGCTTGCTTGTATCTCCGTTTGTGGTGGTGAAGATTTCGTTTATTACAAGTGCGGGATTTTTAATAATGTTTATTATCACCATAAACAGGGAGGTTTCACCGCTTTGAAGGAAATTGTTATACCGGTAGCTCATTACTCCCTGGCCGAACATACTGAGCATAGTGGTAACGGATATAAAGTATAATACCGCTGTTATAAAAAGTCCTCCGGCAAGTATGCGTTTTTTCTTGTCCTTGAATGCTATAAAATAATAGAAGGCGAAAAATGCCACATATATGGGGGCATCCTCCTTTACCATGCACACAAGCAAGGCAAAAATACAGCTTCCGAGGAGATTTTCCTTTTCCATAAAATAAAACAAAAATAAAAGTAATACAGGTAAAAATTTATTCTCGTGGAAGTCATAATAAATGCCTCCTGAAAGTGCAGGATATAAGGCATATATTGCTATAAATATAATTGTGGCAAGATTGGATAATTTCAGCTTTTTGCAAAGAAGGGACAAAGGAATTACCCCAAGGGCAAGGACTATTGTCTGGCATATTAGAATAGTCATGGGATGAGGGAAAATAAAATAAATGGGTAAAAGCACATAGTATATGGGAGATACGTGCACCGCAAAGTGGGATAAAAGCATATCCCTTTCGCAGGTGGTATCCGGCAGGAAGGTATTTCCCATGTTGTAATACATCTGGGCGAATATGCCGAAATCATATATAGGTGTACGAAGGGCAAGATACTTCGATACCGACTGAATAGAAAAGAATACCACAAAGTAAACAGCGAAAATAACCGCCGCTGATATAACCACCTGCTTTGGTATCTTAAAGGGGAATTTCATATCATCCTTAAAGATAAAGCACAGTATTGCCAGAAGTACAACGCATACCCCTATTGCGAAAAAGGGATTTTTCTCATCCACCACCACAACAGCGGCATAAAACATAAATGTACCCAGCATGATAAATTTCCGGGCGATTTTAAAATCAAATACAAGATTGCTGAAAAATATCACAGCGGCCAAAAACACAAACATACCAAGGTAAATAAAGGTGTTTATTGCACCGAATATGTTTTTATCTATAAATGTGGGCTTTGCAAAAAAGGTAAAAAGTCCTGCTGTGAGAAATAATGAAGTGAATATTGCTACAATGGCATTTTCAAATGTGAGTTTTTGCTTTATGTTCATATTATCCTTCTTTATGATCTTTTACTTGTTGTAGGGGCTGTCCATTTCCCTTTCAGCCTTTTCTACAGCCTGTTCTAAGGTAAGGCCGTAAAATCTGCCGGCGGTGAAATTTCTGCCGGATTTCTTATCATCTGCAAATGCCCCCACAATTACTCCGGGAATAGCACTTTCGGGAGCATTAGGGGCATGGGGTCCGCCTAAATCGGTACGGCACCAGCCCGGGTCGGCAAGGTTTATCATAACATTACTGCCCTCTAATTTTGAGCCTAAGTCAATAGTTACCTTATCAAGGGCGGCCTTTGATGCTGAATAGCCTGCCTGTTCAGGCTCCAAGGTAATACCGCTGGTGGTATTAACTATTCTGCCAAAGCCCCTTTCTAACATACCCGGTAAAAAGTGATAGCATATCATCATGGGGGAGATAGTGTTTATAACAAAGCTCTTTTCATAGTCCTCAGCCGGAGTTTTAAGATACTCTGTTCTGTAGGCTATCTGTACTGCCGCATTGTTTAAGATAATATCAATGACAGTTCCCTTTTTGTCTATTTCACAAAGCATTTTTTCGGTATCCTTAATATCGGATAATTCTGCGGATACCACATAGGCATCCACGCCCATTTCCAAGGCTTCATTTAGTATTTTATCACAATGCTCTGCTTTTCTTGAATGAAGAACAAGGTTACAGCCTCTTTTTGCCATTTCCTTAGCGGCTAAGTAGCCTATACCCCTTGATGCGCCTGTAATAAGTGCCCATTTGCCTTTAACATTAACCATTTTTATCACTCCTTTAAATAATTCACAAACTAAGACAAGTATAGCAGAAAATATAGGAAAAATCAAGGTTATTAAATATTTTTGCTTTTATTCATTAAATTAAAGCTGATAAGAAAAAATAAATTATTTTTAAATATAATATTGATTTAGTTAAAGAAATGTGGTATAATAAATAAGTATTTATTGCACCAATGCTATGCCTTATGGTATTAGTTGGGGTTTATATTAACTACTTTAATTTCGGGAGGAACAGCTATGTGCGGAATAGTAGGCTTTACCGGTAAAAAGCAGGCGGCTGATATACTGCTTGACGGACTTTCAAAGCTTGAATACAGAGGATATGACTCAGCAGGTATTGCAGTAACGGATGATGCAGGCCAGACTGAGGTTGTAAAGGCAAAGGGCAGACTTAAGGTATTAGAGGAAAAAACCGACTGGGGTCGTGCTGTAAAGGGCAGCTGCGGTATCGGTCATACAAGATGGGCTACCCACGGCGAGCCCTCTGAGGATAACGCTCACCCCCATATCAGCGATGATATGAATGTGGTTGCTGTACATAACGGCATTATAGAAAATTATCAGGAAATAAAGCAGAAGCTCTCAAAGAACGGCTATGTATTTTATTCCCAGACAGATACAGAGGCTATTGTAAAGCTGATTGACTATTACTACAAGAAATATAACGGCGGTCCTATTGACGCTATTGCAAAGGCTATGGTCCGTGTAAGAGGCTCCTATGCCCTTGCGGTTATGTTTAAGGATTATCCCGGCGAAATATATGCCGCCCGTAAGGATAGCCCTATGATAATAGGAATTGAAAACGGAGAAGCTTATCTTGCGTCTGATGTTCCTGCTATTTTAAATCACACAAGAAATGTATATTATATAGATAATCTGGAAATGGCAAGATTATCCGAAAGCGGCGTACAGTTCTATAATATCGACGGTGATATTATTGAGAAAACCTCTGTTGAAATAAAGTGGGATGCAAAATCCGCTGAAAAGGGCGGCTATGCTCACTTTATGTTAAAGGAGATCCACGAGCAGCCCAAGGCTGTGGCAGATACCATAAATTCCGTTGTAAAGGACGGAAAAATAGACTTTTCTGAGGTGGGTCTTTCCGATGAGGATATTAAGGGTATCGGTGAGATAATTATAGTTGCCTGCGGTTCTTCATACCATGTTGGTATGGTTGGACAGTATGTTATTGAGGATATGGCAAAGATACCTGTAAGAGTTGAGCTGGCATCTGAATTCAGATACAGAACTAACCTATTAAGAAAGGATGCCCTTGTGGTGCTTATAAGCCAGTCCGGTGAAACTGCGGACACCTTAGCCGCATTAAGGGATGTAAAGCAGCAGGGCATAAAGACCTTCGCTATTGTAAATGTGGTGGGAAGCTCAATAGCAAGAGAGGCCGACAATGTATTCTATACCCTTGCAGGCCCGGAAATTGCGGTAGCTACCACAAAGGCATACAGCACACAGCTTATAGTTACCTATCTTCTGTCGGTGCAGTTAGCTAAGGTAAGAGGAGAAATAAACGACGAGGAATATTCTTCCCTTATAAAGGAGCTTACCACTTTACCTGAAAAGATACAGAAGATACTTGATGATAAGGAAAGAATACAGTGGTTTGCCTCAAAGCTTGCAAATCAGAAAAATATATTCTTTATCGGCAGAGGCATTGACTATGCAATATGCCTTGAGGGTAGCCTTAAATTAAAGGAAATCAGCTATATTCACTCTGAGGCATATGCGGCAGGCGAATTAAAGCACGGTACTATTTCCCTTATTGAAAGCGGAACACCGGTTGTAGGTGTTTTAACCCAGAATGATCTTTTTGAAAAGACCATAAGCAATATGGTGGAGGTTAAGAGCAGAGGCGCATACCTTATGGGACTTACCACCTACGGCCACTATAACCTTGAGGACACCGCTGACTTTACTGTATATGTTCCCCATACGGATGAGCATTTTACCCCCAGCCTTGCGGTTGTTCCCTTACAGCTTTTAGCATACTATGTAAGCCTTGCAAAGGGTCTTGATGCAGATAAGCCCAGGAACCTTGCTAAGAGTGTTACTGTTGAATAAAAAATAAAGGTGCATTTTTAAAATGCACCTTTTTTCTTATAAAATAAAAGGGAGAAGCAAACGCTTCTCCCTTTTTTCTATCAGAGTTGGAGCTAATACCCGGATTCGAACCGGGGACCTCATCCTTACCAAGGATGTGCTCTGCCGACTGAGCCATATTAGCATTACTCCTGACGGTTATTTATTATATCATAAATAATAATAATTGTCAAGAGTTTTTTAAAAATTATTCGGATTTACTTTTTGCGTGCTGCTTTATAGCCTCAAAGCTTTCCTCGCTTATAACGTGCTCTATACGACAGGCGTCCTCCTGGGCGATTTTTTCGTCCACCCCTATTCTTACAAGCCATTGTGTAAGTAATGTATGACGCTCATACATCTTATCCGCTATTTCCTGCCCCTTTTTTGTAAGGGTAATATAGCCCTTACCGTCCACATCCACATAGCCGTTATTTTTTAGATTTTTGATAGCTACGCTGATGCTGGGCTTTGAATAGCCGAAATAATTCACTATATCAATGGAACGCACCTCTCCCATTTGCTTATGGAGAATGTGTATGGATTCAAGATAATCCTCTGCTGATTCTTTAATTCTCATCTTATCACCCTTTCGATTTTGCTTATTACAGTATACCATATATTATAAGACAATGCAACCTTTTTTTAGAATTTTCTTCTTATTGACAACTTTTCTTTTATGGGGTAAAATATTTTCAAAGGATGTGATTTTATGCTTTCTTATATACATGAGCCTACCGATCTTCAATGCGGACAGGCTGTAATTGCCATGGTGTGTAATGTTTCCGTTGATGAGGTGATCGCCTTACTTAATAATGACAGGGAAACTAACTTAAAGGAAATGAAACAGGCATTTTCCCATTACGGCTTTAAGTTATCAGACATAAGAAAAGAAGCCACTTCAAAAAATGACCTTCCGAAAACTGCTTTACTGAGCCTTGAAACTCCAAGGTGCTGGCATTGGTCCCTTTATCATGAGGGGGTATTTTATGACCCTGAACATGGGGTAATGGAAGATTTTCCTGTCTGTAACAGAAAATATTACTGGGAAATAGTAAAGGGCGGATAAACCGCCCTTATTTTTATTCAAATTTTTCCTTTACCCTTTTAAGGCTGTCAACTATCTTTATATGCTGAGGACAATGGCTTTCGCATTGTTTACATTCTATGCAGTCCCCTGCCTTGCCGAAGGTTTTGGTATATTCCTTATATTCCTCCATAAGGGCTTTGGTATCCGGGTTTTCCTCTGCCAGCTTATTATAAAGCTCGAAATAATCCGGGATAGAGATATTCTGGGGGCATCCGTCAACACAATATCTGCACTTTGTACAGGCTATTGCAATAGAGGAATTTATTATATCCGCCGCCTTAAAGCACAGCTTTATTTCTTCATCATTAAGGGGCTTGAAATTTTCCATATAGAAGGTGTTATCCCTTAGCTGTGACAGATTGCTCATGCCGGAAAGCACCATAATTACCCCCTCAAGGCTTGCGGCATATCTTACCGCCCAGGAAGCAACGCTTAAATTTCCGTCAGCCTTATTAAATAAGGATTTTACCGCATCCGGCACATTGGCAAGAACGCCGCCCTTTACAGGCTCCATTACTATTATCTCCTTGCCGTGCTTTCTTGCCACCTCATAACAAAGTCTGGACTGAACATAGGGGTTTTCCCAGTCAAGGTAGTTTATCTGAAGCTGTACAAATTCCGTTTCGGGATGCTCAGTTAAGATTTTATCCAGTACCTTTGCATTGTCATGGAAGGAAAAGCCTAACTTTTTGATTTTGCCCTCCGCCTTTTTCTTTAAAGCAAACTGAAATCCCTCAAGGCGCTGGGTGGTAGCGTAATTGTCTGTATTAAGACAATGGAGAAGATAATAGTCAAAGTACCCTGCCCCGGTTTTCTCTAACTGCTCGTTGAAAATCCGTTCAAGGTCATCCTTTTCCTTTAAATACATGGTGGGCATTTTTGTAGCCAGCTTAAAACGGCTTCTTTCGTATCTGTCCACAAGTACCTCTTTAATTACATTTTCGCTTTTATATTCGTGATACATATAGGCGGTATCAAAATAGGTAAAGCCCTTTTCTATAAATTCATCCACCATTTTGCATATCTGCTCTTTGTCAAAGCTGGTCTGGTCATTCCCGTCAAGAAGGGGAAGTCGCATAAATCCAAAGCCTAATTTTTTCATACTCTCTCCTTTTTTACTCATAAGCTCATTTCGTTTTGAAAGTAAAAGCCCAAAGGCAATTTCTTCATCGGTAATATCAGCTACCGTCATTTCCATGGGGCAAATGCCGTCACCCTTGCGGTTTATTATCCTCTCACAAAGGGTGTTATATTCTGCGGGAATACTCCTTGCTTTAAGGTAGTTAAGGCCTGTGTTACTCATTACTTCCCCATAAACAGCTATTATTCCTGCCTTTGAAAAAAGCATTGCCGCCGCCTTGCCTACGATTTTATCCGCCACACAAAAGCCTTTAAGATCAATTTTGCCGGAAATAAAATCAAGAATGGGGGATATTCCCTTTTTGTCGCTTGTGATTACCTTATCGCCCTTTACTAAAACGCAGGTGTGATTTTCCTTTTCAAGAATGGTTTTCGCTCTTATTAAATCATTCATAGTATTTTTTAAGTCCGTCTGTCTTTTGTGCAAGGTAGGGTATTACTGCCCACTGGATAACAGTTCCTATAAGTCCGGCGGTGATAAATGAGAAGATTGCGCCGGGCTTTACAAAATCATCTGCAAAAATATAAAGTCCTGCCGCCATAGCTCCCATTCTTACAAGTCTGCCTCCTGCCTGGGCTATAAGCACCTTTGCAAAAGTGTTAAGCTTTGCCTTGGATAAAAATCCGCAGATAAGACCATAAGCCATAAGCTCTGCCACCATGTATGGCACCATTCCGGGTGCAGGCATTCCTGCTATAAGATAGCTTACCACCGGGCTTAGTACACCGGTTACGGCACCTGCCACAGGTCCTGCTGTAAGTCCTGCTAAAAATACAGGAATGTGCATAGGTAAAAGTGCTGTACCCAAAGCCGCCCCTGTGCCGGATATTACCCCTAAGGCATGGAATATCTGGGGTAATGCCACCGCTGAAATAATTGATACAAGAATAAGAATAATTCTTGCGGTAATGTTTTTTCTGCTTAATGAAATTGTACTCATATCTGACCTCCGTTTGCTATTTTACATATATAGTATACCTTATTTACTACACACAGTGCAAGGGGTTTTTATATAAAAAAATATAATAAATCTATCAAATTGAATTTTTACCAAAAAGAAAAGAGTCTTGAAAACTCAAAACTCTTTCTTAAAATATGAAATTGTATTCGTTTACAGGTTTTGTGCCTTCGGCACAGCCATATTCAGTAACACGGTATCTGCCAACAGGGATATTGCCTATTACAATGTTGCCGTTAGCGTCAAGACTGAATACACCATCTGCCGCTGAACCTGTCTGCCAGTTTCCTTCTGTTTGCTGTAACTTAGCGTGTGTTGAAGCATAACGAGTAGCTTTTCCTATGCTACCGTCCGACTTATAGTAGATGTAGTCGTAATTGTACTTATCGGCGTAAGTCTTACCATCAGAACCGACAAAATCACCTATCATTGCCGCATACACGGTATCGCCCTTGCCCCATTCAGCCGCTAATGTCTGAATAGGAAGCGCTACCAACATCATAATACTTGCCAAAAGCAAGCTTGTCAGCTTTTTGAATTTGTTTTTCATACTGATTTCCTTTCTTGATTTGTATTTGTATATATAAAAAAGCAGTCCTACGGGTGTGGACTGCTTTGGATTTTCATATTCAGTTAACTTTCAGAAAAAGAAAAAGAGCCTTGAATAAATCAAAGCTCTTAATGTGTATTATGATATTTTACGGGTATCTTGGATTGCCATCGTCACCTGCTTGACAACGCAGAAAATATATTGCATAGCCTTCGATGCTGTTGCCGTTTTCGTCTTTCTTTAAATCCGGTATGGTTTCGATGTATACCTTGAAGTAATCGCCTTTTTTCATTTGACACCAAATAAAATTGGCTTCAGCAATTTCGTTTACATTTCTTTTTATGATATTTGTATTCATATCTTTTGAAATGACTGTTGGGGCACTCCATGAACTGCCTTCGGGCGTCCAGTTTGGATCATCATCATTTATGAGTCCGTAATTGTTTACAGCGTCATTAACTATAACCTGTTTTATTGCTTCAAGGTCGAACGGATATTCATATATCGACTTCGGCTTGCTTTCCTGCTTCTTTGTTGTGGAGGTCGCAGGCTTAGGTGCTTCAGCTTTCTTTGTGGTTGTTGTAGTCTGAGCTACCTTATTATCGCTCAGATAGTCGCTGTGCATAAAGCTGCCGTCAGAGAGCTTGAAATAACCTGTGTCGGTATTGGCTGTTACCGTGACTTTATCATTCACGCTGTACAGCTTAACTGTGTCAGCGCCGAGTACAGCTTTCTTACGGCTGTAGCAGTCGGTGTTGACGTACTTTGTACCGCTTGCCTTGCTCTCCGTCCATTCGGGTGTGGGCTTTGTTGTGGCGGCGGTTGTTGTCGTTGCCGGCTTTGGCTTTGCCGTTGTTACCGCTTTTGTGGTGGTAGTGGTTGTTGTTTCAGCAGGAGCAGTAGCTTCAGTTTCGGAAGGCTTAGTTGTAGTAGTATCGGAAGGCTTGGGGGTAGTTGCTTCAGCAGGAACAGTAGCAGGAGTTTCGGGCTTCTCTGTTGCCGCTTCGGTAGTTGTGCTTTCAGTTTCTTCCTTGGTTTCAGAGCTATCAACAGTCATATCGGTTTCAGACTGGGAATTGCTTTCTGATATTTCGGTTGTCGCTTTATATCACTAACAACTTCTTCTAATTCTGCGGGGGATAATCTATTGCATCCTACACAACCCGTTAAAGTTGCCGCTATGATGACTGCAACGATTATAGCTTTCTTCTTGTTAAACTTCTTTTCACTTGCCATAATTATTCTCCTTTCGTGAATAGTTATCATATTTGTTTAAGTATATTATAAAGGAAGATTTCGAGAAAATCAACCCCATACTCGAAAAATGGGTCGTTTTGTACCCTTTTTTTGGGTGAAAAATATTCTCTATTTTCCCCTTCTATTATGATTGTACAAAAAAACTCCAAAATTTCTTATGGAATGATAACTTTTTTGAAAAAAGTTCAATTATTGCGTCCAGAAGCAATCAAAAAACCGTTATAAGCTGTCCTTTCGGTTTCTTCAAGAATGCTGTTACAATCTTGCTTGCTCAAACTCCCTGTTACCTTGAAACATACTTTACAGATGTACATTCCATCTGCTATGTAGTGGTAGTATGAGTTTGAGTGTTGGTTTAAGTAGGCAATCTTGCTTAACATATCTTCATCGCACTTTTTAAGCGGATAAAGATACACGATATACAGCCTGTCATCCTCAAAGGTAGTCTGAAGAAAAAACTCCTTGTAAGTTCCGTAGATTGTATCTTATAGCTCTCTACATTTGTAATAAGACTTTCCGAAATTTCGTA
This sequence comes from uncultured Ruminiclostridium sp., assembly GCA_944388385.1. Taxonomy (GTDB): domain Bacteria; phylum Bacillota; class Clostridia; order Oscillospirales; family Ruminococcaceae; genus Ruminiclostridium_E. Next base: position 51,018 of record CALXIO010000016.1, read on the forward strand.
TCGGTGCAGATAAGCTCCTTTTCGTTTGAATTCACAGATAAATTTTTCAGTTTTAACGTTTCGTTAAAACTCGATTTTCTTTTTTATTCCGCTTCTTTGAATTGAGAAAAAATAGCAAAACCACTACCTTGATTTAGGGTAGTGGTTTTGCATAAATGAGATTTCAGATTTTTAAAGTAATATCCACAGAGAACACACCGTCATTTTGCGAACTGATGAATTCTCCGTCATAATGATTTACAGCGTTCTTAACATTGCTAATACCGAAGCCGTGGTGTTCTTTATCAAGCTTTGTTGTAATAAGGTTACCATTAACAGTACCGCTATACGGATTTCGTATTGAAATAAGCTGATAACCTTGTTGCTTTTTCAAATCTACTGTTATTTCACTTGGCTCGGAAAGCTTTGAGCAAGCTTCAATTGCGTTGTCAAGAAGATTTGAAAATATAGTGCAGACATCAATGGGATTAATGCTGTCAGAAAAAATACCCTTTGGTATAATCCGAATATTCAGCTTTTCGGCTTCTGCGATTTTATCAGAAATAATAGCGTCAAGGATATGATTGCCTGATTCAAAAGTAGGGTTTGAAATTATCTCAGCATTTGACAATTCCGTTATATATTCTTCTGCTTCAGTATTCTTTCCCGATTGAATCAAAGAACGAATACATTTCATATGATTTAGATAGTCGTGACGAAAAGAGTGATATTCTTTTCTCATCGTATCAATTGCCTCATAATGTGCAATTTGATTTTTAATCTGCTTCTCCAATAATGCAGAAGTGTCCTCGAAATACTTTTTTGAAGCGCTGCTGATAAGGAAAATGATCATAATTACAAATATCAGCACAACAAACAGTACAAGGAAGAATACTGTAATATTCTTTTGTTCATCAATTTGTACCGTATCAAAGGTTATCAGTGATATGATCCCCTCCAGTACAAAAGCACATAGCAGAACCAATACTGCAACCGATTTCGGTATCAGCTTAAATCCAAATTTAATATTTCGTGTAATTCTGTTGTTTTGCTTATGTATGTAATATATGGACAACAGCAAGCCTATCTGCCAGACAACCGAAACGGTATTATCGATAATAGCTTCATTGACATTTTCAGAAAACTGTGTTGCCGCCCAGTAAATACAGCTTTGAAGTAATGAATCTATCGAAAGAAACAGTAACGGTAGATAAAACAGATTTAAAGTGAACTTGCGAGAGAAGAAGAAAGGAATAATTACAAATCTTATGTAATATATACTGAGCAAAACAATCTGTATCGGTATTGCACTCTGGGGAAAATATAATGAAAAACACAATCCAAGTGCAGAGTGTATTACATAAATCGGAAAAAACTTTTTCAACCGAAGTATCTCGGAAGAATCGTGAAGTGTAAGACCAATGATAGTGACGAGCATCAGAAAGTCGGAAATTACAAACAAAATATTTGAAATCATTTTTCTAAACTCCGTGAGTTGTATCTTATAATATACGCTTGAAAGGCTTTCTTAAAACTGCTCAGATATCTTTTTCCGATTGTGCCACGCTCCCCGTTGTCGAAATAAATTGTTGTATTGTCATGATTATGAATATGAAGGAAATGCACAATACAGGATTTATGCGTTCTCATAAAGCTATCGGATAAAAGCAATGGCTCAAAGCTTTTGATATATTTACTGCTTACATATGTATTATCAACGGTTCGTACAACACAAGTTTTGCCCTGTGCCTCAACATATATTATTTCCGAAAGCCTTAATCTCAATGTTCCGTCATTGGTGTTCAGCAGTAAAAAATCATCGTTTTTAATTGATTTTATATATGCAGACAAAGCTTCGAACAGTTCCTGTTTATTTATAGGCTTTACAAGAAATCTGAATGTATTGACCTCAAGGGTCTGGAACACTACCTGTGGAAAGCTGGTCAGAAAAATGATTGCAACATTGGTGTTTCGTCTTCTGAGAACTCGTGCGGTTTCCATTCCATCCATACCGTCCATCTGATAGTCCATAAATACAGCGTCAAATTTTATCGGAGAGGCAAGAAGTTCACTGCCAGATGAAAAATATGTTGCTGATATGGTATCGTTTATCATTCTGGAATATTCCATAAAGAGTTCATTCAATTCGTTAAACACAATTTTTTCATCGTCGCATACGGCGATATGCATAGAAGCCACCTCTCTTTCAGTTACTATTATACCATAACCGACTGGAAAAAACAAGCATATATATTCCTGCTGAAAATATGATGTCAATAGGTTTTTATAAATTTTTTTCTCCCGTTCACGCTTGATTTTCGCCCACTGTTCAATTATCTATTGATGATTGAACAGCTTTTTTTATACTCCTCAATGAAATCTGAAAGCGAGGAGGGATATATATGTGGCGTTACATCTGGCAGATTATTTTCGGTTAAGGAAAGGTTAGATTTAGGATGGAGATTTTAGAAAAACAATATCTTTCGGTTGAATCTTTGCTTTCATTCAAAACAAGAACAACTTACCGCAAATTATATTCGCTTATGGCACATCTTGATGACAGCTTGTCCATGCTGGGATTAAAAAAAACAGGGAGTACAATTTTCACATTGACTGAAAATCAAACCGTTTCAAACGAACCCATACTTGATGTGGAAATTATGATACCTGTTAATGAGCAATTCAAAAGCAATGAGTATTATGTGTACAAGCCAAAAATACGGCTTACAAATGCGCTGAGGGGCAGATGTTCTTATGATTATAACGATTTGAATGAAGCAAGAAAGGAAATGCAGCACTACATTAACAGAAACTCTCATATACCTCTTACACCTTATTTTTATAAGTTGACAGAGGATAATGGTATTGATGAAGTTGATATATATGTAAGCGTAAACGAAAATATTGTTTAAGCAGAAGCGAGTGAGAAATCACTCGCTTTTTCCCGCTTATGCCAAATTTACACCCGTTCTTCCGTTATCCATTGTATTTTTAGCTCGAATTATGTATTATTTCCGTGAGAACGGTCTGTTATATCTGTTCTCGGAAAATATATTAACAGCAATCTTATGATTGCAGAAATGGAGGAAAAATGAATAACAGACTTGTTCAGAAATCAAAAAGGCTTTTGTCAGGCTTTGTTGCTACAGTGATAGCGGTTTCAATGCTTCCAACGCTCCCTGCAATGGCGGAGGAAACTACGGATAAATATCCGTATACCTTCTTTGCATCTTCAAGCGAAGAAGGAGCAATTACTGTTAATGCAGGAAATTTCTGCGTGAACGGTAATGTTGCAACCAACGGCACGATTGTGTCAAGCGGTAATATGAACATCAATGGCATAAAGACCGAAAACGCAAATGAATCAATGATTTTCATCTTTGACAAGATTGATTCGCAGTATTTTTCGACAAACGATGTTGAAGAATTCACAGAGGATTATACTCTTGAAGAAATCAACATCAACATTAACACGCCGACAGAGGTAATGGGCGAAACTACCCTTACAGGTAACATTAACATCAACACAGCACTTAAATCACTTGAAGATGTAAATCTGTACGGCGAGGTTAAAAATACCAATGATTCTGTTATCTTCTCTAAGTACGGTGATATCACCATCGACAGTCAGAATGTAAACCTCAACGGCTTGGTGTACGCACCATCCGGCGATGTAGAGGTTACTGCACAGAACCTCAATCTCAACAATGTTGTGATTATTGCTGATACCATTACCCTTAATTGTCCTAATGTTAATGCGAACTACAGCGGTAATGCCGCAGAATTTGTTGGTACTGTTTCAGAGCCTTTGGATATTCCTGTTGATGAATGGCAGTATATGAAAGATGAAAACGAGAACGGTCTGCCGGATTTCTTTGAGGATTTTGATAACTGGTCGAAGCTTGC
>CALXIO010000017.1 GCA_944388385.1 uncultured Ruminiclostridium sp.
ATTCGTTAATTGCTGTTACAACGCCGGAACCTACTGTTCTACCACCTTCACGGATAGCGAAACGAAGGCCTTCTTCGATAGCGATAGGAGTGATAAGCTCAACATCCATTGTTACGTTATCGCCGGGGATGCACATTTCCTTATCAGCAGGAAGTGTGATAACGCCTGTAACGTCAGTTGTTCTGAAGTAGAACTGAGGTCTGTAGTTTGAGAAGAAGGGAGTATGACGGCCGCCTTCTTCCTTCTTTAATACGTAAACCTGACCCTTGAACTTCTTGTGGGGGTGAATTGAACCGGGCTTGCAAAGAACCTGGCCACGCTCGATTTCGCTTCTCTGAATACCACGGAGAAGAGCACCGATGTTATCACCAGCCTGAGCTTCGTCAAGGAGCTTACGGAACATTTCGATACCTGTTACAACTGTCTGCTTGGGCTCGTCTGTAAGACCTGTGATTTCTACTGTATCGTTGAGCTTTAAGATACCACGCTCTACTCTACCTGTAGCAACTGTACCACGACCTGTGATTGTCATAGTATCCTCAACAGGCATAAGGAAGGGCTGGTCAGCCTTACGATCAGGTGTAGGAATGTAGCTGTCAACTGCATCCATAAGTTCAAGAATGCAAGCGTATTCGGGAGCTGCAATATCCTTGCTGTCAGAATCAAGAGCAACCTTAGCGGAACCACGGATTACGGGGATGTCATCGCCGGGGAAGTCATGCTCTGAAAGTGTGTCACGGATATCCATCTCAACGAGGTCGAGAAGTTCAGCATCGTCAACGTCGTCGCACTTGTTGATAAATACAACCATAGCGGGAACGCCTACCTGGTGAGCAAGAAGGATGTGCTCCTTGGTCTGAGCCATAGGACCATCTGTACCTGCAACAACGAGGATAGCGCCGTCCATCTGAGCTGCACCTGTGATCATGTTCTTGATGTAGTCAGCGTGACCGGGGCAGTCAACGTGTGCATAGTGACGAGCATCTGTTTCGTACTCAACGTGAGCTGTGTTGATTGTGATACCACGCTCTCTCTCTTCGGGAGCCTTATCAATCATGTCGTATGCTTCGAACTGAGCATAACCCTTAAGTGCAAGAACCTTAGTGATAGCTGCTGTTAAGGTTGTCTTGCCGTGGTCAACGTGACCGATTGTACCAATGTTTACATGGGGCTTGGTACGTTCAAATTTCTGCTTTGCCATTGGAATTTTCCTCCTTTAATGTGTGTAATTCATACACTTGTTATTTTATCAGAAAAAGTTATAAATTACAAGTACTTTTTGTACTTTTTTTAAAAAATTTTATCAGTCCTTGGATCTCTTGCTGATAATACCATCTGCGATTGACTTGGGAACCTGGATATAGTGGCTGGGTTCCATTACGTACTGGCCACGACCCTGTGTCTTAGAACGAAGGTCATTTGAGTAACCGAACATTTCTGACAGAGGTACAAAAGCATTGATCTGCTTGATACCGTTTCTGTCTTCCATACCCTGGATTTCACCACGACGTGAGCTTAAGTCGCCGATAACATCACCCATGTACTCCTCGGGAACGAGAACTACAACCTTCATGATAGGCTCAAGAATAACGGGGCTTGCCTTTCTGCAGGCTTCCTTGATAGCCATAGAACCTGCAATCTTGAATGCCATTTCTGATGAGTCGACTTCATGGTAAGAACCATCGTAAAGCTCAACCTTTATGTCTACTGTCTGGTAGCCTGCAAGTACACCGGACTCAAGTGCGCCCTGGATACCTGCGTCAACAGCGGGGATGTATTCCTTGGGAATAGCACCGCCGACGATGCTGTTGATGAATTCATAACCCTTACCGGATTCGTTGGGGTATACGTGCAGTTTAACGTGACCGTACTGACCCTTACCACCGGACTGACGAGCGTACTTTGTATCAACGTCAGTGGGCTGTGTGATTGTTTCCTTATAAGCAACCTGAGGAGCACCTACATTAGCCTCGACCTTAAATTCACGGAGAAGTCTGTCTACGATGATTTCAAGGTGAAGCTCGCCCATGCCGGCGATGATTGTCTGGCCTGTTTCCTCATTTGTATAAGTCTTGAATGTGGGGTCTTCTTCAGCAAGCTTTGCAAGTGCAAGAGCCATCTTTTCCTGACCTGCCTTGGTCTTGGGTTCAATAGCAAGGTCAATAACGGGATCAGGGAATTCCATAGATTCAAGAATAACGGGGTGATCCTCATCACAGAGTGTGTCACCTGTTGTTGTGTTCTTAACACCTACAGCTGCCGCAATATCACCGCAGTAGCAGATATCAAGATCCTGTCTGTGGTTTGCGTGCATCTGAAGTATACGACCCATTCTTTCCTTCTTGTCCTTAGTAGCATTGAGCACGCTTGCGCCTGCTTCAACTGTACCGGAGTAAACTCTGAAGAAGCAGAGCTTACCTACGAAGGGGTCTGTTGCAATCTTGAATGCAAGAGCTGAGAAGGGCTGATCGTCGCCTGCGTGTCTTTCAACCTCTTCGCCTGTTTCAGGGTCAATACCCTTGATAGCAGGAATATCAAGAGGAGAAGGCATAAAGTCAACGATAGCGTCAAGTAACTTCTGTACGCCCTTGTTCTTATATGATGTACCGCATACTACGGGAACAATCGCATTGTCGATTGTAGCCTTTCTGAGTACAGTCTTGATTTCGTCTGTGGTGATGTCCTCACCCTCAAGGAACTTATTCATAAGTTCCTCGTCCTGCTCAGCTACAGCTTCTAAAAGCTCTTCACGGTACTTCTGAGCAAGCTCCTTCATGTCGTCGGGAATTTCTTCCACACGCATGTCCTTACCGAGATCATCATAATAGATGTCGGCCTTCATCTCAACGAGGTCAACAATGCCTCTGAAGGTGTCCTCAGAGCCGATAGGAAGCTGAATCGGAACAGCGTTACACTTCAGTCTTTCCTTCATCATCTTAACAACGTTGTAGAAGTCTGCACCCATAATATCCATCTTATTTACATAAGCCATTCTGGGTACGTGATATTTATCAGCCTGACGCCATACTGTTTCTGACTGGGGCTCAACACCGCCCTTTGCACAGAATACAGTTACGGAACCGTCAAGTACTCTCAGTGAACGTTCAACTTCAACTGTGAAGTCAACGTGACCGGGAGTGTCGATAATATTGATTCTGTGCTTCTTCCAGAATGCAGTGGTCGCAGCAGAAGTAATTGTGATACCTCTTTCCTGCTCCTGCTCCATCCAGTCCATTGTTGCAGCACCCTCGTGAACTTCACCTATCTTATGGTTGATACCGGTATAAAACAGGATACGCTCAGTAGTGGTTGTCTTACCTGCGTCAATGTGAGCCATGATACCAATATTACGGGTCATTTCCAGAGATACGTCTCTTGCCATAATTCCTCCGTCAATTGATTACCACTTGTAATGAGCAAAAGCTCTGTTAGCTTCAGCCATTCTGTGAGTATCGTCACGCTTCTTGCAAGCGCCGCCCTGATTGTTTAATGCGTCAAGGATTTCGTTTGCAAGTCTTTCCTTCATTGTCTTTTCATTTCTCTGTCTTGAATACAGAGTGATCCATCTCAGACCCAGAGTTCTTCTTCTTTCGGGACGAACCTCCATGGGAACCTGATATGTGGCACCACCTACACGGCGTGCCTTAACCTCTAACTGAGGCATAATGTTTTCCATAGCTTCTTCAAAAGCTTCGAGTGCGCCCTTACCGGACTTTTCAGCTACGATGTCAAATGCACCGTAAACGATCTTCTGAGCTACACCCTTCTTGCCATCGAGCATGATGTTGTTGATGAGTCTTGTTACGAGCTCTGAACCGTACATAGGATCAGGCAGAACATCACGCTTAGGAACGTTACCTCTTCTTGGCACTTTACTTCCCTCCTTCATAAATAATGAAAATCACAGGTACTCGAAAGCATTAACTCCCGCCGTCCAATTGCAGAGGTAATACATATATATTACTCCACAATAGTGGCTATTGTTATAAGTTACGCTTTTTTCGCACCAGCCTTCGGACGTTTAGCTCCGTACTTTGATCTGCCCTGCATTCTGCCGTCAACACCCTGAGCATCAAGTGTGCCACGGATGATGTGATAACGTACACCGGGGAGATCCTTAACACGGCCGCCACGGATGAGAACAACGCTGTGTTCCTGCAACTTATGTCCGATACCGGGGATATAAGCTGTAACTTCGTATCCGTTAGAAAGTCTTACTCTGGCAATCTTTCTCATAGCAGAGTTAGGCTTCTTGGGGGTAGCAGTACGAACAGCTGTGCAAACGCCTCTCTTCTGGGGAGAAGACATATCAACTGTCTGCTTCTTCAGAGTGTTCATGCTCTTCTGTAATGCAGGAGCCTTGGACTTTTTCTCTGCAACTGCTCTGCCCTTGCGAACGAGCTGGTTAAAGGTTGGCAATATTTTCACCTCCAATATTAAATTAGTGCAATTTATGGCCTATTTATCACTAAATAGTCTACGCACACTTATTTATTATATACAAAAAAACGGCAAATGTCAAGCCCTTTGGAAATAAACCCAAAAGTTTGTAGCATTTGCCGTTTAAAATTTTTAGTTCAAAGGAAATTTGTGCATTTTAGCCAATATTGTCCTCTTCGGATGCAGCTTCCTCAGCGGCGGCTCTTAATGCCTCTTCCCTTTCCTGCTTTTCCTTCTCCATAGCTGCAAGACCGGTTCCGGCAGGAATGAGCTTACCTATAATTACATTCTCCTTAAGACCCAGCAGAGGATCAACCTTACCGTGAATTGCGGCTTCGGTAAGAACTCTTGTGGTTTCCTGGAAGGATGCAGCTGACAGGAAGCTTTCGGTGGCAAGAGATGCCTTTGTGATACCGAGAAGTACGGGAGCGTATTCGATATCCTCTATCATCTCGCCCTCTGCCTTACGTTCCTCAAGGGACTGAACAACCTTAACAAGCTCGTTCTTGTCGATAACTGAGCCGGGAAGCAGATAGCTGCTGCCTGGGTTGGTTATCTTAACCTTTCTCATCATCTGACGAACGATAACCTCGATGTGCTTATCGCTGATATCAACACCCTGTGTACGGTAAACCTTCTGTACTTCATCAATAATGTAGTTCTGAACTGCTTCTTCGCCCTTTACCTCAAGTACATCGTGGGGGTTTACACTACCGTCGGTAAGTGTATCACCGGCATTGATATGGTAGCCGTCCTCAATAACGGGCTTCAGCTTATAGCCGAAGGGTACGGGATAGGGATGCTCAATACCATCCTCAGAGGTTACAATAACGTGTCTTGTCTTCTTTATCTCGTCAATTCTTACAGCACCGGATTCCTTAACCATGATAGCCGCATTCTTAGGCTTACGGGATTCAAAAAGCTCTTCAACTCTGGGAAGACCCTGTGTGATATCCTCAGCAGATGCGACACCGCCGGTGTGGAAGGTTCTCATGGTAAGCTGTGTACCGGGCTCACCGATTGACTGAGCCGCAATAATACCAACTGCTTCACCCATTGTGATAAGCTTGCCGTTTGCAAGAGATGCACCATAGCACTTTGAGCATACGCCGTGCTCTGCTGTACAGGAAAGTACAGAACGAATCTTAACCTTATCTACGCCGGTAGCCGCAATAGCCTTAGCGTCATCATCGGTCATCATCTTATCCTTGGAAACAATAACATTTCCCTTATCGTCGCAGAAGTCATTTACAAGGTATCTGCCCACAAGTCTCTGCTCAAGGCTTTCAACTACGCTGTTGCCCTCACGGATATCGCATACGTCAATACCCTCTGTGGTACCACAGTCGTCACATCTGATGATAACCTCCTGTGATACGTCAACAAGACGTCTTGTAAGGTAACCTGAGTCCGCTGTACGAAGAGCTGTATCCGCAAGACCCTTTCTTGCACCTCTGGATGCGATGAAGTATTCCAGAATGTTAAGACCTTCACGGTAGTTAGCACGAATAGGAACTTCGATTGTTTCACCTGATGTATTAGAAATAAGACCACGCATACCTGCAAGCTGTCTCATCTGGCTTATTGAACCACGGGCACCGGAGTCCATCATCATAAAGATGGGGTTGTAGGGGTCAAGACCGTGGGTAAGGGCCTCGGTTACATCATCTGTAGCCTTGTTCCATACATCAAGCACCTGGAGCTTTCTTTCCTGGTTGGATAAGAAGCCGAAGTTGTAGTTTTCGTTTATTTCAAGTACCTTTTCATCAGCCTTTGCAAGAATTTCCTTCTTCTCGGGAGGAATTGTAGCATCGCATACCGCAACTGTAATAGCCGCCTTTGTGGAGTACTTGAAGCCTAAAGCCTTGATCTTATCAAGTACCTGTGCAGTCATGGGAGTACCGTGTACCTTAAGGCACTTGTCGATAATCTTGCCTAATTCCTTCTTGCCTACCTTGAAGCCGATTTCAAGGTCAAACTTTGTATCGGGGTTGTTTCTGTCAACAAAGCCTAAATCCTGGGGAATGTGCTCGTTGAAGATAATTCTGCCCACTGTTGTGTTTATAAGTGCGCTTTCGGGACGCTCACCGCCCACATCCTTTGTAACTCTTACCTTAATAGCGGAGTGGATGGTAATATCTCCCTCGTTATATGCCATGATAGCTTCGTTAAAGTCACGGAATACCTTACCCTCACCCTTTTCACCGGGCTTGTCAATGGTAAGATAGTATGAGCCCAGTACCATATCCTGTGTAGGAACGGTAACAGGTCTACCGTCTGAAAGCTTTAACAGGTTCTTGGCCGCAAGCATAAGGTTGCGTGCCTCACTCTGTGCTTCCTCAGATAAGGGAAGATGTACCGCCATCTGGTCACCGTCGAAGTCGGCGTTGAAGGCTGTACAAACAAGGGGATGAAGCTTAATTGCTCTGCCCTCTACAAGTACAGGTGAGAATGCCTGAATACCAAGTCTGTGAAGTGTAGGCGCACGGTTTAAAAGTACGGGGTGATCCTTGATTACCTCTTCAAGAATATCCCATACAGCAGGATTCTTGCCCTCTTCAACAAGCTTTCTTGCTGACTTTACGTTTGTAGCAATTTCACGCTTTACAAGCTCTCTTTGAACAAAGGGCTTGAAAAGCTCGATAGCCATTTCCTTAGGAAGACCGCACTGGTCAATCTTAAGGTCGGGGCCTACTACGATAACAGAACGGCCTGAGTAGTCAACACGCTTACCCAGAAGGTTCTGACGGAATCTACCCTGCTTACCCTTAAGCATATCGGAAAGAGATTTTAAAGGACGGTTTGAAGGTCCTGTAACAGGTCTGCCGTGTCTGCCGTTGTCGATAAGTGCATCAACAGCCTCCTGGAGCATTCTCTTTTCGTTTCTTATGATAAGGCCGGGAGCCTTGTTTTCAAGGAGCTTTACAAGTCTGTTATTACGGATAATAACACGACGGTAAAGGTCGTTTAAGTCGGAGGTTGCAAAGCGTCCGCCGTCAAGAAGTACCATAGGACGAATATCCGGGGGAATAACCGGGATACAGTCAAGTATCATCCATTCGGGACGGTTACCACTCTGTCTGAATGCCTCTACAACATCAAGACGCTTTAAGAGTTTTACTCTCTTCTGTCCCTGCTGTGTTGTAGCAAGCTCTTCCTTAAGCTCCTTTGAAAGCTGGTCAAGGTCAATCTCGGAAAGTAATTCCTTGATTGCCTCTGCGCCCATTTCAGCGCGGAAATCCTCCTCGTAACGCTCTCTCATGTCAGTATATTCCTTTTCGTTAAGGATCTGACCCTTTTCAAGAACGGTATCGCCGGGATCTACTACTATATACTTAGTGAAGTATAAAACCTCTTCAAGCTTCTTGGGTGATATATCCAGCATCTGACCTATGCGGCTGGGTGTACCCTTGAAATACCAGATATGAGATACGGGAGCGGCAAGCTCAATATGGCCCATACGCTCACGTCTTACCTTATTGCGGGTTACTTCAACACCGCAACGTTCACAGATCTTGCCCTTGTAACGGATTCTCTTATACTTACCGCAGGAGCACTCCCAGTCCTTCTGGGGTCCGAAAATCTTTTCGCAGAAAAGACCGCCTCTTTCAGGCTTCTGTGTGCGGTGGTTGATTGTTTCGGGGCGTTCTACAACGCCATAGCTCCATGCACGGATCTGCTCCGGAGAAGCAAGACCGATTTTCATTGAATCAAATGTATTGTATGCCAATTTACAGCCCTCAATTCTTTTTAAATTTAGCCAATACACCTTTCGGTGTTCCTATACCCTGTCAGCCTTAGTCTTCGTCGTCAAAGCTGTCATCAATGTCCTCAAAGTCAATGTCATCTTCCGAATCATCAACTATAAGGCTGTCATCATCGTCATTGCCGCTTGAATAGAAGTTGCTGTCCTCGTCTATATCCTGTGTGATAAAGCCGGTATCAAGGGAATCGCTGTCGGCTACTATCTCACCGGGAAGATCAACGGGAGTTACACCGATTTCTTCATCCTCTTCATAGGTCTGTTTAAGATCTATTTCGTTCTTGTCCGCATCAAGCACCTTGATGTCAAGACCCAGAGCCTGAAGCTCCTTAATAAGAACCTTGAAGGATTCGGGAACGCCTGCCTTGGGTATTTCTACACCCTTTACGATAGCTTCATAGGTCTTTACACGTCCTACAATATCGTCGGACTTAACTGTAAGGATTTCCTGAAGTGTATATGCTGCACCGTATGCTTCAAGTGCCCAAACTTCCATTTCACCGAAACGCTGACCGCCGAACTGTGCCTTACCGCCGAGAGGCTGCTGTGTTACCAGTGAGTAAGGACCGGTTGAACGGGCGTGAATCTTATCATCAACCAGGTGGTGAAGCTTGAGGTAGTACATATAACCTACGGTTACGGGGCTGTCAAACTTTTCACCTGTACGGCCGTCTGTAAGCTGTGTCTTGCAGTCGGGGTTCATGGGAATCTTAGAGAAGTCGATACCGGGGCCGTCCTTTCCGGGGAAGTCCTTTCTCTGCTCCTCGGCAAGTGCGAAGCAGTCAACAATATCCTGCTCATGTGCACCGTCAAATACGGGGGTCATAATGTTCCAGCCAAGTGCCTTGCAAGCAAAGCCTAAGTGAACCTCCAGCACCTGACCGATATTCATACGGGAAGGTACGCCCAGAGGGTTAAGCACGATATCAAGAGGAGTACCGTCGGGAAGGAAGGGCATATCCTCCTGCTTTAAGATACGGGAAACGACACCCTTATTACCGTGACGACCTGCCATCTTATCGCCTACGGAGATCTTTCTCTTCTGTGCAATATAGCATCTTACTACTTCAAGTACACTGGGAGAAAGCTCATCGCTGTTTTCTCTTGTAAATACCTTTACGTCAACAATAATACCGCTTTCGCCGTGGGGAACACGAAGTGAATTATCTCTTACCTCTCTTGCCTGGTCACCGAAGATAGCCTTTAACAGTCTTTCCTCAGCGGTAAGATCGGTTTCGCCCTTAGGTGTTACCTTACCTACAAGAATATCACCTGAACGAACCTCAGAGCCTACGCAGATAATACCTCTTTCGTCAAGGTTCTTAAGTGCATCCTCGCTGACATTTGGAATATCTCTTGTGATTTCCTCTCTGCCAAGCTTAGTATCACGGCATTCAAGCTCGTATTCTTCAATATGAATTGATGTATAAACATCATTGTAAACTAACTTTTCGTTAATAAGAACAGCGTCCTCGTAGTTATAACCTTCCCAGGTCATAAATCCGATAAGTGCATTCTTACCAAGTGAAATTTCACCCTGGCTTGTAGCAGGACCGTCGGCAAGTACGTCGCCCTTCTTAACCTCCATACCCTTAGATACGGCAGGCTTCTGGTTTACGCAGGTGCCCTGGTTTGAACGCTTGAACTTAATTAGCTTGTAGCTGTGCTCAACACCCAGCTTATCTGTAACTACTATTTCATCTGCGCTTACAGATGTAACAGTACCGTCTTCCTTGGCAAGTACAACAACACCGGAGTCAACCGCTGCCTTGTATTCCATACCGGTACCTACCATAGGATTCTGAGTTACCATAAGGGGAACTGCCTGACGCTGCATGTTCGCACCCATGAGGGCTCTGTTAGCGTCATCATTTTCAAGGAAGGGAATCATAGCTGTAGCTACAGATACTACCATCTTAGGTGAAATATCCATATAATCTACACGCTCACGCTCAACCTCGAAAATCTGCTCACGATAACGGGCATTTACACGCTTTCTTGCAAAGCAGCCGTTTTCGTCAAGGGGCTCGTTTGCCTGAGCTACTATATAATTATCCTCCATATCCGCTGTAAGGTAGGTTACCTCATCAAGAACAACACCTGTATTCTTGTCTACTCTGCGGTAGGGAGCTTCGATAAAGCCGTACTTGTTTATCTTTGCAAAGGATGCAAGATAGGAAATAAGACCGATGTTAGGACCTTCGGGGGTTTCGATAGGACACATTCTTCCGTAGTGGGAATAGTGTACGTCACGTACCTCGAATCCGGCACGGTCACGGGAAAGACCGCCGGGACCGAGAGCTGATAATCTTCTCTTGTGGGTAAGCTCTGCTAAGGGGTTGTTCTGATCCATGAACTGTGAAAGAGGAGATGAACCGAAGAATTCCTTTATAGCCGCAATAACAGGACGGATGTTTATAACGTCATCCGGCTTTGTGGGCTTGCTTTCGTCCTCAGTCTGGAGAGCCATACGCTCACGAATGCCTCTTTCCATTCTTGCAAAGCCAATTCTGAACTGGTTCTGAAGTAATTCGCCTACTGAACGAATTCTTCTGTTACCAAGGTGGTCAATATCATCAACCTCACCGATACCCTCGCAAAGGTTTATAAAGTAGCTTACGCTTGCAAAGATATCATCAAGGGTAATGTGCTTGGGAATAAGGATCTCGGCATTTTCACGGATAGCGTTTTCAAGTGCTTCCCTGTCATCACCGCATTCATCAAGAATACCCTTGAGTACCTCAAAGCAAACCTTCTCATTGATACCAAGAGCCTCAGCGTTCATGTCAGAGGGGATATAGCCGGCAATATCAACCATGCCGTTACCTAATACCTTTATCTCCTTGCCTTCAACTGAGATGATACATTCCTTAACGCCTGCCTGTTCGATTTCAGCAGCCTTTTCGGAATTGATAAATTCACCCTCATCGCAAAGCACTTCACCTGTAAAGGGTGAAATAACGGGAGCTGCCGCCTTGTGGCCTGCAATTCTTGATGCTACACCGAGCTTTTTATTGTACTTATAACGACCGAATCTTGCAAGGTCATATCTCTTTGCATCAAAGAAAAGTGCATTGAGGTGATTTTGTGCTGATTCGATTGTGGGAGGCTCGCCGGGTCTTAACTTCTTATAAACCTCAAGTAATGCCTCTTCTTTATTCTTTGTGGAGTCCTTTTCGGTGATTGTCTGTACAATTCTGGGATCTTCGCCGAATAAGTCGGTAAGGTCACTGTCTGAGCCTACGCCGAGAGCACGGATAAGAGTTGTGGCAGGAATCTTTCTGTTCTTATCTATTCTTACATAGAAAATATCATTGGAATCCATTTCATATTCAAGCCATGCACCGCGGTTAGGAATAACGGTTGACTTGAACAGCTTCTTACCGGTCTTGTCATAATCAAATCCATAGTAAACACCGGGAGAACGTACAAGCTGTGATACTATAACACGCTCTGCACCGTTGATAACGAAGGTACCGCTTTCTGTCATAAGCGGGAAATCGCCCATATATACCCAGCCGGGTATAGTGTTACCTGTTTCCTTGTTATGAAGCTCTGCCAGTACATCCATTCTGGATGAATATGTGGCATCCCTTTCCTTACACTCCTCAATGGAATACTTGGGATTTTCGTCTATCCTGTAATCCAAAAATGTAAGCTCATACTTGTCATTGCTGTCAATAATGGGTGATACATCCTTGAATACCTCACGGATGCCCTCATCCAAAAACCACTGATATGAGTCCTTCTGAATTTCAATGAGGTTAGGCATTTCCTGTACTTCATTGATCTTAGAGAAGCTCATACGGGTATTTCTACCCAGAGTAACCTTTTTGACATTCACCATTGGCTTTTCCACTCCTTAGTTAATTCATGAGATAATGGTCTGATATACTATATAAATACATATAGGAAATTACCCTTAAAAAAGGGCATAAATCCCCCATAGACGCACATCATTCCATTATGATACATTTTATAATTTTACCATAATTTTTTCCATAAGTCAATAGCAAATTCACAAAAAAATAATGTTTTATTCCCATATTTTTGGCTCTTTTTTTCTTCTTTTTGACGAAATATAGGCTTTATTATGTAAAATTTATATGTGTATATTCCTCTTTTATATATCAAAAAAGAACCCGACGGATAAAATCCGCCGGGCAAATATTAAACCTCTATATCAATTTTACTGCTTCCGTCAGCCTGCTTTGTAACAAGTATCTTCTTGTCTATTCTAACCTTCAATTCCTCCACATGAGAAATAATACCTATGGAGGTGTTGTTGCTGTCAGACATATCGGTAAGTAACAATAGCACATCGTTTAAAAATTCCGGGCTTAATGTACCAAAGCCCTCATCTATAAACATGGCATCCAGCTTAATTCCTCCCGAGTTTTGCTGTACGGTATCGGAAAGTCCTAAGGCAAGGGCAAGGGAGCAATAGAAAAGCTCACCTCCCGAAAGGCTTCCCACATCACGGATAGAATTATCGTGGTGGTCTATTATGCAAAGGTCAAGGCCTGTCTGGTTTCTGCCGTCCCTTGCCTTTGTATTTCTTCTGAGCTGATAATGACTTCCCTTCATTTTTGCAAGCCTTATGTTTGCACGGGCTATAATAAGCTCAAACCAGCTCATCTGAACAAAGGTTTCAAACTTCAGCTTGTTTGCCGCTTGACCGTTGGCAAGCTCAGACAGACCCTTTACAAGTCCGTAGCGCTGGCTGTCCTTACGGCTCTTTTCATATTCGGCTTTAATGATTTCAAGGCTTTGGCAGTTGGTGGTGTGGCGCTTTATTATTTCATCCTTTTCAAGGCTTGATGTTCTCTTGTCCTGTTCAAGCTTCAGCTTTTCGGCATTTAACATTTCCCCGTCATAAACAGGTATCGCTTTAAGCTGTTCTTCCACAGTTGTTATACTGCCCTCATATCCCTTTATATTCTTTTCACACTCTGTCTTTTTATTAAGAGCGTCATTGATTTCCTTTTCCAAAGCGGACTTTTTAACCTCCCGTGCGGAAATCTCATTTTTTGCCCTTATCTGACTTTCAAATTTCAGATCCTTCTTTAAGGCTTCAAGGGTGGCATTAGCGGTATCCGTTTCACTGCGAAGGGTATCACGGCGTACGGTTAGCTTCGCTATCAGGTCGGAAATTTCATTAAGCCTTTTTGCTTGCGCAGGAATAAGCCTGTCATTAAGCTCTGCCCTTCTCTTTTCCTTTCTTTCTTCCTCTGTTATAAGCATCTGAATATTCAAAGCATCTTTGGTATTATCCTGCTTTTCCTCAGCTATTGTGTTTTTAAGGTTTGGAATATTGCCGGCCAGATCTTCATCGGTTTCATAGTAGTCCACCCCAAGATCATAAGTGCGTTCAATTACCTTTTTTGCCGCCATTTCTCTTGTGGTTTTTGCTTCTGTCAGTGCCGATAGCTTTTCAGAGGATTTTCGTCTTAGGGTATCGTAGTCCTTTTCGAGCTTATTTAACTGTGCCTGGGTGGGAGCGTTTTCAGATACGGCAGCAGGGCAAGGATGCTCTGTACTTCCGCATACGGGGCATGGCTTGTTTTCTTCAAGCTTATCCCTTGCAATTATGCCTGCCTGCTGTTCGTAAAAGGCATTCCTTGCCGCTTCAAATTCTGTCTTAGCCTTCTGCTCTTCATCATGTATGCGAATATACTCATTGTTTGCCGCTTCATGGCTGTTTACAGAATTATCATACTCTGATACCTCGCTAAAAAGACGGGTAAGCTCATTTACCCTTTTTTCCAGCTTTTCCTTTTGAGAAAGATATTCAGCCTTTTTACTGCCTGCATCAGACAAAGATTCCCTCTCTTTTTCGTAGGCTTCCTTCTGCTTTTCTGTATTTTCCTTATCCGCCTTGGCTCTTTCGAGCTCCTTGCAGGACTTATCAAGCTCTGCCTTTTTGCTTGAAAGCTCATAACTGAGCTTATCAGCCTCTGCATACTTATCAAGGCTGTTTTTAATTACAGATATTTCACTTACAAGGCTGTTTATTACAGGGGTGTTTTCCCTTTGGCATTTTTCATAATTTTCAGTAAAGACTGCTATTCTTTGCCTTTCTGCTTCAAGCTTTAAGCAATCCTCTGACAGCTTTCTTGTAAGGCTCTCCCTTTGATTAAAAGCAGAAAGCTTTTCTGTGTTGACCCTTGCCCTTTCATCAAGAGCCTTAAGCTCCTTTTCTATGGCCTCACTGCGTTGCTTGTCCCCTTCATTAAGCCCTGTCAGAACGTTTATCACAATATCCCTGTCAGGGTTATCCCTTGCCATTACAAAATTGGTATAAGAGGGGCTTTGGGGCGCTATTATCACCCTGTCAATGGCATTTTCTATATTTTTCTGTGCTGTTCCAAGGGAGGTTTCAAGAGCCTTAGCTTCAACGGAAAGCCTTTTTTCCACCTCTTCATAGAAATATGTATCAAACAGCTTACGGAATATCTCTATTTTATTCTTAGTGCCGGATACCAAAAACTCCTTGAACTGACCCTGGGAAATCATTATTATCTTCTTGAACTGATCCTTGTCTATACCGATAATTTCCTTTATTTTATCGTTTGCGAGGCTGCCGGTATATTGCTCAGTACCGAAATTAAGCTCCACTGATGCCAAAGAATTTACTGTGCCTGTTCCCTTTTTCTTGGGCCTTTCATAGGCAGGACTTCTCTTTACCGTATATCTCTTGCCCCTGTATTCAAAGGTAAACTCAACAAAGGTTTCTGTCTGAGGGTCTGAATATTTACAACGAAGCATATTGTTATTTCTGTCTGCGCTACAGGGCTCATTGTAAAGAGCAAAGGTAATAGCGTCAAATATGGCGGATTTTCCTGCACCGGTTTCACCGCTTATAAGGAAAATTCCCCCTTGGGACAGCTTCTCAAAGTCAATGGCGGTTTCCCCTTTATAGGATATAAATGCCGACATAACAAGCTTTATGGGCTTCATTATTCCTCCTCCTTTGTATCTGTAAATTCTTCCGCTTCCTTTTCAAGGCCTGAAATAAGCTCCTCTATGTAGCTTAACTGCTCACTTGTCATATCCTCCCCGGTTGAGGTTTGATAGAAGCTTTTAAAAAGCTGTATCGGGGTAAGGCTTTTTATCTCCTCATCCGTCATACCTTCAAAATTTGTATCTGTACGCAAAAGCCTTGCGTTGCTGTAGGTAAGCTGCATAAGGTTTGTGTATATATTCCTGAGATTGTAAAAGGCATTATATACCTCCTCCTTATCAGTAAGCTCCGCTAAAACATAGTCAGTCTGATAGGTGGTGTCCTTGTAAAAATCAGGGGATATAAGGGTTTCATACTCCCCTTTTATCCTCACCACATCATGAATGGGCTTTAATGGAATAAAGCTATACTGAGGTAAGTTGTCCTTTTCATTTAGGGTAACTATGGTTATGCTCTTTTCGTTATCCGCTTCTGAGAAGGAATATTTAAGGGGCGTACCGCAATAGCGTATTCTGTCGGTTATGTTCTGGGGTCTGTGCAGATGGCCTAATGCCACATAGTCAAAATCCCCCAAGATTTCCGCATCCACATTGTCAAGTCCGCCTACGCTGACATTTTCAGAATCACTTGTTTCACTACCGGTAATAAACTGGTGAGCTACAAGCACATTACGGCAAGACTTGTCAATGTTCATTTTATCAACGACAAGCCTTATGGCATCATTGTAGCTTTTAATTTCCTCATCCGGGAAAAAGGGCTTTACGGTAGCCGGCTTTATAAAGGGCAGAAGGTAAAAGTTCACCTTGCCAAGCTCGTCCTCTAAGGTAACGGACATGGTATTTCCGTCATAAACCGGGGAAATAAAGATATTGCTTTTACGCATAAAGGCACAGCCGAAGGAAAGCTTTCTTGCGGAATCATGGTTGCCGCTTATCATAAGAACAGGCTTTTTACATTCTGCAAGTCG
Organism: uncultured Ruminiclostridium sp.; assembly: GCA_944388385.1. GTDB lineage: Bacteria > Bacillota > Clostridia > Oscillospirales > Ruminococcaceae > Ruminiclostridium_E. The sequence continues at coordinate 16,135 of CALXIO010000017.1, forward strand.
GATTAAAAAATCCTCCAGCACAGCAAATGCCTCATCAGAGGGCATGGACACATCATAAATATCCCCTGCAATAACTATGCAGTCCGGATTGTTTTCTTTAACAGCGGCTATGATCTGCTCAAATACATACTGCTGATCATCTTTCATTGAATAGTTGTACAGCTTTTTTCCGATATGTAAATCGGACAAGTGCATTATTTTCATATAAACCTCCATAATTTTATATTTTGGAATTTTAAAATTTCCCTTATATTACATTATACATTTGATAAGCATTATTTTCAACAAAAAAGGCGAAGAAAATTCTTCGCCCTGTTTTACTTATTCAGCTTATTTGCAAAATACTCGCACACATTAAGGTTTCTTACAAGTAAGGGCCCTATTATATGGGTACCGTAAAAGCCCTTACTTACAAAGCCCTCGCTTCCTTGTCCCTTTTGGTTTCCCTCATCTCCCTTTATATTAAATAAGGGGGAGGTGATGCCCGTTATTTCGGTGCATTTATTTATAAATCCGATTATTTCCCCGGAAATAATACTGCTTTCGGCAGTAACGTCTATAACCGTTCTTTCATCGGTTTCTGTTGTTTCATAGTCAAACCACCCAAGACCGGAATAATATTCAGGCTCATTTTCGGAAGGCTTTGTTTTTCTTATTCCTTTGCCGAATATCTCAAAGGAATTTCCGGTACAAAGCATCAGCTTTTCTTCGGCAAATTTCTTTAATTGTTCACTATATGGCTTTATATGCTCAAGCATAACCTTCTGATTTCTTTCTGTGCCGGAGCCGATATATATCATATCAACATCCGAAAAATCAAACTCATCTCCTATGGACTTCTTAATTATTTCAACCTGTGCTCCCTTTTGTTCAAGAACTCTTTTAAGCATACAAAGGTTTCCGTATTCCCCGTAAAGGTTCATAAGGTCATGATATAAATGAAGTATTTTCATAGGCACTCCTTATAATATTTCTGTCATGGACAGGAATTTATTCTTATCAGAAAAGCAGGTAATGGTGTATAACTCACAAGCAGGCCGTGATGCTATTTCCTTGCAGGCTGCTTCTATATCTGTATTGACTGTCACTTTGTTCATATCCGTATCGGTAAATGAAATTCGTGTCTTTAAGTCCTCTGCGTGCTTACCTAAAAGCCATACCCTCTTTATACAGTCCTGTTTCAGCATATCAAAATCAATATCCCAAAGCCAGCTTGTTTCTCCTGTGGTGTAGCGGCGGCTTACTGCGTCCACTATTACTATTACCTCGCAGGGCTTGTTCTGTTTTATAACATAGTCAAGGGAACGATCATAGGACACGGAATTTTCATGCTTTGATATAAGGAATGTTCCGGTGCTGTTGCCAAGGCGGTATTTTACCACTCTGCCGTTTTTAAGTACATAGTCAGAAACACTTTCGGCTATAAGCTTTTTATCTATCCCCACAAGGGAGCATACCGCAAAGCAGGCTAAAATATTATAAACATTGTAAATGCTCTTAAATGCAAGGGTAATATCATACTCGTTATTTATGGTGATTATTCCCTTGTCAAGGTCAGCCCTTGTTACTGTAAAGGCAGTGTTTTCCTTTTTATGTCCGCAATTAGTACAATGGTAGCTTCCTATGTGGTTATAGTGGTAATAGTCATATTCCATAATGCCCTTACACATAGGACAATATCTGCCGTCATCATATATACCGGTGTTTTTATCTGTGGAAAATTCCTGCCTGTCCATTCCAAACCACACAACATTGTTCATATTTTCTGCAAAACAGGAAACAAGCGGATCATCCGCATTTAAAATAAGGGTGGATTCGCTGTGAACGCTGGGCTTTAAGGCATTAAACACCCATTCGGGGTGGGCATTTCTTGTAAGCTGGTCGCGGTAAAGGTTTGTAATTACATAATGAGTGGGGGAAAAAAAGCTGAAGGTGTACTTTGCATATCTTTCATCGCTTTCAATAAGAAGGGCATCCGCCTTTACCTTACCCCCCATTGTACAATGGGAAAGTATACTGGTGGCCACTCCTGCTATTTGGTTTGAACCCTCCTTATTCCAGATAACCTTTTTTCCTGCATGATTAAGGGTCTGGGCTATCATCTCAACGGTGGAGGTTTTACCGTTACTGCCGGTAACTGCAATTATATATTGGGGTAGCTTTATTTTTTCAAGTATATCGGGATAGAGCTTCAATGCAACAAGTCCGGGCATACTGCTGCCTCTGCCTAAGAGCTTTAGTATCAGCTTTACAGCCTTACAGACTAAAAGTGTAAAGAAAAGTCGCATAGGGGTCTCCTTTCATTTGATTATTAAAATATTATAACACAATTTAGAGCAGTTTTAAAGTAGTGTTAAAAATTTTTTATAATTTTACCTTTTCTTTATATACGGGTAGGAAAATTTTTAATTAAAATGTGAATATTTTTCTATAACAAGTGACAATCCTACTGGAAATATTTATACAGCTTTGGTATAATTAAATTGTAAATTAAGCTACGGCTTTAAATAAACGAAAGGAAATTATTATTATGGCAGAAAACAGACTTATCGGCGATTACCCTGTTATCGGCATACGCCCCACAATCGACGGCAGAAGAGGCTGTCTTGGTGTTCGTGAATCCCTTGAGGAGCAGACCATGAACATGGCAAAGTCCGCCGCAAAATTATTTGAGGAAAATCTCAGATATTCAAACGGCGAAAAGGTAAAGGTAGTTATTGCAGATACCACCATCGGCAGAGTTGCAGAGGCGGCTGCCTGTGCAGATAAATTCAAGAAGTGCGGTGTTGATATTACCCTTACAGTAACCCCCTGCTGGTGCTACGGCGCAGAAACAATGGATATGGATCCTATGACAATCAAGGGTGTATGGGGCTTTAACGGAACCGAGCGTCCCGGTGCGGTATATCTGGCATCCGTTCTTGCTACCCATGCTCAGAAGGGACTTCCTGCATTCGGCATTTACGGTCATGATGTTTGTGAAGCAGACGATACAGAAATTCCCGCTGATGTAAAGGAAAAGCTCTTACGCTTCGGCCGTGCGGCAGTAGCCTGCGCTACCATGAGAGGAAAGTCCTATCTTCAGATAGGCTCTATTTGTATGGGTATAGGCGGCTCTATAATCGATCCTGCATTTATTGAGGAATACCTCGGTATGCGTGTTGAATCTGTGGATGAAGTGGAAATTATCCGCAGAATGACAGAGGGCATTTATGATGAAGAGGAATATCAGAAGGCCCTTAAATGGACTAAGGAAAAGTGCAAGGAGGGCTTTGACAAGAACCCTCAGCAGTTCCAGAAGTCAAGAGAAGAAAAGGACAAGGACTGGGAATTTGTTGTTAAGATGATGTGCATAATAAAGGATCTTATGTGCGGCAACAAAAACCTCCCCGAAAAGGCAAAGGAAGAATCAGTAGGTCACAATGCTATTGCGGCAGGCTTCCAGGGTCAAAGACAGTGGACAGACTTCTACCCCAACTGTGACTTTGCAGAGGCTATGCTTAACACCTCCTTTGACTGGAACGGCGCTCGTGAGCCCTATATCCTTGCTACTGAAAATGACGTACTTAACGGTCTTGGTATGCTGTTTATGAAGCTTCTTACCAACCGTGCACAGATATTTGCGGATGTTCGTACCTACTGGTCACCTGAAGCTGTAAAGAAGGCTACCGGCTATGAGCTTGAGGGCGTTGCCAAGGATGCCGGCGGATTTATCCACCTTATAAACTCCGGTGCTGCCTGCCTTGATGCCTGCGGTAAGGCTACAGACGAAAACGGCAACCCTGTTATGAAGCCCTGGTACGAAATGACAGACAAGGATATTGACGCTATTTTAAATGCCACCACCTGGAACTATGCAGATGTGGGATATTTCAGAGGCGGCGGATATTCCTCAAGATTTGTAACAGAGGCTGAAATGCCCTGCACCATGATAAGACTTAACCTTGTAAAGGGTCTTGGACCCATGCTTCAGATCGCTGAGGGCTGGACAGTAAGATTACCCTATGAGGTTACAGATAAGTTATGGAAGCGTACAGACTATACCTGGCCTTGTACCTGGTTTGCTCCCAGAACCACCGGCAATGGTGCATTCAAGACTGCTTATGATGTTATGAACAACTGGGGTGCTAACCACGGTGCCATAAGCTACGGTCATATCGGTGCAGATCTTATTACCCTTTGCTCTATGCTTCGTATTCCCGTATCTATGCACAATGTTCCTGAGGAGGATATTTTCCGTCCCTCTGCATGGAATGCCTTCGGCATGGATAAGGAGGGTCAGGACTTCCGTGCCTGTGCCGCTTACGGTCCTATGTACAAGTGATCGGTGAAAATATGAACAGAAAGGTTCTCGCCATAGATTTCGGTGCGTCCTCAGGGCGTGCCGTTCTCGGTGAGCTTAAAGACGGTAAGCTGTCCCTCACCGAAATACACAGATTTTCCAATGATCCGGTGTTTGTAAGCCATAAAAAGGGCAAAACCATGCATTGGGATTATTTAAGGCTGTTTCATGAGATAAAGCAGTCCTTGGTAAAATCAAAGCAATACGGCAAAATTGACAGTATTGCAATAGACACCTGGGGTGTGGACTTCGGCCTTATTGATAATGAAGGCAGAATAATTGAAGCCCCTGTTCATTACAGGGATGAAAGAACCTCAGGGATGGTGGATAAATCAAAGGAATATATCCCCACAGATAAGCTTTATAATATCACCGGTATACAGGTAATGGAGATAAATACCGCATTTCAGCTTTTATCCCTTAAAGAAAACCGCCCGGAATTGCTTGAAAGAGCAGATAAGATGCTTTTAACCCCGGATTTGTTTTCCTATCTTTTAGGGGCTGATATGGTATCGGAAATATCTATAGCCTCCACTACCCAGCTTTTTGACGCAAAAACGAAGGACTGGTCTGACAGCGTAATAAATGACTTGGGCCTTAAAAGAGAAATGTTCCCAAGAGTAGTTGACAGCGGTACTGTTACAGGTATATTAAGCCCGGATATTTGCGATGAGCTTGATATAGACCCCTGTAAAATAATTGCGGTATGCGGACATGATACCCAAAGTGCTATGGTGGCTGTTCCTACAGATGAAAAGGATTTTGCCTTTTTATCCTGCGGTACCTGGTCACTTTTGGGTACAGAGCTTGACTGCCCTGTAATAAATGAGGACAGCACAAGGCTTAATCTTTCAAATGAAACTGCCTTTGGAAGAAAGACTGCCCTGCTTAAGAATATTATCGGACTGTGGCTTATTCAGGAGTCAAGAAGACAATGGATAAGAGAGGGTAATGAGTACAGCTATGCTGAGCTTGAAAAGGCGGCAAGAAAGTCAAAGCCCATGCAATGCTTTATTGACCCTGACCACCCGGATTTTTCCCCGGCAGGAAATATGCCTCAGCGTATAAAGGATTACTGCAAAAGAACAGGACAGTATGTGCCTCAGACTGTGGGCGAAGTAATGAGATGTATCTATGAAAGCCTTGCCCTTAAATACAGGGAAGCTACCGAGCAGTTATCACAATGCACAGGAAAGGAATTTTCCACTCTTTATATGGTGGGCGGCGGTACTAAGGACAGATTTTTAGCTGAGCTTACAGCCTGCTCTATCGGTAAAAGGGTTTCCTGCGGACCGGTTGAGGCTACTGCAATAGGCAATATTTCAGTACAGCTTATGGCCTTGGGGGATATTGATAATATCCAAGAGGCAAGACAGATAGTTACCCAAAGTGAAGAGGTTTATTTATATGAGCCTTCTGATAGGGAGCTTTGGGATAATGCCTACGAAAAATTCAAGATGATAGTAAAGGAAGGATAATCATGCTTAAAAATATTCCTGCTATTCTCTCCCCGGAATTATTAAAGGTGCTTTGCGAAATGGGTCACAGCGACAGAATAGTTATAGCAGACGGTAATTTCCCCTGCGAAAGCATGGGTAAAAATGCAAAGGTAATAAGAGCAGACGGACACGGTGTGCCGGAATTACTGGATGCAATTTTACAGCTGTTCCCTCTTGATACCTATGTTGAGCATCCGGTAAACCTTATGCAGGTAATGCCCGGAGATACCGCAAAAACTCCTATATGGGAGGAATATAAGAAGATAGTTGCAAAGTATGACAGCAGAGGGGAAAATGCCTTCGGCGAAATTGAACGCTTTGCATTTTATGAGGAAGCAAAAACCGCCTACGCCATAATTGCTACCGGCGAAAAGGCAGTATATGCAAATATCATGCTCCAGAAGGGCGTAGTTTAAGGAGAATTATTATGTACGAAGAAATTAAAGAACAGATGGTGGATATATGCCATAAGCTGTGGGAAAAGGGCTGGGTTGCCGCTAATGACGGTAATGTTTCGGTTAAGGTGGCAGAAGGCAGATACTTAGCTACCCAGACAGGTGTCAGCAAGGCATTTATTACCCCCGATAAGATAGGTCTTATTGATGATGAATTCAATATAATCGAAGCCGCACCCGGCTTTAAGCCCTCATCAGAGGTTAAAATGCACTTAAGATGCTATAAGGAGCGTCCTGATGTAGGCGCTGTTGTTCATGCTCATCCCCCTGTGTCCACAGGCTTTGCCTGCGCTCACCTTCCCATGGATGATTACTGCATGATCGAAACAGTTATTGCAGTAGGCTCTATTCCCCTTACCCCCTACGGCACTCCCTCCACATACGAAGTACCGGAGGCTATTGCCCCCTACTTAAAGGATCATGACTGTATGCTCCTTGAAAATCACGGTGCTTTAACAGTAGGTGCTGATCTTATCACCGCTTACTACCGTATGGAAACCATGGAATTACAGGCTAAGATCTCCCTTGTGGCAAGACTTTTAGGCGGTGTTAAGGACATTACCCCCTCAAATATCGAAAGACTTATCGGCATGAGAGAGCAGTACGGTGTTACAGGCAAGCACCCCGGCTACAAGAAGTTCCTTTAATATTAACCTTATGTAAATTTCACACATATAATTTAATTTTTATATAAAATTTTTGTGAAATATGTTGCAAATTTACAAAGAATTTGATATAATATTGTTATAGCCTTAGGGCAATAAAAAAAAGGAAGGTAGAAAATCATGTCAAATCGTTTTATTCTCAATGAGACCTCTTATTTTGGTGCAGGCGCAAGAGAAAATCTTGTTCCCGAAATTAAGAGCAGAGGTCTTAAAAAGGTTATGTTCGTAACCGACAAGGTGCTTCTTGAATGCGGTGTTGCTACACTGGTTTCAAAGGAGCTGGACGCAGCAGGTATCAGCTATGAGGTTTACAGCGACATTAAGGCTAACCCCACAGTAGCTAATGTACAGGCAGGCGTTGCTAAGTACAAGGAAATGGGTGCTGACTGCTTAGTTGCAGTAGGCGGCGGCTCTGTTATGGATACAGCAAAGGCTGTAGGCATTATCATAGCTAACCCTGACTTTGCAGATGTTGTATCTCTTGAGGGTGTTGCAGATACAAAGAACAAGAGTGTTCCCCTTATTGCACTTCCCACAACATCAGGTACAGCCGCAGAGGTTACAATTAACTATGTTATCACAGATGAAGTAAACCGCAAGAAGATGGTTTGCGTTGATCCTAAGGATATTCCTGTTGTAGCTATTGTAGACAGCGACCTTATGATGGGTATGCCTAAGGGCCTTTGCGCTTCTACAGGTATGGACGCACTTACCCACGCTATTGAAGGCTATATCACAAAGGGTGCATGGGAGCTTTCAGATATGGTTGAGCTTCGCGCTATTGAGCTTATCTCATCCTCCCTTTATGACAGCGTAAACGGCGATGCTAAGGCAAGAGAAACAATGGCACTTGCACAGTATGTTGCCGGCATGGGATTTTCAAATGTAGGCCTTGGTATTGTTCACTCAATGGCTCACCCCTTAGGTGCATTCTATGACACACCCCACGGTGTTGCAAATGCCCTTTTACTTCCCTATGTAATGGAATATAACGCAGAAAGCCCCGCAAAGCCCAAGTACAAGGCAATAGCAAAGGCTATGGGCGTTAAGGGTACTGAGGATATGACAGATGATGAGGGCGTAAAGGCAGCTATTGATGCTGTAAGACAGCTTTCAATCTCTATTGATATTCCTCAGAAGCTCCATGAGATCAATGTAAAGGAAGAGGATCTTGAGGCACTTTCAGCAGCAGCCTTCAACGATGTTTGCACAGGCGGTAACCCCAGAGAAACCTCAGCAGCAGAAATCCTTGAAATTTATAAGAAGGCATTCTGATTTTATAACAGCATAAAAATAAACCCCGTTCTATGAACGGGGTTTTGTTTATTTCTTTTTCATATCTCTCAGCATACGCACACACATATCATAGGTTGAAAGCTTTGGTACTTTTTTAGCCTCAAGGGCATTATCAAGCCATTCACGGGATTTTTGTATCTCGACTTTCAATTTTTCATTTACTGCCCTATAATCAATTTCGGTGTCGTAAATATCTACACAATCCTTAGCAACAAAGCTCATTCTTGATTCAAGCTCCAGACAGCTTAAAATGGTCTTGAATCTTGATAGGCCTCTTCTTATATTTCCCACACAGGCAAACTGCTTTTCAAAAATAATAGAGAAGCATAAGCCGTGATAGGAATCGGTAAATACATAATCTGAGCCGGCTATAAGCTTTACCCAGTCACATATTTCGAGATTGTTGCAAAGACAGTCATCCATATCCATAATTGTCTTATTTGCGTTATAATCTCCCTGTCCGTCAAGAACCAGCTTGATTTTTTTGCCAAGCTTACGGGAAATTTCAAGGAGAGTCTCTCTTTTTTCCTTGGTGGGAGAAAGAATATAGGCAAATATATAATCATTTCCGGTTTCGTAATTACTGTCATTTATCAGCTTATCATATTCGGACTTATCGCAGATAAACACAGGGTCGAGATTTCTTACCGCATCCACACCCATACTATCCCGGCATATATCCACAGCATCGTCTTCTCTTACAGAAACATAGTCAAATCTGTTCAGATGGAATGCCGCTTCATTAAGGAAGCTTTCGGGTCCGGGAAATTTCGGGTGGCCAAAGGATGTGGCATAGGCTATCTTCTTTTTTGAATCCTCCACAAAATCAAGGAAGAAATAACAGCCCTGATTTTTTGTTGAGTAATAATTCCACAGCTGGTCTGAACCCACAACAAATGTATTACAATGACGATTAAGCGACCACATTTCATTAAGTGTACGCATACCGCTGATTTTATAATATTTCTTTCCCAGCCTTCTGGATTTAGTGTCGCTTATAGCTGTCTTCTTATCACTAAAGGGAAATTCAATCATAAGAACGCTGTATTTTTTTGATACAAGATACTGATGTAAAGCGTAATTTGTAAGAGCACTGCCGAAGTTTTCGCCGTACCACCAGCCTATATAGCCTATATCATAGCAATACTTCAAGGCATATTCAACCGATTTATTAAAGTCGCCTGTATTTTCAAGAAGCTTGAAAAAGCGGTTTCTTTCCACATGGTTTTTTGAACCGGCTGCTATGTTACCGTTTTTCTTTTTGGCAACTTCAACTGAGGATTTAACCACTTTCTTGAATGATGGCATCACATCAGCAAAAAGTGCTTGTCCCTTTTTGTTGTTAAGGGTAACTACACTCATTCCCTTTTTATAATCCAGATCCGGGAAAAATTCTGAGGCTCCCCAGAAATCCCCTAATGTTATATCTCCCTGTCTTGGTAAGGTCGCGAACTTACATTCTCCGCAGGACTTTCTTGTTATCAGCTTTTTAAGAAAAGCTGAATACCACAGGGTTTCCATTTTATTTTTACTGTAAAATGCTCCGTTTTCCAGCTCTATATAAAGCGAATGTGCCCAGCCCCACAGATACTTATTGCGGAAATCTATCTTTGTGATATGGTTTTCCATTTTATCTTCATATTCAAAACCTAAGGAAGCAAAGTATGAACGAATGTTTGAATTAAGAAAGCAGCTGAAGGTCTGTTGAGAGGGACATCCGTGACAAACTATATCTATGGTAATAAGATTATCGTATTTTTTGTTAAGATAAGCGTTAAGTCCTGCTACCTGACAGGGACAGCCCGAAAACAGCACATTTGCCCCATTGTCGAGCTTTTCCTTTATATTGGCAAAAGCATCTCCTGTATCACTCTGGACATACTTTGACCCCATCATTTTTCTTATATCCGCAGGGTCATCTGAAAGAATATGCTTTACTTTCCTGTCATCTGTCCATACAGCACCGCATACATATCCGCCGTCTTTTGAAATCTTGTCTGCCAGAACAGGAAAAACTCCTCCGGATGAGCTTTCCATACGGATGTTGTCCCCTGCATATACTCCATAACACTCTGATGCTTCGGCAAACAGCTTGCTTTTCTGATTGACCGCAGGACATCTGTCATAACACAGTCCGCAGTTTATACACTTTTCCGAATCAATGGTAGGAAATATAAAGCCCTCTGAATCCGGCTTCATTTCTATTGCCTTCACAGGACATACATTATAACACGCAGAGCATCCTGTACAAATCGTTTTTGAAACTTCATTTACATTCGTTTTCATAAAACCTCCGAATTATCATATTTAATAAATAAAATACCCCTGAATTATTTTTGCGATATAATTACTCAATATTCTGTATCTGCTCACGGATTTTTTCGATCTCGCTTTTCATATCCACCACAAGTCTTGTTATGCGGATATCCTGTGCCTTTGAGCCTATGGTGTTGGTTTCTCTGTTTATTTCCTGGATAAGAAAATCTATCTTTCGTCCTATTTCCTTTTCGCTGTCCAGCATTTCTCTGAGCTGCTTTAAGTGGGAATAAAGTCTTACTGTTTCCTCGTCCACCGCTGTCTTTTCTGAGAAAATTCCTGCTTCAAGTAAAATTCTCTGCTGGTCTATATCTGTGGAATTAAGTACATCCTTCATTTTCTCATACAGCTTTTTGCGGTAATTTTCTGTGCTTTCCGGAGAATATATCTCAATTTGCTCCACCATTTTTTCTATATTATCCGCCTTTGAAAGTACATCCGCCTTTAATGCCTCGCCCTCTGCCTCTCTCATGGCAATAAATCTGTCAATGGCTTCACTTAATACAGTCTGTACATCCTGCCATAAAGCCTCCTCGTCCTCTTCATCCTTGATAACGGTAAATACATCCGGTATTCTGAAAAGGTCGGATAATGCAAGGTCGTCATCCAGCCCCAGCTCAGGACAAGCTGTACGCATAGCCTCAAGATAGCTTGCGGCAACATTTACATTCAGCTTTACTGTGGTGTCCTTAACATCAATATTGTAAATTGAAATGGACAGCTCAGCCTTGCCTCTTGTAACTCTTTCCTTTACAAAGGCCTTTATCTTAGGCTCTAAAAATGAATAGGTGCGGTGAATTTTTGTGGTAAGCTCAAGGTACTTGTGATTTACGCTTTTTATCTCCGCAGAAATTTCTCTGCCGTTTATTATGGCCTGGGCTCTGCCAAAGCCTGTCATACTTCTTATCATGATTTTATTCCTTTCAGTTAAGCTCCGCTTTTAAAAGTCCCTTATCAAGCATTGACTGTGCCGCAAGGAGTATTCCTGTTTTGCCGGTGGCATAAGTAACACCCCCCTGAAGCCATACCGCATAGGGTTCTCTTAAGGGTGCGTCTGCGGATAATTCTATACTCGCTCCCATTGTAAATGCTCCTGCCGCCATTATTACCTTACTGTCGTACCCCGGCATATCCCAAGGCTCAGGGGTTGCCATGCTGTCAACAGGGCTTCCGCTTTGTATTCCCTCACAAAAAGCACAAAGTGCCTCGGGATTTTCAAGGCAAAGCGCCGCTATAATATCCGTTCTTTCCTTATCATATGAGGGGTAAACATTATAGCCTAAAAGTGAGAAAAATGCACAGGCGAAAATTGAAGTCTTTACCGCACTTTCAACTATCTGGGGTGCTAAGAAAAATCCCAGGTACATTCCCCTGTTTTCATCCAGTGAGCAGCCTACCTCCTTACCTGTGCCTACGGTGGTAAGTCTGTAGCTGCAAAGCTCCACTAAATCCCTTCTGCCGGCTATATAGCCGCCTGTACGGGCAACTGCACCCCCGGGATTTTTAATAAGGCTTCCTATAATAAGATCCGCCCCCACATCGGTAGGCTCACGCTTTTCCACAAATTCGCCGTAGCAGTTATCCACCATTACAATGGCCTTGTCATCAACCGACTTTATGGCGGAAATGATTTCTCCTATTTTATCCACGCTTAAGGATTCCCTTAATGAATATCCCCTTGAACGCTGTATATATGCAACCTTACAGCCCTTTGCTACTGCCTTTTTAATTTCCTCAATATCAGGCTCGCCCTTTTCTGTAAGCTCCACCACCTGATACTTTACTCCGAATTCCGCTAAGGAACCGCCGTAGCTTCCTGTTATAACCTCAGTTAAGGTATCATAGGGCTTGCCTGTGACGCAAAGCAGAGTGTCCCCGGGTCTTAACACTCCGAAAAGGGCTGTTGATAAGGCATGGGTGCCGTTTACAAAGCTGTGTCTTACAAGGGCATCCTCTGTATTAAATGCCTTTGCATAAACCATATCCAGCTTATCTCTGCCGTCATCATTATAGCCGTATCCGGTGGTGCCTTTAAGGTGCATTTCGCTGATATTGTTTTCAATAAAGGCATTAAGCACCTTCTGACCGTTATGGAAGGAAACCTCCTCCACCCTTTTAAAGCTGTCATAACAAAGCTGTTCAGCCTTATTTGCTATATCAATAAGTCTGCTGTCAATATTAAAAAAACTCATTTATTTTATACTTCCTTTATTAGCTCATATGCCCCGGGTTTATCATCCTGTGAAAATCCGCAGGCTCTATAAAATCCCAAAAGGGGTAATTTACAATGAAGATATATTTTGCCCTTAAGTGCCTTTTCTATATCTGTCAGGAATTCCTTACCTATGCCCTTACCTCTGTTTTTTACTCCGATATGGGATAAAAAGCAGGAATTTTCATCATAGAAAAGCACGGTTGCGGTGGCGGTTTTGTCCTTGTTTAAAATAAGACGTGATACATCATGCCTTACCCTGTGACAGGTATCGGTGTACCACATGGGAAAATCATCCTCACTTAAAGAAAAGGCGGATTTAAGTATATCATATACCACCCTGTAATCGGTTGTAAAACAGTCCTTGTTATTATTTCCCGTTCCTGCTTTTGACATGGTGTATAAAGGCTCTGTTTTATAGCCCTCTATATCCCCTATAAGGCTGTAGCTTTCGCTGTCCATTATACAGGGTAAGGATAAACTCTTTATAAAGCAGGATATTTCCTCCCTGTCCTTTGGTGTGCCGGAAATATACAGGCTGTTTTCATACCGCATTATCAAAGCATTCCCGTCGGTGAAAAACAAGCAAAAGTCATAATCTCCGCCGTAGGCTTTATAATATGCCTCTGTACGTTTTGCAACAAGGCTTGTGTTTAATATATCAAGAGTTCTGATTCTTTTTATCATCAGATACTGCAAAGCTCCTCGTACATTATCCTCATAAGCTGATTTGTAGCTATGACATCGGATTTTTTAATCATACACGCCGGTGAATGAAGATACCTGCAGGGTACTGATAATGCAATAGTTCTTACTCCTCCGGTGGATACCTGGATAGAACGGCTGTCATTTCCGCCGGCTACTACTGTCTTTGTCTGAACTGGAATATTATTTTCCTTAGCCCTTTCAAAGGCAAGGCGGTATAATTCCTTATCATAGATAGCGCCTCTGTCCATGTAGCTTGCCACACAGCCACGGCCCAGCTCACATACCCTTTTATCACCCTCATTTCCTGCAAAGTCACAGGCGGTGGTGGTTTCTATTACAATGGCAAAGTCAGGCTTTACCGTAAAGGCGGAGGTTATAGCCCCCTTTGTGCCTATCTCCTCCTGTACTGTAAATACGCAGGTAACATCATAGGGTAATTCACTATTCAAAAGGTCTATAAGCATGGCACAGCCAAGTCTGTCATCAAGAGCCTTAGCCTTTAAATAGCCCTCCCCCATTTCCTGCCAGCCGGGAGAAAAATATGCAGTATCCCCTTGAGTTACATACTGTCTTGCATTTTCTTCATCGGTAGCGCCTATATCAATAAGAAGCTCCTTTATTTCGGGCTGTCTTTTTCTTTCCTTAGTGTCCTGGTGGTGAATTGGCTTTGTGCCGATAACACCGCGAATGCCATTCTTAAAGTGGACTGTTCTGCCTATAACCACCTCGGGATTTATTCCCCCTACCGCATCAAAGCGAAGGTATCCCTCGCTTGTGATATAGGTCACTATAAAGCCCACCTCGTCCTGGTGTGCCGCCAGCATTACCTTATTTTTAGGGGTAGCCCTTCCCTTTTTTTCGGCTATAATATTACCCAGAGGGTCAACATAGGCCTTAACATCAGAGGGCAAAAGGGATAAAATAAGCTCTGTTACATCTGCTTCATCTGAGCTTGTACCGTCAGCAAGGCATAATTTTTCAGTTAAATCAAACAGCTCCATTATATACCGCCTTTCACGCAAAACTCAGCCATAAGTCTGCCTGTTGACTTAATATCCTCTATATCCACCGATTCCACAGGCATATGCATATACTTTATGGGGACTGAAAGGGTGGATGAAATACAACCTCCCATACTGACAGTATAAACATCGGCATTTGTGCCGGTGCCGTCGCTCATTACTTCAAGCTGATAGGGAATATTTTCTTCCTTTGCTATATCTATAAGGCGATAGGACATTTTACGGGATAATGAGGGAGAAATTCCTATCATTACTCCCTTTGACATTTTACCGCATTCATAGGGCTTATCGTCCGGTGTTACCGCAAAGGACACATCACATTCTATAATAATATCCGGGTTTAATTTATAGGAGGAAATTTTTGCTCCCACTTCTCCGCCCTCCTCCTGTGAGGAAAAGCAAACATCAATATTATAGGCGCACTCCTTGTCCTTTATAAGCTCTAAGGCATAAAGGATAGCCGCTACACCTGCCCTGTCATCTATTGCAGGGGCTGAAACCCTGCCGTTTAAAAGCTCATTATACTCACTGTCTATTGTGATACTGTCGCCGTACATAATAAGGTTGCTTAACTGCTCCTTTGTGTAGCCTGTGTCAATAACCATATCCCCTATATCCGGTATTTCGTCGCTTTTTGACTTTACATGGGGAGGCAATACAGATACAATGCCCTTTATATTCTCTTTTCCGTGGATGGTTACAGTCTGTGCAAAAAGTGAACGGCCGTCAATACCGCCGCACTTGGAAAACTTTATAAAGCCCTGTTCATCTATATATGTCACAACAAGACCCACCATATCAAGGTGGGCATCTAAAAGCAAAGTCTTGTCCTTGCCCCTTTTAATGTGGGCAATAACATTATTAAAGCTGTCTATTGTAATATCATCGGTGTACTGACTTAAAAGCCTGCAGCAAAGCTCTGCACAGCTTTTTTCATCACCGGATACACCGCCTGAAAGACAAAGCTCCTTTAAAGTTTTATTTAAATCCATAAATCTACCTTCTTTTAATAAAGTCCGTCCATTTTGATTTTTTCCTTTACTCGCTCAAGCTCCGCTAAGAACATTTCGTCAAGCCTGCTTAAGTGGTAATTTTTCGGGAATATAAGTACGTCCTTTAAGGTCTTATATCCTGCGTCGCATTTATACTGCACAAGATTATATGCCTCTAAGGTTTCCTTCGGCATGGGAGATACCCACATATAGGTATCATGTACCTGGGAGAGAAGGTCAAACTGACTTCCCCTTTCGTATACGAATATTCTTTTCTTTCTGTGTTCAGTTACCGTAGGACGGCTTACCTTGGAAAAGGAAAGAGAGGGCACTGAATTGTCCCCGTGTACAAGCTCAATATATTCCTCTAAGTCATTATAGGATATTATGTTGTTTTTAGCAAGCCCGGTAAGGGGGCTGTTTTTGTTGCAGATTATTTTTGCATCAAATTCCCATAAGGGGCGGTATTTTAAATTCTTACCGTCAAGCATGGCGAAAAACTGCTTTTCGTGTATGTTGTGATAGCGGATTATTCCCAGCTTGAAATCGTAATTTATTATATTATTTACCGCATCCATGGAATTAGTCTCTTTATAATTTACAGCTATATCCTTGTGGTTGTCAAGAAGTGATACAAAGCTGGAAAAAGCCCTTGTTATATAGCTTGCCCGGGGTACTGAAATGCTGAATCTTACAGCATCCTCAGACTTAGGCTTATAAATAGACACCATCTCATCAAACTGTTCAAGTACAGCCCTTGCATAGCTTAAAAACTCAGCACCCTTTTCGGTGGGGACCACTCCCTTGGTGGTTCGTCTGAAAATAGTGATACCGATTTCGTTTTCAAGCTCCTTTATAGCCTTGCTAAGGTTGGGCTGACCCATAAACAGGTTGTTCGCCGCTTTTGTTATTGAGCCTGTTTTTTCAATCTCAACTGCGTACTTTAAGTGCAGTAGATTCATTTTCTCTTCCTCCGAATTATAACCCTATTTGATGTTACACATTCACGCCACAGTCCCCCAACCGTGGCGTGAAAAAATTATTTATCCTCGGTATGTCCGTATGCTCTTATTGCCTCTGTGATAGTCTTTTCATGGGCAAGCATACCATACTTATCTACCTCTGCCTTGTTCTTTTCCCCGTGGGTAAGACAGCCTGCACCGCCTATACAGCCTCCTACACAGGCCATACCCTCAATAAAGTTATTGGGAAGAACATTCTTAGACGCTCTCATAAGAGCCTTTTTACATTCCTCTACACCGTCACAGGAAATTGCATTAAGCTTGAAGTCCGCATTTCCCTGCTCCTTAAGTGCCTCTTGTACAGCATCTGCAAGGCCGCCGCAACGGGCAAAAATTCTGCCGTAGTAGGAAGCATTGTCAAGCATTGTTCCCTCCAGCTCAGAAAGCTCTAAATCCTTTGAATCAAATATAGCCTGTAATTCCTCAAAGGTCATGGCAAAGTCAACATAGGGCTTTACTGTATCAAGCTGTACCTCTGCTTTTTTAGCTGTACAGGGTCCTATGAATACTATCTTTGCTGTGGGATCCTGCTCCTTGATATATTTTGAAATTTCCGCCATAGGTGAAAGATTATGGGAAATATTATCCTTTAATGTGGGGAATGATTTCTCAATATACATTACAAAGGCAGGACAGCAGGAGCTGGTAAGAAATCCCTTTTCGGCAAGCTCCTTTGCCTCCTTATATGCTACCATATCAGCACCCAGCGCCGCCTCTACTACGCTGTGGAATCCCAGCATCTTTATTGCTGTTACTACCTGATCTAATTTAGCATAGGTAAACTGGCTTGCTATTGAGGGAGCAACCACCGCATATACCTTGTAGTTCTTGCCGTTGTCGGAATTTTTAAGCATATTGATAATATCCACAATATAGGACTTATCGCTTATTGCACCGAAGGGGCACATATATACACAGGCACCGCAGGAAATACACTTGTCATTATCTATATGTGCTGCTGCGCTGCTGGTGTCCTTTGCTCTTGAAATAGCACCCACCTTGCAGGCTCTCTCACAGGGACGGATAAAGTCAAGTATAGCACCGTAGGGGCAAACCTTTGCACACTGTCCGCAGTTTACACACTTTGATTTATCAATATGTGCCTTCTGATGCTCATCAAAGGAAATAGCGCCTACTCTGCACACGTCCTCACAGCGGTGAGCTATACAGCCTCTGCAGGCCTCAGTTACATCATATCCGCCGACAGGACACTCATCACAGGCAATATCTATTACCTCAATCACATTGGGATTGTTCTTATCTCCTCCCATGGCGATTTTGATACGCTCGGAAACTATTGCTCTTTCCTTATAGATACAGCATCTCATGGTGGGCTTATCCTTAACTATGTTCTTTGCAACATCGTTAAAAAAGCTGAAGGTTTCAGCAGGCTTCTCAAAATCATTCTCCCATGCGTGTCTTGCTATTTCCCTAAGCACCTTGTACTTAAGATACTGCACCTTAGTGTCAAACTTTCTCATTGGTATTTTCCTTTCGTTCTGCGCTTTTAATATTTCTTTGCTCTTTTAAAAATAACTTACCTTTATCTTTTTGCCCATCTGCTTTAAGCACTTGCTGAGTTCATCAACAAGCTGCATTTTGATATTAAAGGTAATAGGCAGATTGGGGTTCTGGTGAGCTGAGTTTACCGCCCTGCCCACATAGAAGTTTATATCCGTTGCCTCTTCAAAAAGACATCTTGCTATACAGGATGCACCGTCCGGCAATACCGACCAGTTATCGTACAGCTTATTTTCATCAAGATAGTCCTTTGCATATTCAAGCACCTTACTTATGGTGATAACACCCTCTGTAACTATATCTACACCCTCAATTTTAGCCATAGGCGGAATATCAGGGCTTATATAGTCAAGGCAGGGTATTACGGGCTTTCCCAAAAATTCAGCAGTAAGGGTGGAGGTTGTACCTCCGCATACTATATGCTTACCCTGTTTTGAGAAGAACAGGGTCTGCATTTTCTTTAAGTCTGCCGGGTCTGAGGGAGGACCTATCATAAGGTTTACCTGTTCTCTTTCTCTTATCTTAAGTACACCTACGGTGGTATCATCCCCGGGTACTCCTCCGTACAGACGAACACACTCATCAAGCAGCATACCTGCCAATGCCTTTGCGGTATACTCTCTGTCGAATATGTCCTCCATATACTCTATTATATTATCTCTTTGCCAGCCGAAATTAAGGGACTGACCTACACCCGCATAAATAGCTCCGTCGCTGGTGGTGATAAAGGTATCATCCAGCTTAATAGGGATTTTTGAACGGTATATGGTCTTTCCGTCAATTACCGTACTGGTTTTGGGATAATCAAAATTTTTGCCGTCACGCAGTAAAATAACCATGGGGTTGTCATACTGTATTATTTCGGCTTCTGTATTGTTTGTAATACGGATAATGGTAAAGGTGGAATATGCCACCTTTCTTACCTCGCACACAGGCAAAGTTGCGGCTATTGTGGATACACATTCCTCAACGCTCATGGCATTTGCCATCATGGTGGAAATGATCTTTGAAGTAAGTGTGGAAAGAATGGATGCCTTTACACCGCTTCCAAGTCCGTCGGCAAGTACAAAAACCACAGAGTTTTCGTCCTGCTCGATAAGCTCCACATGATCTCCGCATAACTGCTCATCGTGCTTATTTACACTGAAATAACCGATATCCGTACATAAACTGAACGGGGAATTATTGATCATTTGTCAGATTCTCCTTGAGCTTTGTTAATGCCACCTTAGTTTCGGCGGTAGTCTCGCCTAAAAGGGAGGCAATTTCCTGTACTACTCTCATCTGCTTTTCAATAACCTTATCGGTTACGGCGATAGTTTCCGCAGCGGTCTTTTCACGCTTTGAACGGTCTACCTCTTCACTTGTTATATCACGCATTATGGACATAATAATGTGATAGCTCTTGTCATATATAATGGTTTCCTCAATGTACTTTTTATATTCAGTGAGGTAAACCTTCTTGTTGTGGATATTCTCTCCGGTGCTCATTACCTCCATATAGGATATGGGGTCAAGTATACGGACAACAGGGCTGTTTATAATATCGGACACATTCTTGATATTCATAATTTCCCTTGCGGCACGGTTCATCTGCTGTACCTCAAGATCCTCGCTTAATACCATAATACCGTTTGGGGTATTATTGATAATGTTATCCGAAAAGCTCTCTGCCTTTTCCTTTAAGAAGGGCAGACACATGGTAAGGTCTGCCTTACCCTGTAAAATAGCCACAGCCTTTTCTCTGCAGGTATCATAACCACAGCTTCCGCAGTTAAGCTCCTGTGAGGGATCGTTCTTATTCATCTTGCGGAGAATTTCATCAATGGCTGTACTGCCGGGCATGGTTTTTGACATACGGATATAGGGCATATCCTTATCCATGCTTAAAAGGGGTGTTACATCATATCTGCCTGTACCGGCAAAATCATCAACCGCCCTTCTTTCATGAACAACGCCCTCATGCTTTTTATCCGTACCTGGACCGCCTATACAGGAATTTACACAGGCGGACATTTCTATAAAGCACTTGCCCACATTTCCTGCGATTATATCCCTTAATGCGCTCTTGCAGTTTTCAACGCCGTCAATGGCCATATAGATAAAGTCCGGATTATCCCTCTTCATGGAACGGAGTATACCGCTGGTGGTGGGATAAAGTCTTGTTCTTTCCCTTTCGGTCTTAGCCCTTGCATCACCCTTTGCCTCTATATGTACATTAGCATCATTAAGCCAGCCTGTAAGCTCCTCAAAGGTAAGTACCGCATCAATAGCACCCTTATAGCTTTCTGCCTCAGCCTTCTTTGAAAGACATGGGCCTATAAATACAGTATAACAGCCGGGGTACTTCTGCTTTAAAACCTCACCATGAGCCAGCATGGGGGATTTTACCGACGCTAACATAGGTAATGCCTGGGGATAATACTTTTGTATAAGGGTATTTATTGTGTGACAGCAGGAGGAAATTATTACATCGTGCTTGCCGCTGTTTGCAAGACGGTCATATTCCTCGGTTACAAGCTGTGCGCCTGCCGCTGTTTCCTCTACTCCTGTAAAGCCAAGGGCTTTGAGGGTTTTTTCCATATCCTCAAGGCCTGCCCCGTCATAGTTTGCCACAAAGGAGGGGGCAATGCTTACATACACGGGTTTACCTGAAACAATAAAGGATTTTACCTTGTCAACATCATTTCTTATCTGCTTTGCATTCTGGGGACACGCAACAAAGCACATACCACATAAAATACACTCGTCCTCGACTATATTCGCCTGACCGTCCGAAAACTTAATTGACTTTACCGGACAATGGCGGATACATTTGTAACAGTTTTTGCAGTTGGATTTTTTCAGCTTAAGATAACTCATTTCACTCATAGCTTACTTCTTGCCTTTCCCATAAATTTAACGGCATCTACTATAAAGCGTTCGTGTGTTCCCTTGCCTATAGTATCAACCCCATCAGAAGCCGTAACTTCAAATAAAAGTCTTCTGTTATCTATCTCGATAAGCCTTGCGGTACAGGTAACTGTCATACCAATAGGTGTTGCCGCTAAATGGCTTATATCCAGTTTTGTGCCTACGGTGGTTTTGCCTTCCTCAAGACAGCCCTCTATACAGTTGCAGGCCGCCTTTTCCATAAGGGCACAAAGTGCCGGGGTGGCATAAACCTCAAGTGAGCCGCTTCCCATGGTTTTTGCTGTATTGCTCTGATCTACAACGGTACCTGCGGTACCCTCTTTATTCAGTACAAGCATTTTATCCCTCCGATTTAAGTTTAACGGATTATGCGTTAAGAACCTTTTCCTCAAATATCTGCTGGAAATTTTCAGGACAGACTCCGCATATAATCTCATCATCTATCTTGATTGTTACTCCGTCTGTGCATCTGCCAAGACAAAATGCGCCGCCTAAAGTAACCTTGTCCTCAAGATTATGATTTGCAATAAATTCCTTTGCCATTTCAATAATCTTGTAAGAGCCCTTAAGATGACAAGAACTTCCTACACAAATGCTGATGTTTTTCATAATAATTTCATCCTTTCCGATCGTTGCTGCCTTCGCCTATTTCAATAGCGAGATTTTGTGACAGCACCGCAAGTGACGCTGCCAGATTTTCGTTCTGAAGTATAACCTCAGGGGGCACCCTTAAATGTGTAGGTGCAAAATTCCATATAGCAAGTATGCCTGACTTTATCATTTCATCACAAACCGCCTGAGCCTGTGAGGGTGGTACGCATATTATACCTATATGGGCATGGAGTCTTTCACAAAGATCCGCCATTTTTTTCGCCGGGAAAATTTTCACATTATCCACAATTTCTTCATTTGTATCAAATGCCGCCACGATATGAAGCCCGTATCGTGCAAATTCATCATAGGATAAAAGAGCACTGCCCAGCTTTCCTACCCCGGCTATAATAGCCTCCTTTGTGTTGTTGTATCCGAGAAAGCATTCTAAATCCGTGATAAGCTCGGTTATAACATAGCCTGTTTTAGGCTTGCCTCCTGTAACGCTTACTGCCGCTAAGTCCTTTCTGACCTGTACCTCATTAAGGTGCAGATCGTTAGCAACAATAGTGGCTGAAATATTGACTACCTGTTTTTCATCTCTCTGTTTTTTCAGGTATTCAAGATAATAGGGCAATCGCCTTAATGCCTGTTTTGATATTGTGCCTGTCATTTTATAACCCTTTCGTCAAAAATCCGACCTTGGCCGGAGTATCTGCTAATGTATATTATATAGTATTACAGGGCCATTGTCAACAGAAAAACAGTAAAATCGTTATTAAAATATCGATTGCCTTTTTTAGTAATATTGTACAAAAGTAATATTCATCATAGAATAGCTTTTATAAAAAGAGAAAACGGCATTTCTGCCGTTTAGTGAATTATAAAGGAAATGTATCTTGTAAGGCGGTACATTATGCGATAGTACCACTTAGGGCCTATATCCCCTGCCGCTAATGACCCGTAGTACCAGTAAAAGCCGTCTGAGTCATCCCGGTGCAATATCTTATAAAAGATAAGCTCACGGGAATAGTCCTTTTTTTCTCCCTTTTGAACTATGCTTCTGTGATAGCCCTCGCTGACATCATCACAAAAGCTGTATACCCCAAGGGAGGTGGCGGTATTTTTATCCGGCTTATACATAAAATAAAGAAGTATTTTAAGGGTTGCCTTTTTAAAATATTCCTTATATTCTGTTTTATTATCCGCTACAAAATCCAGAGCCTTTTGTCTTATGATATTTATGTAGCGTTCATCATTTTCCTTATCCGCAAGAACAGGTACTATCCCCTGCTCCGCCTTTTTAAAGCCCATTGTCATACCATGGGGTGCACTGCAAAGGCATTCAATAAGATTATGGGCAAACCTGGATTTAATACAGTTGTCCTTTTCGGTAAAGAGCCAGCTGTTATATTGGCTGTTTTCCTTTGCCGGAGGCTTATCTATCATTCCCATATAAAAGCCCACCAGGGGAGAATTTATCCCCATGCTTGAAAGAATTCGCTGTAGGGTAAGCTGTAATGAACCTGTCCAGCCAAGATCGATTATGCCTATTTTATTCTGCCTGTCCATTTCCTCCTGTTTTATATATTCCGTCATAAGAGAATATGCCCGGTCTGACTTTTCCTTTACAATGGACTTAAACACTTCGCTTTGCCGTACCTTATCTGTAAAGGCGGAAAATTCTCCTCTGCCGAGTATTCTGTTTTCATCATCGGTAAAGCCTATGTCATTGTATACCCTTTGCCGTTCCTCCGGGGAAAAATCCGCCCTTAAAAGCATACCGCAGGCGGACAGCTTAAACGCCCCCAGGAATAATTTCTCATAGGCGCTGTCATCAAAAAACCCATAAGCCGCCATACGAAGGGCATAACGGGAGCAGTAAAAATAACTGCATACAATACCGTTATTTCTCTCTGAGCATATTTTTTCCCCTATATCCCTCATTAAGTATCCGTCACGGGCAAGAAAATAAAGCCTTTTTATTCCCATTTTTTCTGCCCGGTCTATTATCCAGCTTGTATACATAACTATAACAGGGGCAACAAGACCGTGAGCCACCCCCTCAAAATCAGAGGTGGATATTACTCTGTGGGAAAATCCGCATTTTTTATAAATTTTATCAAAGCTGTTCAAATAAATACCACCTTTCGGGTCATGCTTTTATTTTAGCACATTAAAAAGGAATTATCAATAGCAAGCACCGGCTTATAGAAAATTAACAGAATTTTTCCGTATAAATTTTACATACTTGTGGTTGTGGATTTTACAAAGAATAAAATATACTATTATTTAGAAAATTATTTATATTTTCAGAAAACGCAAAGGAGACAAACTATGAAAAGAAAAGCGAAAATTTTAAGTGCTATTCTGGCGACCTCTGTTTTATTGCCCTCCGGTGGAATTACAGCCGGTGCAGAACAAAAGGGAGAAATCCTTATAAACGAGGTTGAATCGGATGCTCCCGACAAGGGTAATGACTGGGTTGAAATTATAAATACCGGCTCTGCTCCGGTGGATATATCCGGTTGGTTTCTGACCGACGATAAGGGGTTGGAACGTCTTACAGAGGACAAAACCACTCCCCTGCCGGAAAACACAATTTTAAATCCCGGTGAAGTGCTGGTTTTAGAGGAAACCAAAGACTTTGATTTCGGCCTTGGTAAATCCGACACAGCTACTCTTTACAATAAGGAAAGTACAGTTGCGGACAGCTACGCATATACTTCAGTAGCAAACGGCACATGGTCAAGACAGCCTGACGGAAGCTTTGCTGATGCGCCTTCCTCAAAGGGAGCTGTAAATTCCGCCCCTGAAGTAACCCCTGAAAAGCCTTCCCTTACAATAAACGAAATAAATTCAAGCCCCGATGACTGGGTTGAGCTTATGAACACAGGAGATAAGGCTCTTGATATATCAGGCTTTGAGATAAGGGATAATTCAGATGATCATCGCTGGCGCTTCCCTGAGGGCACTTCTATTGCTCCCGGTGAGCTTCTGGTGGTTGATGCAAAAAGCACAGGTCTTATTTATGATGATGTTGAAGGAAAGTATGTTGAAGGCACTTTTGAAGCGGCTATCGGTATAGGCTCAGGAGATTCTATCCGTCTTTTTGACAAAGAAGGTCAGCTTATAGAGGAATTCAGCTGGACAGAACACGCATCATTTGAGGGAGATGCTGCTAAGGCTTCCTTTGGTCGTTATCCTGACGGTAAGGGAGATTTCCGTCTTACAAAGGAAACAAAGGGTACTGCAAATGAATTCCACGCTTCAACAGTTGTAATAAATGAGGTAGAATCAAACGGCGACACCACCGACTGGGCAGAGATAATAAACACAGGCAAAACCCCTGTAGATATTTCCGGCTGGTATATACTTGACAATGACCCGGTAGGTCATAAGGCTGATGTTACACCTGTTCCAAGCGGTACTATATTAGAGGCCGGAGAGGTATATGTTTTTGATCAGAACAAGGATTTCACCTTTGGTCTTGGCAAAGCGGATAATGTTACCGTATATGATAAGGACGGGGTGGTTGTTGATACATATTCCTGGGAGGCTCATGCAAACGGTGTATATGCAAGAATTCCCGACGGTACAGGAGAATTTACAGATACCGATAATTCCACAAAGGGCAAGCTTAACAAAAAGATAAATCCCGTTGTAATAAACGAAGTACAATCCGATGATAAAAATGGCGGTGCTGACTGGGTAGAGCTTGCAAATCCCACCTCTGAGCCCCTTGATATTTCCGGTATAGTTATGCTTGACAGCAAGGACAAGAATCCCTATACCTTCCCCGAAAACACTATCATTCCTGCTAACGGTTTTCTGGTAATATATCAGGATGACAGCGGCGAAAACGGATTTATGTTCGGTCTCGGAAAGGGCGACAGCGTAAGACTTTTTGAAAACGGCGAGGAGATAACCTCCACCACCTGGCCGGAAGATACACATACAAATCCCACCTGGGGACTTTACCCCGATGTAAATGGCGAAAGCTATGAAAATACCCTTACAGCTACCCCCGGAGAGGCTAATAAATTCGCCGGTATACCTGATGTTATCCCCTGGCCCGGAAGCGACAAGGTAGAAGTATGGGACACAAATTCCACCTTCCTTGAGGATTCCTCCGGTCTTGATTTTGCCGATGGCAAGCTTTATGCCGTGGATAACGGCACAGCCACCTTCTGGATAATGGAGGTTGCAAATGACGGTACTATTAGCTTTGCCCCCGGATTTGAAAAGGGCAAGCAGGTATGCTTTATAAAGGATAAGGATAATCCCGATGCCAAGGGTCCTGATGCAGAGGGTATCACAGTGGATCCTGAGGGCATGGTATATCTTGCCTGTGAGCGTGACAACAGCGATAAGGGTGTAAACTTCAACACCATACTTATGGCAGACCCGAATACAGCCGGCACAAGAATTACAGCTGTAAAGGAATGGGATCTTACCTCATTACTTCCCACGGTTTCAGCAAATATGGGTATAGAGGCTGTTGAATGGGTATCAAATGAAAATGTTGCCGGAATGCTTATTGATAAAAACACCGGCAAGGCTTTTGATCCTGCACTTTATCCGGATGCAACAGCAAAGGGTGTGTTCTTTACAGCCCTTGAGGATAACGGCCATGTGTATGCCTTTGTGCTCAATAACGACGGCACGGCAGTTCTTATAGCCGATATTGACAGTAAGCTGGGCGGCGCTATGGCACTTGACTATGATGTATATGAAAATGCTCTTTGGGTGGCGGCTGATGACGGTTATGAAAATCGCATGGCAAAAATCACTTTCAACAAAACCGAAGCCCCTGATATTGTTCATGTTCTCCCCGGGGCAGAGGTAAACACCACCGCTAATAATGAAGGCTTTGCAATAGCAGGCAAGGAATACACAGCAAATGGCTTACGCCCTGTATATCGCTTCTGCGACGGTGTTGTATCAGGTGCTTTAACAGTAGGATATATAAACTGCGACTATGTGGCACAGACAGTACCCGAAGTAACTACAGAAGCTACTACGAATGCTCCGGAAGAAATTCCCGAAACCACCCCTGATACTACAACAAAAGCTCCTGAGGAAACTCCGGAAACACTTCCCTCCACCACTACACAAAAGCCCACCTCACAGCCTGTAATCGGTGATTCAGAGAGTGATTCTCCTCAAACGGGAAGAATGTTATCCACATTACCCTTAATGGCAGGAGCGGGAATTTTAGCCACAGCCATAGCAACAGGAATTTCAAAAAAGCATAAGGACGAATAATTCTTAATATAACAAAAGTCCCCCATAAAGGGGGACTTATTTACGAAAATTGTTTTGCAAAGCGAAACAATGAATAGCAAAGAGACTTTATCAAGTCCGAAGGACGCAGAGAAAGTCCTTTGCAACAAAAAACTTCCCCTTGAAAAGGGGAAGTTTTTTGTTATATGGTGCGGATAACAGGACTTGAACCTGCACCGAGTTGCCCCGACTGGCACCTGAAGCCAGCGCGTCTGCCAATTCCGCCATATCCGCAATTCCCTACTGCATAAGACAGCTTTTATATTATACCATATCTTGATTATAAAATCAAGTATTTTCTTAAAATTTTTTCTGTCAAATCCATAATTATTGAGTATAAAACAAGAAGCCCGACCGTTACCGGTCGGGTTTCTTGCTTTGGGGAAATATATATGAAAATCGAAGATAGCAAATTTATGAAATCGGTTCTCCCGATTTCATTAACATATTATAAACATCTATTGTGATGCCTGTATGTTGTGTTTATGATAATTTAGTGAAAATAAAGCGGCTTCAACTCTCCTGTTATTATATTCATAATCTTCATCCCGTTAAATCGATAAAGAATTCTTATTTTTCCCTTAACAGGCATTACAATGGGGATTTAAGTTATAAAGTTAATTTTAAAAAACAGGTTAATTTTATAGAATAAATCTACTGATATTATTCTATTACTCCACCGCCCAGCACCACATCACCGTCATAAAGTACAACGTGCTGTCCCGGGGTCACTGCCCTTATTTTTTCCTCAAAAACCACCCTTATCCGGTCATTATCTGTAAGATAAACTGTGCAGGGCTGTTCTGTCTGCTTGTAACGGGTCTTTGCCTTACAGGTAAATTCCCTCGGTGGGGTGTCAAAGGCTATCCAGTTAAGGTTATTTGCATAAAGGGTATCTGTAAACAGAAATTCATTATCCCCCAGAGTGACGGTATTTTCTGCGGCATTTTTTGAAATTACATAAACCGGTCTGCCAAAGCCTACGCCAATGCCCCTTCTCTGCCCTACCGTATAGTAAAGCTGTCCCTTATGTCGGCCTATTATATTTCCATTTGTATCAAGGAAATTTCCCTCGGGAGAAGGATTTTTCAGCCTGTCTGTTATAAACTCCCCATACTTGCCGTCAGTTACAAAGCATATATCCTGACTGTCGGACTTGTCGGAATTTATCAGTCCCTCATTTTTTGCAATTTCCCTGATTTCGGATTTATCCATTCCTCCAAGGGGGAAAACCGCCGATTTCAGCTGTTGCTGAGAAAGTCTGTACAAAACATAGGACTGATCCTTGGGGTTTGGTGTGCCATCGCCGAAAACAGATTTCAGCAAAAGGTATCTGCCGGATTTTTCATCAAATACGGTACGGGCATAATGTCCGGTGGCGATATATTCACAGCCAAGCTCCCTTGCCCTTTTTAGTAATGCGCCGAATTTGATTTTTTCGTTACATTCTATACAGGGATTTGGGGTCATGCCATTAAGATAGCTTTTTGTAAAGCTGTCTATTACCTCTTTTTCAAACAATTCCTCCATGGAAAATACATGGTGGGGTATACCGTATTTTTCCGCAATTTTCCTTGCGTCCTCAATATCCTTTGATGAGCCGCACATACCGGTATCATCCCCGGATTTATTCACAAGGCGGAGAGTTCCTCCTATGATGTCGTATTTTTCCTTTAATAACAATAAAGCGACGGAGCTGTCTACTCCGCCACTCATTGCAAGCATAAGCTTGTCCATATTATCTTCCTTTTCAGTTATTACCAAGCTGTGAGGGGTGCTTTTTGAAGAAATCCACTCTGGGCTCTAAGAACTTCAGCTGATGCTCTGTTTCGCCCTTGCAGAAATATTCCATACCCTCAAAGATATGATCCCAATTCCACAATTCCTCATCAAATCCCAGATACTCTCTTACCATTTCACAGCCGGAGGGGGCTAAGGGGTGTAAAAGAGTGGTGGCTGTTCTTATATAATGGAACACATTGATAAGAGTTCTGCGGCGAAGCTCGTTGTCATCTGCCTTATCAGCCTCGGCTGACAGCTTTGCCCACACCTTATTTGCCTTTCTTATATATGAGTCAAGAACATAGGTCACCTGGTGGAATTCAAAGCGGTACATATATCTTTCGTAGTCGATTATTGCCTTTTCGCTTTCTGCTATTACATCAGCATCGGGAGTACCCACCGGCATTTTTCCGTCAAAATACTTCTGTGCATAGTAGAAGCAGGAACGGATAACTCTGTTAAATACATTGGAAAGTAAGAAGCCTTCCTTTACTACAGGATCCGGATCTTCTGCCTTGGCATCGGGATTGAATACCTTAGGCTGGAAGCTAACACTTCCCTTTCCTAAGGCAAAGCCAAGCCAGTGCATACGAAGCTGTTCTGCTGTATAGTATGAAAGCAGATCTGCCGCCATGGGAGGCTTTACAGCACCGCTGGAGCTTGCCTTTTTATCAAGGAATAAAATGTGATTGTTTGCAACCAGTATAGGAAGCTGTAATTCGCCCTCCTGAGGGTCTGAGGTTATCTCGCCCTTTACAAGTGCCATAAACATGGCCATTTCAGCTACGCCGTAGAAATAGATATTATCAGATCCGATAAACTGATATACCTGTGCGTCCTTACTGCACCAGTAATCCTTCCATTCAGACATATCATGGCCTATGCTCTTTAAATAAGCACAGGTAAAGGAAATAGGTGCCCACAAGGATTCAGGCCATACCCATACGGTAAGATCCTTCACATCCTCTAAGTCAGGTGCCTTTACGCCCCAGTCAATATTACCTGTAAGTCGGAAGGGAACTAAGGTCTTTCCTGTTCTGAAGCGGATATTGTGAGATGCTAATATCTCACAGGCCTTATCACGCAAATCAAGGGTATCAAAGCAGATTGTAAATGAGGGCTTCTTTTCCTCCTCGGTTATGGTGTGAGGGGCAAGCTCACCCTTCATAGCCTCATACTGCTCCTTGAATTCCTTCTTTATATGAATTACGGGAGGCTCTAAAAATTCGTCTATTGTCTTTGATACAAGGGGACGGACATTAGGCTGCTTTTTTATCTTCTCCACATATTCGGATAATAGCTTTGTATAGTCGGTAAGTCTGAAGTACCAGTTTACAACATCCTTCATAATGGGGGTGTTTCCCGTAATGGTGCTTTTGGGGTCAATAAGGTTTGAGGGCATATACTGATGACCTAAGTCACATTCATCCGCATAACCCTTTTCAGACTGACAGCCCATAACGGGACACTTGCCGATTACCTGTCTGCCGTTTAAGAATACTCCTGCCTGTTCATCAAAGAACTGGGAGGTGGTTATCTTGTCAAGCTGACCGTTTTCGTATAATCTCTTGATAAATTCAAGAGAAACCATATCATGAACTCTGCCTGCATCACCTAAGGCGCTGGCGGCAAAGAGATTACAGCTTATTTCATAATCCCCAAGGGTCTTTTTCTGGCTTTCATGATTCATACGGACAAAGTCCTCAATGCTTCCCTCAAACTTGCCCTCAGCCACCAGCTTGCGGTAGCTTTCGGCTATGGGGGAACCATAGCAGTCTGTACCGGACACGAATATTACATTGTCCTTGCCTATGCGGTCACGGAGAAATCTTGCCCACACATCTGCAAATACAAACACACCGCCCACATGACCGAAGTGGAGCTGTTTGTTGCCGTAGGGCATACCGCCTGTTATAACTGCCTTTTTAGGAAACTGTGGTCTGTTATCCTTTGAGGGCTTGTTTTTCTTATAGAATTCGTTGTTATCCAATTTAAACCTCTCCTTAAAGCGAAGTTAGGCAATGCCTCAGTTAAGCGACATTGCCACTTTTCTTATTTTACCACAAAAATATCCTGATTTCAACCTTTTTTTAAAAATATGTAAATATAAGCAATACCGGATATTATAACAGTCCTTATATTGGAGGAAATATTAAATTTTCCCTTTCATATACTTGCTTTTTATAAAAAAATATGTTATAATTTTTTTGTGTCAATTCGTGATTTTAACAGTAAGGAGCCGATTATGAGCAAAACAAATCATAAACCGAATATAGCCATTTGTATCGGAAATATGGTATCGGTTTTTCCGATGTTAAAACAGCTGTGTGGTTATCTTAATCATAATAATATCAACGTTCACATTTTCAACAGTATATCAGTGGACTATTCCGGTGAGCCTACCGATATAGGAAGAACAAGCATTTTCCAGCTTCCTAACTATGAAATGTTTGATATGCTGGTTATTGCACCCTTTTTCCTTTCTTCTGAGCAGAAGATTATTGACAGCGTTGTAATGGAGGCTAAAAAGCGCGGTGTTCCCATTATCTGTGTAGGTTCTGAGATAGAGGGCTGTTTTTCTGTCCGTTCTGACTACGGCGCAGATATTACCTGTGTTACAAACCACCTTATAAGAGATCATAACTGCAATGATATAGTATTTTTCTCAGGATATAAAAATCATGATGTTTCCGAGGAAAGACGGGAGGGCTACAAGAAGGCTTTACTTGAAAACGGCCTTACCTATGATGAGAAAAATGTATACTACGGTGAGCTGTGGGAGGGTCCCACCAAGAATGAGCTTATGCGTATGCTTGATGAAAGAGATACTCTTCCCCAGGCGATAGTATGTGCAAATGACACCATGGCTATGGCTGTTGTACAGGAGCTGGCAGAAAGGAATATAAGAGTTCCCAAGGACATTATGGTTACCGGTATGGACGGCATAGATGAAACCAGAGGATTTATTACAACAGCAAGACTGTTCTCCGAAAAGACAGGTGAAACAGTAGGCCGTATAATAAACGAATATATAAACTGCAATAAAAAACCGGATGTGCTTACCATAGTGAGCCCTGATATAGACTACGGTCTTAGCTGCGGATGCTCCAAAAAGGCAGATTGCTTTAATGAGAAAAAACGCCATGAGCTTTTTACTGAGCTTTACAGTGCGGAAAAATATACGATGGATACCCTTAAGGTATCCCAGGAGCTTACCAACTGCACCACCTATGATGAGGCAGAGGAAAAGCTTTATTATGTGCTTTCAAAGGTATGGGCAAATAGCTTATGGGTATGTGTAAATGAATCCTTTATGAATTCAATTACCACCCTTGATTTAAATAAGCTGAACCTGCTTACTGAGGTTACAAGCGATAAGCTTTATACCAACAAGGGCTACGGCGAAAATATGATAGCCATAGCTTCCTACAGAAATCAGATGAAGATGGGAAAGATAACCTATCCCATCTCCCGTATGCTTCCGGATTTCTATTCTGTGGCGGATGAGGCAAAGATAATACTCTACACTCCCCTTTACTTCAAGGATTGCTCCATTGGCTTTATCGCCATGGATTTCTTCCCCTGGAGCAAGATAATGTATGTACTGTATATTCTTGTAAACGGTATTTCCTCCATGCTTGAATCGGTAAGAAGACAAAACGAGCTTCTTGCCTATGCAAGAAAGGTGGATGAGCTTTATGTAAGCGATCCTCTTACCACCCTTTATAACCGCCGCGGATTTTTCAGACTATTCTCTGAGGCCATGGCAAACAGTGAAAAGAGTGACAGGTTTATGGTTATCTCCATTGACCTTGACAGCTTAAAGCAGATAAATGACAACTACGGTCATAAGGAGGGGGATAACGCCATTACAGTTACCGCTAATGCCCTTAAGGCCGCCGCTAAGGAGGGGGATATATGCGCCCGCTTCGGTGGTGATGAATATGTGGTATTCGGTAAATGCGAAAACGAGGATTTCCCGGAAAAGTTTGTAAAGAAGGTACAGGGAAGAATTGCCGCCTACAACAAACGCAGTACAAAGCCCTATAATGTTCATGCAAGCTTTGGTACCTGCATAATGCCGGCTGATACAAATGAAAATATAGACTACTATCTCAATCTTGCCGACTCAAAGATGTATGTAAACAAGGATAAGCATAAGAGAAGAAGAACACTTTAAAAAAGAAAACCTCCTGTTTAAACAGGAGGTTTTTTATTGCTTATTCAGGCTTGCAGGCTTTCTTTCCGCCGAAGGCTTCATTTATAAGTCTCAGGGTTTCCTCTATTACCTCATCGGTAATACCGCCAAAGGAACGAGCCTGTCTTATGGGCATACTTTCCATCATGGAAAGGGACGCATTTTCATCAAATGCCTCACCGCCTCCCACAAAAGAGGATACCTTGGGAAGTACATATTCCATAGCCGCCCTACCCTCGGGATAGTGCATAAATTCACCGAATACGGTATTTTCATCTGCAACAAAGGGAAGCTTTATATCGGTTTTGAAATCTATTTTTGCTGTAAGTCTTATATCCCTTGAGGATGAGCCGATTTTAAGCTCATAAACACCGGTAGGTGCAAACCAGTCGCCTAAATCCTCATTATAGTAGGATAATGCTCTTCTGTCCACCTCAAAGGTAACCCTTTCGCTTTCGCCGGGGTTAAGGCTTACCTTGTAAAATCCCTTTAATTCCTTTTCGGGTCTTATTTCAAAGCCGGTCTTATCGGAAATATAAAGCTGTACCGCCTCCTTGCCGGGGCAGGTGCCTATATTGGTAACATTACAGCTTACCTTGATAATGTCATTATCCCCCATGGAGCTTTGTGACAATTCTATATCGCTGTATTCAAAGGTTGTATAGGAAAGTCCGTGGCCGAAGGGATAAAGCACATTCATCTGCTTTTTATCATAGTAACGATAGCCCACAAATACGCCCTCGTTATAGTTTGCGTGTCTGTCGCCGGGATAGGTAAGATAGCAGGGTGTGTCGGACAGCTTTTCAGGGAAGGATTCTGCTAACTTACCGCAGGGGTTTGCCTTTCCGAAAAGAATATCCGCTGTGGCTTCACCCACACCCTCGCCGCAAAGGTATCCCTCAAGGATAGCAGATACCTTGTCATTCCAGGGCATTTCTATGGGAGAGCCGTTATAAAGCACTACTATAACATTTTCCTGCTCATCGCATACGGCATTTATAAGCTCATTCTGACAATCGGGTATTCTCATGTGGGTTCTGTCAAAGCCCTCAGATTCAAAGCTCTCGGGAAGTCCTGCAAAGATAACCGCCACATCACTTCTCTTAGCTAACTGTACCGCCTCATTTAAAAGTGTCTCGTCGGTTTCGTTGCTTTCAATGTGATAGCCCTTTGCATACTGAATATCGCTGTACTTCTGCGCATAGGTAAGGGCATTAGAAACGTTGCTTGTCTTTATATGGGAACTGCCGCCGCCCTGAAATCTGGGCTTTTCTGCAAACTCGCCTATAAAGGCTATATTAACACCCTCACAGGGCAAAGGAAGGGATCCTTCATTTTTTAAAAGCACCATACATTCCCTTGCAATTTCAACAGCCTTTCTATGGTCTGCCTCTCTGTCAAAGGGCTTTGCCTCTGTCTTGTTGTAGTTGTACTGATATACCTTTGTGAGTATTCTCTTTACAGCAAGGTCAACCACCTTTTCATCAAGAGTGCCGTCTCTTACTGCCTTTACTATCTTTTCATCATTAACTCCGCCTGATGAGGGCATTTCAAGGTCAAGGCCTGCCTTTAAGCCCTCTACCCTGTCATTTACTGCGCCCCAGTCGCTCATTACATATCCCTCAAAGCCCCATTCTTCCCTTAGTATCTCAGTAAGGGTGTGGCGGTTTTCTGCGCCGTATACATCGTTTATTCTGTTGTAACAGCACATTACTGTCCAGGGCCGTGCCTTCTTTACTGCGGTTTCAAAGGCAGGAAGATATATCTCACGGAGTGTTCTTTCGCTCATATCCGAAGAACAGGTCATTCTTCTTGTTTCCTGGCTGTTTGCCGCAAAGTGCTTTATTGATGTACCCACATTTCTGCTTTGTACACCGTTTATATATGCGGCGGATAATTCTCCTGCAAGGTATGGGTCCTCAGATACATATTCAAAGTTTCTGCCGCATAAGGGTGAACGCTTGATATTTACCGCCGGGCCTAAAAGCACAGATACATCCTCGCTTACACATTCATCGCCTAAGGCTTCACCCATGCTGTACATTAAATCCCTGTCAAAGCTGCAGGCTGTGGCACAGGCGGCAGGAAAGCATACCGCTTCTATGCTCTGGTTAGGGTCATCCCCGGTAAGATCCTGTTTTCTCAGACCGTGGGGTCCGTCGCTTACCATGGATGTGGGCACTCCCAGTCTTTCCACCGGTTTTGTGTGCCAGAAGTCAAGGCCGGAACAGATACCCGCCTTTTCCTCCAAAGTCATTTTTGAGATGATTTCGTCTAAGTTTCTCATGATTTTCTCCTTTTTCTTTTATTTATTGTAAAAGAATTACTTATCTGTATTATAGCATTTTAGATAACTGTTAGTCTATTGTCAAATCGTAAATTTAAAGGGGCTTAATTTAGTGAAAATGAATAATTGCAATAAAAAGAGGAATTATAAATACGCATAAGGTATATGACTATGTAACGAAAGGAAGGTAAAATATGCGACCTGAAATGAAAAAATATAAAAAAATAGTTTCCGCTTTGCTTTTAGCGGCGGTGCTTTCCCTCAGTCTGTCAGCCTGCGGCAACGGCGGAGATCTGACATACGGAAGTAATGATACCACCTCAGCCGCTGACAGTACAGCCTCTGTTGACAGTGCTGTCACCTCCGCTGATGACACCGCCTCCGATTCTTCATCGGAGGAATACATTACGGCAGAAAATATCGGAAATGCCATAAAGAAGGCCTACGGAGACAGCTTTCTTCCTGATACCGAAATACAGGCAGAAATACTTGAAAGTGAATTCGGTATCACTTCCGATATGTGCAGTGAAATATATGCGGTTATGCCTATGATAGGCTTTCACCCTGACAGACTGGTTATTATAAAGCCGGCGGATGGTAAGGAAAATGAGGTAAAATCCGCCCTTGAAAATGCCCTTAAAATAAAGCAGGAGCAATCCTTACAGTACCCTGCCAATGCGGCTAAGGTTTCTGCCGCTAAGGTGCTTGACAGTCATGGTTATTATTGCTTTATGCTTCTTGGAGCCCCTGATGATGTATCCCAGACTGAGGATGAACAGGGCAAATTTGCACAGGAGCAAATGGAGATAGGTATAAATGCCTTTAATGATTTTTTTGTAAAAGAGCAGTAAAATCCCTTGACAAATGAGAATTAAGGTGCTATACTTCTTTTGTAATCAAGAAAACATGATGACGGGGACGCATTCGGGAAAAGCTTCACAGAGAGCCGTTGTTGGTGGAAGACGGCAGGTAATACCGGGTAATGCAATCACCCCTGAATGGACAGGCAGAAATTAAAGTAAGCCTGTACGGGACCTCCCGTTACAGAGGAGCATATTGACTGATATGCGCTGAGTGGCCTTTTTTAAGGCAAAAAGAGTGGTAACACGGAGTAACATGCTTCGCCTCTTTGAAAAAAGAGACGAGGCATTTTTTATTTACCTGTATAATCAGTGCAGATCGTAATTTTAAAAAAAGAAAAGGAAGGTAAAGAAAAATGCTTACATTAGACAAGGTTTATCGCGCGGCACACACCTTAAAGGAGGTAATAAGACCTACCGATCTTATTTATGCTCCCAAAATAAATCCTGAGGCAAATGTTTACTTAAAGACAGAAAACCTTCAGGTAACAGGCTCATTTAAGGTAAGAGGTGCATATTTCAAAATTTCAAACCTTACAGAGGAAGAAAAGGCAAAGGGTGTTATTGCCTGCAGCGCAGGAAATCACGCACAGGGTGTTGCCCTTGCGGCTCAGAGAAGCGGCATAAAGGCTCTTATCTGTCTGCCTGACGGTGCGCCTATTTCAAAGGTGGAGGCTACTAAGTCCTACGGTGCTGAAATCTGCCTTGTGGAGGGTGTTTATGATGATGCCTACAATAAGGCATTACAGCTTCGTGACGAAAAGGGCTATACCTTTATTCATCCCTTTGATGATGAGGATGTAATTGCAGGCCAGGGTACAATAGGTCTTGAGCTTTTAGAACAGCTTGCGGATGTTGATGCTGTTGTAGTTCCTGTTGGCGGCGGCGGACTTATTTCCGGTGTTGCCTTTACATTAAAGACATTAAAGCCCTCAATAAAGGTTTACGGTGTTCAGGCTGTGGGTGCTCCCAGCATGGTAAATTCCGTTCATGACGGAAAAATAGAAAAGCTGTCCAGCGTTTCCACCATAGCTGACGGTATTGCCGTAAAGGAACCCGGCGAGCATACCTTTGAATATTGCAGTAAATATGTTGATGATATAGTAACAGTTACCGATGACGAAATTTCCACCGCCATACTTACCCTTATTGAACAGCAAAAGCTGATAGCAGAGGGCGCAGGCGCTGTATCCGTGGCGGCTGTTATGTTTGATAAGGTTCCTGTTAAGGGCAAGAATGTAATCTGCCTTGTATCAGGCGGTAATATTGATGTTACTATTCTGTCCCGTGTAATTAAGAGAGGTCTTATGAAGTCCGGCAGAAGCTACCAGGTAAATATTGAGCTTCTTGACAAGCCCGGTCAGTTAAAGGGTGTATCTCAGATAATTGCGGATCTTGGCGGTAATGTTATTTCCATCCACCATGAAAGAGCAAGCGAGGGCAGTGATATTAACGGTTGTTATCTGCGTATTGTGCTTGAAACCAGAAACTTTGATCATATAAAGCAGATCAAGGATGCACTTACAAGTGCAGGATACAGCATAGTATCATAAGAAAGGAAGATAATTATGGAAAAGATTTACACAAAAACAGCACCTGATGCAATAGGCCCCTACTCTCAGGGCGTAGTGGCAGGAGGATTTTTATTCTCCTCCGGTCAGATAGCAATAAACCCTGCTACAGGTAATGTGGAGGAAACCACAATCGAGGGTCAGACACATCAGATCTGCAAGAATTTAGGCGAGGTACTTAAGGCCGCAGGTTGCAGCTTTGATGATGTGGTAAAGACCACCTGCTTTTTAAGTGATATGGGGGATTTTGCTAAGTTCAATGAGGTTTACGGTGAATATTTCACCTCAAAGCCTGCAAGATCCTGTGTAGCTGTAAAGTCACTTCCCAAGAATGTTCTTGCAGAGGTTGAAGTAATAGCTAAGGTAAAGTAAATAAAAAATCCCCGGAATAATCCGGGGATTTTTTATCTGTGGTATTCTTCATATCTGAAGGGGTATTCTTCTGTGGTGATAATTTCCCCTTCCCATACCTTTTTCCATTCCTCACCTAAATCGGGAAAATAGGTATCCGCCTCAAATTCACTGATTATCCTTGTAATATGAGCCTTTGTGCAGTAGGGTAAAAGCTGATTATACACATCTCCCCCGCCCAGCACAAATATTGTCTTATCGGCGGTTTTTTCATATTCTAAAAGCTGGTTTATATCCGTAAAGCACTTTACCTCCGGGTATAGCTCAGGATGACGGGTAAGCACAAGGTTTTCCCTGTTGGGTAAGGGTCTTTTGGGAAAGCTCATATAGGTCTTACTTCCCATTACTATAATGTTTCCTGTGGTCATCTCACGAAGCCTTTTTAAATCCGGCTTTAAATGAACAAGCAAATCTCCGTCCTTGCCTATTGCATTGTTTAAATCTACTGCTACTATAAGCTCCATAATTTCTCCTTTGAATCCCCGTATAATAATTCTCATTAAATCGGGGCAATAAATTTTGTTAAAATAATTATAGCATAATTTTTCCCCCGGGTCAATGAGATATATTTAAAATAAAACCCCCTGCCGCAGCAGTGAACAGGTCCAGTAAAAACGGACAATAGAAAAACACACCCCCTTATGGTAGAATAAAAGAAACTACCGTAAGGGGG
>CALXIO010000018.1 GCA_944388385.1 uncultured Ruminiclostridium sp.
CTTGCCTTGATTTTTGAAAAAATAATCGAAATAGAAAAATATTATGATTGGGAATCAATTTTTAGAGGTTCCCTTAAAATAAAAATCAATGCCGCAAAGGGAGAAACCATAACCGTTGACAGCATAGTATTCAATAAGCCCATACCCTTTAATTTTTCCTTTATAAGATACGGTGTTATGCTTATTGTTGCCATGGGCGGATATATGCTGATACGCTCCCCCTTATGGAAGAAAACCATAGCCGAAAATGACAAGGGCACAGCGATATTTACAATAGCCGTTACCGGTCTGCTTGTGTACTTTGCCTTTTTCCAGGTAAACTGCTACCGACCCTTTACCGAAGAAAACCTCAAAGAGGATTTTTCCCTTACCACCGGAGATCAGCTTACAAAGGAGCTGGTGGATGCCTTTAAAAAGGGTCAGGTTGAGCTGGATATAAAGCCCGGGCAGGAGCTTTTAGCCCTTGCAAACCCCTATGACAGAAGCCAGAGATTAGCAAGCGGTGTAAGTCACCTGTGGGATCATCTTTTATATGAGGGAAAATATTATTCCTACTATGGAATAGCACCGGTATTGCTTTTGTTTTTGCCCTATAATCTTATTACCGGGTATTATTTCCCCG
Organism: uncultured Ruminiclostridium sp.; assembly: GCA_944388385.1. Lineage (GTDB taxonomy): Bacteria > Bacillota > Clostridia > Oscillospirales > Ruminococcaceae > Ruminiclostridium_E. The sequence continues at coordinate 623 of CALXIO010000018.1, forward strand.
GGCATATAGCGGTGTTTATATTCGGCATAATAGGAATAATTTTCCTGAGTCTGTTTTACAACGCCTTTATGAAAAGGTTTTTCAAAAATATTCCCTCATCCCTTTATGCCGCATCACTTGTTATGCTTCAGGGGGTAACCGGGGTATGGTTTTGTTTTTCATCGCCTAAATTCTACGAAATAGCCCAGCTTTCCGCATTTGCCTTTGTGTGCATGGGGGCATACCTTATAATAAGCTCAAATGTTATAGGAGAGGGAAAAATAAGCAACATAAGGCTTTGCCTGTCCTCTGTTTGTCTTAGTCTTAGTGTGCTTTGCCGTCCCACAAGCGCTTTATATTGCATAGCGGCGCTTATCCTTATTTATGCCGGCTTTAAAAAGAAAAAGGACAGCGGCAATAAAAAATACATCCCATACTTTATATCCGCCCTGCTTCCGTTTGTGGTAATAGGCGGAGTGCAGATGGTGTATAATTATCTTCGTTTTGGTTCTGTTTTTGATTTCGGAATTGATTATTCCCTTACAATAAATGACTTTACAAAAACCGAATATCACACCGAATTTGCTGTTATAGGGGTATTCAATTATCTTTTTGCACCCCCTGTATTTACCGATATATCCCCCTATTTTGATTTTAACCGGGTGTATACCTTCACCCCCAACGGCTATTATTTCATAGCCACCTATTCTGCCCTTGGTATTATGTGGAAGGCTCTGCCGGTATTATCCTACGGATATTCATTAAGGGCATACAGCCTTAGTAAAAACAAAAACAGGCTTTTATATACCGTAATAATCGGATTTACCTGCATTATAACCCCACTTATAATAATGTGGTCCATATGGGAAAGCGGCTATGGTGCAAGATACTGTGCAGACTTTGCCTGGCAGCTGCTTATAGGGGCATTTATAATAGCCTATATCTACTATACCAACGCAAGCAAGGAAAAGCAGGTGCTTATAAGAAAGCTGTTTGCAATATCCATGCTTATAGGTTTTGTGCTGGTATTTATCCAAAGTACAAAATGGACGCTTTTCACCCCCGGCGAAGTGGAGTATAAGGCGGCGATAAAGGGATTTTATCATTTGTGGGTAGTGTAGCGGTATTTTATATCAATTTTCATAAGGGGCTGAAAAGCCCCTTATTTTTATCCTTTGCAGGCGGGAATTTGCCCTGTTAAGGGGAGATATGTTCCCCTTTTTATTTTCGTCAGCAGACGGCTATCCCCAACCCCCTTACCCCCCTTCCCCTCGGGAAGGGGGGAGTAAATCGGGGCTGCCGCCCTGCGACCGCCTTAAGGGGGCGGCGCCCCCCTAGACCCCCCATTGTATTTTAATGTGGGCGCAAGCCCACAAAAAAGCGTGCGACAGCACGCAACACGGCAAAAAGGTGGTAGCAAAACAAAGCCGTCGTGAGGGCGTTTACAACCGAACAGGCGACTTTTGCATGCCTTTTTGCCGAAAAGGAGGAGCAAGGGAGTGATGTGAGGGGTGGGCGCTTGCCGTCCGCCCCGAGCATGAACGGACTTTGCGACGACGCGCTTCGCCCCACACCCCCCCACAAATCCCAAAACAAAAAAGCGGAGGTTACCCTCCGCTTTTTTATGCGCTTAAATTAAAGTACCACAAATCCAACTCTCTTATAAACCTTCTGCAAAGTCTTTCTTGTGGTTTTGAATGCCTTTTCGGCACCCTTCTTCATACAATCCTCAACATAAGCCTTATCTGAGCTTATCCTTCTGTATTCAGCCTGCATGGGAGCCAGCTTATCTGCCACCGCTTCACCTACCGCTAATTTAAAGTCACCGTAGCCCTTGCCGGCAAATTCCTTTTCGATCTCCTCGAAGGTCTTATTGGTAACTGCGCTGTATATGGACATAAGATTATTTATACCGTCCTTGCCCTCTCTGTAGGCAATAAGTGTATCGCTGTCAGTAACCGCACGCTTGAACTTTCTGATAATAGTATCTCTGTCATCAAGTACGAAAACACTGCCGTTGGGATTTTCGTCAGACTTAGACATCTTCTTGTCAGGGCTCTGAAGTGATGTTATCTTAGCTGTTGTCTTTGGAATATACCCTTCCGGCATGGTAAAGGTTTCTCCGTATACCTGGTTAAAGCGCTGAGCTATATTTCTTGCAAGCTCTAAGTGTTGCTTCTGGTCAATTCCAACAGGTACAAGGTCAGCCTGGTATGCTAAAATATCCGCCGCCATAAGAACAGGATAGGTAAACAGTCCGGCATTGATATTCTCAGGATGCTTTGCGGACTTGTCCTTAAACTGTGTCATACGGGATAATTCGCCAAACTGTGTATAGCAGGATAATACCCAGGATAACTCTGCGTGCTGGCAGTTGTGACTCTGTACAAAGGCTGTGGACTTTTCAGGGTCTACTCCCATGGCAAGCAGTAAGGCATAGCTTTCATATATCTGCTTTTTTAATTTAACAGGGTCCTGTCTTACGGTAATGGAGTGAAGATCCACTATACTGTAAGTACAGTCATATTCATCCTGGAGCTTTACCCAGTTTTCAAGAGCACCTAAGTAATTTCCAAGGTGTGGTGTATTTGTGGGCTGAATACCGCTGAATATCTTCTTTTTCTCTTCCATTTTGTATCCTTTCTGTTATCTGTACATTGTGGAGGCAACCTTTGCCAGAATTTCCACACCCTTTTCTATCTGTTCATCTGTGGGAGTGGAGTAGTTAAGTCTGAAGGACAGACAGGGATCATTTTCATTTGTAAGGAATGCGTTACCGGGTACTACCGCCACCTTGTTTTCAACTGCCTTCTTGCAGAAGTAGGGCATATCACCCTCAGGAAGTGTACCCCATATAAAAAGTCCGCCCTCAGGTTCTGTAAACTTTATTGACTTAGGCATAAGCATCTTTAACTTTGTCAGCATAAGATCTGACTTTTTAAGATAGATCTTGCGGAGATTTTCAAGATGCTCCTCAAAATCATTTTCGGTAACGAATTTATAGGTTATCATCTGAGGGAAGATAGAGGTATGAACGGTGGAAACCTGCATACAAACTACCGCCTTTGCGATAACATTCTTAGGAGCGCAAAGATAACCTACACGAAGTCCGGGAGAAAGCACCTTTGAGAATGTACCTGCATAAAGTACATGGCCGGTGGTATCAAGGGACTTAATGGAAGGAACATCCTCACCTATGTATCTTAAATCTCCATAGGGGTTATCCTCTAAGATATATACATTATAGTGACGGGCAAGTCGAAGTACAGCCTTTCTTCTTTCAAGGGACATTGTCTTACCGGTGGGATTTTGGAAATTGGGTATAAGATAAATAAAGGCTGTTCTGGGGTTTTCGATAAGAGCCTGTTCCAGCTTCTCAAGGTCAATTCCCTCATCGTCCATGGGAACGCCCACAAGCTTTGCATTATAGGAACGGAAGGCATTAAGTGAGCCGATAAATGAGGGGGCTTCACATATAATGGTTTCGCCCTCATTACACAATTCCTTGGTGCATACCTCAATAGCCTGCTGTGCGCCGGAGGTGATAACTACATCCTCATCATCCTTATTGAACATACCCTTTTTTGTAAGGTCCTCCTTTATCCAGTTACGAAGGGGTGTATAACCCTCTGTAACAGAATACTGAAGCGCATCTATGGGATTTTTTTCAAGAATTTCATTTGTAATTCTTTTTATCTCCTCAACCGGGAATGCCTCCGGGGCAGGATTTCCTGCGGCAAAGCTGATAACCGTAGGGTCAGCTGTGAACTTTAATATCTCACGGATAGCAGAGGGCTGAAGACTCATAACTCTGTCAGAAAAAGCGTTCATTTTACTTTCTCCTTTGTAAAAAATAAATAATTCATTATCTGTAAATTGTATCATAAAACCCCTGAAAAGTCAATAGCAACACCCGTTTTATGCAATAATTTTGCAATAAATCATACTTATTTACAGGGTTTCATGTATAAACCGCCCAAAATTTTACCATAGGTTTAAGAATTTTAAGATTTTTTGTTGACTTTACAGGATTTTTATTATATACTACAAATGGAAATAAGCTAACCATAAGGGTGTAGCATTTCGTTTATAACAGGAGGAAAATAAAAATGGCTTTTTGTAAAAACTGTGGCACTCAGATTCCCGACGGTACTGAGCTTTGCCAGAACTGTGCAAATCAGGGCGCAGCAAACAACTTCCAGAATGCAGCAAACAATGTGGTTAATGATTTCACTAACCCCACAGATGAAACAGGTGCATTTGACCCCGCAGATATCGAAGCAACCAAAATCATGAGCTTATTCGCTTACTTAGGAATTCTTTTCCTTATTCCCTTACTTGCTTGTAAGGATTCAGCATTTGCCCGTTTCCACGCAAACCAGGGTATCGTGCTTTTCATCTTTGGAATTATAGGCGGTGTCGTTGCCGTTATTCCTTTTTTAGGTTGGATCTTATCCGGCGCAGTAGGCATCTTCTCACTTGTACTTACAATTATGGGCATCATAAATGCTTGCCAGGGCAAGGCTAAGCGTCTTCCTCTTATCGGCAAGATCACAATTCTTAAGTAATTTAAACCCTATAAAATCACCGGAGGTATGATATGTACCTCCGGTTTTTTTATTGCATTTTTATGAAAATTTGAAAAAAATTATATCCCGGTTATTGTACTGTACAAAAAAATGTGCTACAATAGAGATAAGAATTATTTCGGGAAAGGAATTTACCGCTATGCCTATCGTATATGACAAGCAAAAAAGAGTGTTCAAGCTGGACACAAACAAGTCAAGCTATGCTTTCCATGTGACAGAAAGCAAAAACCTTCTCCACCTTTATTACGGTGGATATATTCCGGAAACGGATATTACTCATATGCTTCGCATCCCGGAGGATGCTCCCTTTGTACCCTCCACCCATGACGGCATGGGACCCCACAGCTTTGACTGTGCCGCTATTGAATTTTCCACCTCCGGAGTGGCTGATTTTCGTGAGCCCTGCTTTCAGGTAATGGACAAGTACGGTATGTCCGCTTGTGAATGCTACTATAAATCCCACAATATATATAAGGGAAAGCCTAAGCTAAAGGGACTTCCTGCCACATATGGCACTGAGGATGAGGTTGAAACCTTAGAGGTTTACTGTGCTGACCCCAACAACGGCATGGAGATAGTGCTTATGTACAGCGTATTTCCTCAGTGTGATGTTATTACCCGCAGTGCAAGGGTATGCAATAAGGGTAAGGACCCCATAGAATTACGCAGACTGTTATCCACCTGTGTGGATCTTGACAGAATGGATTATGATATGATAACCCTTCACGGCACATGGGCAAGAGAACGCCATGTGGAGCGTCTTCCCCTTCGTTTCGGCAAGCAGTCGGTGGATTCAAACAGAGGCTCTACCAGTCATGCCCTTAATAACTTTATCGCCCTTTGTGACCATACCGCCACAGAGGATTTCGGTGAGGCTTATGGATTTTCTCTTGTATATTCCGGCTCATTCCTTGCCATGGCTGAGGTAAACCAGTACGAAAAAACAAGAGTGGTAATGGGCATAAACCCCTATGATTTTTCATGGCATCTTGAAATAGGTGAGGAATTCCAGGCGCCGGAGGTAATTATGACCTATTCAGGCGAGGGTATAGGACAGATGTCAAGAAACCTTCACGATATTATGAGAAATAATCTCATAAGGGGAAAGTGGAAGGATTTACGCAGACCTATCCTTATAAATAACTGGGAGGCAACCTACTTTAATTTCGACACGGAAAAGCTCCTTGATATAGCAAGGGAGGCTAAAAAGGCAGGCATTGAGATGCTTGTTATGGATGACGGCTGGTTCGGACACAGAAACGACGACCGTTCTTCCCTTGGTGATTGGTTTGTAAATGAGGATAAGATAAAGGGCGGACTTAAATACCTTGTGGATGAGGTAAATAAGATAGGCCTTAAATTCGGTATATGGTTTGAGCCGGAAATGATAAGCCCGGACAGCGAGCTTTATAAGGAGCATCCGGACTGGTGTATACATATTCCCGGCAGACCAAGAACCCTTGTAAGAAGTCAGTTGGTTATAGACTTTTCAAGGGAGGATGTAAGGGACTATATTTACGGCAGAATAAAGGATATTTTATCAAGTGCAAATATTGAATATGTAAAGTGGGATATGAACCGTCAGCTAAGCGAGGTAGGAAACGAGGTACTCCCTCCCGAAAGACAGCGTGAAATATGGCATAGATATGTACTTGGTGTATATGATATGCAGGAAAGACTGCTTACCGATTTCCCGGATTTACTGCTTGAAAACTGTGCCGGCGGCGGCTCAAGATTTGATGCAGGTATGCTTTACTATTCCCCCCAGATATGGACAAGCGACGATACAGATGCCATAGAAAGACTTAAGATACAGTACGGTACTTCCCTTTGCTATCCCTGTTCCTGCTTTGGCGCTCATGTATCAGACAGCCCTAACCATTGTGTGGGAAGAATTACCCCCTTTGAAACAAGAGGCCATGTGGCTATGTCAGGTACCTTCGGCTATGAGCTGGATGTTACAAGAATATCAGATGATGACAAGTGGAATATAAGAAAGCAGATCGAGGAATTTAACAAGTACAATCCCCTTGTGAGAACAGGAGATTATTACCGAATAGGTGACCCCTTTGCAAATGACCGCTTTGATGCCTGGGAATTTGTAGCCAAGGATAAAAGCGAGGCTTTGCTTGAATATGTACAGGTATTAAAGGAGCCCAGCGTATTTTTACACAGGGTTAAGTTAAAGGGTCTTATGAAGGGGGCATATTACCGCCATGAGCAGACAGGCAAGGTATATTCTGCTGAGCTGCTTATGAACAGCGGATTTGATATACCCTCATTATGGGGCGATTTCAGAAGTTATATAGCGCATTTTGTCAAGGTATAAGGAGGTTATTATGCCAAGATCCACAAACCAGAATCTGAAGCTGTTTTATCTTGAAAAGATCTTCAGAGAGGAAACCAACGAAAACAATCCCATGAATGTATCAAGGCTGATACAAAGGCTTGAGAGCTTTGGTATAAAGGCGGAAAGAAAATCAATATACAGCGATATAAAGCTGCTTAATGACTATGTGTTTAAAAACAGCGGCGGCGAGGTATTATCCCAGAAGGGTGGCAGATCAACCGCCTACTATCTTTCAGAGGGATATTTCACAAAGGAGGAGTTGGGACTTCTTGCGGATTCAATAGCCTGCTCCAAGTTCTTTTCCAAGAAAAAATCCAATGAGCTTATAGCGAAGCTTCAGAAAATGACGGATATGGACACAGCAAAAACCATAAGCAGAACGGTATTTGTTGCAAACCGTCCTAAAAACGAAAACGAAAGCATTTACTTAAATGTCAGCGTGCTTCAGGATGCCATTGACAAAAAGAAAAAGGTATCCTTTAAGTATTTTGTCTATGACACAAAGAAGAAAAAGGTATATCGCCATGAGGGAGAGCCCTATGTGATTTCCCCTTATCTGCTTACCTGGAACGATGAAAACTATTATGTGGTGGGCTATTATGACGGCCATGAGGACATTTCCAATTTCCGTATAGATTATATGGATCATGTGGAGATTGTTGACGAAAAGGTGGATAAGCCCCCTGTGGGATTTGACAAAAACGAATACACAAAGCAGGTATTCGGTATGTTCTCAGGGGATAAGGAAAATGTTACCCTTATTGTGGATAACAACCTTGTAAGGGCCATACTTGACAAATTCGGCAGCAGCGTCAGAATAATAAAGGTGGATGATAACCGCTTCAGGATAACCGTTCCGGTTATACCAAGCCCTCCCTTTTATGCCTGGGTGTTCCAGTTTAGCGGAAAAATTACCATAGATGGTCCTGAAAGGGTAAAGGAAAACATGATAAGCTTCATGAAGGAAACCATGTCCGCTATGGAAAATAATGAATAAGGAAAGAAAATTACATATCCCCCTTTGGGTGATATATTCCATATCGGCTGTATTGCTTACGGTGATACTTTCCTTAGCCGCAAGGTATATCCCCGGCTTTTCTCAGTGGTATTCCACCACTGTTTATAAGGCCTTTGTGTGGGTGATAGGCAATATAAACGGAATATTTCCCTTTTCGGTGGGAGAAATTATATTATATCTGCTTATTTTATCCGCTGTTGTGGGGTTAGTGCTTTTTATAGTATTTCTTATAAAAAACAAGGGCAGAAGAAACAATGTGCTTATAGGCGGTCTTAAATATATCCTTACCGTGGGGTCAAGTGTATTTTTAGTGTATACCCTTTTTTGCGGTATAAATTATTTTCGCAATCCCTTTTCCGCTGAGGCAGGACTTGTGACGGAAAAATATTACCCCGAGGAGGTAAAAAGACTTTGCCTTATCTTTATAGAGGGTGCAAACAGGGAAAGCGAAAATATAGAAAAGACGGATATAAACACCATGAGGATAGGGAATATTTCCGAAATGGAGGATAACTGCGTCAAGGCTATGAATAAGCTGGCATTAAAATACCCCTGCTTAGAGGGGGATTATCCAAGCCCCAAGGGGGTAATAGCCTCAGAGGTAATGTGTCATCTTAACATAACCGGTGTATATAGTCCCATAAGCATAGAGGCAAACTATAACACCAATGCCCCGGATTATTCAATACCCTTTACCGTATGCCATGAGCTTTCCCATTTAAGGGGCTTTATGAGGGAGGACGAGGCTAACTATATAGCCTTTTGCGCCTGCCTTGAAAGTGACAGCGGAGAGCTTAAATATTCCGGCTATGTACAGGCACTTACCTACAGCCTTAATGCCCTTTATTCTGCGGTGGATAAGGATACCTATAATGAGGTGCTGGGCAGGATAAATGATACGGTAATGTCGGATATAAGAGAAAATTCCCGTTTCTGGGATAAATATAAAACTCCGGTGGCGGAGGTTTCTACTTCTGTTAATAATACCTACCTTGTGGTACAGGGTCAGCAGGAGGGCACTAAAACCTACGGAAGATTTGTTGATTTAATGCTTGCTCAGTTAAGGGCAACAGAATGAGGAGATAATATGGCAACAAAAATGTATAAGAAAAACAGATTTGTGGGGTGCTTTACAGGGGCGGCAATAGGCGATGCCATGGGCTCTGATGTAAAGGGCATGGCGGAGGAGGAAATAAAAAAGACCTTCGGCAAGAAGGGACTTTTACAACCCGGCAAGGTTAAAAATCAGCCCACATCAAAGCCAAGTGATGAAACTCAGCTTGCTCTTTTTACGGCAAGCGGACTTATAAAGGCGGATGAGCTGGGTGCGGCAAAGGATAAGGCAGACTATACGGAATATGTATACTATGCCCTTCAACAATGGCTTTATACCCAGACAGGCTCAACAGCAACAGAGGACTTAGAGTGGGTAACAAATGAGGAGAGTGATCTTCTTTCAAATACCAAGCTGTTTAAAAAGCGTATGCCCACAAAGCAGTTACTTACCGCCCTTGCTGACAGCGACGAAAAATCCTACGGCACAATAAAAAAGCCCAAAAACGAGTGCAAGCTGTTTGACTGCTTACCCTATGCTCTGCCCTGCGGACTTTATTTCTACAAGGACAATGAGGTAGCCTTTGAAAGAGCCTGTGATTTAGCGGCAATAACCCACGGCAATCCCTCTGCGTATTATTCGGCAGGAGCATTTGCGGCTATAATTTCCGCTATCTGTCAAAAGCAGACAATAGAGGAAGCGACGCAGTCCGCAATAGAAATATTAAATAAGCATGAGGAGGCCGAAAGTGTAGCTACTTACCTTTCTAAGGCATTACAGCTTCTTGATGAAAAGAATTCAATAAGAAGTGATATGGAAAGCCTGGGTAAGGGCAACACCGCAGAATCCGCCCTTGCCCTTGGTGTATACTGTGCCTGCCTTCACTATGAATATGATGACAGTATAAGACTTGCGGTAAACAGAAGCAAAAACCCGGATATAACAGCCTTTGTAGCAGGTGCTTTAAATGGCGCATATTTCGGGGATAACTGTATACCGAAAAAATGGCGCAAAAAGGTGGAATTTCTTGAGGTTACAGATGACTATGCCTCAAGATTACTTGCAGTAGCACCGAAAAAGCTATAATAACAGACGGCTTTGCTTAATGCAGAGCCGTTTTTTATTTCAGAATTTTTTCACATTGTTTTCGTAAAATTCCTGTAAAGTATTAAGGCATAATTAAGGTAAGGGCAGTATTATATAGCATAAGGAGATGATACTGTGGAAAACAATGTATTTAAGAGATATGAGATAAAGTTTTTATTATCCCCATATCAGCGGAAAATGGTAGAAAATGAAATAATCCGTCATATGATACCTGACAGCCACGGAGAAAGCACAATCTGTAATATATACTATGACACCCCGGATTTCAGGCTTATAAGACATTCCCTTGAAAAGCCTGTATATAAGGAAAAGCTGAGGCTTCGCTGCTACGGCAGAATAGACAGCAAGGGAACGGCTTTTATTGAGCTTAAAAAGAAATACAAGGGCATAGTCTATAAAAGGCGGTTGACAGCTGAATATGATTCGGCGGTTTTATATTTACAGGGGGATAAGAAAGCTATATCCGACAGTCAGATAAAAAGGGAGCTTGACTATTTCACCGAATATTATGGTAATCTTATGCCGGCTGTATATCTATGCTATGACCGTACCGCCTATTTTGACAGTAAGGACAGCAATATAAGGCTTACCTTAGACAGAAATATCCGCTACCGAAAAGAAGACCTTGATTTAACCACTCCCCCCGGTGGTAAGGATATATTAAAGCCGGGAGAAAGCCTTATGGAAATAAAGGTTTCCGGGGCGATACCTCTATGGCTATGTGAAATCCTTACAAAATATCAGATAAAAAGGGTGTCCTTTTCAAAGTACGGCAGAGCATACGAGGATATTTTAAGGCAGAGCTTTATTAAAAAAGCCACGGTAAGTGCATAAGGAGTTATTATGGGAATATTTGATTGTTTATTTACAGGTACGGGAGATATAACTATATATCAGTTTCTTATAGGGGTAGGCTCAGCCTTGATATTGGGTATAATATTAGGGCTTGTTCACACCTTCAAGGGGGAATATACAAAGAGCTTTGTTATAACCCTTGCTCTGTTGCCGGCGGTAGTCAGCATGGTGATTATGATGGTAAGCGGTTCTATCGGGGCAGGAATAGCGGTTGCAGGAACATTCTCCCTTGTGAGGTTTCGTTCTGTGCCGGGTACGGCAAAGGAGATAGGAACTATATTTCTTGCCATGGCGGTGGGATTATCCTGCGGTATGGGGTATCCGGCTTTCGCAGTGGTGTTTACGATAATCACTTCTGTGGCAAATATCCTGCTTGCCATATCCCCCTACGGAGAAAAGCCGGTAGGGAATTTAAGAAAGGTGCTTCATATAACAGTACCGGAAGATCTTGAATACGAGGGGGAGTTTGAGGATATATTTTCCGAATTCACCCAAAAAAGCGAGCTTATCGGGGTAAAGACCACCGCCCTTGGCAGCTTAAATCGGCTTACCTATGATATTACCCTTAAAGCCCCCGGCCTTGAAAAGCAGATGATTGACAAGCTCAGATGCCGTAACGGTAATCTGGAGATAAATATTACCTGTGCAGGGGTGCAAAAGGAGATAGTGCAGTTGTAGGATGGGGCTTCGCCCCACACCCCATTAAGGGCGCAAGCCCCAAATTTTCACGCAAACCAAAAGGAGCAAAATATGAAAAAACAAACTCTCCTGCTTTTAACAGCAGGTATGCTGTTGTTGTCCGCTTGTACTAATACTACGGTAATTAACGGAAATTCTTCCTCTGTTTCAGGTCAGGAAAGTGTTTCGGATAACAGTTCCGAGGAAAATAAGGATAACAATGATAATAAGGATAGCAACAGCGATAATAATACAGATATAAATTCCACCGATAATTCTTCCGGGGGAAACACCACCATTAGTAACGACGATATGTTTACCGACAGGGATATGTCCGGGGAATATGACAGCTACACCGATATTTCCCTTTCGGATAATAATATAAAGGGGGATAATGTTACTGTATCTGAAAATACCGTTACCATTACCGCCGAGGGAGTTTATCGCCTTTGCGGTACGTTGTCAGAGGGACAGATAATTATTTCCGCCGGGGAAAATGACAAGGTACAGCTTGTACTGGATAATTGCAGTATAACTAAAACCGGCTCTGCCCCGGTTTATATAAAATCCGCCGATAAGGTGTTTATCACCACCGCAAAAAACAGCGAAAATTCCCTTATATCTAAGGGGGAATTTGTGTCGGATGATGAAAACAATGTGGACGGTACTGTATTTTCAAAGTCGGATATTACCCTTAACGGAAATGGTACGCTTAATATTACCTGCGAACAAGGCCACGGGGTAGTTACAAAGGATGACCTTAAAATCACCGGTGGAACTGTCAATGTAACCTCTGCAAAACAGGGTCTTTCGGGGAAGGACAGCGTAAGAATTGCCGGAGGGGATATTGTAATAAATTCCGGCACAGACGGTATACACAGCGAAAACGAGGACAGCGAAAAGGGATATTTATATATCACAAAGGGAAATATTGATATTATCGCCGGAGGTGACGGTATAGACTGTACCGGTACAGCCACAATTTCCGGAGGGAATTTTAATATAACAAGCGGTAATGAAAATATTTCACAGGACGGCTCTTATAAGGGCATCAAGGTTGACAGTAATGTAAATATTTCCGGCGGTGTATTTAATATCACCTCTGTTGATGATGCTGTTCATACAAACGGGGATGTGGAAATTACCGCCGGGGAATTAACGTTAAGCTCCGGGGATGACGGTATTCACGGGGATAACACCCTTAATATAAGGGGCGGTAAAATTGAGGTAACCGACAGCTATGAGGGAATAGAGGGAAAGGATATTTATATTTCCGGGGGAGATATAAGTATAAATTCCTCAGATGACGGACTTAATGCCGCCGGAGGAAATGACAGCTCAGGTACAGGGGGCTTTATGCCGGGTGGAGATAAATTCGGCAGAGGCTTTGGCGGTATGGATACAGGGGATGATATAATAGAAATTTCCGGAGGAAATTTATACATCCGGGCAGAGGGTGACGGCATAGACTCAAACGGAGAAATAAACATCACCGGAGGGGATATTCAGGTTATAGGCCCACAAAGAAGCGGTAACGGAAGTATAGATTTCGGTGTATCTGCAAAAATTTCCGGGGGAAATTTTTTCGCTGTGGGAGCTCAGGGTATGCAGGAGAATTTCTCCTCTGACAGCACCCAGGGGGTAATAATGTATAATGCCATGGCAAATGCAAATGAAAAAATCACCCTTAAGGATAAGGATGACAAGGTAATATATGAATACACCCCGGAGATTTCCGCAGGCACGGTAATAATAAGCTGTCCTGAAATAAAGCAAGGAGAAAGCTACACCCTTACAGCAGGAAACAACAGCTACACAATAGAAATGACTTCTACTGTATACGGCGGCGGCATGGGTGGTAATATGGGCGGCCACGGAGGTGGAAACCGTCCCGGCGGTAACTTCATGGACAGACCCTTTTAAAAAGAAAGGAGCAAAAGGCATTACGCCCTTTGCTCCTTTTTTAGTTTCTTTACAAACATGAAAAACATAGTTCCGGATATAAATAAGGCAAGCCAGTCAGCCACCGGAGTAGCCGCCGCTATACCCTGCATTCCCCATATATTATTCAGTAAAAACATAAGGGGAATATCCGTACTTCCCTTTCGTAAAAAGGAAAGTATCACCGGCTGATATTTTTGCTTTGTTGCCTGGAAAACAGTTATAACCATAAAGTTTATGGCGGTTGAGGGACAGATAAAGCATATTATCCTTAAAAATTCAGCCCCGTGTCTTACCGTTTCCGCATCCGCTATAAAGCAGGCGGTAATAGGCTCTGCAAGGACGAAAAGTCCCAAGGTGGTAACCCCCGCCATAATAAGGTTTATCGTAAGGGTCAGCTTTATGGTGTTCATCATTCTTTGCCTGTTGCCGGAGGAGTAATTGTAGGCTATAAGGGGAAGTACACCCTGTGTCATACCCTGGGCAACACAGAAGGCTATCATGTCTATTTTCTTTGCTATACCCATGCCGGCTATGGCGGTATTTGAATAATCCGACACAAGGCTGTTTAATATGCCGTTTGACACACAGCCAAGCATCATGGTAATAAAGCTGGGTAGTCCTCCCACTATTACCTCGCTTGCGATTTTTTCTCCTGCCCGGTAGCTTTTAGGACTTAATGTAAGCACCGAATGACGCCTTAACCGGAAAATAAATATTATAAAAAACACGGTAGCGGCGGCATTTGAAAGCATGGTGGCAATAGCCGCACCCATTATCTCAAGGTCAAACAAAAAGATAAATATGGGGTCTAAAATCATATTAAGTATACCGCCAAGGGCTATACCGAATGCGGCAGGCTTAGAATATCCTTCTGTTCTTACAAGGTGGGCAAAAACCTGATTTAATACGGTAGGAATACCCCCTATTGTTATAGTCCAGAATATGTAGCTCTGACAATAGGATAAAGTGTTTTCATCCGCACCTAACAAAATAAGCAAAGGCTCCTCAAAGGGCAAAAGCGCAACCGCATAAATAAGTGCTATACCAAGGGCGCTCCAGATACTGAAGGCGCAGGTATGCCTTGCCCCCTTTTTATCATTTACCCCAAGGCATCTTGAAATACGGCTGGCACCACCTATGCCGAAAAGGTTAGCAAAGCCGGTAAGGGCAATAAAAAGGGGCATTGATACGGTAACCGCCGCCATTTGATCCGGATCGTTCATCTGACCTATAAAGAAGGTATCCGCCATATTATATATAACGGTGATTATCTGACTTATTACCGTAGGAATGGCAAGGGAAAATATAGCCTTGGGTACAGGCATCTCCCTGAACAAATATTCGCTGTTTTTCATATTTTCCCCTTAATAGAGCTTATAACCATCTTAATAGCCTTGTCATAGCTTTTATCAAGACATATCTCACTCTTTGTAAAAAATCCTGCCTTTTTCTGAACTAAAAACCCGTTTATTATACTTCTTATTATCCTTGAATAATGCACCGACTCCTCAACACCAAGGCCAAAGCTGTCAAGCACGGTAAAAAGGGGCTTTGAGATTATATCCGCCGCCCTTGCGGCCTCGGTAATCTCCAGCTTTGATATATTCATAATTACCCTATACAACCCCTCGTGATTTTTCATAAATTCCTTATAGGCATAGAAAATGCCGTATAAGGCGTCCTCTCCGGTTTTGCCCTTGATATATTTATTCTCCGTGTCGGAAAGCACATTTGCGCTGTAAATAATTATTTCCCTGTTTAACTGCTCCAGCCCCTCTATATGATTATATAAAGAGGGAGTCTTAATTTCCAGCCGCCTTGCCACCTCGCCTAAAGTCACAAAGGGGTGGTTTTTCTCCTCAATAAGAGAAATGGCGGTCATAATTATAATTTCTTTACTGATACCCTTTCCCATAATTCTCCTAAACTAATAGTATTAGTTTTATCCGCTGAAATTTCGCCGCAAAGCGGCGAAATTGTTATTTTTTAGTTGCAACATTTATACGGTTGATAGCTCGTTTTAGCTTATATTCCGCAATATCAAGTTGCTTTTTATCTTCCTTTGCCTGCTTTATTCTTTCCTCGGCTAAGGCCTTTGCCTTTTCTGCTCTTTCAAGGTCTATTTCATCTGCCCATTCAAAGGACTGGGCTAAAATGCTTGTACACTCCGGGGTTACATCAATAATACCGGAGGAAATAGCGGCAATACGCACATTACCCTCTATTCTTATTTTAGCCTGACCTATACCTAAAGCGGCAACATAGGGCTCATGTCTTGCAAGAATACCCTTATCCCCTACGGTGGTACGGACAATGACGCTTTCCGCCTTGCCCTCATATACAATACCCTCCGGGGTAAGGATTTTAAGCTGAAACTCTGTCATAGCTTAAGCCATCTCTTTCTTTGCCTTTTCTACCGCTTCGTCGATAGTACCTACAAATAAGAATGCAGATTCAGGCAAATCGTCATGCTTACCCTCGATAATTTCCTTAAAGCCACGGATAGTTTCTTTAAGGGGTACATAGCGACCCTCCATACCGGTAAACTGCTCAGCTACCGAGAAGGGCTGAGATAAAAATCTCTGTATCTTTCTTGCTCTTGATACGGTGAGCTTGTCATCCTCATCCAGTTCATCCATACCTAAAATAGCAATAATATCCTGAAGCTCATTATATCTTTGCAGTATGGACTGTACCTGTCTTGCTACTGCATAATGCTCCTCGCCTACTATCTCCGGGGTGAGTATTCTTGATGTGGAATCAAGGGGGTCAACCGCCGGGAAGATACCCATTGAGGAAATGCTACGGGAAAGAACGGTGGTAGCATCCAAGTGGGCAAAGGTGGTGGCGGGTGCAGGGTCAGTAAGGTCATCCGCCGGAACATAAACCGCCTGTACCGATGTAATAGAGCCCTTCTTTGTGGAGGTAATTCTCTCCTGTAAAGCGCCCATTTCGGTAGCAAGGGTAGGCTGATAACCAACCGCTGAGGGCATACGTCCTAAAAGGGCGGATACCTCAGAGCCTGCCTGGGTAAATCTGAATATGTTATCTATAAACAAAAGCACATCCTGACCTTCCCTATCACGGAAATATTCAGCCATTGTAAGACCTGAAAGAGCAACTCTCATTCTTGCTCCCGGAGGCTCATTCATCTGACCGTATACAAGAGTAGTCTTTTCAATAACCCCTGACTCCTGCATTTCGTGGTAAAGGTCGTTACCCTCACGGGTACGCTCACCTACACCGGTAAATACCGAAAGGCCGCCGTGCTGCTTTGCTATGTTGTTTATAAGCTCCATAATAAGGACTGTCTTGCCGACACCGGCACCGCCGAACAATCCTATTTTACCGCCCTTTAAGTAGGGGGCGATAAGGTCAACTACCTTGATACCTGTTTCAAGAACCTGGGTAGAGCCCTCCTGCTCTTCAAATGAGGGGGCAGGACGGTGAATTTCCCATTTTTCCTCTGTTACGGGCTGAGGCTTGTTGTCAACCGCCTCACCCAGAAGATTAAATATTCTGCCGAGAGTTTCTCTGCCCACCGGCACCTTTATTGATACCCCTGTATCAACGGCTGTAAGACCTCTTACAAGGCCGTCGGTACTTCCCATGGCAATACAGCGTACAGTATCATCACCGATATGCTGTGCTACCTCCACGGTAAGCTTTTTACCCTCATGCTCTATTTCTATGGCATTAAGCAGGTTAGGCAGATGTTCCGGGGGGAACTTTATATCAAGTACCGCACCGATAATCTGCACAACTGTGCCTGTATTCTGTGGCATAAGCATAACCTGTCCTTTCTTAAAACTTAAAGTGCATTGGCACCGGAAACAATTTCGTTAAGCTCGTTTGTTATCTTCTCCTGTCTTGCACGGTTGTACATAAGTGACAGGGTGGCTATCATTTCCTCTGCGTTGTCGGTGGCATTCTCCATGGATGTGCGCCTTGCCCCAAGCTCAGAGGCATAGGATTCGCCCACCGCACACATAATAAGGCTTGTTATCAGCTTGGGAATAATTCTGTTGAATACCGCATCGGGGCTGGGGTCATAGGTGGTACCCACCTTATTATACCTTACAGCCTCCCCACTTGGTAATGAATCAATGGGAAGCACCTCCATATCCGTTGCTGTCTGCACAAGGGGTGATACAAACTGTGTAAAGAACAGTCTTATCTCATCCACCTTGCCGGATGTATACATATCTATTGCTATTTGTGCTATATCCGCCGCATCTGCGGTTTTGATACGCTCTGCAATATCAGTATAGGATGCCGCTATGGGATAATTTCTCTTTGTGAAATATTCCACCGATTTTTTGCCTATGGCAATAATATAGGGCTGTTCGTCCTTTTCCATGGCATTTTGTGCAAGCTTTAATATGTTTGAATTATAGCCGCCTGCAAGACCTCTGTCACCGGCTATTACTATAAACAATCTCTTATTTACCTCACACCTGTGACTGAAAACAGAGGATAGCTTTTCGGTTTCGGCGGCTATACGGCACATAAGTGAATACTGGGCCTCAAAAAACGGCCGTGCCTCTTCCGCCCTTGCCTTAGCCTTACGAAGCTTTGAAGAAGCGACAAGCTGCATCGCCTTGGTTATCTGCATGGTGGATTCAACGCTTTTTACTCTGCGCTTGATATCCTTCATATTGCCTGAAGCCAAGCCGATCCCTCCTTACTCAGATTTTGTCGCTGTCAATGTAAGCTGTCTTTTTATAGAACATTTCCAGTACCATAAGACCGAGTGTTACAACTGCGACGCTGAGTGCTACAATGCTGATTACAAAAGCTGCTTTTTTCATAACAGTGACCCTTTCTATATTAAGCATATTTTCCGACAAAATCGGAAAGAATTGATTTCAGCTTTTCTTCATTTTCAGAGGAAAGCTGTTTTGTGCTTCTTATATCATCAAGCACATCTGAATGTGCCTCGTCAAGATAACGATACAAATCCTGTTCAAACTGTGAAACCTTATTCAAGGGAATATCCTTAAGGTAGTTATTGATTACCGCATAGATAATAATAACCTGCTTTTCAACCGGGATAGGTGCATTCTGTCCCTGCTTTAATACCTCAACTATTCTTTCACCCTTAGCAAGTCTGTCCTTTGTGTCCTTGTCAAGGTCAGAGCCGAACTGGGAGAAGGACTGTAATTCCCTGAACTGTGAGTAGTCAAGCTTTAATGTACCTGCTACCTTCTTCATAGCCTTTATCTGTGCACTGCCGCCTACACGGGATACAGAGATACCCGGGTTTACCGCAGGTCTTACACCTGAATGGAAAAGCTCGGTTTCAAGGAATATCTGACCGTCTGTAATGGAAATAACATTGGTGGGGATATATGCAGAAACGTCGCCTGCCTGGGTTTCGATTATGGGAAGGGCCGTAAGAGAGCCTCCGCCGTACTCCGGGTTCAGGTTTGCGGCACGTTCAAGAAGTCTTGAATGAAGATAGAATACATCACCGGGATATGCCTCACGTCCGGGGGGTCTTTTAAGAAGCAGAGAAAGTGCTCTGTAAGCCACAGCGTGCTTAGATAAATCATCATAAACAATAAGCACATCCTTGCCGTGCTCCATAAAATATTCACCCATGGCACAGCCTGAATAGGGGGCGATATACTGTAAGGGGGCAAGCTCACTTGCAGTAGCGGAAACTACTATTGTATAGTCCATAGCACCGGCGGATTTAAGCTGTTCCACCACATTTGCAACGGTGGAGGCCTTCTGACCGATAGCTACATATATACAGATTACCCCTGTATTTTTCTGGTTGATAATAGTATCAATGGCGATAGCGGTTTTACCTGTCTGTCTGTCACCGATAATAAGCTCACGCTGACCTCTGCCTATGGGTATCATGGAGTCAATAGCCTTGATACCTGTCTGTAAAGGCACATTTACCGGCTCACGGGTAATAATACCCGGCGCTATCTTTTCAATGGGGCGTGTCTCATTACAAAGAATGGGACCCTTGCCGTCTATGGGCTGACCTAAGGGATTTACTACTCTTGAAAGCAGATCATCACCTACCGGCACAGATACTACCGTACCTGTACGCTTTACGGTATCGCCCTCTTTTATCTCATCGTCGGAACCAAGCATAACCGCACCCACAAAGTCCTGCTCTAAGTTCAGCGCCATACAACGAACACCGTTTTCAAATTCCAGCAGCTCGTTTAACATACACTTTTCAAGGCCGTGTATACGAACAATGCCGTCACCTACGGTAACTACCGTACCGGTATCCTCAAGGCGGATCTTAGAATCATAGTCCTTTATCCTGGAACGGATAATGCCTGTTATTTCTTCTGGGCGTAGATCCATCGAATTTCTTCCTTTCATATTGATAAAGGGCCGTCAGCCCTTGGCAATCTCATTTTTCAGATCGTCAAGTCTTGCCCTGACGCTTCCATCAATGGTGGAATTGCCATAGCTTATAACAACACCGCCTATAAGGGCAGGGTCGGTTTTAAGCATAAGATTTACGGTTTTTCCCGTCACAGCTGTCATTTTAGCTCTGATCCTTTCCGCTGTTTCTTCTGACAGCGGCATTGCAGACACTACCGTAACATCTGCAATATTCATATAATCGTTATAAAGGGTGGTGATATACTGAAGTATCTTATCATAATACCCTACCCTCTTATTTTCGCAAAGCACATAAAGGAAATTAAGGATATAATCCTGCACCCTTCCGGAAAAAATCTCCTTTAACAGGGACAGCTTTTCCGAAAGCTCCACAGTAGGCACCGAAAGCACCTTCATAAGCTCCTTATTTTCACTCAGCACCACCGAAACGGCCTTTAACTGCTCAAAGCCCTTTGTAAGGGTATCGTTACCCTCATCCCGAAGAAGGGAGAATAAGGCATCGCCGTAAACCTTCTCAACAGCAGCCATATCAATTCTCCTTTTCTATGCCGTCAAGCACAGAGTTAATAATATCCTCGTTTGTGCTTTTATCTATCTCCTTCTGGGCAACCTTTGATGCCGCCATAATTACCATATCGGAAATATCCTTACGGATTTCTGTAACGGCACGCTGCTTTTCCTTCTTGATAGATTCCTCGGCACGCTCTTTAAGGGCAGTAGCCTCATTGTTTGCCGCACTTATTATCTCTTCTTCTCTTGCTCTTGCTCTCTTTGTAGCATCGGCAACTATCCTTTCAGCCTCAGCCTTGGAGTCAGAAAGCCTTGCCTCATATTCTGCCTTTGTGGCGGCGGCCTGCTTTTTAGCCTCCTCGGCCTCATCCATTTCTGCATTTACCGTTTTTGCACGCTCATCTAAGATTTTGCATACCGGCTTATGGAGAAAGAAAAAATAAAGTGCTACGATTATCAGAGTATTGATCAGAGTAAAGACAATAGTAGAGGGGTCAATGCTGACAAGGGAGAATTTTTCCTGCTCGGCAGCAATGGTCAGAAATTCTACCATTATTCTTCATTCCTTTCCCAATCAGAGTTGGCCTATAAAGGGGTTACCGAACATTAAAAGCAAAGCGATAACCAGTGAGTAAAGACCTGTTGTTTCTGCAAGAGCATCACCGATGATCATAGTTCTTGTAATAGCACCGGATGCCTCAGGCTGTCTGCCGATAGCCTCAACTGCCTTACCGCCGCAATAGCCTTCACCGATACCGGGGCCGAGACCTGCTATCATAGCAAGACCTGCACCTATTGCAGATGCACCGAGAACAATTGCTTCAGATAAATTTTCCATATCTAAGTTCCTCCGTGTAATTTTTTATTTAAACCCTTATGGGTCAAACGCTTATTCCGAACAATCTGCCATTGACACATACGCCATGGTAAGGGTACAGAAAATGTACGCCTGGACAAATGCGGAGAACAGATCAAAGTAAAGTGACAAAATAGCAGGAATACCTATTGAGGCAAGTCCGTTTGCTACCTGTCCCAAGGCAAAGTACACAAGTCCGCCTATAACCGAGCCTGCAAGAATATTTGCAAAGTGACGGAGCGTCTGGCTTAAGGGGTTTGCAAATTCGCCTATTATATTAAAGGGAAGCATAAAGGGTACAGGCTCAATAAAGCCCTTGAAAAAGCCCTTTACACCGCCGGTTTTAAACTTGTTGCGCTGAGTGAGTACAAATGTGGCTAAGCCCCATGCGGCGATAACCGATAAATCCGAGGTGGGACTGCGCAGTCCGAAAAGTCCCATAAGGCTTGACAATACCGAAAAGCAGAACAATCCGCCGATGTATGCGGTGTATTTATTATACTTTACACCCATGGTATCTCTTACCATATTTCTGAAAAAGCATACTATCCATTCAGCCGCCATCTGTCTTTTAGAGGTGGTCCTTACCTTTAAATTTCTGCCCAGTATAAAAAATACAACTCCTAAGATAACCATAACTATCCATTGTACTATTATAGTTTCGCTGATGACGATTTCAAAGTCCCCCAAATTCCATACTATGGATTTTAAAGGGCCCTCAACATTGAACTCTGCCATGGGTTTTAAAAGCTCAGTCATATTTTCACTCCTTTTAAAACTCGCTCTTTTCCTTCAATGCCTTGATTGTATAGGCTATTTTCGGCACAAAAAGTGGTAAAAGTGCGGTTATTGGATTTATTATCTTAAAATACATCAATGCCCCCAGGATAAGGAACATTCCTATATACCTTAAAGCATAGCTGCATTGGTTAAAGCGTTTTGCCCTTGTCTCTGTGCTGCAGGTTATGGTTTTTTCGGCGGTAAATGCCATAAGCACAAAGTTTAAAAATGCCACTATACTGCCTATTACAGCACCACGCACAGCGGAAATATCCGTTACTTTTGTAAGGGTAAGTATAAGGGAAATTATAAGCAGTAAAGCAAGACACCCTATATAAAAGGGCAGTACAGCCTTTATTTCATTTACTGCCACGCTTTTTTTCATGCTGTCACCCTTTATCGTCATAATAATCATTGTCCTTAGGGTCAGAATATAGCTTGTAGTCCTCTTTTTTATCTGTGTCGTACATCTTGATCAGCTTCATTATATAGGTACCTGTACCGCTTATCATGGTGATTATCCCTGCAAGAACAAACACCACCATAAGAAAGTCCGGAAGGGAAAATTTTTCTATTAGCCACCCTCCGCCCCATATAAAAACCACCAGGGGCACCACCACAAGAAAGCCTATCTGACTGACTATTGCATAGACCCTTATGGGATTATCCTTTTTATTCATCAGTAGGCAAGGTCAGTAAGATACCATACGCCGTTTACCTTCAGCATCTCAGTTTCGATACTGCGGGGGGCGGCTGATTCATCCCCGATTTTTTCAAGCATAATGGTAACAACACATTCTGTATTGGATACAGGCTCAACCATAAACTGTGCATTGGTCCAGCTGTACTCATAGTCAATTCCCTTAAAGGCATTATCCTCCACCATATTCACATTAAGGCCTATTACCTTTTCTCCGTCAATGGTGGTTTTTTCGCTGTATACTCTGCCCTTGCCGGAAACATTTTCCTTTATTCTCTTTGCTTCTTCCTCAACAAAGGTTTCGTCTACTATCTTTTCTATATCCTCAAGGCTGTCATAGTCATAGGATAAAACCTCATACAGCTCGTCCTCGGGAATATTGCCGTAGGGCTCTGTCTTAAAGGAAAGACCGTTTTGCAGATAAAGACTGAATACCGTGTAGTTATTCTTTATAAGTCTGCCGGCATTATTCTCCATCTCCGCCCTTACTTCATCTGTAGGCACAAACTGTTCAGGGTCGCTTGTATGCTCCTGACCCTTTAATATGAGTAATGTCACCACAGCCCCCACCGCAAGCAGGGCTACTATGGCTGTTATTATGGTAGCGGCAACATTTTTCTTTTCCATTTTGTTCCTCCGTTTCCGGTACTTTCTCTGGATAAAACATACTATCATTTTATCATATTTTATCTGAAATTTCAATAGCGCCGGAAAATTTTATTGTTAAAATTGCCAGATTGTGGCAAAATATTCTGATTTATTTAGAATCCGGCTTTCTGGAGGTAAGAAATGCCACTGCTCTTTCAATGGAGGTACGAACGTGCTCCATTTCTGCGCTGTGAAGCTTGCCGGCATTTCTGTAATCAAAGCTGTTGCAGAAGTCATTTACATCGCTGTTTAAGGTCTTTGCATACTCCTGCATAATTGAGTTCATGGTTTTGATAAACTCTGTTCTGTCTGCCTTCGGCATCTTGTTTTCACTTTTTGCCACAAGGTAGTGATAGTGAGGCACACAGAAATACTCCTGGGATTTAAACAGGTTCTTGAACTTTCCGTCCTTTACATACATTGTAAATACCGTTTCAAGCATATGGTCAATACCCCATTGTACCTTAGAGCATACAAAGCAGGTATCATCAAGGGTGGCTATCTTCTTTGCCTTTGACTCAGGGGACTGGAAAAGCCCCTTCTTATCAAATATATTCTCCCTTAATTCCTCTAAGTGGCTGTTTAACATAAGCCCCAGGGAAAGACGGTTATTCTGCTTCATAAGCTGATTGAAATGGGTATAGCAAAAGCCCAGCTTATTTGTTTCCATGCGGACATCCGGCTCCATCATGGCAGCACCCATAATATATTCACAGATATGCTCCTCAACCGTATCTCTCATACGGCAGATAGGACAGCCCTCTCTTGGCTCAAACACTTCATTTACAGGTATTGTAAGAATACTTTCTCTCATTTTATTACTTTCCTTTCGGTGGTAAATAAAGGGAAAATAAAAAATTTCCCCCTTTGGTATTGTAATTTTCCATTTTATATTGTATTATATATATTGGAAATAATCAAGGCTTTTGCGGTTATTTTGTAGAATATCCCTAAAGAAAAGCAGGTTTTTATATGAATTATACCTTTGTATGTAATGAATTTGACCCGGAAAGGATATTGTTCTGCGGTCAGGCCTTCCGCTGGAAAAAGGAGGGGGAAATATACTCCGGCATAGCCTCCGGACACTTTCTCACCCTTTCGGTAAAGGAAAATGAGGTTACCTTTCATGATATAAATGAGGATGAAAAGGACTTCTGGCTTAATTATTTTGATATACAGACAGACTACGCCGCCCTTGTAAATACCTTTTCGGCAGACGAAAGCATGAAAAAGGCCTGCGGTATGTGTAAGGGCATAAGGGTATTAAGACAGGAGCCCTTTGAGGTGCTTATATCCTTTATCATTTCCCAGAATAATAATATTAAGCGTATCACCGGCATTATAGAAAGGCTGTGCGAATATTACGGGGAGCCCACCGAACACGGCTATATGTTCCCAAAAAAAGAGGCTCTTTATGATGTTGCCCCGGATGATTTGGCGCTTTTGCGGGCAGGATTCAGGGCAAAGTATATAGCCCATGCCATGGAGCTTATAAAGTCCGGGGAGATTGACCTTGACAGCATATATGATATGGATATTGATACCGCCAGGGAATATCTGAAGAAAATAAAGGGTGTTGGTGACAAGGTAGCGGACTGTGTTTTACTTTTCGGATACCATAAGACAGAGGCATTTCCCAAGGATGTGTGGATAAAAAGGGTAATGAGGGAATTATATCCCTCAGGCCTTCCTCAGTGTATAAAGGGCTATGAGGGCATAGCACAGCAGTATTTGTTTGACTATGCCAGAAATATAAATCTGGGAAAGGAATAATATGGTACATATAGGAAATAGCTGGGATGAGCTTTTAAAGGAGGAATTTTCCTCAGATTATTATAAGACCCTCAGAAAATTCTTGGTGTCGGAATATAATAAGTACAATATATTCCCTCCGGCAGAGGATATTTTCAATGCCCTTAAAACCACCCCCTATGAAGATGTAAAGGTGGTGCTTTTGGGACAGGACCCCTATCACGGCAAGGGACAGGCCCACGGCCTTTGCTTTTCGGTAAAGGAGGGAGTAGTACCTCCCCCGTCTCTTAAAAATATCTACACCGAAATAGAAAACGATCTTGGCATTAAGGTGAATAAAAATACCGGCTATCTCATAAAATGGGCAAAACAGGGGGTGCTTATGCTTAACACTACCCTGACGGTAAGAGAGGGACAGGCAGGCTCCCACAGAGGGCATGGCTGGGAAATACTCACCGATGCTATTATAAAAAAGGTAAACCAAAAAACCACTCCGGTGGCGTTTATATTATGGGGCGCAAATGCAAAAAGCAAAATGCCCCTTATAACAAACCCAATCCACGGCATATTTACGGCGGCTCACCCAAGCCCCCTGTCGGCATATAACGGCTTTTTCGGATGCAGGCATTTTTCCCTTGTGAATAAATTCCTCACCGAAAAGGGCATAGAGCCTGTGGACTGGCAGATACTTTAAGGTAAAGGAAGTTTTATATGATATGTGTGACCGGTGATCTTCACGGAGATATGACCCGATTTAAAGCCCCGGAGCTAAGGAAGTTAAAAAGAGGCGATGCCCTTATTATAACCGGGGATTTCGGCTGTATCTGGAGTGGGGATAAAAAGGAACAGCGTATACTTAAACGGCTTGGCAGAAAAAAATACTATGTGCTTTTTGTGGACGGTGTCCATGAAAATTTCGACCTGCTGGAAAAATATCCGGTGGAGGAATTTTGCGGCGGTGTGGCACGGCACATAAGCGGAAACCTCTATCAGCTTATGAGGGGAGAATATTACACCATAGCAGGAAAGGATATATTCACCTTCGGCGGCGGACAAAGCGAGGATATTACAAGCGGCAACGAGGAACGCTGGCTAAAGGAAATGCCAAACGATGATGAGCTTATCCACGGCATAGAGAAATTAAAGGAGCATGACAACAGGGCGGATTTTATAATCACCTATGAGCCTCCTGCACAGCTTATTGAATTTATCGACATAGGCACAATAAACCGCAACCATATAAATACATACCTTGACGGGGTGCTGAAAAAGATAGATTTCGAAATGTGGTATTTCGGCAAGCGGCATATAAATAAGCTGATTCCCCCAAGATACCATTGTCTTTTTGATAAGGTGATTTTTGCGGATAAAACAAAATTGCCCAAGGTAAAACGAGTTAAAAAGTAAAAATCCGCATAAGCGGTAAAATATATCTGAAAGGAAAAAATGAAAATGGCAGACTTTAAGTATGAAATCACAAAGGAATTAGGAGTAATAAGCGAGGGAGGAAGATTTAATATCGAGCTTAATATGGTATCCTGGAATGACAGAGAGCCTAAGTACGATATCCGTTCATGGAATGAGGATCACTCCAGAATGGGCAAGGGTATTTCCCTTACAGAAGAGGAAATGGAGCGCCTTGTGGAATTATGGAACGCAAGGGATGAGGAGGACGAATTTTAAGGAATTTTTCCGAAAAATTAAATTATTTCAAAATTTAGCTAAATTATACGAAAATAAGTAAGTTTAATTAACGAATTGCATAAATTTTAAAAGTACATTTATACAATTTGTACATTGACAGACTTAATGCAAAATGTTAAAATGATTATGTAATACTACGATATTATGTTTTCTCGTAGTTAAGACGATTTTTTTATTTATTTTAAGGAGGACATTTCTTATGAAGTTAAGAAAGATTATGGCTATTGCAGCTGCTTCAGCTATAGCTGCTACAGCTACTGTTTCTGCAGGCGCAGTTCTCGCAGTTCCCGAATCAGGTGTTGACGCAGGTTGTGATATCGGTTCAGGTTCATGGTTAGTACAGGTTTACAACACAGGTAACTCCGATGAAGGCAAGCCCGCTACAGACTACGGCGTTGATTTAAGCAAGGTTGCTCAGATTACTTTCACAGTTACAATCAACAACCAGGCTGACGCCGACTTCTTTGAGGGCGCTATCGGTGGTAGCGTTGTATTCTCAGTAAACGGCGGCGACATTGCTGAGGGCACAGAGTTATGGGATAAGTACAACTGGCCCAGCTGTGAATGGTGGGGCGTTATTGACCCTGACTTAGAGCTTGAAACATTTGCTGCTGACAAGCCCGGTAAGGTTGAAACAGTTGAAAAGGGTGTATATAAGATCACAAACGATACACTTGTTAACCCCTTCGTTGAGGATGGCGTTAAGGAAATTGGTTGTATGCAGATCGGCCTTCAGGAATGGGGTTCTGACCTTTGTCCTATCGAAGTAACAATGTGCGAGATTAAGGATGCTGACGGCAACGTTCTTATCGCATTTGACGGTCTTGGCAAGAAGGTAGATGCTCCTGATGCAGACGCTCCTGCTACAGATGCTCCTTCTGACGCTCCTGCTACAGACGATCCCACTACAGATACTCCTGTCAGCCCCGAAACAGGTGCTGAAGGTATCGCAGTAGCTGCAGGTGTTGCAGTTCTCGCTACAACAGCAGCAATCGTTGCTAAGAAGAGAAAGTAATTTTTCTTAAAAGCGATATATAAGCAAAAATTTACCCCTCGGTTTTCCGAGGGGTATTTTGTATAATAAAAAATCCCGTTCATAATGAACGGGATTATTTTATTTATATACAGGATTATCCATTCTTTCAAAGAATTCATCCTCCGGCAGGGGCTTATCAAAACAATAGCCCTGTATTATCTTACAGCCCATTTTATAAAGGCTTTCCATGTTTCCCTTACTTTCAACACCCTCACACACCGTAATTAAATTAAGCTCATTTGCCATATTAAGCACATTTTCAAGCACAACTGCGCCTCTTTTGTCCTCATCGTCGCTGTTTGAAAGGGATTTATCCACCTTTATAACATCAATATTTATATTTTTAAGCAGAGAAAGGGAGGAATAGCCTGTGCCGAAATCATCCATGGATGCCATAACTCCATGCTTTTTAAGATCGTCAATCGCCTGCTTTATACAGCCGAAGTCATCAACATAGGCGGTTTCGGTAAATTCCACCTCTATATAATAGGGGGGAATTTTATACTTTTCGATAATGTTCATTATCCTGTCTGCAAAGTGGGGATATTTTAAATGAATCTTAGAGAAGTTCACCGAAATGGGAACTACCTCCTTGCCCTCCTTTAACCTCTGGGCTATAAGTCGGCAGGTCTGCTCCAGCACATATAAATCGATACGCTTTATAAGTTCGGTGCGTTCAGCCATGGGAATAAATTCATCCGGGCTTACCATAACCCCGTCACGGTCCCACCTTACAAGAGCCTCAGCCCCTATCATGGTGCGGTTATCTATACGGACCTTAGGCTGATAGAAAACCTCAAATTCCTCATTTTCAATAGCCGCCGGAAGATCATTTTCCATACAGCTAAGAGCCTTGTCCTTAGCAAAATCGTCGCTGTCATAGTATACAAAATCGGTGGCGGTATTATTAAGAGCAAAATCGAGGGCTATTGCCGCATGGGCCATGGCGGTCTTTAAGGTGTCCTCATTTGTCAGCTCCGCAATACCTGCCTTTAAGGAAATAGCATGAACCACCTGCTCATAGCCTATTGAAAATTCCACCTCAATTTCCCCGAAGGTGTCCTTGTTGTTCTTAAGGCGGTTTTTCTTCAGCATAAGAAGGAATGTGTCACCGTCAAGCCTTGCACATATTTCGTCCTTTGAAACGGTCTTACTGAGCCTTGCGGCGTATTTATTAAGTATATCCGAGGTGGTATTATAGCCGTAAACATTGTTAAGCAGCTTTCCGCCCTTAACCTTGCCCTTGGCTATGGCATATTCATCCAGCATACCCTCTTCAAGTATATCCTCAAAGAATATTCTGAGGCCGTTTTCATTGGGAATACCGCTGTCACGGTCAATATTTCTCTCACGCTTAGCCTTGGAATAAAGGTAACAACTGTTATAGCAAAGGCAAAGCACATTTGTAAGAAGTTCCATTGTGTCCCTTGTATCATCATCGGCGGAGAAATAATCTATTTCCCCCTCAATGATATACTTTAAGTCCACGTCCGCCCCTCTGCGCTCAAATTCCTTTGTATATACAGCGGCAAAGGTGCTGTCCTTATATATTTCGGTGTTGCCCTTTTCATTTTCATAATAGGCAGTCCTTGTAATGGAGAATATCTTCAGCTCCTTTGCCAAAGCACAGAACTCAGGTATAGCCCCCACATTCTGAAGGCCGTATCGTATGGCAGAATTACTTACGGCATTTAAACCCTTTATCACGCTGAATTTCATAACGATACCCCCTTTATTCCTTATAAACAGTTTACCATATTTCGGTCTTTGTTTCAAGTGGTAAAGTGCAGATTATTCATTTTTAGCATATTATACAGAAATAAATGCCAAACTGCCTTTGTCTGTCCTTAAATTCCGTAAATTTCAACAATGCGGAATATATTATATGGCCTTACAAAACCATATCCGAAAGGAAAAGTAGAAATAAATTCACATATTAAATGCTTAAAAAACAAAACGTCTTCCCGAAAGGGAGCCCCTTTTGGCAATTCCCGCCTTTTATAAGAAATGATTAATCCCGCAGTTGAGAAACGGCGGGATTAAAAACTTCTATATGGCGGACACCCTAAGGAAGACGCATTTTTTTATTTACTTTCTTCTACATTGTCGTGAACAGTTCTGTTCTCGGCGATGCTTGCCTTTAATACTCTTATCTTTGTACGGTCGCTGCCGGTTTCGATAAGCACAGTATCCTCCTTAATGCTAAGGACTCTGCCGATAATACCGCCGGTGGTAACTACCTCATCAGCTACCTCTAAGTCATCCAGCATCTGCTTCATTTTCTTTGAACGCTTATTCTCAGGTCTTATGATAAGGAAGTAGAAAATAACTATCATAAGTGCAAGGGGAATAAGCATAGTAAGCATACTTACAAGGTCAGCACCCTCAGCAGGTGTGTTTTGTGCTGTCTGACCGGTTGATAAAAGCTCTAATAATTCTATCATGATTATGTTCCTTTCTATTTGTGGGAATATTACATTGTAATATTATAACCTATTTCTCTAAGAATTTCAAGGGCTTATCCGAAAATAATGTCATTAAAGCCCATTTCCTTCAGGGATTTTTCTATTTCCGCCTTTTGCTGTGCTGTAAGGGTAGCCCCGGAAACACCAACCACAATGTCTGTTCCGGCTATGGGCTTTATCTCTGTAAAGCATTGTGTAGCCGCCTTTACAATGTCGCTTTGTATGGTAATTGACTTACTGTTGCCCAGATCCAACTTTTTGCCTAAGGTGGAGGCATTAAGATCAACATACAGCTTGCAGGATTTAAGGCTATCCTTATCTCCCCACAGCTCTGCGGTGGCCTTATACTTGGCGGAGGAATATGTAAGTAAATCCTCAGCGTCGATCTTTACAAGAGTATCTCCCTTTCCTGCCTGTGCCATGGCCTCACAAAGGGCAGTGAGCTTTTTGTGTCTGTCAGCAGCCTGTACCTCTGTTCCCAGAAGGTTGTAGTCATAATTGCCGAAATTGGGGAACATGGTATTTGATAATATAAATTCCTTAAATCCTGCTGTGCTAAGCTCCTTCATAATATCGGCAAAGTAAACCGTTGTTTTATCCGAGAAGGGATTTGTCCAGGGCTTGCCCCCCTTTTCAATCGTGTTGTCGTTCCATGTCCAGGTGCCCCCTTGGTCAGTAACCATAAATCCCGTACCGGTAATAACATAGGGTGTTCTTCTGTCATACAGGGTATTAAGCTGAATTACAGGGGTGATGCCTGCCTTTTTACATTCATCCCATATTTCCTTCAGGGTCATTGCGCCCTTGATTACAGCCTGATTGTCCTTTACTATTTCAAGCTCAGACTTGTACCAGAGCTGTCCGATTTCGTCCTTCAGACAAAATGCTATCTTTACAGCCCCTTCCTTTTTGGCATTTGCCAAATATTCCGCAAGGGCCTCCTTAGAGTAAAGAGCCTGTGCCGGGGCGGTTACAACAACTGTATTTTCCACCGGCTTTGGTGCAAGGGCGGTGGTAGTGGTCTGGGGCTTTTGGGTGGTGGATGCCGGGGTTTCCTCCGAGGGTTTATCTGTATTTTCCTTTTCTGTGTCCTCGGTTACCGGGGGAGTCCATGCAGGGGTGCTTTCTGTGGTTTCGCTGCCGTTTTGTATAAAGTCTATAATAGGGGGTGCCACTGAATATCCAATAAAGATAAGCGCTCCCACTATTAAAACAAGCAGGACTATCTCTGCCACCTTTCTGCCGGTGCTTTTTCTCTTTTTATATAAATTACGCCTTGTGCGTTTTACCTTGAATCCTTTTTTGCTCATTTTGTTACCTCTTTTAGAAAAACTTATACATTGACTGAAGTATTATATCCCGTAAGGGCATAGAATGCAAGGGATAAAATACCGATAAATACCATCATAATGGGCATTCCTCTGAATGCCGCCGGGATAAGAGGAGAATTAAGTCTTTCGTTTGCAATATGAAGAAAGAACATCGCTATAAGGTATCCTGCCGAAAGTCCTATACCGAATCCCAGATAGGAAAAAATGCTTTCGTTTAATACCGAGTTTAAGAATAATGCACCTAAAACCGCCGCATTGAATACCGACAGATGCACATACTTTTTTACCTTTACAAATAATTTCGGAATAAATCTCCAGATAAACAGCAGACTTCCTGCATATAAAATGCCTATTACAACCGTGTAGATAAGGGGCATTACCACAAAGTAATATTCCCACTCGGATAACAGCTTATCTATAAAATAGGTTATAACAGAGGATATGGTGGTAACATAGGCCACCCCAAGTCCCAGCCCTATCATGCTGTCCTTTTTTCTTGCCGCATAAAGTGCGGTGCTTGTGCCGAATGCCCTTGAGAAAATGGCATTTTCCACAAACATGGCTATCATGGCGGCATCTATAAATAATAACAGATTATCCATAATCCACCGCCTATTCTTTATTTTCCGCAGTTGAGGTCATATTATCCTCAAGCTGTACATTATTAAGTGCCTGGGTATATTTTGCCTTGCGGTTACGAAGGTAATTATAAAGGGCTCTGAACATACCTGCCATAATACCCACAAGGATAAATCCGCCGAAGGGGGATTCAAATGCCTTTATGCTTATATCCGTAAGCTGTATACCGGCAAAAGAGCCATAGCAGATAAACTCTCTGAACGCACCGGTTATTACACAGACAATACCAAAGCCTATAATAAATACTATAACATCAAAGAACATTTTCAGCTTTCTTTCGTGATAAAAGCGGCTTTCCGTCTTTGAGAATATAAGGGAGTTTGTTATAATAAGGGGCAGATATATGCCGATAAGCTCTACTGTAAGGGGGAAAATCCTGCTTAGCAGTAATATGGTGGGAATATAATATACCGAACCCACAAGGGCATAGATAATTATACGAAGGGCATAAACTATTTTTTTAGGCACAAAGGAGCAGGTCATAATGGTAAGAAAGGAAATAATCGCAAAGGCAAGTGCTATAACCACACCCTTTTTAAAGGTGGTGGCGGCTATAATAACAGGGGCATTAACAAGACCTGTCATAAGCACTATATTCTGCTTTGCTATACCGTCAAGAAGATCCCTTGTAAAATGAAAGTCAGAAAAATCCGGTCTGTTTTTAATTTGCTTTGCCTTAGCCATCATTTTCCTCCTTTCTGTTATCCCCGGATGTTTCTTCATCCTCAGAGGGCATAATAATATCCTTTGGCTTTTTGTTGTTTATTTTTTCCTTATCCTTATTTGTGGCATTACCTATCTTTTCGCCTATCTGCATAAGTCTTTCGCCGAAGGTCATCTTTCTTCTTCTCTTTACCTTTGTGACCTTGCTGTCAATAGGAGGCATATTGAAGTTTACAGGCTCTATTATAAGCTCCTGTGTATCGCCTATATTCGGTGTATCGGTGGTTTTGCCCTGCTTTACATTCTTCTGAACTCTTTCAAAGGTACCAAGATACCTGCCTAAGGTCTTTACACCGTTTGCGGTGGCTGTGCCTATATTATATGCCAGCCTGTCAAGGTATAAGGACAGGGCATTTACAACCAGAAGCGAAAATACAAATACGCCCTCTATGTTTGCGGTTTGTCTGAATACGGTGGTTATAATACCCAAAGACAGTCCGTACAGCAGTCTGCCGCCGTTGGTATAGGGCAGAGTCTGGGGGTCGCTTGCAAGGAATATAAAGCCGAAAAGTACAAAGCCGTTTATAAACTGGAAGGTTACCATTTCTGCGGTGGGGGTAATAAGGTAGGTAAGTCCTGCCATAACCGCCATACCGCCTATGGTGGAGAAGAAGGAAATACTTTTCCTGAACATAAGACAAATACCGCATACCGCAAGTACAAGTATATGTGTAGTACCCATAGGGCCAAGGAAATTTCCCATAAGAATATCCAGCACGGAAAGATCCGGCATTGAGCCGTTTTTGATAAAGTTACTTTCTATACCGCTTGACAATGCCACATCCACAGTACCGAATATGGGCATTTGCACACCCTTTTCCGGGTACATAAGCACCTTTGTGGGGTAGCACATAATAAGAAAGGCAATAGCTACTGCGGTGGGGTTGAATATATAATTATCCTTACCGCCGAAAATATGCTTTACGGTGATTGTAAGCACAGCCCCCAGTAAAACTATATAATAGTCCACCGATGCAGGAAGCATAAGGGCAAGGGCAAGTCCGTAGGCTATGGTGGACAGGTCCTTTACGTTATATTCCTTTTTTGAAAAGAAGCAGCCCAGCATATCAACTATGATACAGGCAAGCACCGAAACAATACACACCGACAATGCCCTGAAGCCGTAATTATACACCGCCAGAAAGACTATTGTTGCCATAAACAATATCTGGTCCGCATATACGCTTCTGGGCTTTTTCAGTTTTTTACGGGCCTTGTCCTGACTCATAAGCAGGGGGGCATCCTCTATTTTCCGCAAAAGCTCCTCATTTGAAGTGTTTGACATTTATATAAATTCCTTTCGGATCATCTTAATAATTCACAGGCCTTTTTCATATCCTCCGACTTAAAAAGGTATGTGCCGGCCACTAAAACATCAGCACCTGCCTGCTTTACCAAAACAGCGGTGGAATTATTTATTCCTCCGTCAACCTGTATGGAAACATGGGGGAATTTTTCGTTGCAATATTCCCTTAACCGCTTTATTTTAACAAGGGTATCGGGAATAAATCCCTGTCCGCCGTAGCCCGGCTCAACAGTCATTATAAGCACCATATCGCAAAGGGGGAGATAAGGAAAACATTCCTCCACCGCAGTACCCGGCTTTAAAGCAAGGCCGGTTTTCATACCAAGCTGTTTTATAAGCCTTAAGCATTCTGCGGTATCTCCGTTGCTTTCTATATGGATAGTTATCATATCGCTTCCTGCCTTTTTAAACAGGGGGATAAGGTTTGTGGGGTCGGTTACCATAAGGTGGGTGTCAAAGAACATATCGGAGTAATTTCTCATAGCGGCAACGAAATTATTGCCGTAGGTGATATTATCCACAAATACTCCGTCCATAACGTCTATATGCACCCAGTCTACACCGGCGGTTTTTATTTTTGAAAGCTCATCCGACATACAGGCAAGGTTGCTTGACAGTATAGATGCACTTACTTTTATCTCCATAATTTTGTCCTCTTTTCAGAATATCTGAAATATTGCGTTAGTACCCTACTTTAATAATATAATAAAAGGGGTTTACAGTCAAGTGAATATGCCTTAAATTTTGCATTTTATCTTAATTTTCGGCATTTATTCGGCTTTTTTCATTCTGAAGGGGGAAATTTCGGTAAATTTATTAGTAGTGGGGGGTGGGGGGGTAAGGGGCGGTGCGCCCCTCAGACCCTGTGACTGCATTAAGGGAATGTGCGACCCCCTTATTTTTATCGTCCGCAGACGGCTATCCCCAACCCCCCCTGACCCCCCCTTCCCCTCGGGAAGGGGGGAGATAATCGGGGCTAGCGCCCTGCGACCGCTTTAAGGGGGCAAGCCCCCTTAAAACCCCCGGTAAGGCTTCGCCCCTCACCCCCCAAAAAAACCAACCCCTGTTCCACGTGGAACAGGGGTAACATTATTTTGCATCGTTGAATAATTCTCTGTAATCCCATAGATACTTGATTCCGGAGATGACCGTAAGCCCACAGCAGATATACATAAGTATATCCCTTATAAGGGTAATTACAGGGGTGATTTCTATTGCCCCAAAGTCTGCAAGGATATAAAGAAGCAGGATAACACATATAACCGCCATTGTAGCCGCAGTTTTCAGCTTGCCCCATATACTCGCCGCAATTACCAGCTTCTTTTTACTGCCGGCGGCCACAAGCCTTATACCGGATACCATAAATTCCCTTGCAACTATTACAGCCACCACCCATGCAGATGTCCAGGAAAGCTCCACAAAGCAGATAAGGGCAGTAACCACCAGTATCTTGTCCGCCAATGGGTCAAGGAATTTGCCGAAGTCGGTTATCATATTATATTTTCTTGCGATTTTTCCGTCAGCGGTATCGGTAATTGCGGCTATTGCAAATACAATAGCCGCATACAGATAATTATGGGGAATTATCCCCTCTGTAAGCATAAAAAATCCGAACACCGGAACTAAAATCACCCTTAATACCGTCAGCTTGTTAGCCAGATTCATATTAAGCCTCCGTTATACCTGTTCTCCAAGCAGGTTATTTTCAAGAACATCTGTTATTTTAACCTCAACAAAGTCCCCTATTACAGGTCTTGTTTCCTTTGTGCTTGTAAAATATATCATACCGTCAATTTCCGGGGCAAAGTGCATACTTCTTCCGAAATACATATCAGAATATCTGTCAAAGCCCTCACATACCACCTCATAAGCATTACCCACAAAGCCGGCATAATAGTCAGCCATTCTTATCTCCTGCTCATTGGTAATAATTTCTGCTCTTCTCTCCCTCTCGGCCTCATCCACCTGGTAGGGAAATTCCGCCGCCGGGGTATCATCCTCAGCAGAATAGGCAAAACAGCCCAGTCTTTCAAACTTTATCTCGTCCACAAATTCCGCCATAGCCTGGAACTGCTCCTCAGTTTCCCCGGGGAAGCCTGTAATAAGGGTGGTACGAAGTACAATGCCGGGTATCTCCTGCCTTAGCCTTGTAAATAATTCTCTGAGGGAATTTTCATCCCCCGGACGATTCATAGCCTTTAATATCTCTTTGTCACAATGCTGTATTGGAAGATCAATATAATTAAGCACCTTATCCTGCTTTTTAATGGTTTCTATAAGCTCATCTGTCACCTTGTCGGGATAGCAGTATAAGAGCCTTATCCACTTTATGCCCTTGATTTCGCAAAGCTGATCTAACAGCTGAGGCAGGGCGTATTTTTTATAAAGGTCAATGCCGTAGGCGGTAACATCCTGGGCAACAAGAATAAGCTCCTTTACACCCTGCTTTGCAAGGTGCTTTGCTTCAGCTACTATATTTTCCATGGTACGGCTTCTCATTTTGCCTCTTATCATGGGTATAGCGCAGTAGGAACAGCAGTTTGAACAGCCGTCCGCTATTCTTAAATAGGCATAATGGGGAAGGGTGGATAAAAGCCTTTTTCCCTCCATGTTGTGACACAGCTTATCTCCGAAGGAAATAACCCTCTTGTTTTCCATTACGGCTCTTATGGTCTTTACTATATCGTCGTTTTTGGCAATACCAAGTACCCCGTCTATTTCGGGAAATTCCTCGTCCATCTGCTGCTGATATCTTTCTGCAAGACAGCCGGTAACTATTATCTTTTTATTTATACCGTCATTCTTACGGCTGATAGCCTCCATAATTTCCTCAATGGCCTCCTCCTTTGCACTCTGGATAAAGCCACAGGTATTTATAATAACCACATCCGCAAGACCTGCCTCGTTTACTATCTTAAAGCCTGCATCCGCAATTTTTGCCAGCATAAGCTCCGCATCACACTGGTTTTTAGGACAACCAAGTGACACCATGCCTACCTTTATCTTCTCACCCATATTTGCTCCTTATTCCTCACTGAATTCATCAAAGTAACTCTGCTCTTCCTCACTTATCTGCTTTAAGGCTCTTTTTATCTCATCATAGCCAAAGCCTCTTTGAGCAAGGGAGCCGGTTACCCTTTGTATACTTTTTCTGTCCTCAAAATCAAGCCGGGAAAGATATTTTTTTCGTATGAGGGAACACAGCTGTTCTTCCCTGTCCTCCTCATCATACCCCTCCTCGGCAACACGAACAAGGCCGTCAGGCAGTCCCTTTCTTTTCAGCTCAAATCTGATTTTGGACTTACCCCAGCCTTTTTTCATATATGCCCGGTATAATTTTTCGGTGTATTTTTCTTCATCTATGTAGCCGTACTCACACATAAGCTCCACCACCCTCTCGCATAAATCGGGAGGGTAGTTTTTTATAAGCTTATCGTACAGCTCCTTTTTTGAGTGATCCCGGCTTGCCAGTATATACATGGCACGCCGTTTCGCTCTTATCCTTTCATCATCAGAGTATGACATCAGTCAAGATCCTCAGGGTTAAATTCCTCAAAGTCCTCGTCAACCTCAACCTCAACACTCTTCTTATTTGCCTTCTTAGGCTTCACTTCAGGCTGTTCAGGAATTACATCCGGAGTATCAGCCTCTTCCTTTTCATCCTCGGTCATATCATTATCCAGCTTTTCAAGGTTAGATAATATCTTGCCCTCGATTTCAAGACGAAGGTCATCATTTTCACGCAGGAATTTCTTAACATTCTCCTTGCCCTGGCCCAGTCTTTCACCGTTGTAGCTAAACCAAGCACCGCTTTTCTTTATAAAGCCCAGCTCCTCGCCCATGGTGACAATTTCGCCCAGTCTTGATATACCCTCACCGAAGATCATATCAAACTGCGCTTCCTTAAAGGGAGGTGCTACCTTATTCTTAACTACCTTACACTTAGTAGTATAACCTACTATCTCTCCTCCGTCAACTATTTTTTCGCCCTTTCTTACCTCAATTCTTACGCTGGCATAGAATTTAAGGGCACGGCCGCCGGGGGTGGTTTCGGGATTTCCGTACATAACCCCTATCTTCTCACGCACCTGGTTTATAAAGATAGCCACACAGTTGGATTTAGAAATAACGCTTGTGAGCTTTCTCATAGCGCCTGACATAAGTCTTGCCTGTACGCCCACAAAGGAATCTCCTATCTCGCCGTCAATTTCAGCCTTGGTTACCATAGCCGCAACAGAGTCAAGAACGATTATATCAATAGCGCCGGAACGGGCAAGGTTCTCCATAATTTCAAGAGCCTGCTCACCGGTATCGGGCTGTGCCACAATAAGCTGATCAATATCAACACCCAGAGATTTTGCGTAAACCGGGTCAAGGGCGTGCTCAACATCAATAAATGCCGCATATCCGCCAAGCTTCTGAACCTCTGCTATACAGTGAAGTGTAACTGTTGTCTTACCGCCGGATTCAGGACCGTATATCTCAATAATTCTACCCTTGGGAAGTCCACCAATGCCAAGGGCATGGTCAAGTCCTATTGAGCCTGTGGGAACAGCCTCCACATTGAGCTTGCGGTTATTATCATCTCCAAGGAACATAACAGCACCCTGACCGTAATTCTTGATTATCTGATCCATAGCGGTTTCAAGTGCTTTTCTCTTTTCCTCGGGAGTGGTGGGGCGAACTACCCCGGTAGTATTCTTCTTTGAATTTGCTTTTGCCATATTATATTTCCTTTCTCACATTATGGTTTTTGCTTACAGTTATATTATAACATTATATATGTACAATAGTCAGTACAATATCATATATTTTTACCGGTAACAATGCGATCATTACCGTATATGTCCTTTATAAGGGATATATCCGAAAAGCCTGCCTCTGAAAGTATATCTGTTACCGCATTTCCCTCAGTATCTCCTATTTCAAAGGCTAAAAGTCCCCCTTTTTTCAGCTTTCTTTTCCATATAAGGGGAATTGCTCTGTAAAAATCAAGGCCGTCATCTCCGCCCCACAATGCCATATAAGGCTCACAAAGTACCTCCGGGCTTAAATCCTTCATTTCCCTTGTGGTGATATAGGGTGGGTTTGATACTATAAGGGAAAAATGCCCATCCTTAAAGCCATCCGCTGTGGCTGTATCAAGTACATCCCCCTTTATAAGGCTTACATTAAGGGTGTTATTTTCTCTTATGTTTTTTTCAAAATAGGGTATAGCGTCCATAGACAGCTCTACTCCAAAGCCCTTTTCTCCGGTTTGTGCCGAAAGGGTTATTGCTATACATCCCGACCCTGAGCAAAGGTCAATAAACTCCCCCGGATTTTTTTCAAGGTGCTTTATACATATTTCGCAAAGCTGCTCTGTTTCCGGTCTTGGGATAAGTACCCCCTTTCCCACAAAGAATTTTCTGCCGTAAAAATCCCAGTTTCCGAAAATATATTGCAGGGGTATGCCCTGTTTTCTTTTCTCCACCGCCGAAAGGCATTTTTCATATTCCTCGTCGGATAAGGT
Source organism: uncultured Ruminiclostridium sp. (assembly GCA_944388385.1). Classification (GTDB taxonomy): domain Bacteria; phylum Bacillota; class Clostridia; order Oscillospirales; family Ruminococcaceae; genus Ruminiclostridium_E. The sequence goes on from CALXIO010000018.1 coordinate 40,540, forward strand.
ATCAAGCCTTCCCTTACCACACAATTCCTTTACTATCTGCACCGCCTCAAAATATGACTCCTCCCCGGATACGGGAATAAGCATATCCCTTAAAAGCTGTATGCCGTTTTTTACCATAAAGCGTCCTCGGGTCTGTCGGGGAGTACCGGCTTCATGGAGGCTATTGCAACCTCTATCATTTCATCCTCAGGCTCTTTTGTGGTAAGGCGCTGAATTGCAAGTCCCGGGGCGGATAATATCTTTGTAAACACATTATCGCATCCGCCGGCTATCTTTATAAGCTCATAGGAAATTCCCACTACAAGAGGAAGGAATATTATCTTACAGCATATTCTCAGTAAATCCCCTATAAACTGTGATACCCCGAAGGTGTTCATAAAAAGCTCGCTGTTTATAGGAAGCAGTGTATACACAAGTATGCTTATTGCAAGGGTAAGGAATATAAAGCTGGTACCGCATCTGGGGTGAAAACGCTTATACTTTCTTACATTTTCCACCGTTAATTCTTCCCCGTGCTCATAGCAGAAAATAGTCTTATGCTCTGCCCCGTGGTACTGATAAAGCCTTTTCATGGTCTTCATCTTAGAAGTAAGCCACAGGTAGAATATAAATATTGCTATTTTAAGCACACCCTCAACCAAAGAACGGAATGCAGAAATATCCGTATCTCCGAAAAGATACTGTATACCGGTAAAGATAAATGTGGGAAGCATAACAAAAAGCCCCACCGCAAGGCCTATACCCAGTATCATGGATATAACCATAAGCATACCGTCAAGAACAGAGGTCTTTTCCTCCTTGTCCTTCTTTTCGGATTTTTCCGGATTTTGGGACTTCTTCTTGTCCTTTTCCTCCTCCTCTTCATCAAACATACCGCTTATTTCACCGGACTTCATAAGATACTTATATCCGTCTGCCATCTGTGAAACAAAGTTGATACAGCCCCTTATAAAGGGCGCCTTGTTATACCATTTCGGCTTTTTTCTTTCCCATACTTCAGTATATATTTCCCTGTCAGGCTGCCTTACAGCCATACAGCCCTTGTCAGGGCCTAACATCATAACGCCCTCAATGAGAGCCTGACCGCCCACCTTGGTTTTAATGGCGGTGTCCTTTTTCTTTTCAGACATCTTCTGTTCCTTCCTGCTTGTCCCTTTTTGCTATAGGTAATGTGATAATAACTCTTGTATATTTACCCTCTTCGCTTTCTATCTCCAGTTCTCCTCCGTGGGCGGTGATTATTTCATCTGCTACCGCAAGGCCTATACCTGAGCCCCTTACGGTGTTGTTTGCCTTGAAGAATTTTGTCTTTACCTTCTGAAGGTCCGCCTTTGCAATACCACAGCCGGTATCCTCAATAATAAGATAGATAATATCCTTTTCCGCCTTGGCATTTACAATTATTGAGCCTCCCGGGGGAGTGTACTTTACCGCATTGTCTATAATATTTATAAATACCTGCCTTATGCGGTTTTTATCTCCGTATATGGTGACTATATCCATAGGCTCTTCATAGATAATTACCTTATTTTCCTGGGTAGCCCTGGAGGAATACATAATCACCGCATCTGTCAGCTCCGCATATACATCCATATACTCCATTGACAGATTAAATCTGCCGCTTTGCATTTTGGAAAAGTCTAACAGCTCCTCCACCATAGCGGCAAGCCGTCCGCTTTCCTCGGATATGATACGCATACCCTTAGCGGCGGTCTTTTTATCCTCCGGGCTTGACATAATAGTTTCACTCCAGCCCCTTATTGCTGTAAGGGGAGTCCTTAATTCATGGGATACGGAGGATATAAAGTCATTCTTTATATTTTCGCTGTTTTTAAGCTCATTTGCCATGTAGTTAAATACCCGGCACAATTCACCCAGCTCATCGTTTGTCTTATAGTCTATATCCACAGAAAAATCCCCCTGGGCGATTTTTCTGGCATTTTTACTTATCTGTCGCAGGGGCTTTACAATAGAGCCTATAAAATAAAGTCCCAAAAACAGCATAAGCAGAATTACACAGCCGCTGACAAATATGGTAAACAGCATTACCTTGCCAAGCTGTGCGTCAATTCCCGTAAGGGAAACTATAACCCTTACCGCATTATATCTGTAGTCGTCAATATCCAGCATACAGGTTACCGCCATAACATTTTCGCCGTTTTCCTGTACACCGTTATACACCCCTATGCCGTCCTGACTGGTCAGAGCCTTGTCATAGTCCGGCATTACATATTCGCCGTAGGGAGAAAATCCGCTGGAGGTGATTATTACCTTACCGCCGGAGTTTATCATCATAAGCTCCATGCTGTTTTTCTTGGAGAAATTCTCTATTGTGTTTCTTATTTCATCACCGGTATTGGCAGAGGTATTATAGCTTCTTGTAAGTACGGCGGAAATAACAGTAAGCTCTCCCTTTAACTGCTGTTCCACAGTGCCGTAAAAATATGCCCTGAACACTCCGTATAATACCACATCCAGTATAAGCAGAGCAATAAGCACTACGCTGAAGCTTTTCAGAAACCAGCGGTTAGCTATTGTTGTCTTTTTTGACAAGGTTTACCTCCATGGTATTATATAAAGTCTGAAATATCCCCCTGCTCCTCAGCACACCACTTATAGCCGTAGCCCCTTATGGTGGTTATATATCTGGGCTGAGAGGGATCGTCCTCTATCTTCATTCTCAGTCTTCTTATATTTACATCCACTATCTTTACATCGGTGTAATACTCTCCCCATATACGGGTAAGTATGCTTTTTCTGTCAAGAGCCGCATCGGGATTGGTCATAAAATATTCAAGTAGCTGAAATTCCATCTGGGTGGTTTCTATGGGCTTGCCCTTTTTGAAAAATGCCCTCTTTTTGGTATCAAGGGAAAAGGGTCCGGATTCTATAATGCCGGTCTTATCCTCAGCCACCGCTGTTTTAGTGCTTAAACATACCCTGCGGTATATGGCATCCACCCTTGCAACAAGCTCAGAGGGCGAAAAGGGCTTTGTAACATAGTCATCTGCCCCTTGGGTAAGGCTTAATACCTTGTCTGCCTCCTGGCTTTTTGCAGACAGCATAATAATGCCCATGGTGTTGCTTTTCTGCCTTAACCATCGGCATAGCTCCGTGCCGTCCACCCCGGGAAGCATAATATCAAGTAATGCCACATCTATCTGTCCGCCGTAATGGATATAGGCATCCATAGCCTGGGAGGCATCGCTTACATCCACCACATCATAGCCGGAACGCTTAAGATTTATTACTATAAAATCCCTTATGGTATCTTCATCTTCACATACTAAAATTCTTTTCATGGCTTCCCCTTTCATATTCCCTCGGGACAGGGTGTAAGAGCATCCTTAAGCTCACCCTCTGTCAATGCAAGACTTTCATCTGAAATATTGCTTACATAAACTATTCTTGTATCATCCTCGTAATATAAGGTGTATTCACTGCTTGAATCATAGCTTTGCTTAATGCTGCCCTCATCTGTTTTAAGCACAGTCTTTATTTTAAGCAGGGGCTTTGATTCAACTATGGTATTATTTGCATAGCGACAGAAAATTATCTCATCGGAATGTAGCGCCGCAGTAACTACCCCTAACCATCTTTCCGGGAATTTAAGCATAAAGTTCTTGCCCTTATCTATAAAGGTGTAGGCATCAATCTTTATACCGCTTACATCCTGCTCCTTCCAGTAGATAAGGTTTACCGCCTCAGGAGAGGTAAGCACCTCATAGCCTATAAGCCTTGCGGTAACAGGTACCTCAATAACTCCGTCATTATCTATATCGGCGGAATATACATTGGGTGTAAAGTTATTTACCACCCTTTCATAGCCGGTGTCGGTGTTATCCCTTATGAATACCGAGGCATCCACCACATTCTTGCCGTTATAGTAAAGCATATGGGTATTATATATAAGCTCACCGGAGGCATAATCCACCGCTATACAGGGCATGTTTTCATCATTGAAACGGCATTTTCCCAATGTGATACGGGACAGACTCTTTACATCCGCAGAATATGCCACCGATTCACAAAGGGGCTTCAGCCCGTCCTCCTCATAGCCCAATATTCGTAAAGTTCCGGGCATATCCTTTGCATTGGAGAATATAAGCAGATCCTCCTTATCGGTACGGGTGAATTTTTCAGTCATAATATAAGTACAGTTAAGGTCAATAAGCCTTGTGGCCTGCTTGTCCTTATACTGTGTTACGGTAACTATTTTTTCCGAGGTTACCCCGGTGTTGAAAAGGGCGATCATATAGGGGTAATCGGCCCCAAGAGAGGCAAATCTGACACTTTCTATATCGTTACCCCTTGCGGCCATTTCATAAACCAGCCGCCATATGCCATCCTCCTTATCAAGAAAGCCTACCCTCAGGTTGCTTCTTATATCCTCATCCGAGGTGTTTTCCATAACCGCCGGATTTTTTACCTCATAAAAAACCACCGCCTCATTTGTCGGTTCATCGTCCAGATTTATGACGGTGAAGGCACTGAGGTTTTCGCCTGTTCTGGGGTATCTGAGATCTATCTTGCTTTGTGCAGTACCCTCTAAAAGCGCATCATATATCTGCGTCTGCTCCTCAGTAAGACGGGGCGGTGTCAATAAAGCTTCGGTGGAAAAAGTAAAGGAACAGCCTGAAAGAGCAAATACCATAGTGAAAAGAGTAATAAGCGCTGTTATTCTTGCAAGGAGTTTTTTAAATGAAAATGAAACTAACATACTATCTCCTCAGGGTAAAAGCCGATTATTCCTTATCTTCTTCAAAATCCGGAATATCCTCAAGATATTCCTCTTTTATAAGAACCCTTCCGGGCTTCTGGGTGTTTGTTGTAAGATATGCCGCCGCTATAACCGCCGCGGTAACACCTGTTATCATAAATTCTATATCCGGCAGATCTGTAAGCATATCCCACTTTTCAGGATTCACAGCGGCAAATATAATAGTGCTGACGGAATTTGCAAAGGTGGTTATACCGCAGAAAAATCCGGCGGACATCATAGCAATTCTTGTGAGCTTCTTTTCTCCTCCGGATAACATTCTGCCGAGATTTATCCAGAAAAGTGCCGAAACAACAAGGTAGAGCATCATCATGAGCTTCTGTGGCATTACTGTAATTACCGTGTTGTCAAGGTAATAAAATACCGCCTTTACAAGAAAGGTAATTATTGTAATAAGCGCCGTTACGGTAAGTGGCGCAGAGAGCTTTGATGTTGAAAAGGCGGATATACCGCCTATTATAAGCGCCACACAGGAAAGTGCGGAAAATACTGTATCTATTGTGATAACCGAAGTAAAGCCGTTTATTACAGAAATGGACATAGATGCCCCGGAGAGTATAAAGCATACCCCCACAACAGCAGCCGCCCTGCCTACTACCGGCTTATTTATAATGCTTATTTTTTCCTTGCTGTTGCCGTATTTTTCCTTCAGTTCAAAAACAACCGCAAGGACAGTACAGATACCCACCGCCGCAAGGATAACATTAAAGCCTACGTTAAAAACCTCCTGCCCCTGCATATAAAAGCCGGAGGGAAGCTCAGTGCCCATGGATATCTGAAAATATCTCAGCACCGATAATATAATAGTGAAAAGAATTGCCCCTACAAGGGACAACTTTCCCTTTACAAAATTCATCTGCTACCTCTTTATTAACGCTCATTAAGCGGAATATATTCCTTATCTGCCGCAAGTGCCTTATAAGCAGGACGCATGATACGCTTGCCGTTTTGTATCTCTTCCATTCTGTGGGCGCACCAGCCGGGCATTCTTGCACAGGCAAAAAGTGCGGTGTACATTTCAACAGGGATTCCAAGCAGCTTATAAACAAGGCCTGAGTACATATCCACATTTGCACACATGGTCTTATCGCCCTTATTATTGGCGAAAATTTCCGGTGTAAGAGCCTCAATCTTATCAAGCAGCTTAAATTCAGCCTCTAAGGGAGTACCCTGAGCCAGCTTCATAGCCGCCTTTTTAAGGATAACTGCTCTTGGGTCGGAAAGGGTATAAACCGCATGACCCATGCCGTATATAAGACCGCTGTGGTCGTTTTCTTCCTTGTTTAATATCTTTATAAGGAAGTCAGCCACCTCGCCGTCATCCTCCCAGTTCTTAACGCCGTTTTCAATGCAGTTAAGCATTTCCATAACCTTAATGTTAGCGCCACCGTGACGGGGACCTTTAAGGGAGGAAATAGCTGAAGCGTAAGCCGCATAGGCATCTGTGCCGGAGGAGGTTACGCAACGGCAGGTAAAGGTGGAGTTATTACCGCCGCCGTGTTCAGCGTGAAGCATAAGGCAAAGGTCCAACAGCTTTGCCTCCTCCTTTGTGTACTCACGGTTATCACGGAGTGTGGAAAGAATGCTTTCTGCCAGACTTTCGTCAAGGTTTATGGGGTGCATTACCATACTTGAATTGTGAAGGTATCTTCTCATTACCTGGTATGCTCCTACCATTATTGCAGGAAGTCTTGCAATAACGGAAATAGCCTTCAGCATCTCACTTTCAATGCTCTTGTTTTCAGGCTCCTTGTCGTATGTATAAAGGGCAAGCACAGATTGTGCCATTTTATTCATGATATTACCTGAGGGGCAACGCATAAGCACATCCTCTGCAAAGTAGGGAGGAAGGGTACGGTAGTGGGTAACTATCTTCTTGAAGTCCTCAAGGTGTTCCTTATCGGGAAGATTTCCGAAAAGTAAAAGGTAGGCAGTTTCCTCAAAGCCGTAACGGTCATCCTTTGTCTTACCTGCCACTAAATCATTTATATCATATCCCCTGTAAATCAGCTTACCGGGAGCCGGCTTCTTTTCGCCCTCATCAATAACATAGCCATGTACACAGCAGATATTGGTAAAGCCTGCCACAACGCCGCTTCCGTCGGTGTTACGAAGTCCTCTTTTAACTCCGTACTTATCATAGAGCTTGGGGTCAATAGCAGTATTTATCTTATAATCTCTGCAAAGCTTCTGAAATCTCTCGGTCATTTCAAAATTCCTTTCTGTTAAAAGTCTATATTTCTTTTCTTTTGAATATACTTGTACAAATCCTGCACAATCGCCTCTTAAAATATGTATTCCTAACTATTATATAACATAAGAGGAAATAAGTCAAGTTAATGCAGGATAAATTCAGGGAAATTTCATTTTTATCTGTAAAAAAACAGCAAAATGCCGAAAGAAAGGTAATTTTCGCCATGAATAATGCCCATATTATGAAAATAAAAAGAATTATAAATTCAAAGCTTTTAATAGCATTAAGCATCCTTGTTATAATCATAACGGTTATTGTTGCCTTATGTAACATATTCGCAGATAATAAGGACAATTCCCTTGTCCAAAAGGAATATATCACCGTAAACGGGGAGCAGCACCCCTTTAAAGAATATCTTGCAGGGTGCATTATGTACAGTATGCGGTTTGTAAATGACATAACCAAGAATGAAAGCCTGGAGGGAATAAAGGCGGTGGGGGTATGCCTTAAAAAGAGTATAGAATATCTTGACAAGAGAAATGCCCTGCCCGGGGTGGGGATATATGCCCTGCACTGTATGACAATAAAGGAGGGGGAGGAATTTTACGGAGAGGAATATAAGGCTGTATATGAGCTATGCCTTGATGTATCAGACCTTGCTCTTAATTCGGATATTTATAAGGATGAGGACATATTTTTGCCGGTATGCTCTGTATCCTCAGGGGCATTGTCCCATTGTGAAGCAATCCCCCATACAAAAGCCCTTTATTGCCCTAAGGACAAGGAAAATCCATGGTATAAGGGCAGTATGCAGCTTATAGATACCGGCTTTGCGGAGATACTTTTAAGGCGGTATGATGACCTTATAATTTCCCCTGAAAGAGAGAGGTGGATAAGTGATATAAGCCGGGATGAAAACGGCATGGTGACCGATATAACGGTATGTGGACTTACCATGTCCGGCTTTGAATTTTGCCGGATCATGGGAATAAAATCCCCCTGCTTTACCTACACCTATTCCGGGGATATATTCACCTTTGAAACAAAGGGAATAGGCAATAACACCGGCCTTAGCTGTAACACAGCGGTGCTTCTTTCAAAGAAGGGGGAGAGCTGTGAGGGGATAGTGGGGGTGTTTTTTGGGGGGATTTTCGCTTAAAGGGGGCGGTGTACCCTGTTAGCTTTAACGACTGCTGTCGGGAATTCGTCCTGTTAAGGGGACTTGTATCCCCCTTATTTTTTATCGACTGCTGTCGGCACTCCACCCACCCCCCGCCCCCTCCCTGCGTCGTCGCAAAGTCCGTTCATGCTCGGGGCGGACGGCAAGCGCCCACCCTTCACTTCACTGCCTTGCTCCTCCTTTTCGGCAAAAAGGCACGCAAAAGTCGCCTGTTCGGTTGTAAACGCCCTCACGACGGCTTTGTTTTGCTACCACCTTTTTGCCGTGTTGCGTGCTGTCGCACGCTTTTTTGTGGGGCTTCGTCCCACACCCCATTAAGGGGGCTTTGCCCCCTTAAAACCCCCGGTACCCACCACCCCCACCCCAAATAAAAAACCACCCGACTGAAATTTGAACAGGTCCAGTAAAAACGGACAATAGAAAAACACACCCCCTTATGGTAGAATAAAAGAAACTACCGTAAGGGG
>CALXIO010000019.1 GCA_944388385.1 uncultured Ruminiclostridium sp.
TGCCGTTTGCGTGCTGTCGCACGCTTTTTATGGGGCTAGCGCCCTGCGACCTCTTTAAGGGGGCAAGCCCCCTTAAACCCCTATTAAGGGGATGTGCGCCCTGTTTTTTTGAACGGCTTCAGACTTCATTCCACCCACCCCTGCCCCCTCCTTTGGGGGTGTATGTTTATTCCCCTATGAACTGTGTTACAATTCCCCACAAAAAATAGTGCAGGGTTTCCTCCTGCACTACTTTTCCCTATAAACTTTTCTCTTGCCTTTTATGGCAGTTCCGTCTTATTATTTATCATCCTTTTCATCATTATCATTATTATCATTATTATCGTCGGCATAATTATAATCATCATAATCGTCGTTGAAATAGACTTTATTGATGCTATACTTTTTGAATAGGTCAGCCTCGAAGTTGTCAATGTTATTCTCATCGAATGGGTCATCATCGAAGTTGTCGAGTTTGTTCTTATATTTTGCCTTTAAATCTTTCAGGTCTTTTTTTGTTATGGTGTTTCCGTCGTCCTTCAGATAATTTATTACAAAAAATGAAACGCACATCGTAATTATCAACATGCTTAAAATCATTATGGCGAGTTGGCGTGAATCCCATCGCTGAAGGGTGGCTTTTATTGCTTCAGTTCCTGAGGTGGCAAACAGAACGGCTGTTTTTTGGGGGATTGTGTCGGCTACTGCTACGGCGAAAATTCCCTCTGCGAAAAGGGTAAATGTAACTGCGGTGAGTAAAATCCCTATCAGCTTTTTGATTTTCATATAAACATCTCCTTTTTTAAATATTAGCATCCTTTACCTGATTTTGCAAGTATTTTGCTTGCAAAAATTCTCTCTTAAAATGTATAAACTTCATTTTTGCGCAAATAATTATGACAAAGAAAGGAGCGATAGTATGGAGCGTTTTTTGAAGCTTAACACATTTTATAAAATTGCGATGTGCTTCGGGCTGATTTTTTCTATTCTTGCCCTTGGCTGTCGGGTGGCTGATATGCTTGCCCCGGGTGGGGCTGACAAGGTTTATTCCGCCTATGGTTCAAGGGGGAATGAGGTGGAGGCTATCCAAAGAGTTCTTAGTGAGCGTGGGCTTTTTAAGGAGGAAATTACCGGCTACTTCGGGGAAGTAACACAGGAGGCGGTGAAGGCTTTTCAACGTCAACAGGGGCTTCCTGTTACCGGTGTGGCGGATGAAACCACCCTTAAAAGGCTGGGAATTACCATAGGTGAAATTCCCCCGGCAACACAGGCCAATATAAACCTTTTAGCCCGGATTATTTCCGCTGAGGGAAGGGGCGAGCCCTATGTGGGGCAGGTGGCAATAGGGGCGGTTATAATGAACCGCATTGAGCATCCCTCTTTTCCTGATACCTTGGCAGGAATTATTTACGAAAACGGAGCTTTCACCGCCCTTGTGGACGGGCAGTTTAATGAGCCGGTGGCAGAGTCCGCCTATGCGGCGGCAAGGGATGCCCTTTCCGGCTGGGATCCCACCGGGGGATGTATCTACTACTATAACCCCCACAAGACGGACAATGAATTTATGGAAAGCCGACCTGTTCAGATAGTTATAGGGGATCATTATTTTTGCACCTGATGTTCATATACTCATCCAAAATGAACAATCCCCCATAAAAGAGTTTCTCTGTTCGATATACAATTTATAATGTAGTGGAATTGAAGCTGAAATCTCCCGAAAATCCCCTTATTATTTAATAATGGGGGTTTTTCGGTTTTAGGGGGAATTTATCTTTTTTTGAGGGAATTTTATATACTATAAGACGAATTAAAGTTATATTATACAATTTGTTGTTATGGGGTGTATTACTGTTAGTTGTATTTTAGTTGGGAATTACTATTTGTAATTATGTTGAAAATAGGGTGGTTTTACTATTTGGATAGTTTGTGGGTTGTTATACTCATTGTTTATTTGTTTGAGCTTATTCGCTTCATAGAGGCAAGCTACTGCCTCATTATATTTATACTGTTGGGGTGGACTTTTTTCAACAGCTGAGGGGATTTCTTTTTTTAATTGATTAGGTGCTACTTATTTTTTCAGGTGGGGGCGGAATTTCGGGCATCAGTTAAGGGGTGGTGCGACCCTCTTATATTTTCGTCTGCTGTCGGCATAGCGTACCCTCGTTAAGGGGCTGTGCGACCTGTTTTTCTGAACGGCTTCAGACTTCGCTCCACCCACCCCCCGCCCCCTCCCTTATAGGGAGGGGGGGAGATAATCGGGGCTGCCGCCCTGCGACCGCTTAAGAGGGTAAACCCCCTTAAAACCCCCATTAAATTCTATTTGTGGGCGCAAGCCCACAAAAAAGCGTGCGACAGCACACAAACGGCAAAAAGGTGGTAGCAAAACAAAGCCGTCGTGAGGGCGTTTACAACCAAACAGGCGACTTTTGCGTGCCTTTTTGCCGAAAAGGAGGAGCAAGGGAGTGATGTGAGGGGTGGGAGCCTGCCGACCGCCCCGAACATGAACGGACTTTGCGACGACGCGCCGCCCTGCGACCGCCTTAAGGGGGCAAGCCCCCTTAAAACCCCCGGGACGTGCTTACGCACGTTTTGGGGGTAAACCCCCAAACCCCCGGACGCGCTGGCGCACGTTTTGGGGGTAAACCCCCAAACCCCCGGACGCGCTGGCGCACGTTTTGGGGGTAAACCCCCAAACCCCCTTGGGGGAAACCCGGTTTCCCCCAAACCCCCGGACGCGCTGGCGCACGTTTTGGGGGTAAACCCCCAAACCCCCTTCATTTGTGCAGTAGTCCTACCTTATTAAAGCCAGACTTAGGTTCTGCTTCAGGCCCCCCTCTTTCAACTCGTTGTGCGCCCCTTTACAGGTCGCAGGGTGGGTGCTCAAACTAAGATAGCAGTAATGGTTTTGTGTCCTCTTCTCCTATATGGTTAAGTTTATTTTGCGTACCGCCTATTATTTTCGGGTGCTATTGGCTCTCGCCCTGTTAAGGGACTATGCGTACCCCCTTTAATTGCACAGTTGCAAAGCCTTATCCCCACCCCCTACCCCCTCCCCTCGGGAGGGGGTGTATTGTTATTCCCCTGTGCAAGGTGAGGTCGGCTCTCGCCCTGTTAAGGGGCTATGCGTACCCCCTTTAATTGCACAGTTGCAAAGCCTTATCCCCACCCCCTGCCCCCTCCCCTCGGGAGGGGGTGTATTGTTATTCCCCTGTGCAAGGTGAAGTCGGCTTTAGTCCTGTTAAGTGGCTATGCGTACCGCTTATTTTTATCGGGTGCAAAGCATTATCCCCACCCCTGGCCCCCTCCCCTCGGGAGGGGGTGTATTGTTATTCCCCTGTGCAAGGTGAGGTCGGCTCTCGCCCTGTTAAGGGGCTATGCGTACCCCCTTTAATTGCACAGTTGCAAAGCCTTATCCCCACCCCCTGCCCCCTCCCCTCGGGAGGGGGTGTTTATATCCCCTGCGTGTGGGGATAGGACTTCGCCCCACACTCCATTAAGTAGCTGTGAATTCCCCTCCACCAAGAAAAAATAAAGGGGCACAAAGTCCCCTCAGATATATAATCCCCTCTCTGATATATAATTCCCCCTCCGGGAAACAAAAAAAGCGGCTGGGTGCCGCTTTTTTTGTATTATAGGTTTGCTTCGCCCTGGGAGTTGTCTATTTTCTTTACCTTTCTTACAACTAAGGTAATAAGACAGAAGCAGATTGATAAGCCTATTGTGATTGCAAGGCTTACTGCAAAGTCGGTTTTGTCAACCTCTGCCACCGGGCTTGATGCCATTACATATAATGCGTATGGGTTGTAATGTAACATATCCGCACCCTGTAATAACATCTGTAATAATGACGTTCCTAAGAATACCACCACTACCGCCATTCCCGCCTTGCCGGTGCATAAGCCAAGGGTGAAATATAATGCCGTCATGTAGAAATTAAACACCGATGCACATAATGCACTGAAAAATAGCTGATCTGTGGCTATTGCCGTGTCGAATAATAGCTGTGTAATTACGCCTGCCAGTAATATTCCTATAAAAGTCAACACTGTGTAAAATATAGGATAAAGAATAAACTTAGGAAGGACATATCCTTCAGGGGTAAGGCCTGCACAGTTGGGGATAATTACAGAGCGTTTTTTCTGCTCTCCTCCGGCGGTTGCCATTAAGATAAGGGAAAGAATTAAAAATCCCTCTCCCATGTAGGAAAGCACCGCACCGAAAAATCCTACCTCAGCAAAGCTTCCCCCTAGCTGCTCAGTTAGACTTCCCATGCCCTCATTAAAGGAATTGGTAAAATCTCCCATTTCGCCGCCTATCTGCTGTCCCATTTCGGTGAGCTGTTCCATCATAACAGCGGAAAACTTATATAAAGCCGGGTAAGCAAGGCAAAGTCCGAGCACCAATAATAAAATTCCTATAAGCCTGCCGCCTCTTGTAAGCAGCATAAGCTCCTTTTTAAGTCCTTTAATAATCATTTTGCACCCCCGTTAGCAGTAAGGCTGAGATAAATTTCTTCAAGTGAGCCACCGGTTACTAAAAATTCCGACATAAGCAGATTATTTTCCTGCACGAGCTTTAAAAATCTTTCTGCCTCTGCCTTTTCATCTGCATTTTTATCCATGGGAATACGGATTTTACCTGTTTTGCTGTCAAGGTAGAATTTGCCCTGACAGAAGGGACTTATTACAGGTACAGCCTTTTGAGGTCCGTCAAAGAAGGAAACCTCTATTCGTTTTGCCGCTAAGGGGCTTTTTTCCTTTATTTCGTCTAAGGTTCCCTCAATGGCAAGTCTTCCGTTTGATAAAATGCCTATGCGGTTTGCCACTCTTTCCACATCGGATAAAATGTGGGTGCAAAGAATTATTGTAGTTCCCCTTTCGGATAAACGGTTTATGATATTCATAACCTCTGCCCTACCCTGGGGGTCAAGGGCGCTGGTGGGCTCATCAAGAATAAGTAAGTCCGGATCATGGAAAATAGATCCTGCTATACCAAGTCGCTGATTCATACCCCTTGAATAGCCCTTAATTCGCCTTTTTGCTCCGTCCTTAAGGCCGGTTAGCTCTAAAACCTCATCAATTCTTTTCTTTACATCGCCCTTGTAATTGCAACAGCCGGCTATATAGTCAAGGTATTCATAGCCGTTCATATAAGGGAAAAGCATGGGGGTTTCAGGTAAATAGCCGATTTTCTTTGTTTCACTTTCAAATTCTATTATTCCCCTGTCCTTTGGGATAATGTTTGCTACAATGTTCATGGTGGTGGTTTTGCCACAGCCGTTTTTACCTAAAAAGCCGTAAACATCACCTTTATTTACGGTCATTTCAAGGTTATTAAGCACCTTGTAGCTTCCGTAGCTTTTTTCAAGCTCTTTGATTTTTAGCATATTGCACCTCTTTTATATATATTTCCGAAAAATTACATCAATGAATATTTAACCTCAAAGCAGGTTTTATCCTCTGCATTTTTTCCTGCCACATAAACCTCATTATCAATTACTGTTTTATAAAGGCTTATGGTTTCGCCAAGTCTTGATTCATGGATAAAGTTTATGGCAAAATCCTTAAAATGCCTTTCCTGCTCATTTTCCCCGAATAAATCGGTAACAAGTCTTATATAGGTACCGTTATTTACATGGCGGTTAGGGTCAATGTCGCTGTATACAAAGGTGTAATCCTTTATAAATTCGGCGGTATCGGTTTTGAATTTCTCTACCCTTGCTGTGGTGGTATCACTGTTTATAAGAAGCTCGTAGGCATATTCACCGGGACGGAGTATTTTATGGCTTGCAGGGTCAACAAGTATCCAGTAGGTTTCTATATCCGCAAGTATATTGCCGGATTTGTCCTTGGCTGTAAACCGTCTTACAAACTGTGAGCCCTTTGTACCGCATTCCCAGGTGGTAAGATAGATATTATCCATATATGAGGGGACTTTTTCATAATGTATGGCTACCCGGGTAAGCAAAAATACCTGACCGTCTATAATCATCTGTTCACGGGTGATATTGCGGCTTCTGAGGTGATCCCCGGCAAGCTCTGACGCCCATGCCACAAGGGTTTGGGTCTTTAAGTCGTATTTGCTGTCAGAGTCGGCAAATTCCACCCTGTATTGAACTGTGAATTTATATTCTTCCATTTTTCGCCTTTCAAAATGCTGTCGGAAATTCCGAAGGCAAGGGATTTAAGGAGTGATTTTTTCCATTCCGCCCATGTACTTTCTCAGTACCTCGGGAATCTTTATGCTTCCGTCCTCGCAAAGGTTATTTTCAAGGAAGGCAATAAGCATTCTGGGGGGTGCTACAACAGTATTGTTAAGGGTGTGGGCAAAGTAATTGCCCTTTTCCTTGCTCTTGATACGGATTTTAAGTCTTCTTGCCTGGGCATCACCTAAGTTAGAGCAGCTTCCTACCTCGAAATACTTCTTCTGTCTTGGAGACCATGCTTCTACATCGTAGGATTTTACCTTAAGATCCGCTAAGTCGCCGGAGCAACATTCAATAGTTCTTACGGGAATGTCCATGGATCTGAAAAGATCTACTGTGTTCTTCCACAGCTTATCAAACCACATAGCGCTGTCCTCAGGCTTGCAGACTACTATCATTTCCTGCTTTTCAAACTGGTGGATACGGTATACACCTCTTTCCTCAATACCGTGAGCGCCCTTTTCCTTACGGAAGCAGGGAGAATAGCTTGTGAGGGTGTAGGGCATTTTGTCCTCGTCATTGATTGTATCAATGAATTTACCTATCATGGAGTGTTCGCTGGTACCGATAAGATAAAGATCCTCACCCTCTATCTTATACATCATGGCATCCATTTCTGCAAAGGACATAACACCGGTTACAACGTTACTTCTGATCATGAAGGGAGGTACACAATAGGTAAAGCCTCTGTCTATCATAAAATCCCTTGCATAGGAAATAACAGCAGAGTGAAGTCTTGCTATATCCCCCATAAGATAGTAAAATCCGTTTCCGGCTACCTTTCTTGCGCTGTCAAGGTCAATGCCGTTAAGTCTTTCCATTATTTCGGAATGGTAGGGAATTTCAAAATCAGGTACAACAGGCTCGCCGAATTTCTCTATCTCAACATTTTCGCTGTCATCCTTACCTATGGGAACAGAGGGGTCAATAATGTTGGGTATTACCATCATTATCTTCCTTACCTTTTCACCAAGCTCAGTTTCCATAACCTCAGTTGCGGCAAGCTCATCGGAAAATTCCTTTACCTTAGCCTTTACCTGCTCTGCTTCTTCCTTTTTTCCCTGTGCCATAAGGCCGCCTATTTCCTTGGAAAGGCGGTTTCTGTCGCCTCTTAAGGTATCTGCCTTAAGCTGGGCTGCTCTTAACTGCTTGTCCAGTTCGATTACCTCATCAATAAGGGGTAATTTATCATCCTGGAATTTCTTACGGATGTTTTCCTTTACAATATCGGGATTTTCTCTTAAAAATTTAATGTCTATCATGGTATTTCCTCTTTACTTTGCTAATTTATTTATGATCTCGGTGAGATCTTCCTTATCATAAAATTCTATTGTAATGGTGCTTTTTTTCTTACCGGGGTTTATCTGTACCCTGGTTTCAAGGGCCTGTGAAAGTGCCATTTCCGCTTCCACAAAGAATTGCTCCTTTTTAGGCTCCGGCTTTGGCTCTTTTTCTGCATTTTTAACCATTCTTTCCATCTCACGGACGGAAACCTCGTTATTTACCGCCCTTGTGGCAAGGTCTATCATGGTTGCCTTATCCTTGACACCAAGTAAAACCTTACAATGGCCGGAGGAAAGTCCCTCCTTTTCCACAAGGTCAATTACCGGCTTTGGAAGTGATAAAATACGAAGAGCATTTGTTATTGAGGACCTGCCCTTTCCTACTACTCTTGCCACATCCTCCTGGGTCATGCCGTAGGTTTCTATAAGCTCCCTATAGCCGTTTGCCTCTTCTATGGGGTTGAGATTTTCCCTCTGAAGATTTTCTATAAGGGCAATCTGATGAGCCTGAAGGTCGGTAAGCTCCCTTATAAATACGGGAACTTCAGTAAGTCCTGCCATTTTAGAGGCTCTCCAACGACGTTCACCGGCTACTATCTGATATGTACCGTCGGCCATGGCTCTTACAAGCAGAGGCTGAATTACGCCGTTTTGTCTTATGGAGTCAGCCAGAGTTTTAAGGGCTTCGGGATCGAAGTTTTTTCTGGGCTGGGTTTTATTAGGCTCAATATCTGAAAGTCGGAGAGTGGTTATGCTTTCCTCTTCCTCATAAGCATTATCATCGAAAATGCTGTTAAAATCCTTTTTTGTTGCTTTCTTAGCCATTTCAACCTCCCTGATTTAATTTCTTGATAATTTCCCCGGCAAGCTTGTTATAAGCCTCTGCCCCCTTTGAATTCTTTTCATAGTATATGGCGGGCATACCGTGGCTTGGTGCTTCCGAAATCTTTACATTACGGGGGATTTCGGTATTGAATATAGATGAGGGAGGAAAATTCCTTTTAATATCCCTCATAATTTCATTGGTCTGTAAAAGCCTTTTATCAAGCATAGTAAAGACTATACCCATAAGGGTAAGGTTTTTGTTAGCGGTTTTCTTTACCTTTTTTACTGTGGATAAAAGCTGTGCAAGTCCCTCTAAGCTATAATGCTCGCACTGCATAGGCACTATAAACTTATCACTTGCAATAAGGGCATTAAGAGCAAGGACACCAAGGGACGGAAGGCAATCTATGATTATAATATCATAGTCCTCCTTTATCTGAATCAAAGCCTTTTTAAGCTGGTGATTTCTCTGCTCTACGCTGAGCAGTCTTACCTCTGCCTCTGCTAACTGGGCTGTTGCAGGGATAATGCTTACATTTTTAAAATCTGTTTTTATAATAGCTTCATCCGGGCGCACATCCGACATAACCACATCATAGCTGGTAATTTCAAGGTTTTTCTTGGTTATACCATAGCCTGAGGTGGAATTTCCCTGGGGGTCAAGGTCCACAAGGAGAACCTTTTTACCCTTTGCACCGAGAGCAGCCGCCACATTAACTGCGGTGGTAGTTTTACCTACTCCGCCTTTCTGGTTTACTACTGAAATAATTACTCCCATACTGCCTCCTTTATTTGAATTTTGGCATAAAATTCGGAGAATTTTTGAAAATCAGATTATTTTACTGCCTTAAAAGGTTTACGCCGCAGTTTTGCAAAGCAAAACAAATTGCACGGCGCAATGTTCTCAGGCGAGCGCATAAGCGCTCTGCCCTACGAAGTAGGACAAAAATCTGCTATGCAGATTTTTCGCCTGAGGTTATTATAACATATCTATTATAAAAAATAAAGTGTTTTTTCAAAAAAAATAGTGTTCAGGAAAATGTTCCACGTGGAACATTTTCCGAACACCGGGTAAAGAATGTTCCACGTGGAACATTCTATGAACAGTCATCCTGGGGAATGCGGATTATATATTCAAGGTAGCCATTATCATACCGCTGGGAGGATTCAAAGGATATACCGGATTTCTTCATTACCTTAAGGGTGTGATTTATGGTATTTATATATAACCGCTTCTCCTTGTATAAGAAGATCTGGCTTTTCTTCTTACCCCCTTTAAGCTCAGTATCAATATATTTGTCAGTTTGTGCAGAATTAAGCCCGTACTTGTGTATATGCTCTATTGCGAATATTCTTCCATCTTTTGGTAATCGCAATATTGCCCTTGCCTGCCGTTCAGTAAAGCCATACTGCCTTACAAGGGTAATCTCTGCATTGGTAAGCGTAAGCAGCCTTAGCTTATTGGCAATAGTGCATTGTGCCTTTCCAAGGCTCTTTGCCGCCTTCTCCTGGGTCATGCCGTAATACTCAATAAGCTGTCTTATGGCAAGTGCCTCCTCAAAGTAGTCAAGATCGCTTCGCTGTATGTTCTCAATTACCGCCAGCACCGCCGCCTTGGTTTCATCTGCATCTGTAACTATCGCAGGAATCCTTGTCCGTCCCAGCTTGCGAAATGCCCTTAACCTTCTCTCCCCTGCAATAAGCCTGTAACAGTCATCACTCTTTGTTACTGTTATAGGCTGTAACAGTCCATTCTCCTCTATGCTTGCCATTAACCCCTCCAGCTCCTTTTCGTCAAAGTAAAATCTCGGCTGTGCAGGGTTTTCCCGTATCTTCTCCACGGGAATAAGCACCACAGTATTTGCTATATTAAAAAGTCCCATAATTTCTACCTCCTTTACTATATACTACCACAAATTATGCTTTCGGGAAATAAAAAAATTCCCCACTATTACGCTAAATAGTGAGGAATTGTATTATAATTCAATTTATTACAAGGGCTTTTTCTTTATCATCCCGGAATTTCTGGGATATTTTGTCGGGGTTGCTTTTATTTTATCTATAATTGCCAGTCGTCTGTTGTCGCCGTTTGGCAAATTATAGTCTATGATTCCTGATATTTTTCCTCCTAAGGTGGATATGGCGGTCTTTGAAGCATTTATATCCTCGCTTACGGATTTTAACGCTATAAATCGACCCCCCACCTTAACAAATGGAATACAATATTCAGACAGGGTATTCATATTAGCCACCGCCCTTGCAGTAGCTATATCAAATTGCTCCCTTTTCTCCTTTGCATACTCCTCTGCCCTGCCGTGAACTATCTTTGCAGTAATTCCGCACAGCTCACAGGCCTTTTCAAGATATACACATCTTTTATTAAGTGCCTCTAATAATGTACCCTTTAAATCAGGCCTTACCATAAGCAAAGGAAGTGAGGGAAAGCCTGCTCCGGTGCCGACATCTATAAAGGTACTGCCCTTATCTATATCCACCATAAAAAAGGGCAACACGCTGTCCACAAAGTGCTTTACTGTAACCTCTTCAAATTCTGTTATGGCGGTGAGATTAACTTTCTCATTATACTCCACCATAAAGGAATATAACTTATACAGCCTTTCTGCCATATCAGAAGTAATATCAATATCGCACTTTTTAAATTCCTGTATTATAAATTCAGTATTTCCCATGTTACCTCTTTCCAAGCCAGATAAGAAGTACAGATACATCCGCCGGATTAACTCCCGATATTCTTCCCGCCTGACCTATATTAAGGGGCTTATGCTTATTTAACTTCTCCTGGGCTTCAAGCCTCAGTCCGCTTATGGTCTTATAATCAATATCTGTAGGGAGCTTTATATATTCCAGCTTCTTCATATGCTCTATCTTCTCAGACTGGGTTTTTATATATCCCTCATACTTGATATTTATTTCAAGCTTATCTATTATATCCTGCTTTAACACCGGGGCATTGTCATCAAACTCAGCAATATCCGAATATGCCACCTGGGGTCTTTTAAGCAGCTCAATAAACTTTACTCCCTGGGTAATAGGCGAAGTGCCCCTGTCAGAAAGCATATTATTAAGCTCCTCTGAGGGGTATACGGTAGCCTTCTTAATTCTCTCTGTTTCCTCATCAAGAAGTCGCTTATTTTCAAGGTATCTTTCATACCTCTCATCCGAAATAAGCCCTATCTCATGGCCCACGGGTATAAGCCTGTCATTGGCATTATCCTGTCTTAAAAGCAATCTGTATTCGCTTCTGCTGGTCATCATTCTGTAAGGCTCAACACAGCCCTTAGTAACAAGATCATCAATAAGAGTACCTATAAAGGATGTCTGCCTGTCGGGGATATAAGGCTCTAATCCCTTTAGCTTTCTTGCGGCATTGATACCTGCAATAAGTCCCTGTACCGCCGCTTCTTCATAACCGCTGGTACAGTTAAACTGTCCTGCGCCGTAAAGTCCGCTTATAGCCTTAAATTCAAGTGAAGCATAAAGCTGTAAGGGATCACAGCAGTCATATTCAATAGCATAAGCCGGCCGCATTATCTCCACATTTTCAAGTCCCTTTATGGTCCTTAAAAACTTTATCTGCACATCCTCCGGAAGTGAGCTGGACATTCCCTGTAAATAATACTCATCCGTATCCAGTCCCATAGGCTCAACGAAAAGCTGATGCCTTGGCTTATCCGAAAACCTTACAATCTTATCCTCAATACTTGGGCAATATCTTGGGCCTACACCCTCAATTCTGCCTGCATATAAGGGAGATCTGTCCAGATTATCAAGTATTATTCTATGGGTTTCTGCATTGGTATATGTAACATAGCACTTTACCTTATTTTCAAGGGCAAAGGTATTATCAAAGCAGAAGGGAGTGATAATTTCATCACCGCATTGCTCCTCCATTACAGAAAAGTCAATAGATCTTTTATGCACCCTTGCAGGAGTACCTGTCTTAAATCTTCTTAACTCCACACCCAGCTTTTTAAGGCTTTCGGTGAGCTGTAATGCGGCGGTTACATTATCCGGGCCACTCTGATAATTAAGCTCCCCTATATGTATCTTACCGCCGAGATATGTACCTGTGGTTATAATAACACAATCTGCAGGATAAAATGCTCCAAGCCTTGTTATAACACCGGTTATTTTGCCATTCTCAGCACAAACCTCAGTAACCTCTGCCTGCTTTATATCCAGGTTTTCAGTATGTTCAAGAGCGCTTTTCATATAGGTATGGTACTTTACCCTGTCACTTTGTACTCTCAGCGAATGTACAGCAGGACCCTTACCCTTATTTAACATTCTTGACTGTATAAAAGTAGCGTCTGCCGCCTTGCCCATTTCACCGCCTAAGCTGTCAAGCTCCCTTACAAGCTGACCCTTGGCAGAGCCACCTATACAAGGGTTACAGGGCATATTTGCTATTGCATCAAGGCTTAAAGTAAATACAGCCGTTTTGCATCCAAGTCTTGCCGCCGCCAGAGCCGCCTCACATCCTGCATGACCTGCTCCTATTACAATTACATCATACTTATCAAGCTGATACATTTCCTGTCCTTCTCATGTTCCACGTGGAACATGTAAAATATTTCCAATTATTTCATTCATAAACTATTACAGAGAGCATATGCTCTCTGTAAAATAATTATTCTTCTGCCTCGTTATCATCATCCGCTTCAGGCTCGTCCTCAATAACCTCAGCCTTTTCCTCAGCCTCGGCAAGTGCTAAATCCTCCTCGCTTACCTGCTCAACCTCAGCTATATCCGCTGTTTCGTCATGCTCGGTTCTTGAGAATGTAACTACTCTTGCATCATCTGAAAGCCTCATTACACGAACACCGCTTGCATATCTGTTCATTACTCTTAAATCATTTGCCCTGATACGGATAATTACACCGTCTGTGCTGATAAGCAGTACATCATCATCCTGCTGTAATGACTTAATACCGCAAATATAGCCCTTTTCATCGCTTACCTTGTAGTTCTTAAGTCCCTTACCGCCTCTGTTCTGAAGGGTGTATTTCTCCACCTCTGTGCGTCTGCCAAGTCCCTTATCGGTTACGGTAAGAATTGTCATACCCTCGCCGTAAACCTTAGCAGCACCCACAACATAGTCGTCATCTATGAGCTTTATTGCCCTTACACCCTGGGCAAGTCTGCCCATACTTCTTATCTTATCCTCACGGAAATGAATTGCCATACCGTTATGTGTGGCAACAATTACCGAGCTGTCGCCCTCTGTTAAGTGTGCAGCCGCAATTTCATCATTTTCTCCGAGAGTAATTGCACGAAGTCCGTTCTTTCTCACATTCTTAAAGTCCGCAAGAGGTGTTCTCTTTATCTTGCCGCCCTTTGTAATGCAAATGAAGAATTTGTTTTCCGCAAAGTCGGAGGTTTTAAGCATCGCCGCTACCTTTTCATTTTCATTAAGCTGTAACAGATTTACTATGTTAGTGCCCCTTGATTGTCTTGAACCTTCGGGAATTTCATAGCACTTCAGCTTATACATATTACCCTGGTTTGTAATGAAAAGTATATTGTCATGAGTGGAGCTGATAAATACATTCTCAACTATATCCTCCTCACGCTGTTTAAGTGCATTTACACCCTTACCGCCGCGCTTCTGAAGATTATAGTCCTCCACCCTCTGCCTTTTGATATAGCCTAAATGTGTATATGTAAGTACACATTCTTCTACCGGAATAAGATCCTCAATATCCACCTCACCGTTTACAGCCTCAATAGCAGTTCTTCTCTCATCACCGTATTTATTGCTTATGGCGGTTATTTCCTCACGGATTATTTCCTTAACTCTTTCATCACTTGAAAGAATTTTAAGCATATCGCTTATCTTATTCATAACCTCTGCTAAATTGCTTAATACCTTATCCCTTTCAAGTCCGGTAAGTGCACCTAAAGTCATCTTTACAATAGCATCCGCCTGTTCCTCGGATAAGCCTATTTCATGCTCAAACTGAACATCCTTATACTCATCCCCCATAGCACGGCGCAAAAGCACAGAAAGATCATCCTCTTTAAATCTTTCCATAAGTCTTTGCTTACCCTCAGGAACGTTCTTACTTGAACGAAGGATAGAAATAACCTCATCAATATTGTCAATGGCAAGAATAAAGCCCTGTAAAATATGTGCCTTCTCCCTTGCCTTCTTAAGCTCAAAATTAGTTCTTCTTACTATAATTTCCTTCTGGAAATCTATATAATTATCAAGGATCTGTAAAAGATTAAGTACCTTAGGCTCACCATTTACAAGGGCAAGCATAATTACACCTACTGTGTCCTGAAGCTGTGTAAAGGAGAATAATTTATTAAGCACAACCTGTGCATTTGCATCACGGTTAAGCTCAATTACTATTCTCATACCCTCTCTGTCAGATTCATCACGGACAGTAGTCATTCCCTCAACACGCTTGTCCTTCCTTAACTGGTCAATGCTTTCAAGAAGTCTTGCCTTATTAACCATGTAGGGAATTTCAGATACAATAATCTTAGTGTGATTTTTCTCCTCAACTATTTCAGTACGGCTGCGAAGAGTAATCTTTCCTCTGCCGGTAAAATATGCACTTCTTATACCGCTGTGACCCATAATTATACCGCCGGTAGGGAAATCAGGACCCTTTATATGCTCCATTACCGTATCAAGTGAGCATTCGGGATTGTTAAGCCTTGCAACCACTGCCCCTGCTACCTCCCTTAAATTATGGGGAGGAATATTGGTAGCCATACCAACAGCAATACCCGTACTGCCGTTTACCAGCATATTAGGGAACTTAACGGGAAGTACCTTAGGCTCCTTTAACTTATCATCATAGTTAGTGCCCCAGTCAATGGTATCCTTATTTATATCCTGTAATAATTCTGATGCTAATTTCGCCATTCTGGCCTCAGTATAACGGTAAGCCGCAGGTGCGTCACCATCTATTGAACCAAAGTTACCGTGACCGTCAACAAGAGGGTATCTCATAGAGAAATCCTGTGCAAGTCTTACAAGAGCATCATATACAGATGTATCGCCGTGGGGGTGATATTTACCTAAAACCTCACCTACCGTATAGGCACACTTACGATAAGGTCCCGAGGCTGTATTGTTAGCCTCATTCATGGTATATATTATTCTTCTGTGTACAGGCTTTAAGCCGTCACGCACATCCGGTATTGCACGAGATACAATAACCGCCATTGAATATTGCATGAAGCTTTCACGCATTTCCTTTTCAATGTCAACCTGTATCAGCTTTTCTGTTGATGTGCTGAATTCTTTTACTTCGTTATTATTATTCTCCATCTTATTTCCTTTCGGTCAGCTTAAAGTATGGCTTTTTCGGTAAATATCTGTCTTAGCTTGTCCTGACTTTCCTTATCAAGACACCTTTTCGGATAAATATATATAAGACTCCGATTTACAAAGAGTAAAAACATACGCTCATTTTCCAGAGCGTCAAGTGTATCCGAGCCGAAAAACAGCTCTGTCACACTTTCCTTGGGGGCTTCCTCCCCATTTTCTTCCTCTTTACTATCCTCACCGGAATTTTCCTTTTCCTTTGGCTCATCTAAAATTTCCGTGGTTATCTTTATTCTGTCGCTGTATATCTCAGTAATATAATTTTCCTCAGCAAGTCCGCTTATGGTATCAAGCATTTTTTTTCTTACCATAACCGGCCTGTACCAGTTAAAGAATATAAGTCCCACAGAAATTCCTATAAGCATATATCCGTAAAAATTTTCATGATTTTTTATAATAAAATCAATTCCCAGCACAAGTGCTATTGCATACACAATGGTATAAATAACACATTTCTTAAACTGGTATTTCTTCCAGAACAGCTTAAATCCCTCTGAAATTTCATCCAGGGTCATATTATAATTAAGCTGTAATAATTTCTCACTCATTGTTACCTCTTAACCTAAAAATAATACAGATGTGGCAAATATAAAGCATATAACGGCACATATAATGCAGATTATCATATCCCTTATCTTCTTTCTGTGAAAGAAAATCGGTACATTTACCGCCGCCATGGCAAATATTACATACACAAACATTGAAAGAAATATCTTCATTTCAATAGTGCCTGTAAGCAGACAGAATACCGAGAAAATCCACATAAATCCACATACATAAGTAAGAAATTTTCTCACCGACAAAAGAGGTGCTATTTTCTTTTCTATCTCCTGCTCCTCTTTAAATCTTTCCTCTGCCCTTTGCCTTTCCTCAACATCAGTCTGATACTGCCTTTTTACCCTTTCAATCTGCTCTTCCTTGCGTTTTAAAAGCAAATCCTTATCATTTTCAGCAGAATTATCATTCTGATTTATAAAATCACTCATTATATATCAAGATCCTTTACATATTTTGCATTGGCTTCAATAAACTCTCTTCTGGGCTCAACCT
Organism: uncultured Ruminiclostridium sp.; assembly: GCA_944388385.1. Taxonomy (GTDB): domain Bacteria; phylum Bacillota; class Clostridia; order Oscillospirales; family Ruminococcaceae; genus Ruminiclostridium_E. Next base: position 16,709 of record CALXIO010000019.1, read on the forward strand.
TATCACCCATAAGAATTGAGAAAATTTCATCTGCTCTTGCCGCATCCTCCATAGTAACCTTAAGCATGGTTCTTGTGGAGGGGTCCATGGTGGTTTCCCATAACTGCTCAGGGTCCATTTCACCAAGACCTTTATATCTTTGTACATCAACCTTATCATTGTTAGGTCCTGCAAGCTCAGCTATAAACTGATCTCTTTCCTCATCGCTGAAGGCATATCTTACCTTCTTACCTCTCCAGACCTTAAACAAGGGAGGCTGTGCAAGATATACATGACCCTCCTCAATAAGAGGTCTCATGAAGCGGAAGAAGAAGGTAAGCAAAAGTGTTCTGATATGGCTTCCGTCTACATCCGCATCCGCCATAATAACCACTCTGCCGTAACGCAGCTTCTTTATATCAAATTCTTCTCCGATACCTGTGCCTAAGGCCTTTACTACCGTAAGTAATTTCTCACTGGAATAAACCTTATTTACCCTTGCCTTTTCTACATTAAGGGTTTTACCCCAAAGAGGAAGAATCGCCTGGAATCGTCTGTCACGGCCGGATTTCGCACTACCGCCTGCAGAGTCACCCTCTACGATATAGACTTCAGTCTTTTCAGGATCTGTATCTGAGCAATCCGCTAACTTACCCGGAAGTCCCATACCGTCGGAAACTGACTTTCTCTTGGCCTCCATAGCCCTCTTAGCCGCATCTCTTGCTTCCTGGGCTGCTATACATTTCTGGGCTACTGTGGCTATTGTATCGGGATGCTCTTCAAAATAATATGTCAGCTTTTCTGTGGTTATCTTATATACAACAGGACCCACCTCGGGATTACCCAGCTTGCCCTTTGTCTGTCCCTCAAATTCACACTCCGGCAATTTAACGGAAATAACCGCATTTATAGCCTCTCTTATAGCCTCACCGCTTAAGGGAACAAACTCCTTAACCTCGTCATTTTTCTTCTTTGACTTCTTGTTGTTATTGGCCTGCTGTTCCTTATAAGCCTTTACAAAGTCATTTATTACCTTAGTAAGGGCCTTCTTAAAGGAAACCTCATGGGTACCGCCGTCCACAGTGTGAATGTTATTTGCAAAGGAACGGAAGGTTTCGCTGTTGAAATCGGTGTTATACTGGAATGCAATTTCCACAGAAATTTCATCTAACAATCCCTCAATATAAATTACATCCGGGTGAAGTGCCTGTGCTCCTCTTTTCTTCTGAAGCCATTCAACATAGCTTATAATACCGCCCTCATACATAAGATCGTCATATCTGATATTTTCATCATCACGCAGATCCTCTAAGGTGATATTAAGACCGCCGTTTAAAAAGGCCTGCTCACGAAGTCTGTCAAGGAGAATTTCATAACTGAACTCTGTAGTATGGAATATGCCTGAATCCGGCTTAAAACGCACCTGAGTGCCTGTTTTGTCGGTTTTTCCGATAACCTTCATCTGCTCAGTGTAATGTCCGCCGTTTTCAAACCTCTGATAGTGAATTTCTCCGTCCTTATATACAGTAAGCTCCAGCCATTCTGAAAGGGCATTTACAACAGATGCACCAACGCCGTGAAGACCGCCGGAAACCTTATATCCACCACCGCCGAATTTACCGCCGGCATGAAGGACTGTATAAACTACCGTTGCAGCGGATATTTTTTCCTTAGGGTGAATACCTGTAGGAATACCACGGCCGTTATCTGTTACTTCAATAACATTTCCGGGCAGAATTTTAACCTCTATCTTTGAGCAATAGCCTGCTAATGCCTCATCAATAGAGTTATCCACAATTTCATATACAAGGTGATGTAAACCGCTTTCACCGGTAGAGCCGATATACATACCGGGACGCTTTCTTACAGCCTCAAGTCCCTCTAATATCTGAATATCCTCAGCATTATATTCATGATCTACCTGGGTATTCATTTCAATATCTTTAATTTTACCGTCGATAATTACTTCTTCCTCTTCGGTGATTTCTTCATTGTTTTTTTCAAGATTTTCAGCCATAATTTTTCCTTTCGGTAATTGAGCACATTCTTCTCATAATACTATGTTTATTATATCACATTTAACTCAAAAAGTCAAACAAAATAGCGGTATTAAAGGAAATTTTTTGTACTTGACAAGGGGTTTTCAGTGCCGATTTTTCATATAAAATTCAAGTGGGAATTTACAGGTAATCTGACACCGAAATCAAGCCGAAAAATGGGAAAATTTTTACTTAGTGGGGGGTGTGGGGGACACTTTTTATTTTTTTGGGAGCTGAGGAACAATGCACAATTTAAAGGGGCGGTGTGCCATATTTAATTCTGCACAGGTGCGGAGGAAATTGCGGTCATCTGTTAAGGGGCGGTGCTCCCATTTATTATTTTAAGTGCGGACGGAATAACACACATTCACAAGGGGTTATGCGCCCTGATTATTCTGCACTTGTGCAGAGGGGCAACCACATCCCCCCTTACCCCCCTCCCCGCGTCGTCGCAAAGTCCGTTCATGCTCGGGGCGGACGGCAAGCGTCCACCCCTCACATCACTCCCTTGCTCCTCCTTTTCGGCAAAAAGGCACGCAAAAGTCGCCTGTTCGGTTGTAAACGCCCTCACGACGGCTTTGTTTTGCTACCACCTTTTTGCCGTTTGCGTGCTGTCGCACGCTTTTTGTGGGGCTAGCGCCCTGCGACCCCTTTAAGGGGGTAAACCCCCTTAAAACCCCCGGACGCGCTGTCGCACGCTTTGGGGGTAAACCCCCAAACCCCCTTCATTTGTGCAGTGCTCCTAACTCATTAAAGCCATACTTAGGTTCTGCTTCAGGACCCCCTCTTTAAACTTGTTGTGCGCCCCTTTACAAGTCGCAGGGCTTGTTCTCAAACTAAGATAGTTTTATCGGACTTGCGCCCACTTCTCCTATATGGTTAAGTTTATTTTGCGTACCGCTAATCTTTTACAGTTGCAAGCCATTATCCCCACCCCCTCACCCCCTCCCCTCGGGAGGGGGTCTATATTTATCACCCTGTGCGAATAACCCTTTGTTTAAAAAATGCGGAAAGCCCCCTTAAATCCCTGTTGTATTTAAATTCGTGCGACAATTTAAATTTGTTCTCTACCTAAATTAAAAGGGGTGTGGGGCGAAGCCCCACAAAAAAGCGTGCGTAAGCACGCAACAACTAAAATCCCCCCTCCCGAGGGGAGGGGGGCAAGGGGGGTGGGGTTGCCCCTCTGAACAAGTGCAGAAAAAACAGAACGCACCGCCATTTAACAAGGCGAATTTCCGCCCCCACCCAAAAAAATCAACGGTACACCCCACCCCTTAACGGGGGTTTTAAGGGGGTTTACCCCCTTAAGCGGTCGCAGGGCGGCAGCCCCGATTTTTCCCCCTCCCGAGGGGAGGGGGGCAAGGGGGGTGGGGTTACCAGACAGCAGTCGAAAATAATAAAAGGGTACGCATAGCCCCTTTATTGTATAAACACCCCAAGCAAAAATTAAAAGCCTTGCAAGTTTATAAGTTGCAAGGCTCACTCAAATTTTAATATTTTCTCCTATAAAAAAACGACCCGAAGTGGTACGCTTCATAATGAGAGGCGTGTCGGGTTCTGTTGATGTTATTATATCATATCCTATAACAAAAATCAATAACTTAACAATGAAAATTTAAAATTCTTTTTTAAATTTTATACATTTGGTTAAATCCTCAAAATATATTCCAATCAGTATCTAAAAATACCCACCTTACAGTATAATATAATATAGATTATACTGAAAGTATTTAAATTTTATCCTCTGAAAATCGCTTTTTTATTGTGGCTGCCGATACATTGGTTATATATACCATATTGTCAGTCACTACAAATGCCTTCGGCATTTCGTATGAGGTGTAGTATATTCTTCCCTTCTTTTGAAGCAGCTTTAAATAGTCATTTACCGATTTGTTTACCGAGGTCTTTTCTATGTCAAATATGCCGATTATATTCTTCTTTAAAAGACTTATCTCTCCGCCTATGTGTATATACATTTTCCCTCTCACCTTTCGGTAAATTCACCATTCGCCACGTTCCAGACCTTGCCCTTGTTAAGCTCCTTTAAATCATCAATATTACAGCAAGTAATAAATAACTGTGAATTTACAATATGATTAAGAATAAACTGTCTTCTTTTGCCGTCAAGCTCGCTTAAAACATCATCAAGTATCATTATGGGGGTTTCTTCCCTTAGCCTTATAATTTCCGCTTCAGCTAACTTTAATACAAGGGCAATACTTCTCTGTTGTCCCTGACTGCCGAATTCCCTTGCATCCATGCCGTTTATATAAAAATATACATCATCCCTGTGAACTCCGGAAACAGCATACCTCATTTTAAGTTCCTTGTCAAAGTCGCTGTTTATTTTTTCAAGATATTTATCCCTTAATGAGGAAATATCCGAGGCTTTAAGATCCCTTCTGTCAAATACGCTGGAATAATACTCAGGTATCAATTCTTCCCCACCGGATAACTCAGAATACAGCTTCTTTGATACCTTTTCCAAAATCTCAAAATATTTAAGCCTGCCGTAGGTAACATTAAGCCCCTCATTTGCAAGCACACTGTTCCAGCTTTCAATCTGACCTTTTATATACTCAATGTCACTTTTATAATCTACATCAGAGAGTATAATATTCTTATTTTTTAACGCTTTGTTATATTCTGACAGCTTTTTTAAATGAACAGGAGTCTGCATCATAGCCACGCTGTCAAGATAATCCCGCCTTAACTCAGGCTTACCCTTAATTAAATTAAGATGATCCGGAATAAATACCACATACTTTAAAATGCCGTATAATTCCATGGCGCTTTTAACAGGAATATTATTATACTTTATCTCCCTTTTTCCGCCCTGCATTATAAAGCTGATGGTATTTTCAGAAAGGTGGGCGGTCTTGAAATTCATCACAATTTCACAGACTGCATTTTCATTATCAAAGGGTATAATATTGGTCTGCTTGCCGTTTTTAAAGGAAGGACCCATACAAAGTGCAATAGCCTCACAAAGATTGGTTTTACCCTGAGCATTATTACCGCAGAAAATATTCATCCCGGGATGAAATGAAAATTCCTGTTCTTTTATATTTCTGAAATTTTTAACATAAAGCCTTGTTATTTCCATTTTATTCTTCTATTACGCATAAAAGCTCAATATCTTCAATAACAACCTTATCATTATTAAAAAGCTTTTTTCCCCTCATGGTGCATACTTCACCGTTTACGGAAACATAACCGTTCTGTATAGCCAGCTTAGCCTCTCCCCCGGTTTCAACAGCCCCGGAGAATTTAAGAAACTGCTCTAACTTTATAAAAGGGGGATTTATTCTTATTTCTGTCATAATTATCCCTTCTCATATTCAATTTCCTGCAATTTTCCGTTTTCATCGGAAAGATACAGATATAATTTATCACCGATTAAACGATATGCCATTTTGTAATATTCATAGGCTTCATCAGCTCCTACCTTTAAAGCAATAACATCCTCACCCTCAAGAATATATTCACTTTTCTGACCGCCTATTGAAATATATTCTTCGGTTATATACATAGTCTGGTTTCCTGAAATCCAGGTGCCTATGATGGTATTATCACTTGTGCTTGAATCAAGCTGCTCTTTGCCCTGATTAAATATCACCGCCAGCACAATTACACCTATAAGCAGAAGAACAAAAACAACAATACCGATAATAAGAGGGACCTTTGATTTTTTTCTTGCGGCATAGGTTCCGTCATGCTTAATTAAAAAATCCACTATATCAAAATTTTCATTTGGATATTTACTTTTGGGAATTACTTTTTCGTTTTTCTCCTTATTGGGATTGTCAAAAAATTCTTCCAGTTCTTTTTTATTATCGGTATTATTCATATCATCACCTTATATTCTCTTACTTCTGTTATTGGGAGCGATAAGTGCCCAGGTATTTTCATTATCAACAGGTCTTATAAGGAAGCTTCTCATTCTTGAAGAAACACCTACCCTTATTTTATCGGCATTTATATTTCTTAAAGCCTCCATTAAAAATCTTCCGTTAAAGGAAATTTCCAGCTTTTCATTGTCATACTCAGCAGGAATAGTCTGATCCACTTCGCCGTTGGCGGTGGAGCAGTAAATATTAAGGCTGTTATTCTCAAAGGTAAGATCAACTGATGCCTTGCAATTATCACTAAGGAAAATAAAGGTCTTATCTACACCTGCAATAAAATCCTCGGTGGATAATACGGCAGAATAAAATTCGTCATTTTCGTCTCTTATCTTTTCATAGTCTGAAAATTCCCCTTCAATGAGCTTAGAAAAAATGGAATAATCCCCTATTTTAAAGATACTCTGATTTCTGTCTACTGCAATAGTAACCTTCTTTTCTTCATCATCACTTAAAACCTTAACAAGTTTACCTAAGGTTTTACCGGGAACTATAAATTCAAAATCCTCATGCACAAGCTCTTCTCTTCTTGCGGCAATTCTGAACTTATCCGTGGATACAAGATTTAATTTATTATCCTTTATATGGAAATAAGTACCTGTAAATGAGGGCTTAATATCAATTGAGGAAACAGCATAGCTTGTCTGCTTTATCATTCCCTTTAAAAGTCCCTCGGAAATTTCAAAGCTTTCACCTCTTGTTATCTGGGGAAGCTTGGGATATTCCTTACTTTCAATGCCGGGAATTTTAATTGTAGTACGGCTGTTTGAAATAAAAAGGTAATTATTACCCTTTTCTTCAATAAGAATATCTCCGTCCTCCATTTTAGAAACAGCGCTGCAAAGTCTTGTGCTGTTTACCACAAGCTCACCGTCTGTGCTGTCCTTTACCGGAATTGAACATCTTATACCTATTTCAAGGTCATATCCCGTAAGGGTAAGAACATTATTCTCCACATTAAGCAAAATGCCCTGAAGTATATTTATTGTGGATTTTGATGCGGCAGCCTGTGCCACTGTAGAAAGAACCTTAAAAAGCTCTGACTTATTTACTGTTAGCTTTAACATGACTTATTTTCCTTTCATTATATAATACGCAATTTATTTGCTATATTAAATTTATGGTAAACATTTTGTTACCCTTGCTTTGGTTTGCTTTTTCAACATTGATAAGCGTCAGCTTAAGTTTCCCGCAGGGAAACATAATATAATATAATATAATATTTTTTGTGGTGGTGGTAGTAGGGGGTAGCGAAACTGTGGAAAACCGGAAATTTCCTTTTACAATGGGAAATTCTTAAATAGTACCATGTTGAAAACAGGTTTATTTTATGTGAAGTGCTGTTAAATATTATTTAACACCTTCAACCAACTTTCCACCAAAAAACTTTTAACAGCTTTTCCACATATTTCAACGGTGAAAACTGCAATAACCTGTTGAAAGTTATCTTCATAAGATAACATCAGCCCCACCGGAGAAAAAATCGGTGAGGCTTTAAGCTGTCACACATTATTACTTAAATTTTTAATAAGGTCCTCTATCATACCCTTAAAGCTGGGATCCTTTTCGATAGTGGATTTTACCTTATTTATGGCATAAACAATGGTGGAGTGATCTCTACCGCCGAATTCATTACCTATAAGAGAATAGGAAAGATCTGTTATCTTGGATACAGCATAAATAGAAACCTGTCTTGCTATGGAAATCTGGGATGAACGCTTTTGTGAGCGAATATCCTCACCGCTTACGCTGTATATTTTACCTACTTCATTTATGATCTTCTCTACCGTAACCGGTATAGGCTCATGGTTTGACTGAATATCCTTTACCACATTCTGAGCAAGGCTTAATGTGGGGGTAGCACCGGTAACCAGCTTTAAGGCATTTATCTTCTTTACTGCACCTTCAAGCTGTCTTATATTGGTTTTCAGCTTATTTGCTAAAAACTCAATAACATTATCCGGAAGATTGAGATTATAAAGCTCTGCCTTACGCTTTATAATAGCCACTCTTGTTTCATACTCCGGGGGATTTATATCTGCAAGCAGACCCATTTCAAATCTGCTTATCAGTCTTTGCTCCATGTTATTAAGCTCTTTGGGAGGTCTATCTGAAGTAAATATGATCTGCTTATTCTGATTAAGCAGGTTATTGAAAATATTAAACAATTCCTGCTGGGTTTCCATCTTCTGAGCCATAAACTGAACATCGTCAATAAGAAGCATATCACAGTCATGATATTTATTCTTAAATTCAGTCTTATCATTATTTCTGATAGCTGTTACAAAGTCGGAGGTAAAAGTATCTGCTGTTGTAAATACCGTTTTGAAATTCTTATGCTTTTCCTCCATGGCGGTTTTAACCGCTGTAAGAAGGTGGGTTTTACCAAGTCCCGGCTCGCTGTAAATATACAAAGGATTATATTTTACATTGGAATCCTCAACCACCGCCTTGCAGGCTGCAAAGGCGAGCTTATTATTATCCCCCACAATAAAAGTATCAAATGTATAGGTGTAATTACTGTTCTGTTCACTTTCGGAAAGACGGGTTTTCATAATATCGTCATCCTCAAGCTCCTTTTGAAGCTCGCTTTGTATTTCGCTCTGAATATCCGGCTCAGCCTTATTTTCTGAATTTTTATCCTTATCAAGACCGTACTTCTTTATCTGCTCCTCAGTAAAATCATCCTCACAAAGAATAGATACCTCAACATTAAATCCTAAAATCTCGCTGTAGGAAGCTTCCATCATCTTTTTAAAATTAGTGGTGATCATTTCCCTTGCAAAGGGGGATTTTATATAAAGTAATATCTGATTGCTGTTCAGCTTTAAAGAACGAAGCGGATTTATCCACAAGGTCATAGCTGTATCAGAAATTGTAAGTCTTTTTTTCATCTCCTCAAATATTTCATCTAAGGAATTAAAAGAGTTCATTTTTCACCCCTCGTTTCTTTGAAAGTACCCTTTTTTCTGCAAAATTTTCGTAAAATCAAATAAAAGCGATACTCCCTCATAATAATATAATTACTATTATAATACCATATCTGAAAATCGGTGTCAAGCGTTTTGACAATTTTCGGACATTTGCACAGCCACAGAATATATTTTTAGATAATTTGTAATTTATCCCTTGTAAAGATAGGGTAAAAATTTTATCTTATATAATGTTTTAATTGACAATGGGGGTTTATAATGGTATACTTTATTAAGTGGGGGCTATCGCTTTAAGGGGTGGGGCGTACCGCTGATTATTTTCGACTGCGGTAGGCATAGAGTACCCCCATAAGGGGCGGGGCGACCTTTTAATTCTGAACGGCTTCAGACTTCACTCCACCCGCCCCCCTTGCCCCCCTCCCTCATAGGGAGGGGGAGAGTAGTGGGGCTAGCGCCCTGCAACCGTTTTAAGGGGGCTTTGCCTCCTTAAAACCCCCAGTGGGGCTTCGCACCACGCCCCGGGACGCTCTGGCGCACGTTTTGGGGGCTACGCCCCCAAACCTCCTTGGGGGAAACCCGGTTTCCCCCAAACCCCCTTCATTTGTGCAGTGCTCCTAACTCATTAAAGCCAGACTTAGGTTCTGCTTCAGGACCCCCTCTTTAAACTTGCTTGTGTTCCCCTTTACAGGTCACAGGGTGGGTGCTCAAACTAAGATAGATTTAGAGGACTTGCGCCCACTTCTACTATATGGTTAAGTTTATGGGGCTTACTATTTTAATTGCACAAGTGCAAGGCATTATCCCCACCCCCTCCCCCGGGAGGGGGAAAAAAGAAGTTACACTCACCTCAAACCACCACATCTGATATTGTTCTACGTGGAACATTTTTAATGCAGTCAATTAAGGCTTTTGCCGTAAAATAGAAAGGAATAATTATGAAAAAAACAAAAATCGTTTGTACCTTAGGTCCTTCCACAGATAATGATGAGATTTTAAGAGAGCTTATCAAAAATGGTATGGATTGCGCACGTTTTAATTTCTCCCATGGAGATCATGAAAGCCATAAGCAAAGATTTGAACAGGTAAAAAGAATTCGTGAGGAATTAAATGTTCCCATTACCACAATTCTTGATACCAAAGGCCCTGAGGTAAGAGTTAAAACCTTTAAGGACGGACTTCCCGTTGAATTAAAAAACGGCGCTGAATTTATTCTTACCACAAGAGAGGTCGAGGGTGACGAAACAAGGGTTTCCATTACCTATAAAAATCTTGCGGATGATATTGAAACCGGCACAAGAATTATGATGGATGACGGACTTCTTGAGCTTAAGGTTACCGAAATCGACCGCACCGATGAGGGGGATGACATTAAGTGTATCGTTGTTCACGGCGGTATTTTAAAGCAGCATAAGAGTTGTAACTTCCCCGGAATTCACTTCTCCATGCCCTATATGAGCGAAAGGGATAAAAATGATATTTTATTCGGTATCGAAACCGGCTTTGATATTGTGGCGGCAAGCTTTGTTACCTGTGATGATGATATTTTACAGGTAAGACGCTTACTTGATGAAAACGGCGGTAAGAACATGAAGATTATTGCCAAGATTGAAAATCAGGACGGCGTTAATAATATAGATGATATTTTAAGAGTTGCTGACGGAATCATGGTTGCAAGAGGTGATATGGGTGTTGAAATCCCCTTTGAGCAAATTCCCAGAATTCAAAAGGAGCTTATTCATAAGGGATTTAATGCAGGTAAGCAGGTTATAACTGCTACCCAGATGTTGGATTCCATGATTAAAAATCCCCGTCCCACAAGAGCAGAAACCACCGACGTTGCAAATGCCATTTATGACGGAACAAGTGCAATTATGCTTTCCGGCGAAACCGCCGCAGGCGCATACCCTGTTGAGGCTGTCCGCACAATGACCGCCATAGCGGAAACCACAGAAAAGAATATCGACTACAAAAAGAGATTTTACGCAAGGGAAAATGACGGCACACCCAATGTAACAAATGCTATTGCCCATGCAACGGTTACAACTGCCATTGACCTTGGGGCTACTGCAATTCTTACTGTAACTAAGGGAGGCGGCACAGCAAAGACCCTTTCAAAATACAGACCCCTCTGCCCTATTATTGCGGCTACTACTTCAGATATTGCATTAAGACAGCTTAATTTATCCTGGGGTGTAATTCCCATTAAGGCGGAGGAAATGTCCGACAGCGATTCCTTATTTGATCATGCGGTACAAAGGGCTATGGAGGAGGATCTTTTACATGGGGGAGATCTGATAGTTATTACAGCAGGACTTCCCTTAGGTATTTCCGGAACTACAAACATGATGAAGGTACATATTGTAGGTGACGTACTTGTTAAGGGTAAGGGATTATCACCGAAGATTGTAACAGCGCCTGCCTGTGTATGCAAAGATCAGGAATTCGCCCTTAAAAACTTCCACAGCGGAGATATACTTGTTATACCGGAAACCTCAAACAAGATCATGTCGGTACTTAAGAGTGCTGCGGCAATAGTTGTAGAAAACGGAGATGCAAACTGCCATGCGGCAGTAGTAGGCTTATCCCTTGACATACCGGTAATATACGGTGCAGAGAATGCCACAAGTGTAATAAAAAGCGGTGTTACAATTACTGTTGACAGCGAAAAGGGACTTATCTGTTCTTCTAATAATTGAGTTTGGTATAAGAAAACACCCTCTGAGGAGGGTGTTTTTTATTTGTAATAATTGTGACTTAAATAGAATATAGTGGGGGTTTTAAGGAGGCTTGCCCCCTTAAGGCGGTCGCAGGGCGCTGCGTCGTCGCAAAGTCCGTTCATGCTCGGGGCGGACGGCAAGCGTCCACCCCTCACTTCACTGCCTTGCTCCTCCTTTTCGGCAAAAAGGCACGCAAAAGTCGCCTGTTCGGTTGTAAACGCCCTCACGACGGCTTTGTTTTGCTACCACCTTTTTGCCGTGTTGCGTGCTGTCGCACGCTTATATGGGGTGTGGGGCGAAGCCCCACAAAAGCGCGCGAAGCGCGCAACAATTAAAATCCCCCCCTCCCGGGGGGGAGGGGGCAAGGGGGGGTGGGAATAGCCGTCTGCGGACGATTAAAATTCTCGGTACGCATACCCACTAAACAGGGTGAGAGCCGTCCGCACCCATAAAAATAAAGGGGGCGCATAGCCCCTTATGGAGGTACGCTATGCTGACCGCACCCGAAAAAAATAAACCCCCGAACATCGGGGGCATAATTAAAAATTATAAAATCTCTATAACCCTGTTTATCCTCTTTAACGTCTCCTCAGTTCCAAGAAGCTTAATAATAGAGAATAAATCCGGGGTATTCCTCTTTCCCGTAACAGCTACACGAAGAATAGTGCAGGCATCCGCCACACTTCCCTTGTAGCCGGAAGGATCAGCCTTATATTGCTTTATATCCGGGCAGAAGCCTAAAGGCTCACTTATAGCCTTAACATCCGCAAACCATTGTGATCCGTCCACATCAAAGTTATACTTTTCTGTGTAGATCTTAAGAAATTCCTTAGTATCCTCCTTTGATATTTTTTCATCAAAATCATACTCGGAAATTTCATCATTACTGTAAAGATAAGGGAACATGGCAGATAAATCCGACCACTTAGCTATATCCTTTCTTACCTTCTTGCCGTTATATTTCCATAAAGCAATACTGTCCTTAAATTTATCCGGGGAGGATTTTATAGATCCGGATAAGCCTTCATCAAAGCTTTCCGCCCAGGCTGAAATCTTTTCAAATAATTCCTCCTCATCCATAGCGGCTATAATATCCTTACTTACGCTGCTTAACTTATCCATGTCAAATAAAGCACCGCTGACAGGCATTTTTTCCAGCTTAAAGTTAAATTCCTGCATATTTGCATCCGGATTTTTCATCCTCCAGCCCTCATAGCCGGAATTAGCTATTGTCATAAGATATTCAAGCACCGCCTTAACAGGAAAGCCCTGCTGCGAATAGAAGGTAACACTTGCCTCCGGATCCTTTCTCTTGCTTATCTTACGCTTTTTGTTTTCGCCCCCGTCCAGCTTCATAATAGGCGCAATATGCGCATAGTGAGGCATAGGCAATTCACTCACGGTAAAAAGCTGGTGGTGTATGGGAAATGAGCTTATCCACTCATCGCCCCTTATAACATGGGTAGTACCCATAAGAAAATCATCCACCACATGGGCATAGTGATAAGTAGGTATACCGTCGGATTTAAGTATAACCACATCTGTGATATTTTCCGGCATTTCTATATTGCCCCTTATAATATCACGGCAGGTAACCTTACCCTCTGGTGTTCCGGGGGATTTAAGACGGATTACATACTCCTTGCCGGCATCGATATTAGCCTTTATCTCCTCTAAGGAAAGGTTACGGCATTTTGCATATTCACCGTAATAGCCCATATCCGCCTTTTCGCTTTCCTGCTTTTTTCTAAGCTCGTCTAATTCCTCGGCTGTGCAAAAACAGGGATAAGCAAGACCCTTTCTTACAAGCTCCTTTGCAAAGGTACGGTAAATATCCCTTCTCATGCTCTGTCTGTAAGGGCCGTATATTCCCTTTTCCGGGCAATCATCAGCCGCCGCACCCTCGTCAAATTCTATACCATAGCTTTTAAGGGAATTGATTATTTCATCAGCTCCCCCCTTAACCTCACGCTTCTTGTCTGTGTCCTCAAGTCTTAAATATATAAGTCCGCCGCTCTGGTGAGCTATCTTTGAGGAAACAAGGGTAGCATAAAGTCCGCCTATATGCATATAGCCTGTGGGACTGGGGGCAAAACGGGTAACCGCCGCCTTAGGAGGTAATTCCCTTTTGGGATATTCCTTTTTAATATCCTCCGGGGTTTTTGTAATATCACCGAATAAAAGCTCGGCAAGGGTATTATAGTCCATCTTTATCTTCCTTTATTTTTTTCTATTATCTTTTTGGATACACGAATTATCTGGAGAATTGCAGGGTTTAAAACCAGATTGATACCAAGCTCAATTACAAAGTTTATACCTACAAAGCCTACCAGCATAAATGCAACAATATTCATATCACCTGCAAGGCTCTTTACATAATCCATAAAGAACACCGCTGTGCCTATGAGAAATACTCCCGTATTTACTACAGGGGCTGTTATACCTGCAAGTATTACCGCAAGTATCTGATTTTTCTTTGCTGCAAGCTCATATACAAGTCCTGCGCAAAGTCCTGAGCATCCACCCTTTGCAAGTACGGTTATAACCGTGCCTACTGCATTTATAGCTAAAATTGCGTTTGCATCTCCGGTAAGAAGCACCGTCACACCGAATACAAGACCAAGCCAAAGTCCTGCCTTCCAGGTGTAAAGCGCCGCACCTACTACAATAGGTATAAGGGTGAGTGTGATGCTGAATGCGGAAAAACGAAGGTTCATGGAAATAAACTGAAGCACCACCACAAGGGCAGTAAGCATACCAAGACCTACAAGTGTTCCCACATCAACTGTCTTTTTTGTTTCTGTGTTTGTCATAAAAAACTTTCCTTTCGCTGAAGCCTCTTAAGAGTGCCTCGCAGGGATTTATATTTTACATATAACCTTTAAAAAACCTGCCTATTGATTTTTCTTATAGATTATATGCAGTCCCTCTAAAACAAGGTCGGGATCTATGGTTATTTCCCTTCTGCAAAGGGGAATAACAAGGGATGAGTGACCTCCCGTAGCCACAAGGGTCGCTTTTTCTCCCAGTATCTCCTCATAACGCTCAATCATTCCGTCAATCATGCAGGCCATACCGGTAATAACTCCTGCCCTCATGCTGTCAGGGCTGTTTGTACCGATAAGCTTTTCCACCGGCTGAGCGCCTACCAAGGGTAATGCCGCTGTCTGGGAGGATAATGCCTCAAAGGATAATCTTATACCCGGGGCAATAGCACCGCCGAGTAATGCTCCTGTTCTGTCAAGGGCAAAAATCTTAAGACAGGTACCTATATCTATAAAGATACAGGGAGGAGTAAACTTATTCTTTGCCGCTACTGCACCGCAGGCAATATCGCTTCCCAATATAGACGGATCGTCTATCCTGATATTAAGTCCGGTCTTAATGCCGGGAGATACTATAAGGGGCTTTACATTACAAAGTCTGTTTATACCCTTTTCAAGCTGTTGGGTAATGGGTGGTACAACGGATGAAATAATACATCCTGTTACCTGCTTTGGAGAAAAGCCGTATAAATTAAGTATGCTGGATAATGCTATTGCATATTCATCCTGCATAAGTGATACATTGGTACTCTGTCTTGAAATGAACTTAAGCTCATCCCCCTCAAAGCCACCATATACGATATTTGTATTTCCTACATCCACCGCAAGTATCATAAAATCAACTCCTTTTTAGTCGGTATGATCCTCATTTAAGGTATCGTCCGCTTTATTGGCAGCGTCTTCTTCTGATTTAATGGCAGTATCCTCTGCCTTTTCTTTATTTTCTTCTTCTGTGTTTTCAGCAGGAGCTTCCTTTTCCTCTGACTTCTCACCCTCTATTGCCTGTAATTTAACCGGCCTTTTAAGATGAATGGAAATCATTATCATTATTGCAAATATACAGATACCGGTAAAGGTAAAGAGTATACCTGCGGGCATACCTGCCGGGAAGAAATTAAATTCAACCGTATGACTTCCTGCTGTTACAGGTATAGCCATAAGTGCATCATCAACCACAGCAACAGGTTCAACCTGCTTGCCGTCAACTGTTACAGTCCAGCCCTTTTCATAGGGAATGGTGGTGTAAAGCAGTCTGTCTGTGTCGCTGTTTATTGTAGCCCTTACATGGGTACCTGACAGCTTTTCAACCGTTGTATCCTTATTAAGCTCAAGAAGTCTTCCTATGCCCTCATTTATCATATCGTCGCTTATAACCGCAAAGGTAGGCTCACGGAAATAAAGATCATCACGGTTAAGCCTCAGCTCAAGGTTTATCTCATCACCCTTGTTAAAGTGACCAAGGCACTTTATGTTGTGGTTGTCACCCTCAAACATATAGTCAATGAACTTGTCATTTACATATACCGAAACCTCACGCTGATAGATTGTGGGGAAGAAGGTATATATATCACCTGTTACGGGGGCGGTAAGGGTATAGGTTACCTTTGCATTGTCGGTAGCCTCAGTAAAGCCTATATAATTTCCCTCAAAGCCACCCTTTTTACAGCCTGTTGCAACAGGTCCGCTGTCATAGGTGAAGGTGGTAAAGTAGGAGGTATATTCATCCCCCAGCATATAGCTTAAAAGTGAATTCTGATTGTCAAATACCTTATCATCATCAAGAACTAACTGCTGTACCTTATTACTTGTAAGGTACATTATGGGAAGGGCGTTTTCATTTTTCGTAACAATGAAATCCTCCGGTCCCTTTACATCGGCAAAGCTGTCATTTTTTGTGGAAATAACATACTTTACCGAGAATAAATCGGTAGTAAGGCTTGTGGCACCGGTGAAACGGGTGTAATGTCCGCCGGAGGTAAAGCCGAATTTACCCAGCATATCAATAGCCTTTGCATTAAGGGTACTGCTGGAGTGGGAAAGTCCGTACATATGAGCGCCCATAGCATCATTTACCGTATTGTAGAAGGTTTTTTCTATACGGTAAAAGCCCGGGTCCTCTTCCCTTAACTGTTCTACCCTTTCATAAAGGGGAATTACCCTGTCGGTATAGGTATAACGGTTACTGAAGGTTATATCCTTGTGCATTTTATTAAGGGTAAGCAAGGTGCTTGTACAAAGCTCAAAGCAAACCGCCACCACAATAAAGGATACAAGCATGGGGTCAAGCTTTTTGTTTCTGAAGCACTTTATAATTATATAGCAAACTATTGCAAAAAGAACTATAAAGCCTATTGAGGGAAGTACAACGGTAAGAGCGTCAAATAATTCAGTACCGCCGTCAATTTCCTCATTTAATGTATCAAGATTATCTATCCATACTATAATGCCCAGTATAAGTGCGGTACAGCCTGCAAGGGCCTTGCCCTTTACATATTTAAGATTGTCAAAGGCCACCGCCGCCGCTGAAACTATTATAAAGGATACAGTAAAGCTATAACGATAAGGAAGCCAGTTAGGCATCTGTCCGCCGTGCCATATCATATCCACGGGACGAACAAGCATACATACAACAAGGGCTCCCATAAGCACCGCAGTTGCAATTCTTCTGTTTGCCGGAACTTTTTTACAGGTAAAGTATACCGCAAAAAGAAGCAGGGCTATCATGGAGCTGTATATTATGGGAAGTCCCTGCATATTTACAGTATCGTAGGTGTTGAAAAACAGCTTCTGTATGAAATTTACTATATCGAAGTTAGGCTTTGGGGTATAGTCCGGATTTGTAAATTCAAACTTACCGTTTCCAAGTGAATAATAGGTGGGAAGCAGTAAAAAGCAGGAGCATAAGGCTGATGTTATACCGCTTGCCCCGAAAAGACAGCCCTTTTTAATAAAGCCTGTCCATACTCCCTTTTTGCCGTAATCTGCCGTTCCGAAAAATACCGCAAGAAAATAAAGCACAGAGAAAATGGCTATCATAAAGCCTATATAGAAGTTTGATATAAAGGCATATATAAGCGCCCCTATAAGCAGTCTGAAGCGGTATTCCTTAATAAGGCTTTCTATACCGTAGCACACAAGAGGCAGTATCAAAACTCCGTCCAGCCACATGGGGTCCATGGTCTGTACCACCATATATCCGCAAAGGGCATAGCAGGGAGCAAATATAAGTGCGGTGGTTTTTTTAAGCCCCTTAGCCTTATGAAGATAAAAGGCGAATATAGAAGCACACACACCGAACTTTGCCAGTATCATTGTAAGAAGTCCCTCGGTAATCATGGCTCTTGGGAACAGCCACACCAATATATTAAAGGGGCTTGCAAGATAATAGGCTATTATTCCCACAAATTCGCCGGACAGATTTCTGCTCCAGCTGTAGAAAATACTTTCTCCGCTGTGTATAACATCATGCACATAGGTGTAATAGTATACATACTGGGCGTTAAGGTCAAGGGCCAATACCGACCTGTCACCGAAGGGCCACACCTCAAAGCAGGCATAAGCCAGATACATAACACCCACCGCTATAAAATATACTGCGAATATATAGCCGTTTTTATACAGACGATGCCTTATTTCAGGCAAAAGTGATTTAATTTTCTCCATTGTTTCTTGTCCTTTTGTTTACTTGCTTAGATACTATATATCTCGGTCTGTGTTTTATCTCTTCATAAATCTTACTTAAATAGTAGCCTACTATTCCTATACCTACCATTAAAAGACCGCCGATAATTAAAAGCAAAAGAATAACGGTAGTAAAGCCGTCCGCACTTTTTCCGAGGCAGAAATTAACCAAAGTCTGTATTCCCAGAATAAGTGCAAATATAAAGAAGAAAGTACCGCATACAGTCATTATCTGCATGGGGAAATTTGTAAAGCCGGTAATGGAGCTTATTGCATACTTAAACAGCTTTTTGAAATTCCACTTGGTGGTACCGCTGTTTCTCTCCTGTACATCAAAGGGAATTTTTACCGTTTCAAAGCCTACCCAGCTGGATAATGCCCTGAAGAAGGTAAGTCTTTCCGGCATTGAAAGAAGGGCATCAACAGCCCCTCTGCAAAGGAGCTTATAGTCGCTTGCCCCGTCAAGGTCAACCCCGGAATCCTTTTTCATTGTGCGGTAAAAGGTCTTGGCGCACATTTTATAGAAAAAGCTCTCCTTACCCCTTGAACGCTTTACAGCCTCCACCACCTCAGCGCCGTTCTGATATGCCTCATACATATCCTTCATCAGCTCCGGCGGATGCTGTAAGTCACAGTCTATAACAATAACACAATCCCCCACAGCCCCCTCAAGGCCGGCAAATAATGCCGCCTCCTTGCCGAAGTTACGGGAAAAGTGAATACCCCTTATATAGCTGTTTTCCTTTCCGAGTTCGGAAATTACCTGCCAGGTATTATCCTTAGATCCGTCATCCACAAAGATGATTTCATATTCGGACAGGGGCGCTAAAACCTTCCCTATTCTCTCAGCGGCGGCAGGAATATTCGTTTCTTCATTATAAGCCGGTACTACTACCGAAATCATTATTATTCACCTACAATATTTATTTCTACTGATTTTTCTCTTGTTCCGTCAAAGTCGATATAAATTACATACTGAGTATATCCCAGTGAAATTTCACCGTCGATAATAGCCGCAGTAACTCCGCCGCCTGCCAGCTGATGACATAAAGCAGGTCTTAATTCCTCAGGTGCGGACTCTGTCAGCTTTTGATAATACTCAACAAAGCCCTTGAGCTTTTCCTCATCACAGGGTGCAGTAACAACCGCCGCTGTGGTATGCATTGAATTTATTGTAATGATACCGTCACGGATGTTTGAGCGTCTTACACATTCCTGTACATCGGAGGTAAGATCCATAAAGCCGGTCTTTTCCTCAAGGGTAATTGTGAAGGTCTGCTTGTAATTTTTCATGTTATTTCCTCCCGGACTTCAGGTCCATAAAAATTTATTTCTTGCCCAATGCCATAAGAATCCGTATCGCAAAGGGACAAAGCGTCCTTAATATAAAGGTAATTATACCTATCCCGGCGGTGATCATTCCCACCTTGAAAAGCAGCATAATAACCATAGCAGAGGGAGTTATTTCCGCCATGTTGCCATGTACCTCCGGCAGTCCTGCAAATATAAGACCAAGAGCCAGACTGCACAGCGCAAATGTAATCAGAAATATCCCCAAGGGTATAAAAATCTTAGCGGCAACAGGTAATGCTCTTACCCTGTTATATAGCCTGTTTATTTTTTCAGTATAAGTCATATATGCCTCAAAAAACCTAAATATATTCAAATTTTCATAATCATAAAAATTATACCACATTATGGGGCATATGTCAAATTTAAAAAAATTTTTCAATTCGACTTTATCCGACATTTTTCCCCATGAAAAAATTTTCAGGATATGTTATACTGAATTACAAATCAAAAAGGAGGTTTAAATATGTGTATTTTTATTGACAGAGACAGGGACCCCTACACCCTTGTGGTATATCTTATAGGGGAGATTGATCACCATACCGCCGCCCAGATGCGAATGATAATTGACGGCGAGGTTGAAAACAGCCTGCCCCGCCGCCTTATTTTAGATATGGAAAAGGTGGGCTTTATGGATTCCTCAGGGGTTGGCCTTATCTTAGGCAGACAAAGGCTTATGAAAAAATTAGGGGGAATGTTAATAATAAAAAACCCCTGCCCTGCTGTCCATAAGATATTAAAGCTGGCAGGACTTGAAGAACTGATTAAATGAAAGGAAGGTCAATATGAACTACGATAACTACTTTAAGCTGACTATACCTGCCCTGTCAAGAAACGAGGGCTTTGCAAGGGCGGCGGTAAGCGCCTTTGCCGCCCAGCTTGACCCTACGGTGGAGGAATTGTCGGATATAAAATCCGCCGTTTCCGAGGCGGTGACAAACTGTGTTGTCCATGCCTACAGAAATATGGCGGTGGGGCAGATTTACATTACAATGAGTATAACCGATAGGACATTATACATAAAGATTAAGGACAAGGGCTGTGGAATAGAGGATATAAAGAGGGCCATGGAGCCTCTATATACCTCAAAGCCGGAGGAGGAACGGGCAGGCCTTGGTTTTGCGGTAATGGAGAGCTGTTCTGACAAGGTAAGGGTAAGAAGCACCCCGGGTAAGGGTACAACGGTGACTCTTATAACCACCCTTTCAAAAAGGGAGCTTAAATGAAAAGCTGTGAAAAGCTGTCGGCTGAGGAGCTGGTAACGGAAAATCTTGGGCTTGTAAGGATGCTTGCCGGGAGATTTTGCGGCAGGGGTATAGAATATGAGGAATTATATTCCGCAGGCTGTGTGGGGCTTGTAAAAGCGGCAAACAGATTTGATGAAAGCAAGGGCTTTAAGTTTTCCACCTATGCGGTGCCGGTAATTGCAGGGGAAATAAAGCAATTATTCCGAAGCGGCGGCAGTATTACGGTAAGCCGTCCCTTAAAGGAATTATCCTTAAAGGCGGTAAAGATAAAGGAGGAGCTTATAAAAAAGGGTATAGAGCCGAGAATTTCCCAGATAGCAAAGCTTCTTAATACAGACATAGAGCAAGCCGCCCTTGCACTTGAAGTATCTCTGCCGGCAATTTCTCTTAGCTTTGACAATGAGGGAATAAGGGACATTCCCACCCCCTCAGGCATAGGGGAAATAACCGACAAAATAGCCCTATATGAGGCATTGGGGAAGCTATCCCCACAGGATCGCCGGCTGATAGAATTAAGGTATTTTCAGGAGCTGAGCCAAAGTCGGGTGGCGGAGATTTTGTCAATGACCCAGGTGCAGGTATCTCGCAGGGAGAAGAGGATTTTAGGGGAGCTAAGGGAGAAGCTGGGGTGACCCTTTAATTTTTTCGCCTGCGGATGGAATTTGAACTGCCGATAAGGGGCGGTGTGACCTCCTTTATTTTTCGACTGCTGTCGGGTAACCCCATCCCCACTAAATATAAATCCCCCCAAAATAAAAACCGGCTCTGAAAATCAGAGCCGTGTTCTTTATTCGCCTGTCTCCTGCTTTACCGCCGCTAAGGCAATAGCACATTCAATCCTCTTCTTCTGTGTTTCACAGGATAATTTGTGGGGCTTTTTAACATCCCCCTCATATATAAAGCTGTTGGCATTACATCCGCCGCTGCAATAAAATCTTGCCCAGCATTCGCTGCATCCCTCTTTGCTGTATATGTGCATTCCTGCAAAGTAATCCTTTATCTCCTGATTTACTGTTCCCTCAAAAATATTACCCATTTTCCATTCTTCAATTCCTACAAACTGATGACAGGGGTAAATATCTCCGTCGGGGGTAACCGCCACATATTCATTACCGCAGCCACATCCACGCAAACGCTTAACCGCACAGGGACCCTGGTTTAAATCTATCATAAAGTGGAAGAAATTAAACTTTCTGTCCTTTTCAACCGTCTGCTTTTCCATAATGGTATAAAGCCTGTCATATTCATTGAATATGGCAGGAAGATCCGCCTCGGTTATTGCATAGGGAAGACTTTCGTCCGTTACAACCGGCTCCACCGATAACTGCTCAAAGCCAAGCTCATTTATATGAAGAACATCATTTGCAAAGTCAAGATTGTACTTTGTGAAGGTTCCCCTTACATAATAGTCCTTATCCCCTCTGCCGGCAACTAACTTCTGAAATTTGGGAACTATTATATCGTAGCTTCCCTTACCGGATGGTGTGGGGCGGATATTGTCGTTTATTTCCTTTCTTCCGTCCAAGGAAAGAACGCAGTTTGACATTTCCTTATTTATATAGTCGATTTTCTCATCATCAAGCAAAATTCCGTTGGTGGTAATTGTAAATCGGAAATTCTTGTTGTGAGCCTTCTCTATGCTTCTGGCATACTTGACGGTTTCCACCACCGTATCCCATGCCATTAAGGGCTCGCCGCCGAAAAAGTCCACCTCAAGGTTTACCCTGTCACCGCTGTTTTCGATAAGGAAATCCATGGCCTTTTTACCGGTTTCCGGTGTCATCAGCATACGGCATCCGCCGAAATCTCCTGTCTGGGCAAAGCAATATTTACATCTTAAATTACAGTCATGGGAAACATGAAGACACATAGCCTTAATAGGCGCCTTCATGGCCATTTTTGCATACTTTGCGTAATCATCATCGGTAAAGAGCATTTTCGCTTCATATAACTCACGAAGCTCATCATAGCACTCTGCCACTTCATTTTTATCATAGCCGGACATTTTATCAAGAATTTCATCCGGACATACCTTTTCAAAGGGGGGCTTAGCATAGTCAAGAAGCTCATATGTGAGCTTGTCCACCAGATGCACACCGCCGCTGCAAACATCCAGTACAATATACTTGTCATTTTGTATGTATTTGTGTATCATATCAATTCTCCTGAGCAAAATTTAAGCAAGCCGTAAGGCTTGCTTCAAAAAGATACAGTTTAAGGTATCAATGCTTACTTTACAGCTTCACACTTCTGGTTAGCTACTGTGCAGCTTGTTTTGCAAGCAGATTGGCAGGATGTCTGGCACTTGCCGCAACCGCCCTTAGCGGCTGTTTCCTTTAAGTTAGCCTTGTTTACTGTCTTAATGTGCTTCATAAAAACACCTCCGTAATGGAATTACAGCTGTAGTACAGCCTTCCTATGTTCCATAATTAAGATTTCTGAAAACAGGGGAAAAGCTGTTACAGTATTCATAAATTATGGTTTGGCATAATTATACCACATTATTTTTAAAATAGCAAGTATTTTTTCAAATTATAGTATAAATATAAGAAAAATTACCGAGGTGATGCCGGCTGACAGCAAGCCGATCCCCAAAAGGGGTAATATCCACCCAAGGGTTTTTCTTCTTTTGGAATTATCAAGGGCGGAAATATAATCATCGGCATCGGCCTTCAGCTTGCCGTAATCGGTATTCCCCGGCCGGATATAGAATATAGCCTTTTCAAAATACTTGCTGTCCGGGTTGTTTATTTCCAGTATAATTTTATTAACTGCCTTTAACATATTAGCATCTCCTTTAATTTTCTACCCATTGTATTATTGGAATTTTAAGGCAAAATATACCCACAGTCTATAAGTTTTCAACGGGAAACTGTTGAAAACTCAAAGATTTTTAACCAAATCGGTGGAAAATATGGTTTTTTCCGTTGAAAACTCCGTGGAAAATGTTAAAACTCCCCTTTAAATCGGCGATTTTTTAATTTTTGGGGTAGTTGAAAAAAATTTATCGATAAATTCCAAATGAAATTAAAAACTGACAATATCTGTAAATTTTTAATTGAATGAATTTTTTGAATAAAAATTTTATCCAATCTGTAAAATTAAGAAATTCCCTGTAAACCTTTACTCAAATTACTGCTTGTATAATCAAAAGTTTTCACATACTTTCAACAGGTTACCTGTTGAAAATGTGGAAAATCCACAGGTTTTCCACCGAAAAAAAGTCAAAATCCTTTCAAAACTGTTGAAAAGTCCGTGGAAAATGTTAATTTTCCGCATAAACAAGCCTTTTTGTAAACTTTGTGTGTAGTGGTTGAAAGAATTTCATACATTAAATTGTGAGGGATTTTTTATGTGGGGTGTGTTTTATATATGGTGCAGGGGGGTTGCTCTCCACTAAGGGGTGGTGAGACCCCTTTTATTTTTTCGGTGCTGACGGCATAGCGTACCCCAATAAGAGGGTACGCAAATCCACTTAACAGGGTGATATTCCGCCCCACCCAAAAAAATAAGGGAGTACGCAAATCCCCTTAACAGGGCGATTTCCCTCAGCAGTCGGGCAGGATCAAAGGGGCGCAAATCCCCTTAACAGATACCCGAAATTCCGCCCAACCAAAAAATTAAAGGATAAGACCACACCAATACGCACCAAAAACAATCCCCCCAAAATCCCCTTGACAAATAGATAACAATGTGTTAAAATGCAATTACATCTTAAAATCTATATGTAAAGGCATTGACGGGATTTTGTATTTTATATCCTCGCTTTCAGAGAGCTGTCGGTGGGTGAAAGGCAGCAGCAGATATAAAAGAACCTACACCCCCTGAGCCGCATTTTTGCCGTTTGCCGCGTTAAGGCGTAATGAGGTCCGTGTGAACTGGGATAAACATACGGATAAATTGAGGTGGTACCGCGATATATTCGCCCTCTGTGTTTTCACAGAGGGCTTTTTTTATTTTCATTTTATTTTTTATTTTCATTTTTTGCAATTTATTTAAGGAGGAATTGTTATGGCAATAAATTTTAAAAGACATCTGCCTACCCCGGAGGAGATAATAAAGGAATATCCTGCAAGTGATAGGGTAAAGCAGATTAAAGCAGAAAGAGATAAGGAAATTGCCGATGTTTTCACCGGAAAAAGCGACCGCTTTATCCTTGTAATAGGCCCCTGCTCTGCTGATAAGGAGGAGCCGGTGCTGGATTATATTTCAAGGCTTATTCCCATCCAGCAGCAGGTTAAGGACAAAATAATCATTATCCCCAGAATATACACAAACAAGCCCCGTACCACCGGAGAGGGCTACAAGGGTATGATTCATCAGCCGAACCCCAACAAAAGCGAGGATATGCTTGAGGGTCTTATCAATGTAAGAAAGCTTCATCTTCATGCCATTGAGCAAACAGGCTTTACCTGTGCTGATGAAATGCTTTATCCTGAGAATGACAGATATTTATGCGATCTTTTATCCTATGTTGCGGTGGGTGCAAGATCGGTAGAGGATCAGCAGCACAGACTTACCGCCAGCGGACTTGATATTCCTGTGGGAATGAAAAATCCCACCTCAGGCACATTATCCGTAATGCTTAATTCTATCCGTGCCGCCCAGGCAAAGCACACCTTTATATATCGTGGCTGGGAGGTTACCACCGACGGAAATCCCCTTGCCCATGCTATTTTAAGAGGTGCGGTTAATAAGCACGGCCAGACCTTGCCCAATTACCACTATGAGGATTTAAGGCTTTTATATGAGCTTTATTCTCAGATGTATCTTGAAAATATGGCGGTAATTGTGGACACCAACCACTCAAACAGCGGTAAGAAGTATTTAGAGCAGATAAGAATAGCCAAGGAAATTCTTCACTCACGCCGTCACAGTAATGATATAAAGAGCTTTGTAAAGGGTCTTATGATAGAAAGCTACATTGAGGACGGAAGTCAGGGTACAGAGGATACAGTTTACGGCAAGTCCATTACCGACCCCTGTCTTGGATTTGAAAAGACTGAAAAGCTGATTTATGATTTAGCGGATAAGCTTTAATTGAAAGGAGAAATTACAATGAAGATTTATGATGAGCTTGTGGAAAGAGGTCTTATAGCACAGGTTACGGACGAAAAGGAAATAAGGGAGCTTATAGATAACGGCAAGGCGG
Organism: uncultured Ruminiclostridium sp.; assembly: GCA_944388385.1. GTDB lineage: Bacteria > Bacillota > Clostridia > Oscillospirales > Ruminococcaceae > Ruminiclostridium_E. The sequence continues at coordinate 42,537 of CALXIO010000019.1, forward strand.
TTTTCTATATCGGCTTTGACCCCACAGCGGATTCTCTCCATGTGGGACACTTTATGGCACTTTGCCTTATGAAAAGACTTCAGATGGCAGGAAATAAGCCCATAGCCCTTTTAGGCGGCGGTACAGGTATGATAGGCGACCCCTCAGGTAAGACTGACATGAGAAAGATGCTTACCAAGGAGGATATTGACCACAACATTGAGTGCTTTAAAAAGCAGATGAGCAGATTTATTGATTTTTCCGACGGAAAGGCGCTTATGGTAAATAATGCGGACTGGCTGTTAAATCTTAACTATATAGATGTACTTCGTGAGGTGGGAGCCTGCTTTTCCGTAAATAAGATGCTTACGGCGGAATGCTACAAGCAGAGAATGGAAAGAGGACTTTCCTTCCTGGAATTTAACTACATGATAATGCAGAGCTATGACTTTTACAAGCTGTACACCGACTACGGCTGTAATATGCAGTTCGGCGGTGATGATCAGTGGAGCAATATGCTTGGCGGTACTGAGCTTATCCGTAAGAAGTTAGGCAAGGATGCCTATGCCATGACCATTACCCTGCTTTTAAACAGCGAGGGTAAGAAAATGGGTAAGACCGAAAAGGGTGCTGTATGGTTAGATGCGGAAAAGACCAGCCCCTATGAATTTTTCCAGTATTGGAGAAATGTGGCGGATGCGGATGTTATGAAGTGCATAAAGATGCTTACCTTCCTTCCCTTAGAGCAGATAAGAGAAATGGAAGGCTGGGAGGGTGCACAGCTTAACAAGGCGAAGGAAATTCTTGCATACGAGCTTACCTCCCTTGTACACGGCAAGGAGGAGGCTGAAAAGGCACTTGAAGCGGCAAAGCAGCTTTTCGGCGGCGCAGGTGTCAGCGGTGATATGCCCACCACACAAATTCCTGCGGAAATGATAGTAGACGGCAAGGTAGCCCTGACAGATGCTCTTGTAATATGCAAGCTGTGTCCCTCAAAGAGAGAGGCGAGAACAAACATCACCGGCGGCGGAATTTCGGTAAATGATGAAAAGATAACCGACCCCGGGGCAATGATTGAAATCGGCGAATTTGCCATTATCAAAAAGGGAAAGAAGAATTATCATAAGATAACCAAGTGATAAAAAAGAAAGCGACCGTATGGTCGCTTTTTTGTTTGGGTGAGGGGGATTTTGGGGGGCTTTTTCGGGATTGATACTTATTATAATAGTGGGATATTCTTTTTGTGTGGGGGAATTTCAGCCACCCAAAAGGGGCTTGCCGCCCCTTAACAGGGAGAACAAGCCCTCTGCACCGGTGCAACAAAAAGGGGCTTACCGCCCCATAATGTGGAGAAAAATCCCCTCTGCACCGGTGCAATAAAAAGGGCTGTGTATCCTCAACCAAAAGACAACAGCCCCACATATAAAATTTTATTTTGCCTCCCAAAATCACTGATCCAATCTGAAGTGCACCGGTATACCATTCTGAAATTCTATTGCCGGCTCACCTTGGATAAGGGGCAGGAAATAGTTAAGAGCATCTATTGTAACGTTGTTTCCCTCTTCGTTGATCCATTCCTTAGGGAAAAATCTTGCCTTGTTGGCGGATTTATGTACATCAACCGGAACTATACCCACCCTGTAAGGGTTGTTACTTATTCTCGCAAAGGTCATCATCATGCCGGTGTTGTTTCTGCTTACTGCCTCATCCACCGCCGCACCGCCTATGCGCCTTGCTTCCTCTAAATCCGTAAGAGAGGCTATATGGGAACCGCAACGCTGCATAACATTAAGCTCTATTGAACGCACCTTACAGCCGAAATGATCCCTTACTATATTTTCAAGATATTTTCCCACACCGGAAAGATAGGTGTGACCAAAGGCATCGGTAATTCCCGACTTGCTTCTTACACAGTCTATGCCCTCAGAAACGGCTATAATCACCGCCTTGTACTGCTTTTGCGCCTTTTCAATATCGTGATACAGCTTTTTCTCGGAAAATTCACATTCCGGCAAATATATAAGGTGGGGGGCAGGCTCACCGTTGGCACGAAGCACACAGCTTGATGCTGTAAGCCAGCCTGCCTCTCTGCCCATTATTTCTACTATTGTTATGGAGGGAATTGAGTACACCCTTGAATCCCTTATAATTTCCTGGAGGGAAGTTGCCACATACTTAGCCGCAGAGCCAAAGCCGGGGGTGTGGTCGGTTTCGGGAAGATCGTTGTCTATGGTTTTGGGAATTCCTATAACCTTAATATCAATGTTATTCTCCCTGAAATAATCATCCAGCTTCATAACCGTATCCATGGAGTCATTTCCGCCGATATAGAAAAAGGCCTTTATATCGTGCTTATTTAAGGTTTCGGTGATTTTTTTATACTCGCTGTCATCCTCCCCAAAATCCTTCAGCTTATATCTGCATGAGCCTAAAACGGTGGAGGGGGTAGTCATAAGAAGATTTTTATCATGCTCGGTGGTAATTATCTGGCTTAAATCGGTAAGGCGGTCATAAAGTATACCCTCAATACCGTTAAGAGCACCGTACACGGTGGATATTTCGGAATATTTCTGTGCGGCTTCAAACACTCCGCAAAGGGAAGCATTTATTGCGGCTGTAGGGCCGCCGGACTGTGCTACTGCTATATTGAACATATGTTTTCTGTCCTTTCGGTTTATACGATTATACCTTATTTTATCATTTTCCCGTAAATATTACAAGATAAACGGCAGAATTTTAATAAATTCCCCGTAATTTTGTAGATATAAACAAATGGAAAGGATTACTGAGGGGTTTATTTGTGGTGGGGGGTTACTAGGCAATTCACAAGGGCCAGTAAGCCATTTTTTATTGCACCGGTGCAGAGGGCTTGTTCTCCCTGTTAAGGGGCGCATAGCCCCTAAAAAAATGCCTCCACCCACAATATGGAGAATTGCTAAGCATTATTTTGCGCAGCAAAACAATGAAGAGCAAAGAGGCTTTACCAAACCCTAACGGGCGAAGGTAAAGCCCTTTGCAACAAAAAAATTCCCCCTTGAAAGGGGAAATTTTTTTGTTATATGGTGCCGGTGAGCATTCCAAATCCGAACCAGAAGCATCCCTTTTAGAGGCTTCCTGTATCTCGCTGAAAGTGATTT
>CALXIO010000020.1 GCA_944388385.1 uncultured Ruminiclostridium sp.
TAAAATAGGGGGCAATAAATACAGATCCGCCTGATTGTGACAGCCTATACCAAGGCGGATTTTTTCTATTGTGTTTCTTTCGCTTAGCCGCCTTTTGGATTCTCTTGCTATGTTAAGCATTTCTGTGGCATCGGAAATAAAGGTTACTCCCTGGGCGGTTAGCTTTACGCTTTTACTGGTGCGTAAAAACAGCTTTACCCCCAACTCATCCTCAAGGGAGGTTATCTGGTGGGAAACCGCAGGCTGGCTTATATTTATGCTTTCTGCCGCCTTTGAAAAGTTCATATATTCGCATACCGCCAAAAAACATTCAAGCTGTGTTGTGTTCATAAATACCTCCGTCAATCTATACAAATTTTAATTAAATTACTTAATAAATATAATATAATTTTTTATTGCAATCTATAAACTTCTTTTATTGATTATAACATATTTGTATTTTACTTTCAAGGGGTTTTGTAGTAAAATAGTAATGTAGATAATTATAGATAGTATGAAAGGATGATGCAGATTGAAAGAGTTACTGGCACAGGTAAAGCAGTACAAAAAGGACTCTATTCTATCTCCTGTATATGCGGCCTTAGAGGTTGCTATGGAGGTTATCCTTCCCTTTGTTATGGCACTTTTACTTGAAGAGGGCATAGAGAAGGGAAATTTCAAGAGCGTTTGTATTTACGGCGGACTTATGATAGTGGTGGCTGTTATAAGCCTTTTAGGCGGTGTGCTTGCAGGTAAGCACGCGGCAAGAGCCTCAGCCGGCTTTGCTTGTAATTTAAGAGAAGCGATGTATAAAAATATTCAGAGGTTTTCCTTCTCTAATATTGACAAGTTCAGCACAGCAGGACTTGTTACCCGTATGACCACCGATGTTACAAATGTACAGAACGCCTATCAGATGATAATAAGAATAGCGGTAAGAAGTCCCCTTATGCTTATTTCATCCATGGTTATGTGCTTTTTTATCAACACACCCATGAGCCTTATATTCCTTGTGGGAATTATTTTCCTTGCCATAATTTTAGGTATAATCATGGCAAAGACCATGAAGATATTTACCGTGGCATTCAGAAAGTACGATGACCTTAATGCCAGCGTACAGGAAAATATAGGCGGTATAAGAGTAGTTAAGGCCTATGTAAGAGAGGATTATGAAACTGAGAAGTTTATGAATGCCTCGGGAAATCTTTACAAGATGTTTAAAAAGGCGGAAAGCATTCTTGCCCTTAATAACCCTGTAATGATGCTGGTGGTATATAACTCACTTATCAGTATTGCATGGTTTGGTGCACATCATATTGTAAACGGCACCCTTGAAACCACACAGCTCACTTCCCTGTTTACATACGTTATGAGCTCCCTTATGTCACTTATGATGCTGTCATTTATCTTTGTAATGATTACAATGAGTGTGGCAAGCATGAGAAGAATTGCAGAGGTTCTTAATGAAGAGCCGGATCTTGCTAACTGTGATAATCCCTGCTTTGAAATGAAGGACGGCTCCATTGACTTTAACAATGTTGACTTTGCCTACAAGAAAAACAGCGAAAAGCCGGTGCTTGAAAATATCGACTTGCATATAAAATCCGGCGAAACTATCGGTATCATAGGCGGTACAGGCTGTGGTAAGAGCAGTCTTGTAAATCTTATAAGCAGACTGTATGATGCTACTGACGGTGAGGTTATGGTTGGCGGTAAGAATGTTAAGGACTATGATATGAAGTATCTGCGTGACCAGGTTTCGGTGGTGCTTCAGAAGAATGTTCTTTTCTCCGGAACTATCCTTGAAAATCTCCGCTGGGGTAATGAAAATGCCACAGAGGAGGAATGTATTGAGGCTTGCCGTATGGCCTGCGCTGATGAATTTATCGAGCGTATGCCGGATAAGTACAATACAAGAATAGAGCGTGGCGGTAACAACGTTTCCGGCGGTCAGAAGCAAAGACTTTGTATCGCAAGGGCACTTCTTAAAAAGCCTAAGATACTTATTCTTGATGACTCCACCAGTGCGGTTGATACAGCAACAGATGCAAAGATCCGTGAGGCCTTTGCAAAGACTATCCCCGGTACCACAAAGCTGATTATTTCCCAGCGTATTTCAAGTATTGAGCACGCTGACAGAATAATAGTTCTTGAGGACGGCAAGATAGACGGCTTTGACACCCATGAAAAGCTCCTTGAGACAAATGAGATCTATAAGGATATTTATGAATCCCAGATCAAGGGCGGCGGCGACTTTGATCGTCCCCAGTAAGAAAGGAGTATATATGGAACAGAAAAGACAACGCCCCCGTATGGATAAGGGCACAATGAAGCTGTTAGGACGAGTAATAGGCTATACCTTCAGCCGTTATAAGGTTTCTTGTATTGTGGTGCTTATATGTATTCTGACACAGGCATTCAGTAACCTTTTCGGTATGACCTTTATTCAGTCCCTTATTGATGATTACATCACTCCCCTTTTAAAGTCAGCCCAGGCAGGACTTACCCCGGACTTCGGACCCTTAGCCGGTGCTGTAATAAAGCTGGTAGTAATTTGCGCCATCGGCCTTTTAGCCTCCTACGGCTATAACAGAATAATGGTAAATGTGGGACAGGGCACACTTCGTAATCTCCGTGATGATCTTTTTGCAAATATGCAGGAATTACCTATCAAGTATTTTGATACCCACCAGCACGGTGATATTATGTCGGTTTACACAAATGATATTGATACATTAAGACAGTTTATTACCCAGAGCGTACCCCAGGTTATAAACTCCTCTATTACCTTTGTGCTTACCTTCTATGCGATGATTACCCTTAATATCCCCATGACTGTTATTTCAATAGTAATGGCAATAGCTATGATAATCATTACCTCTAAGTTAAGTGCAAAATCCGGTAAATACTTTGCGGCACAACAGCATGATATAGGTGCGGTTGACGGCTATATTGAGGAAATGCTGGACGGTCAGAAGGTTATAAAGGTATTTGATCACGAGGATACTTCCGTAAATGACTTTATAAAGATAAACGACCAATTAAGAGGAAGCGCATATAAGGCTAATAAGTATGCAAATATTATGATGCCTGTCAATGCCAATATCGGTAATATAAGCTATGTGCTTTGTGCATTCATCGGTATACTCTTATCCCTTGGAGGAATGGAGGGCTTTACCCTTGGTATTATAATTTCCTTCTTGGGACTTAACAAAAACTTCAATATGCCCATAGCCCAGATAAGCCAGCAGATGTCCTTTGTGGTTATGGCATCAGCCGGTGCACAGAGATTATTTAACCTTATGGACGAAAAGCCTGAGGTTGATAACGGCTATGTTGAAATTGTAAATGCAAATGTAGCCGCTGACGGCACTATTACCGAAAGCGAAAAGCGTACCGGCAAGTGGGCATGGCGTCATCCCCATAAGGCTGACGGCACGGTTACCTACACTCCCCTTGAGGGCAAGGTGGTATTTGACGGCGTGGATTTCGGATATGATGATAATAAGATGGTTTTGCATGATATTAAGCTTTATGCAAAGCCCGGTCAGAAAATAGCCTTTGTAGGCTCTACCGGTGCAGGTAAAACCACCATTACAAACCTTATTAACCGCTTCTATGATATACAGGACGGTAAGATAAGATATGATGATATAAATATCACAAAGATCAAGAAATCCGAGCTCAGAAAATCCCTTGGCATAGTATTACAGGATACCCACCTGTTTACCGGCACTGTTATGGATAATATAAGGTACGGTAAGTTAGATGCAACGGATGAGGAATGTATTGCGGCGGCAAAGCTCGCTAACGCTCACAGCTTTATTTCCCGTTTGCCTGACGGCTATAACACAATGCTTACCGGAGACGGAAGTAATTTAAGCCAGGGTCAAAGGCAGCTTCTTGCAATAGCAAGAGCAGCGGTTGCAGATCCGCCGGTGCTTATTCTGGATGAGGCTACCTCAAGCATTGATACCCGTACAGAAAAGCTGGTACAGGCAGGTATGGACGCTTTAATGAAGGGCAGAACCACCTTTGTAATAGCCCACAGATTATCAACGGTAAGAAATTCAGACTGTATCATGGTACTTGAACAGGGCAGAATTATTGAGCGTGGTACTCATGATGAGCTTATTGAACAGAAGGGCAAATATTACCAGCTTTATACCGGTAATTTTGCAGATGAAACAGCATAATAAAAAGGCATCCTTTATGGATGCCTTATTTTTTGCTTGACAAAAAAACAATTTATGGTATAATAACAAAAAAGCAAAAAGGAGGTATGGTTATGGCTACAGCATACGAGATTTCATTCAAGCACGAGATTTTGAATGAATTTATAGCGAGTATAAACGGCTTTATCGGGAGAAATTACAGTGGGAAGGAAATGCCCAAGGATATTGCAATGGCAAAAAATTAGATTTGGGATATTTACAAAAAACTGCCGTTTGAAGAAGATATGAACGCATTAAACGACTACGAGAAACGACTTTTGGAAATACGCAACTATGTTAGCGAAAACACAACAGCATTGTGATGAAATCGAGGAGATAACGGAATGACAACAGACTACTCCGCTTTTTCTGAAAATGATTTCAGAGTGGTGGGCAACAGCATTGAAAATGTGCAGGGCATCTATGGGGAATTTGATGTGGTGTACGGCAATAAAAAGGGATATTATATAGGGGATGATAACTTCCCTGTTATGCCCTCCCATGCGCTATATATTATTGGATGGTGCATGATGATACGGGAATTGTGAAAGAGGTTTATGTAAACACAAAGCCCGGCGGATAAAAAAATAATCTCCGTATTAAATACGGAGATTTTCTTTTTATAAAAAATAATTCCCGATCAAAAACCGGGAATATAACTGGTTGCGGGAGCCGGATTTGAACCGACGACCTTCGGGTTATGAGCCCGACGAGCTACCCCTGCTCCACCCCGCGATATATTGCCTCTTTGTGAGTGCTTAATTATTATATCATAATGTAGGGTATTTGTCAAGGGTTTTTAAGAGATTTTATTAAAAAATTGCCCTTATTTTTTACATAATAAGGGCAATTTGTGTCGGTTATACTAATTTTTCCTTTTTGCCTGCGGTGGTATCATCAAATACACAATCCGCAAATACCTTGGAGGCATAATCACAGCCTGTTGAAAATCCGAAGGGTGCATAGGCATCGCTTCCGGATATATTGAGCATATAAGGAAAATCCTTAAAGGCGGTGATATAGTCATTCGCAAAATCAAGCTCGCCCTTGTGTATTTCCTTTACCAGAGCCTCGTTTTCATTTTCCCTGTCAAAGACAGGACCGTTTTTATCAAAGCCGGTACAGGATGGATGAGGAGCGCCGAACAGCAGTTCAAAATATATGTTGTGATTTTTTCCGGGGAAATGCTGTTCGTAGAAGTTGCGGTTTTTATCTGAGGAGAAGCAATAAGCCTTCAGCTTTCCGCAGGTAAAGTAATATTCGCTGAAATCACTGTCAAGCTGATTATAGGAATTGGTTCCGGCTAAAAGCCCTGTTACCTTAATATCAAACTTCAGTCTGTGTTTAAGGTATGCCTCAAACAATATATTTCCTGAGCCTGCCCAGCCGCAGTCTACTGTGATTATGTTTTTTGCATTTCCCACAATGTCCGAAAGATACCTATCCCCATAGGAATACATATCGGCGTATTCCCTTTTAATATCATCAAGCCTTGTGTATAATTCCTTTGTGATGTCATTAAGGTTGTCCTTAGTGAGGATTGTATCATCCTTAAAGGAAAGCTTTATATTGCTAAGTCCCATGGAGGATAATATATCCTTTAAGGGAATGTTTCTGGAGGTTTTCTGGGAAAGAAAGCGTCTAAAATAATCCTGGGGGAATATTTCTGCACAAAGCTTTGCCGCTGTGGAGCGTGACCAGTACACATATTCTGTTTTTTCATTGGGATAGAGCTTATCATAAAGCTGCTTTAATATATATCCGTCCCTTGCAAAAAACAGTATCTTTTCTGCCCCTGTGAGCATGGCCTCATTATGAATAAACCTGCAAAAGCCGGTTACTATTATGCCGCCGCACTTATATCCGTATTCATAGGCAGGAGTGCATTTTTCCCCGGCATAAAGGCGGTTATTAACAATGCCCTTATAGGCTGAGCCTATAAGATGTGACATACTTTCAGGGCGATATTCTTCTCCCCGGGTATCAACATTGGGATAGTGAACGGCATTTATGCCGTGCTCCTTTGCCCTTGCCACATCGGAGTTATAATTATCGCCTATATGGTAAATGCTCTTATTGGGATATGCCTTTTTAAGCTCCTCATACAGTCTGCCGTCATATTTGCCGTAGCCGTATTCATTGGAGAGAAACATTCTGTCATAACCCTTGTAGCCGCATTTTGAAAGCATGGCTTTAAGGGTGCTTTGGGATAAATACATATCCGTAGTAACTACTATTGTCTTTCCCCTTTTTATAAGCTCATCCCATACCATTTTCATAAATGGATTCGGGGAGCATATGGAAAGCTCGGTTTGTTCTTCAATTTCAGCGCCGTTTTTACATAATGTGCCTACCGTTGAAATAAGCTCGTCATATATATCCCTAAGGGTTATCTCACCTGTGCCTATCTCCTTGTATTTCTTCTTTCGGGCATCACTTTCGGCATTTACTCTGAGATTGCGAAAATCCGGAATATCAAGCCTCTGACCCAGTAAGTAAAATACATCCCTGGGACTTTTAAAGGGTCTTAATACAAGGGTATCAAACATATCAAAGGAAACAATATCCCCCTTGGAAAGAATATCGGCTATCTCTGTAACCGAATACTTAAAGCCTGTGCCGGACTCATTTTTGCCCTTAGGCTTTTTCCTGTCGGATACCTTAAAGAGGTTGTATTTTATATTAAGAAGCAAAAGATAAAACCAGGATATAAAGGGACACACATGATGAAGCCTGCTGTGGGAAAGCACAAAGGATTCATATCTGCGTTTTACGCTGAAATTGTTATTTACAAGTATATTGTAAAGCTTACGCATTTTTTACCCCGTTATCTTAAAACAAAACAATTCATCTGTTGAAATAACTCTGGCATTTGTAAGCTTTCTTATATCTTCTGCGGTTTTTTCATTGGTGGTCAGAATTAAATCAACATCGGTCATATTCTTTATATCCTCAAGGGCTTTATCTGTAGCTTCACCGGAAAAAGCTACTGCAATTCCCCTGTCCATAAACAGTTTTTTAAGGGTATAACATATAGAAAAATTACCACACAGCACTATGGGCTTATCTGTTATTTCCTTTATCTTCTCTTCGGCCTTTGTAATAAGCTCCGGATTAAATAAAAGATGTCGTTCAAATTTTACTATCTTGCTTAAAGTAACAGTTTTTATCTGTAGCTTATTTTTAAGATCTGCGGTTAACTCATCAAATAATTGCTGTTCTTCCTTGGTTAGCTTCAGATCATTTAATGAGGACTTGCTTTTTTCTATTGCAGCGGCTTTTATTTTTGATTCCCTGTATCTTTTTCTCAGATCATCTATGTCAGGAACAGCCTTGGGATTTTTTGAACGTATCTTCAGGAATATCTCGTAAAGAGCAAGTAATTCTACAGCATCCCCCCTGTTATCCGCAAAGGCTATTTGTTTTCCTCTGTCTAGCCAAAGTATCTTTGTGGCAAGCTGTCGCATGGTGACTGTACTATGACCTACAAATAAGGTTATAGCACCGCCTTTAATTATATTCAGCATTTTTTCGCTGCTTTTTTGTCTGAAGCTGCCGTCACCTACAGATAATACCTCATCAAGAATAAGCACATCCGGGTTTACCATACAGCATATGGAAAATGCAAGACGGGATCTCATGCCGGAGGATAACTGCTTATACTTATACCACTGAAAATCCGTAAGCTCTGCAAACTCTAATATCTCATCGGTTTTCTCTTCGATAAATTCCTTTGAAAAACCAAGTAATGCGCCACGCATAAGGATATTTTCTCTGAGGTTTAAATCCCCGTCAAAGCCTGTACCAAGCTCAAGTAGTGCTATTACATTACCATCGGTGGTAATTTTTCCCTTTCGGGGCTCTAAAATACCGGTGACGCTTTTTAAAAGAGTGGATTTACCTGCACCGTTAGTGCCGATTATACCCAGAAAGTCACCGCTTTCAAGGGTGAAATTAACATCCTGTACTGCCCATACAGGCTCTACCTTACGTTCTTTTTTTATCTTCTGAATGACCCATTCCTTAAGGCCCACATCTGAAAAATCACCTGCAAGGTAACGAATTGAAACATTTTCTGCTTTTACCATACCGTTCCTCCTTACAGATAGAAAATATACTTATTTTTATTTTTGCTGTATATAAGACAGCCCAGAAGCATTACCACCAATGTAAATCCGAAAAGGTACAAATGTACAAAGGCGGAGGGGAGCTGATTATCTATAAGCACTGTTCTGAAATAAAGAATAAAGTCATAAACAGGATTAAATATAATTATTTTTTGCAGTATTTCAGGTAATGATGTGACATTCCAGAATATTGCACAGCAGAAATATAACAGTCGATTGAAAATGTTGAAAAGGTATGAGGTATCCTTAAAGAATACATAACAGGTACCTAAAATAAGGCTTACTCCGTAATTAAAGAAAAACAATAATATCACTGGATATAAAAGTGAGATATATACCCATGAAAATGATATATTATCAATGAATAAGAATATAACAAGAACAACGCAGTTTATAAGAAAAGTAATGGTAGCTGATAAATTCTTTGACAAAGGGAAAAGCCATATAGGTAGCTTTATTTTATTTATAATACCGGCATTGTTAAGTACCGACTGAAGTCCTGATGTGGTAGCCGAAGTGTAAAAGCTGTTTACCAGTATACCTGTCATAAGGTAGGTGGTGTAATGGGGAGTGTTTCTGCCAAACATATAGCTGAAAATAAAATATAATATCAAAAATTCACAAAGCGGACTTAATACGCTCCATACAATGCCTAAGGCGGTTTTCTTGTATTTCTGTATAAAATCGCGTTTTACAAGCTGTGAAAGAAGGAATTTGTATTTTTTTAATGTAGCTATCATATACACGCTCCTTTTCTTTGTTCCTTTATATTTATCCTTAACTTATTAATTTTATCATAATTAGCCCATGTTGTCAAGAAAAACCATAAAAACAAAACCATATCCACATTATTATGCGGATATGGTTATTATTTTATCCTGTTGTCTTTTTAATTCCGAAAAACAGTCTTAAAACTCCTGCCAAAAATTTTGGTGTTTTGCAAACAACGATTTTCATAGTATGTAGCCTCACTTTCTAGCAGAAAAACATCAGCCATATTCCAAGTGCAACAAGAAGTAATGCCACAATTACAAGAAGCACCTCCGGGGAGAGATAGGTTATACATATAAGCACACCTACTGCCACTATGACAAATGCGGGAAAACCGCCTCTTCTTCCCCTGCCCCGTCTTATCATGTAATTACCTCCCTTGCACAAGTGGTATTACACTCTATGATAAAGGAGTTGTTTTGGTTACAGTCATTATAAGCACAGTACCGCTGTGACAGGTTATAATACAGTTGTCGTTGGTAAATTCGTTACTTACCCCTATGGGATAGCTGTTTTTCATTATATATTCTGAAAGTTCATATTCGGCATTTTTTATGCTCACTTTACTTTCATCACTTAAGGAAAATACAGAAAGGTAAGCATTATCCATATGGGGGATGGTTATTTTCTCATTACGGATAATATAACAGCAGATTTCATCCCCCTCTATACGGCAATTTATCCCTCTGTCCTTCATATAAATAAGCGCCTGTATATTGGCTATGGAATGGTCTGCCCTTCCCCCCATGGCGCCGCAAAGGGTTATATCGGTATACCCCTTGTCTATGGCTGTTTTTATTGCCATTAAGGTGTCTGTATCGTCCTTATGGGGAGAGGCTGAAATTATTTCACAGTCAGCAGGAATATCGCCCTTAATGCTGTCAAAATCTCCTGAAACAATATCCGGCTTTTTTATGCCATTCAGCTTGTTATATCCGCTGTCGGCACAGATTATAAAGCCCTCTGCCCTTTTAAGGATATTATCACAGGCTTCAGGGCCGCCGCAGATTATATAGCATTTATCCCTCATTTGTTTTTAAACTCCCATTCCTTTAGCTTGTCTGCTTCCTCGCACAGCTTTACATAGCTTTCATATCTGGATAAGGAAAATTCCCCCTTGGACAGTCCTTCGGTAACTGCACAGCCCCTTTCCTTTAAGTGGATGCAATCCCGGAAACGACAATGCTCTAAGTAGGGCTCAAACTCACGGAAGGCATATTGCAGTTCGTTTTTGGGAATAAATCCGTACTTGCTTACTTCCACCGTTGAAAATCCCGGGGTGTCGGCTATATAGCCCCCCTCAGGCAAGGGGTAAAACTCCACAGTTCTTGTGGTGTGTCTGCCTCTGCCCAGCTTCTTGCTTATTTCCCCGGTATCGGTTTTAAGCTCCGGGAATAGTATATTCATAAGGCTTGATTTACCCACCCCGGAGTTTCCTATAAGGGCGGTCATTTTGCCGCTTATGGTATTTCTTACCCTGTCTATTCCCTCCCCGATGGTATTATCCATATATATCACCTTAAAGCCGGCATTGATATAAATGCTTGCAAAGTCGTCACAGTTCTGTAAATCGTGCTTTGTAATAACTATCACCGGCTCAATGCCCTTACTTTCAAATATGGCTATCAGCTTATCTGTAATAAGGGTATTAGGGGCAGGGTCAACAGCAGAGGTTACTATAAGTGCCATATCAAGGTTTGCCAAAGGGGGACGGATGATAAAATTCTTCCTGTCCTTGATTTCGGTAATAACCGGAAGCTGGTTTTCCTCGGCCTCTACTATAACATTGTCCCCGGCACAGGGGGATATTTTATTTTTGCGGAATATTCCTCTTGCATTACAACATAAAGTGCCGCCGGAGTAAGCTACATAGTAGTTACCACCGACGGCCTTAGTTATAATGCCTTCAATAGTTTTCTTATTCAAAGGCTTTACCTCGCACCGTTTTAAACGGTGATCATTCTTAAATTATTCTGCAGGGGGTGCTTCTGCCTGAGCTTCATCTGAAGCAGGTACTTCTGTTGCAGGAGGCTCTGTTGCAGGAGGCTCTGTTGCGGGAGGCTCTGTTGCAGGAGGCTCTGTTGCAGGAGGCTCTGTAGCAGGAGGCTCTGTTGCAGGGGGCTCTGTAGCAGGAGGTTCTGTTGCAGGAGGCTCTGTAGCAGGAGGTTCTGTAGCAGGAGGCTCGGTAGTTTCGGGAACCTCTATCTTTAATTCCTTAAACAGACCGGGATTATAGGCTATCTGCTCAATCACTACCTCTTCGTTTGTAAAGTCTACCCTATATTCTGCAAATAAGCCGTTTAAGCTTTCGTCATCGTAGTTTTCGATCTTGATTGTGTAGGTAACCACACCTGAGCCCTCTACCGGAATGGTAATGGACTTGCCGGCGTTTACAGACATATCTCTCATTTCCTGATTGATCTGTAAACCGTCCTTGAAGTACTGGAAGAAGAATGAACCGGTATCTGCCGCATCAGCAGGAAGCTCAATTACAAGCTCTTCCTCGTAATTTACATTCTCGCCGTTGCTTACCATAAGCTCAACCTCGTCACCCTCATTGATAAGAGAGTTTTCGGGGATGTTCTGTTCAAATACTATGCCCTCTTCATACTCGTTGTTGGGGGCTTCTACTATCTTTAATACCAGCTTCTTTTCAGCGGCAAGCTCTTCAGCCTCTTCTCTTGTAAGGCCTACAAACTTAGGTACATTTACAGGGAATTCAGACTTACCGTTACTTACATATACCTTAACCTCAGTACCTGCCTTAACCATTGAATGTGCAGGAGGTTCGGTACGGATAACGTAATTTGCCTGTACCTCTTCATCGTCTACCTTGATTATCTTAGCCTTAAGCTCCTGTTTTTCAAGCTTGTACTTGGCATCCTCATAAGTAAGGTTAGAAAGGTCTTCAAGCTCTATCTGCTTTGGTCCGTCACTTACTACGATTTTAATAGTGGTAGTGGACTTAATTGCACGGTTAGCAGGAATTTCCTGATCCATTACATGGTCAGCCTCATACTCTGTGGAGTTCTTTCTGGTGATAACAAGATTATCATAAATATCAGGATATTTTTCCTGTATTTCTTCAAGGGACATATTTATAATGTTAGGCATTATAAGCTCCCCTGCTCCGCTTGTTTCACCGGGAAGGCTGTTATTAACAATGGAGAAGATAAGCCATGCGGTCATAATTACGAATATAGAAAGTAATGCAAGAAGAATGGAAAGTAAGGGAGATCTTCTTTCCTCTATCTCCTCATCCTCCTCTTCATCGTCATCCTCATCGTACAGATCATCATAAAGATTATCAAGCTCGTCGTCAAGCTCATCATCATCGTCTGTTTTGGCTGATTCCATAGTCTGTGTATCACCGGATACTGTGGCGGCTGCTGTACCGCCGTATTCAAATACAATGCTGGGGTCCTTCTTGAACTGCTCAATATCGCTCATCATTTCCCCTGCTGTCTGGTATCTCATGGCAGGATCTTTTTCCATAGCCTTTAAGGTGATTTCCTCAAGACCCTCAGGAATGGAGGGATTTATATCCCTTGGCTTTTTAGCCTGGGTCTGCATATGCTGAATAGCAATACTTACTGCGGTTTCGCCGTCAAAGGGCTTTCTGCCGGTAAGCATTTCATAAAGCATGATGCCTACTGAGTAGATGTCGCTTCTTTCGTCGGTCATTTCACCTCTTGCCTGTTCGGGTGAGATGTAATGAACTGAGCCTATTGTCTTTTCGGAAAGTGTCTTGTCGGATTCACGGTTGAAGCGTGCAATACCAAAGTCCATGACCTTGATAGTTCCGTCAGACAAAAGCATAACATTCTGGGATTTTATATCCCTGTGAACAATGCCTCTGTCATGGGCGTGCTGTAACGCTCTTAAAATCTGTACTGTGAAGTATATGGCATCCTTCCATTTAAGTACACCCTGGGTTTCGATAAACTCAGCTAAGGATATACCGTCTATGTATTCCATAACGATGAACTGAAGGTCATCATTAAAGCCTACATCAAATATCTTTACGATATTGGGATGGGATAAAAGGGCAATCGCCTTTGATTCGTTTCTGAATCTGCGCAGGAAATCCTCGCTTCCGGCAAATTCATTCTTAAGGATCTTAACAGCAACTACCTTATCCTCGGTAATGTCCTTCGCCTTGTAAATATCGGCCATGCCGCCGGCACCTATGACCTCTAAGATTTCATATCTGCCGTCAAGACGCTTACCAATCATGTTGTCAGTCATGTTTTCCATAAGTTCCACCATTTCTCCGTATTTCTATTTACTGGTAACCCATAGCTCTACCCATACGGAAGGTAATGCTATACTGAAATCACGGCTACTGTAACATTATCTCTGCCACCGTGTTTGTTGACATAGTCTATGAGCTGTTCACAGCACTTAGATACCGGGGTACGGGAAACCACATCTGCAATTTCCTCGTCCTCAACATAAGAGCTGAGACCATCAGAACAGAACATCAGAAGATCTCCGTTTTGAACATCAAGCTCAAAGTAATCCGGCGTTAAGTATGTGTCCACACCTATCGCCTTTGTTATCTTATTCCTATCGGGGTGAGTTTTGCTCTCCTCGTAGGTAATGATACCTTTTTCAATGAGATTTCTTATATATGTGTGATCCTTTGTTACCTGCTGCATATTATCTCCGTAGAAGAAATAGCAACGGCTGTCACCAACATTTACAAGATAAGCTCTCTCGTTGTACACAATTCCTACGACACAGGTTGTACCCATACCTGCCTTGTCACGGTTTGAAACAGATTCATCATATATGTAGCTGTTTGCACCGGTAACAGATGTTAAAAGCAGATTTCTGAGCTGATTTCTTGTAATGTCCTGCCGAAATCCCTTAAGCAGTCTGTCTCTTACAAACTCCACTGTCTTACTGCTGGCATATTCACCGGCATTTTCACCGCCCATGCCGTCACATAAAATAACAGCCACAGCGCCGTTGCCAAGCTCACCTGCCCAGACACAGTCCTCATTCTGCTCCCGCATATTACCTATGTCGGTCTTAGCGTAAAACTTCATTGTTCTTCATTCTCCCGTTAATTATTGTCACGCCTGAGTTGTCCGCAGGCTGCAGAAATATCCGCCCCGAGAGTTCTTCTCACGGTGGCATTAAGTCCGCCCTCCTCCAGCATTTTGCGGTATTTTTCAACCGAAGCACTGCGTTTAAAGGCGCCTTCCTTTATCTCGTTTACCGGGATAAGATTGACATGACAATTTTGTCCCCTTAAAAGGGAAATCAGAGCGTCTGCCGATTCTCTCGTGTCATTCACTCCGTCTATAAGCGCAAATTCGTAGCTTATTCTTCTGCCGGTTACCTCAAAATAATGCTTGCAGGCAGTCATAAGCTCCTCTATCGGGTATCTGTCATTCACCGGCATCACTGAGCTTCTGAGCTCATTTGTAGGTGCGTGAAGTGATACCGACAGGGTAATGCCAAGCTTTAATGTGGCAAGATCATAAATCCGCGGTACAAGTCCGCAGGTTGATACCGATACGTGCCTTAGGCTCATATCCTCCTTTTCGGATATTATATTAAGGAACTGTATCACGTTATCATAATTATCCAGCGGCTCGCCTATACCCATAAGCACTATGTGGTTTATCTTCCGTCCGCTGTCCCTTTCACTTTCGTAGATCTGTAAAAGCATCTCTGAGGGGGCGAGGTTTCTTACAAAGCCTGCCTTTGTGGATGCACAGAACTTACAGCCCATTTTACAGCCTACCTGAGTGGATATACATATACTGTTGCCGTGCTTATATTCCATAAGCACAGTTTCTACCCTCTCATCATCGGGCATAGTATATAAGTATTTTACAGTATTATCTATACAAGATACAAGTCTTTTTTTAATTTTTAGTGATTTCAGACAAAAATTTCTTTCCAGCTTTTCTCTGAGTTGTGCAGAAAGATTAGTCATTTGTGAAAATTCTGTAACTTTTTTCACGTGTAACCAGTCAAATATCTGATCTGCACGGAATTTTTTCTCACCTATGGCAAGAACATTGTCAAGTAATTCCTGTCGTGTCAGTGATAATATGTCCACCTTGTCCATAATTTCAACCTTTATTTGATTTTTCTTAATGTGGCAACGAAAAATCCGTCGCCTCCTGTTTCAAGGGGAGTTATGGTGCGCATATAGGTGTCTTCAAGACCCTTTACACCGCTTAGCATAACCACCGGAACAAATTCCTTGTGATCTGCCAAAAACTGCTCCACTATATTTTCGTTTTCATCCCGGCTTACGGTACAGGTGGAATAAATAAGAGTGCCGCCGGGCTTAACATACCTTGATGAAACATCTATTATCTTTGCCTGTGTCTGCGGCAGGGTTTCAAGGGATTTCATCTTTTTGTATTTTATCTCCGGCTTTCTTCTTATTACACCAAGGCCTGAACAGGGTACATCGCAAATTACCTTGTCCGCCTGAGGTATTTCGGGATTAAACATGGTGGCGTCATTTTCCGCCGCCTTTATAATATCAAGTCCAAGCCTTAATGCCCCGTTTTCTATAAGGGAAACCTTTCCGTCATATAAATCATAGCTGTATACAGCGCCTAAGTTATTCATGATTTCCGCACAGGTAAAGGTTTTTCCTCCCGGAGCGGCACATATATCAACCAAGGTTTCATTGAATATGGGGTTTGCTATGCGACAGCTTATCTGGGAGGAAATATCCTGCACATGAAACATTCCCTTATGATAAGCAGAGCAGGTTTCAATGCTCTTTACATTGGTAAGCTCAAGACAATGCTCCAAGAGGGGATTTTTCTTAGCTATAACTCCGTCCTTTTTAAGTCCGGCTATAACCTGTTCATCTGTATACCGGGTGGTGTTTACCCTGGCATAAAGAGGGGGTCTGCCAAAGGAGGACTGAAGTAAGGAAAGCATTTTCTTTTCACCAAGCTCCTTATCCCACTTTTTAATAAGCCATTTGGGGCAGGAATATTCTATTGACAGCTTGCCGTAGCCCTCAAGATCCCCGTAATTTATCTGCTTTCCGTCACGGATAAAGTTACGAAGAATTGCATTAACAAAGCCCTTTGCCTTTTCAAGCCCTATGTAGCTCATAAGCCGCACAGATTCATTTACCGCCGCACTTTCCGGTACGTAATTCATAAATAAAAGCTGATAAAAGCCCATTCTCAGTATCTGTACCACCGGTACGGCTATTTTGTCAAACTCTATGCTGGAATAAAATCTTATAAGATAGTCAAGGGTCATTCTTCTTTCGAGAACACCGTAAAAGATATTGGCCGCAAAGGCCTTGTCCTTTACTGACAGCTTTTCTGCGGTAAAGGCCTTGTCCAGTGCTATATTAGAATATGCGCCCTTTATATCCATTGAAATAAGCAGGTCAAGTGTTACCTGTCGTGCTGTCTTCATAGTTCCCCCTTTTTAATATATCAATCTTGCCTTGAACGTATGGAAAGTAATCTTAAAAGCTGTAATACACCGATCGCAAGGGATGCCACATAGGTCATAGCCGCCGCTGTAAGCACCGCCTTTGCCCCTTTAAGCTCATCGGCTGTAAGTATGCCGGTGTTTCTTAAGGTGGTTATTGCTCTTCTGCTGGCATTTATTTCTATGGGAAGGGTTATAAACTGGAATAATACGATAAAGGCAAAAAGTATAACACCGAAATCCACAAGAAATCCCCAGCTGAATATAAGTCCCAAAATAAAAAGCAGTGACCATACCTGTGAGCCTAAATTGGCAACAGGTAAAATTGCGGCTCTTATCTTCATGGGGAAATAGCCCTTTGCATACTGCATGGCATGGCCTGCCTCATGGAGTGCCACACCGTAAGCCCCTACTGAGGTACTGTTATATACCGCACTTGACAGGGCTATATTGTTGCTTCTGGGGTCATAGTGATCGGTAAGCTCACCTGAAACAAATCCCACAGATACATCATACATACCCTCCGCATCAAGCACCTGTCTTACTATATCATAGGCAGGCTGATTACGGGAGCTTAATACCTTGCTGTATTTTCTGAAGGTGGTTTTTACCTTAACAGATGTTACACAAGCAAAAATAAATGCCGCTATAAGTAAAAGACAAATCACAGGATAATTTAAAAATCCCATTTTATCCTCCTTTATTCTCCCAGGGTCATTCCCTTTTCTGCCTTATAGCCTCTTAAAAAGTCCTGACCCTTCATTCTCTTTGAGCCCTCCGGCATAATGTCTGTAAGAGCTATACATTTATTATCACCGCAGACAACCAAAAAATTCTTTTCGTCTGCCAAAGCCCCGCAAGGTAAGGATGAAGTTATATCCGTCTTTTCTGCAAAGTATACCTTCAGTCGCTTTCCCCCTATAAAGGTATAGGCACAGGGAGATGGACTCATACCGCGGATGAAATTATATACATCGGTCATGGGCTTTGTGAAATCTACCCTGCACATTTCCTTTGTTATAACAGGGGCATAGCAGGATAATTCGTCATTTTGCTTTTCGGGAGTGATACTGCCCTTTGATAATCCGTCAAGGGTATTTAATATAAGCTCAGCGCCTATTTCACACAGCTTATCGTGAAGCTCTCCTGCGGTCATGGTGTCGAAAATTTCCACCTCGCCCTTTAAAAGCATATCTCCTGTATCAAGTCCCTTTGCCATCATCATTGTAGTAACACCGCTTTTTGTCATGCCGTCAACTATGCACTTTTGAATGGGGGCGGCGCCTCTGTACTGAGGCAAAAGGGATGCGTGGATATTTACACAGCCGTATTGAGGCAGATTAAGAATAGCCTCGGGTAAAATCTGACCGTAAGCCGCTACCACTATAACATCCGGGGAAATTTCGGAAAGGATTTTAAGGGACTGCTCTGCATCCTCGCCCTTTCTTAATGAAAGAGGCTGATATACAGGGATATTTTTCTCAACTGCAAATTCCTTTACCGGGGTAAACTGTATCTTCTTTCCCCTGTTTTTAGGCTTGTCGGGTTGCGTAAATACTGCCGATACCGTGTGATTTTCACAAAGTGCTTTAAGGGCAGGTACAGCAAAATCCGGAGTGCCCATAAAAACTATATTCATAGGTTATTTCCTTTCTTCAAGCTGTTCCTGAGTAAGAAGCTGATCCGCCTTGTCCACAAAGAGTATGCCGTTTAAGTGGTCTATCTCATGGCATAAGGCAATAGCAAGAAGCTCCTCACCTTCAATTTCAAATTCCTTGCCGTAACGGTTCTGAGCCTTTACCCGTACCTTTGCAGGTCTTTCAACATATCCCCATAAGCCGGGTACTGAAAGACAGCCCTCCAGCTCATGCTGTTTGCCCTTCATCATGGTAACAACAGGGTTTATAAGCTCTATCTTGCCGTTTTCATCGCCCACATCAATTACCACGACTCTGCGTAAAATTCCTACCTGGGGACCTGCAAGGCCTACGCCGTTTGCCGCCTTCATGGTTTCATACATATCATCAAGTAAGGTCCAGAGTCTGTCATCAAAATTTGTTACATCTCTGCACTTTTTGGCAAGTACATCCTCGCCTCTTTTTACAATGTTTCTTGTAGCCATAATTTTATCTCCTTAGGTTATTTCTCCGTTCATATCCGCATAAAAGCTGACATTTTTAAGTGCCTCGCTGTTATAGGCATCCCGGAGAGTTTTTGACATAACGGCTCTGAATTTTTTGCCGTTTTTACATTTGATTATAACTCTGTATCGGTATTTTCCGTTTAGCTTTGCCATATTGGCAGGGGTAGGGCCAAGCAGCCTTATTGGTATATCGGCATTGATAAGATTTTCGGAAAACAGCCTTACAAATGCCTTTGAGCCCTTTATGCAGGCATTTTCATCGGTGGAGGAAAAGCCCACAACACATATATCACAATAGGGCGGAAACAGAAGGGTTTTTCTTATTTCACATTCCTGTCGGAAAAATTCGTCATAATCCTGTAATGCCGCTAAATTAAGCACATAATGATCCGGGCTGAAGGTTTGCAGATATGCTCTGCCCTCCTTTGTACCTCTGCCGCATCTTCCCACCACCTGGGTAACAAGGGAGAAGGTATTTTCATAGCCAAGATAATCCCCGGCATAAAGGGATTTATCTATCATCAGTACCCCCACAAGGGTGACATTTTCAAAGTCCAGTCCCTTTGCTATCATCTGAGTTCCCACAAGAATATCATATTCCTTGTTTTTAAAGGCGGTAAAGCCCTTTTCGTAGGAATCCTTGGTCATTGTGGTATCTGCATCCATGCGAAGTATTTTCGCTGTGGGTAAAATAGCGGCAAGCTCCTCCTCTATACGCTGCGTGCCTGTGCCGGAGGTGTGGATAAGTTTTGAGCCGCATTCCTTGCATACACCGCTGAATTCCTCCTGATAACCGCAATAGTGACAGGTAAGGGAGTTATTCTTTTTGTGGTAGGTAAGGGCAATATTGCAGTTGGGACAGGTTGCCGCCGTACCGCATTTAAGACAGCTTAAAAAGGTGTTAAAACCCCGGCGGTTAATAAGAAGTATGGACTGCTCCCCCTTGTCAAGGTTTGCTCTTAATTCCTCTATCAGAATATCGGAAAAGTTGGAACGGTTCCCGGTGAGAGCCTGTATCTTCATATCAACTATCTTTACCTTAGGTAAAATCGCTCTGCTGTAGCGTTTTGTAAGCTCAAAAAGGTGATATTTACCTATGCTTGCCCGGTAGGCTGAATCTATACTGGGAGTAGCAGAGGCTAAAACAAGGGTGCATTTATTGTAAAATGCCCTTTGCTTTGCCACATTTCTTGCGTGGTATCTGGGGGACATTTCCGATTTATAGGTATGCTCCCCTTCCTCGTCGATTATTATTACTCCTATATTTTTAAGCGGGGAAAATACTGCACTTCTTGTGCCTATTACCACATCCGCATTTCCCTCTTTTATACGCTTGTATTCGTCCATTCTCTGACCTAAGGACAGATTGCTGTGAATTACCGCTACCCTGCCTCCGAAATAATCGGTAAAGTAGGAAAGCATCTGTGGGGTAAGAGAAATTTCCGGCACTAACATCATGGCGGTTTTGCCCTGGTCAAGAGCCTTTTGAATCAGCTTAACAAAGACTGTTGTCTTGCCGCTTCCGGTGATACCCTTTAATAAGGCACATTCCGGAAAAGCTTTATCCATAAGGGCGGATATTCCCCTAAAGGCATTTTCCTGCTGGTCGTTTAAGACTATATCGGAAACCCTTTTCACCGCCACCATATCCGCTGTGGGACTTCTTAAAACTATATTGCTGAAATATTCGGCTACACCCTGCTTTACAAGGTTATCTATTACCGCCTTTGTAACAAGACAGTTATAGCATATTTCCTTTACGGAAGCACTGCCGCATTCGGATAAAAAGTCCACCGCTTTTTTCTGCTTTGGGGTAAGGGGCTTGTCTGTCTTTTTTTCAAACTCACCGCTTAAATAATATTCTGTCAGCACAGCGCTTTTTTCGGTGTCATATCCGGTACGCTGTTTTATACTGCTGTCAGACAGTAATACTCCCTTTTCGCAAAGGGATTTTATAACACCTGCAGGGGCAATTTCGCCGCCGTAGGCTATTACCTGGTTTAATTCCTTTTCACCTTTACAGCCAAGAAGCATTTTTAAGGTTATGCTTTCCTTTGTAGTAAGGCTAAAGCTGTCGGGGAATTTTTTATATTCGGGGGAAATCTGATAATTTTCGGAAATATTTATGGCAAGCCCACCCGGTAAAATGGTCTTTACTGCATCAAAATAGGTGCAGAAGGTGTTTTCCTTAAGCCACTCTATAAGTCCTGTAAGCTCAGTATCAAGAACTACCCCGTCCTCCACCGCCGAATATATTTCCTTCAGTCTTTTTTCGGGGATTTCACGGCGGATATTCATTATAAGTCCCACACGCTTTTCATTACCTCTGCCAAAGGGAACAATTACCCTCTGTCCTGCTGTAACCTGCATATTATCCGGGACTATGTAGTCAAATATCATATCGAAGCTGTAAATGGTTTTTTCCACCACAACTCCGGCTATGGTTTTTTCGCTTTCACTCATCTTAGCTTTCTATTATTTCATCAAGAAGCTGAATGTTTCTTTCCCTTTTCATTCTCTGGGCAAGAATAATTGTGTTAAGATCCTCTACCGCCTTTGAAAGCTCGCCGTTTACCACAAAGTAGTCATACTTTGAAGCGCAGGAAAGCTCATTTCTTGCCTGGGATAATCTTTGAGCTATAACCTCCTCGGTTTCTGTGCCTCTTTTACGAAGTCTTCTTTCAAGCTCCTTCATTGAGGGAGGAAGAATAAATATAAGCACGCTGTCGGGGTACATTTTCTTAACATTCATAGCACCCTCAACCTCGATTTTAAGTATAACGTCCTTGCCCTTTTCCATAAGGTCATTGACGGTGGCCTTAAGTGTGCCGTAATAGTTACCGCAATAGTTTGTGTACTCTATTACCTCGTTATTTTCTATCATCTTTTCAAACTGTTCCTTGGTGCAAAAATGATAGCTGACGCCGTCGATTTCTCCCTCACGCATGGCTCTTGATGTGGCGGATACAGAATATGCCACACCCTCGTTTATTTTAAAAAGCTCAGCTAAAACCGTATCCTTTCCGCAACCTGAGGGTGCGGAAACTACTATAAGCATTCCCTTGTTCATAAAAGCTTCTTTCCTTCCTCTTTTTCACCGTAAAGGTCGGTGAAATGTGATATATCAAGTGCGGACAATACAACGTGTCCGCTGTCGGTAATAATGGCTGTTTTTGTCTTTTTACCGCAGGTGGCATCTATGGCAAGGTTATTGTCCTTGGCGGTGGCTATTATGCGCTTTACAGGGGCAGCATCGGCACTGACAGCAGATACAACTCTTTCTGCATTTACCGTATTGCCGTAGCCTACATTTATAAGCTTCATATTGTCCTCCTTTGTTATTTCTTTTAAATAATATAATACCATATAAATGTGAAAATTGCAAGAAAGCTGTGTTAATATGGGGTGTTACATCAGCCTCCGAAAAACATATGCTCAATAAATACCTTAAGTCCTATACATACCAGTATGATACCGCCTACTATCTGTGCCTTTGAGCCAAGCAGCTTGCCGAATTTCTTTCCGGCATAGATACCAAGCATACTAAGGCCGAAGGTTATAAGTCCAATAATGGCAACTGCTATTATCATATCAAGGACAGTCATTTTCATAGCCACAAAGCTGACCCCTACAACAAGGGCATCAATACTGGTGGCTATTGCCTTCATTATAAGCTGGGGAAAGGAGAATTTATAAGGGATAGGCTCGTCATTTTCCGCCTTTAAATCCCCTATGGCTTCTACTATCATCTTTCCCCCTATAAAGCCTAAGAATATAAGGGCTATGTAATGATCCCAGGTGTTTACAAAATCTGCAAAGCCGTTTCCCAAAAGATAGCCTAAAACAGGCATTACCGCCTGAAATAAGCCGAATGAACCGGCGGTAAGAAGGGCATATCTCAGCATTACCTTCTTCATTGAAAGACCGTCGGTTATTGATACCGCAAAGGCATCCATGGCAAGGCCTATTGCCAGTAAAAAGGACTGCACCAGCAAAACTGTTATATCCATATTTTCTCTCCGTATGTATTGTTATGATAATTTCTGTGAAAGTAAGGGTGAATAGTGGTTACGGAAGCTCTCAAACTCGTTATTTTCGATTGCCTCTCTTATTTTTTCCATAAGTGTATTGTAGAAATATAAATTATGCTGTACACAAAGTCTGCCTGCAAGCATTTCCTCCGCCTTGAAAAGATGTCTTATATAGGCTCTGGAGAAATCTCTGCAGGTGGGACAGTCACATAAGGGGTCTAAGGGTCTGTCGTCTGTTTCGTAGCACTTATTTGTCATGTGGGTGGTGCCGTTCCAGGTAAAGACTGTGGCATGACGGGCATTTCTTGTGGGCATTACGCAGTCGAACATATCCACTCCTCTGTATACCGCTTCAATGATATTTGAGGGAGTGCCTACACCCATTAAATATCTGGGCTTATCCTTTGGGGCAAAGGGTATAACCTGCTCTATTATGTGATACATAACCTCGGTAGGCTCACCTACCGCAAGACCGCCTATTGCTATGCCGTCCACCTCCATATCAGCTATTGTTTTCATGTGCTGAATACGAATGTCATCAAAGGTACCGCCCTGATTTATGGCAAAAAGCATCTGATGAGGATTTATGGTATCGGGGAGAGAATTTAACCTTTTCATCTCCGCTATACAGCGACAAAGCCACCTTGTGGTGCGCTCCACCGACTTTTGTACATAGTCATAGGGTGAGGGATTTTCTATACATTCATCAAATGCCATAGCTATTGTGGAGGCAAGATTTGACTGTATCTGCATACTTTCCTCAGGACCCATGAAGATTTTTCTTCCGTCCACATGGGAGTTAAAGTACACCCCCTCCTCCTTTATTTTACGAAGCTTGGCTAAGGAAAATACCTGAAATCCTCCGCTGTCGGTAAGAATAGGTCTGTCCCAGTTCATAAACTTATGAAGTCCGCCCATCTGACGGATTATTTTATCCCCCGGGCGAATATGAAGATGATAGGTATTGCAAAGCTCCACCTGGCATTTAAGGTCTTTAAGCTCAGGGGAGGATATTCCGCCCTTAATGGCGGCGGCTGTACCCACATTCATAAAAAAGGGGGCTTGTATGGTGCCGTGGGGGGTGATAAATTCTCCCCTTCTGGCTTGTCCGTCTGTTTTTATCAGCTTATACATTGTTTTCTTCCTTTATTCTATAATTTCGGCAGCTTTCGGAAAGGAATATCTTGCGGTTTTTACGGCAAAGCCCTTAAATTATAATCATACTATCCCCGAAGCTGAAAAATCTGTATCTTTCCTTTATTGCCTGCTTATAGGCATTAAGGGTTTTTTCTCTGCCTAAAAATGCGCTTACAAGCATTATAAGTGTACTTTCCGGCAGGTGGAAATTTGTAATAAGTCCGTCTATGGCTTTAAACTCATAGCCGGGATAGATAAATATGCCGGTATCCTCGGAAACCGGGTCTATTCTTCTGTCCTCATTTAAGCTTGCGGCGGATTCAAGGGTGCGACAGCTGGTGGTTCCCACCGCTATCACTCTGCCTCCCCTTGCCTTACATTCGGCAATTTTACGGGCGGTTTCCTCAGGGATAGAATAATGTTCAATGTGCATCTTATGGTCAAGGATATTATCCTCCTTTACCGGTCTGAAGGTACCAAGTCCCACATGAAGGGTAACAAAGGCGGTATCTACCCCCTTTTCTTTAAGGGAATCAAACACCCTTTCGGTAAAGTGCAGTCCTGCTGTGGGGGCAGCGGCAGAGCCTATTTCGTTAGAATAGATGGTGTTATATCTGTCCTTGTTTTCAAGCTTTGCGGTAATATAGGGAGGAAGGGGCATTTGTCCTATTTTGTCAAGAACCTCATAGATACTGCTTTCCTTAAAGGAAAACTCCGCTATGCGGTTTCCCCCTTCGGCTACATCTATTATTTCCGCTGTCATAAGTCCGGAAAAATCCACCTTAGCACCCGGCTTTAAGCGTTTGCCCGGCTTTACCATTACCTCCCAACGGGTTTCGCTTAGCTTATCCAGAAGCAAAAACTGAACAGCCGCCCCGGTGTCCGGCTTTACGCCGAAAATTCTTGCCGGGAAAACCTTGGAATCATTCATAACAAGCAAATCACCCTCTTTAAGGTAATCGCATATATTGTAAAAATGATCGTGCTTTATTTCTCCGCTTGTGCGGTCTATTTTCATAAGACGGGAGCTGTCCCTTGGCTCTAAGGGAGTCTGGGCAATAAGCTCTTCCGGTAAATCGTAATAGAAATCAGATTTTAACATAATACCACTCTTTTTCATTTTTAGTCATACAGATACATAATACCACATAATAGTATAAAAATCAAGCAGGAGTAAAAATAAAGCCATGGGGGAATTTATTAAAAAATGACGCTTTTATATTGACAAATTACTATAAATATGGTAAGATTAAAGCGCAGATAGAGGTCGCGGTCATGATGAGTAGCCCCTATGCCAATCCGCCGACGGATAGTAGAGGTGAAAGGCTAAACCGCCGAAGAGCAAAAGAGTCGGAGCTTTTGTATCTGATTTTGTATCGAACAGGTGCAGAATTGTCATCGGCCGGCAGGCTTATGGTGGAGAGCTATCTATAATACTCTCAAACTACGCCTTAATGCCGCCTGCGTTTTGCAAGCGGTTTTTTTACAATAATACAAAAAGTCGTGTAAGTACACGCAAGGAAGGAAATTGACAATGAAACAGTACAATGTAGGTATTATCGGTGCAACCGGTATGGTAGGACAGCGTTTTGCTCTTTTACTTGATAAGCACCCCTGGTTTAATGTAACAACACTTGCAGCATCTCCCCGTTCTGCAGGAAAGACTTATAAAGAGGCAGTAGGCGGCAGATGGCTTCTTGATTCTCCCATGCCCGAAAGCATGGCTGATATAGTTGTTATGGACGCTACAGCTGATATTGAAAAGATCGCTTCACAGGTTGACTTTGTATTCTGTGCGGTTGATATGAAGAAGGATGAGATAAGAGCTCTTGAGGAGGCTTATGCAAAGCATGAGTGTCCTGTTGTATCAAATAACTCTGCTCACAGGTTTACTCCCGATGTTCCCATGGTAGTACCTGAGATAAATCCCCAGCATATCGAGATCATCAAGGCTCAAAGACAGCGTCTTGGTACAAAGAAGGGCTTTGTGGCTGTAAAGTCAAACTGCTCACTTCAGAGCTACGTACCTGCCCTTCACCCCTTAAAGGATGAATTTGGCATTGACAGAGTGCTTGTTTGTACATACCAGGCTATTTCAGGTGCAGGTAAGACCTTTGATACAATGCCTGAAATAGTTGATAATGTTATCCCCTTTATCGGCGGCGAGGAAGAAAAGTCCGAGCAGGAGCCCTTAAAGTTATGGGGTACTATTGAGGGCGACAAGATAGTAAGCGCTACTGAGCCCTTATTTACAGCACAGTGCTTCAGAGTTCCTGTTTCTGACGGTCATACAGCGGCTGTATTTGTAAAGTTCAAGAACAAGCCCACCAAGGAGCAGATGATAAAGGCATGGAAGGAATTTTCCGGCGCACCCCAGGAATTAGAGCTTCCCAGTGCGCCTAAGCAGTTTATCCACTACTTTGAGGAGGATAACCGTCCCCAGGCAAAGCTGGACCGCATGACAGAAAACGGCATGGCAGTTTGCGTAGGCCGTCTGCGTGAGGATAATCAGTATGACTATAAGTTTGCCTGCCTTTCACACAACACATTAAGAGGTGCCGCAGGCGGTGCAGTATTACTGGCTGAGCTTTTAGCGGCTAAGGGATATTTTGACTGATCATCCGGAGGTATTACTTATGAAGGATCCTATTTTTACCGGTTCAGGCGTAGCTATTGTTACCCCCATGAATGAGGACGGTACCATAAACTACGAGGTTTTCGGTAATATTATTGAAGCACAGATAGCAGGAGGTACAGATGCAATTATCGTATGCGGTACCACCGGCGAATCTGCCACTATGACAGATGAAGAGCATAAGGAATGTATACGCTACTGTGTTGAAAAGGTAGCTAAGAGAGTTCCTGTTGTGGCAGGTACGGGAAGTAACGATACTGCTTATGCCATTCAGCTTTCAAAGGAAGCTGAGGAATTAGGCGCAGATGCGCTTTTACTTGTTACCCCCTACTACAACAAAACCTCCCAGAGAGGACTTATTGCTCACTTTACCGCTATTGCAAACAGCGTAAAGATTCCCATAATTCTTTACAATGTTCCCTCCCGTACAGGTGTCAATATTACGGTTGAAACCGCAAAGGAGCTTGACAAGATTGCAAATATCACAGCAATTAAGGAAGCCAGCGGTAATATAAGCCATGTGGCAAAGTTAGCGGCTGAAACAGAGCTTGTTATTTATTCAGGCAATGATGATCAGATAGTGCCTATTATGTCACTTGGAGGCAAGGGTGTTATTTCCGTGCTTGCTAACTGCTGTCCGGCAGAAACACACCAAATAGCACAGTATTGCCTTGACGGAGATTATAAGAGTGCGGCTGAATTACAGCTTAAGTACCTTGAATTTACAAACGATCTCTTCATTGACGTAAACCCCATTCCCGTAAAGGAAGCTATGAATATCATGGGCAAGAATGTGGGCGAGTGTCGTCTTCCCCTTTACAGAATGGAGGAAGGAAAGATAGCAAAGCTGTTTTCCTCTATGGAGAAATTAGGACTTACAAAATAAATCCCCGAAAGGAATATTAAAATGATAGATATTGCCATTACCGGTGCCTGCGGAAAAATGGGAAGAGTTATTGCGGATATAGTAAAGACCAGAGATGACTGCCGTGTTTCAGGCGGTGTTGACCTTACTAAGGAGCAGTACAGCGATTTTCCCGTGGTTGATAATATTTTCGACCTTCCCTCAAAGCCGGATGTAGTGATAGATTTTTCTCACCCCTCTGTACTTCCCTCCTTGCTTGACTACTGCAAGATAAATAATGTTCCTGTGGTGGTTGCCACAACAGGCTACACAGATGAGGAGATAGCACAGATAAAGGCGGCGGCAGATCAGATACCGGTGTTCTTTACCTTCAATATGTCACTTGGTATAAATCTTCTTGTGGACCTTGCAAGGAGAGCCACAAGGGTTCTCGGTGACCAGTTTGATATTGAGATAGTGGAAAAGCATCATAATCTTAAAAAGGATGCCCCCTCCGGTACTGCTATTATGATTGCTGAGGCTATAAATGAGGAGCTTGACAACCGTATGCACTATGTATATGACCGTCACTCTGTAAGAAAGCCCAGAGAAAAAACCGAAATAGGTATGCACGCGGTAAGAGGCGGTACAATAGTAGGTGAGCATGAGGTTATTTTTGCCGGCCGTGACGAGGTTATTACCCTGTCACACAGTGCAGGCTCAAAGCAGGTATTTGCTGTGGGTTCTGTAAATGCGGCGGTATTTTTAGCCGGATGTGAAAAGGGACTTTATCAGATGTCCGACCTTTTATCCATGTAAGAAAGGACAGGTGCAATATGATAGGAATTTTACGCTACGACGCAGTTTCGGTGGTTACCTTCTCAGATGTACCGGCAGGTATAGGCTTTGTACCTGAGGTATTAAAGGCGGTTGCCAATGCGGAAATAAATATAGATATGATTTCCCAGACTCCCCCTAAATCCGACAGATTTACCTTCGGATTCAGCTTTTCGGATGAGGATATCCCCACATTGCTGACGGTTATGGGAAAAATTACAAGCGTTCATAATATCACGCCCTTTGTGAACAGTGGTAATGTTAAGCTGATAGTAAAGAGCAGTGAAATGGCGGATCAGGCAGGCTTTGCCGCTAAGGTATTTGAGGCCTGCGAAAACATTTCCGCACAGGTACTTCTTGTAACTACCGGTGTGGATGAAATAAGCCTTTTAGTTCCGGAAAGCAGCGCTGATGAGTTATCATCCCTGCTTGCTAAGATAGTAGGCTTCTGATTTAATAAAAATTCAAGCCGCACAGATTCTGTGCGGCTTTCTGTCATTGAAAAGGTGTAGATATGTTCAGACTTGTGAAATATTTAAAAAAATACAAGCTCCAGGTCATATTAGGGCCTGTCTTTAAGCTGACAGAGGCTGTATTTGAGCTTATTGTTCCCCTGGTTATGGCTGAAATAATTAATGTGGGTATCAAAAATAATGACAGCGACTATATATGGAAAATGGGCGGTGTGCTGGTTATCTTGGGCGTACTTGGTCTTACCTTTGCCCTTATATGTCAGTATATGGCATCTAAGGCATCCCAGGGCTTCGGTACAGAATTAAGACGGGAATTATTTCACCACATAAGTACCCTTTCCCATAGTGAGCTGGATGAATTCGGTACTCCCTCCCTTATAACAAGGCTAACATCGGATATAAATCAGCTTCAGGTGGCTGTGGCTATGCTTATCCGTCTTGTGGTAAGAGCCCCCTTCCTTGTAATAGGCTCTACTATTATGGCTTTTACAATAAATGTAAAGTTAGCCCTTATATTCCTTGCGGTAATTCCTATGGTGGCCCTTGTTTTGTGGCTGGTTACAACAAAGACTGTTCCCTTTTATAAAACAATTCAGCAAAAGCTGGATAAGACTTCACTTATAACAAGAGAAAATCTGGTTGGTGCAAGGGCGGTAAGAGCCTTTGCAAAGCAGGAGCATGAGCAAAAGAGATTTAAGGACAATGCACAGGATATTGAGCAAGCCGCTGTAAGGGCAGGTAAAATTTCTGCTCTTTTAAGCCCGGTAAATGCCATTATCTTAAACCTTGCCATAGTGCTTATTGTGTGGTTTGGCGGATTTGCGGTTGATACCGGCTCTCTTACCCAAGGTGAAGTAATTGCCCTTGTAAACTATCTTAATCAGATCTTGCTTGCCCTTGTGGTGGTGGCAAACTTAGTGGTAATCTTTACAAAGTCCGCCGCCTGTGCCGCAAGAGTAAATGAGGTATTTGATACAAAGCCTTCGGTAAATGAAAACAGCGTTAATGCCATGGCTGATACAAATGCCCCTGCGGTGGTTTTCAAGGATGTATATTTCAGCTATCACGATAACGGCGAATATGCCCTGCAGAATATCAGCTTTACTGCAAACAAGGGCGAAACTATCGGTATCATAGGCGGTACCGGCAGCGGTAAATCCACCCTTATAAACCTTATACCCAGATTTTATGATGCAAATAAGGGTGAGGTTATGGTATTCGGCAATAATGTGGCTGATTACAGCTTTAGTGAGCTAAGAAGAAAAATCGGCATTGTACCCCAAAAGGCGGTGCTTTTCAGCGGTACCCTCAGAGAGAATATGCGCTGGGGTGATGAAAATGCCACAGATGAAGAAATAGATAAGGCACTTAGTATAGCCCAGGCAAAGGAATTTACCGATACTCTTCCTGAGGGT
Organism: uncultured Ruminiclostridium sp.; assembly: GCA_944388385.1. GTDB lineage: Bacteria > Bacillota > Clostridia > Oscillospirales > Ruminococcaceae > Ruminiclostridium_E. The sequence continues at coordinate 30,044 of CALXIO010000020.1, forward strand.
CTTGATACCATGATATTACAGGGCGGTAAAAATTTTTCCGGCGGACAAAAGCAAAGACTTACAATAGCAAGGGCTCTTGTATCTAAGCCGGATATACTGATACTTGATGACAGCGCCAGCGCCCTTGACTTTGCCACCGACGCAAGGCTTCGCAGTGCCATAAAGGAAAACAGCAGAGATATGACTGTATTTATCATATCCCAAAGAGCAAATTCCGTTAAGGCGGCGGATAAGATAATCGTACTTTCCGATGGTGAGGTTGAGGGTATAGGAACTCACCGTGAGCTTTTGCAGAGCTGTCCGGAATATTGTCAGATATGTTTATCCCAGTTTAGTCCCGAAGAGCTTGAAAAGGAGATAAACGGCGATGAGTAAGAGAGTGAAAAAATACGAAACAAGCGGCTTTGCAGTGCTTAAAAGACTGCTTTCCTATACAAGGCCATACGGATTTTATCTTGCCTTTACCCTTATAAGCTCGGTTATTAGTGCCCTTGCTACCCTTTATGCCCCGGTGCTTATAGGTGATGCGGTGGACCATATAATCGATACGGGAAATGTTGATTTTGACAAGATAAAGCCTATTATAATTCAGCTTGCAGTGGTGGTTATTGTGGGTGCTGTATTCCAATGGTTTATGGGATACTGTACTAATATCTTGACACAGCGCACAGTAAGGGATATGCGTATTATGGCATTTGACAAGCTGGAGAAGGTTCCCTTAAGGTATATTGATACCACACCACACGGAGATATAATCTCCCGTGTGGTAACGGATATAGATACCATTTCCGACGGACTTTTACAGGGCTTTCAGCAGATATTCACAGGGGTAGTTACTATTATAGGTACACTTTGCTTTATGTTCTCGATAAATGTATCTATTGCCCTTGTGGTGGTGCTTATTACCCCTGTATCCCTTGTGGTTGCCTCCACTATTGCAAGGCTATGTTCAAAGAAATTCAAGGAACAAGCCAAGCTTCGCGGACAGGTTACCGCCATGGCTGAGGAATATATAGGAAACCAGAAGGTAGTAAAGGCCTTCAGCTATGAAAACCGCACAGAGGAAGATTTTGAAAGGCTTAATATGGAGCTTTACAGGGTGGGAGTAAGAGCTCAGTTCTACTCTGCCCTTACTAACCCCTCCACAAGATTTGTAAACGGTCTTGTTTATGCCGGGGTTGGAATATTCGGTGCACTTAGTGCAATAAGCGGTATGGGTGGTATTACAGTAGGTCAGCTTTACTGCTTTTTATCCTACGCAAACCAGTATACAAAGCCCTTTAACGAAATTTCCGGCGTGGTTACCGAATTACAGTCTGCCTTTGCTTCTGCAAGGAGAATTTTCGCCATGATCGACAGCGAGGATGAGCCTTCAGATGAGAATAACAAGGTGCTTACCGACGCTGAGGGTAATGTTAAGCTCGATAGTGTGGAATTTTCATATCTGCCTGAGCAGGAGCTTATAAAGGACCTTACTCTTGATGTTAAGAAGGGTCAGCAGATAGCCATTGTAGGCCCTACCGGATGCGGTAAGACAACTATTATAAACCTGCTTATGAGGTTTTATGATACAGTAAGCGGTAGTATAAGTGTTGACGGAAATAATATAAAGGAGCTTACCAGGGATTCATTAAGGCTTAACTACGGCATGGTATTACAGGAAACCTGGATATTTGAGGGTACTGTAAGGGATAACATAGCCTACGGTAAGCCTGATGCCACCGATGCGGAAATAATCAATGCCGCAAAGGCCGCCCATTGTCATAGCTTTATAAAGAGAATGAAGAAGGGCTATGATACGGTGATTTCCGATAATTCCGGCATATCCCAGGGGCAAAAGCAGCTTTTATGTATAGCAAGGGTAATGCTTACAATGCCCCCTATGCTTATACTTGATGAGGCTACCTCAAGCATTGATACCCGTACCGAAATGAAGATACAAAGTGCCTTCAGAAAAATGACGGAGGGTAAAACCAGCTTTATAGTAGCCCACAGACTTTCCACCATTAAGGAGGCGGACTGTATTCTTGTTATGAATAAGGGTCGTATCATTGAGGTGGGAAATCATAATCAATTACTTGCAAAGGGCGGATTTTATGCCGACCTTTACAACAGTCAGTTCAAAAAGACATAATGAGGAGATCATGAAAAAATTATTCAGCGCAATTTCAGTTTTTTGCCTTATGGCATATGTAAGCCTTCAAGCAGGGGCGATGTCCTCTGCTAACAGCTTACAGCTTCCCGGAGAGAATTATGACAATGTGTTTCTTACCGCTTTTATAAGGATTGCAGGTATTATCGTTTTGGGTGTGATTATATCCTTGGGAAGGAAAAAATCCCGACAGTCAAAAAACAACAATAATTTCCCGCCTATGAATCAGAATAACCCCCCTGTTCAAAATCTCCCTCCACAATTTCAGAATATGCCTCCTGTATCAAATACTCCAATGCCCACAATGGCTACCGGCATAAATACCCAAAGACCCGGGGTTTTGTGTAAGGAGGCGGACCCTAACTTTTCAGAGGCGGATTTTATTACATATGTAAAGCAGGTATTTATGAATTATAAAAGTGCCTGGGCTTACAGAAAGCTAAGTGAAGCAAAGCATTTTATTGAGCCGGTGTTTTACGAGCAGCTTCAGAATTCCCTTGCAAATATAATAGCAAAGGGCATAGAGGATCATTACGAAAGTATTGCAATAGACGGCTGTACATTACAGCAGTTTCACAGGGTAAACGGAAAGTTTTATTTGACTGCCCGTCTTTCCTGCCGTATGATTGAATATCAAAAGGACATGAGAACAGGACAGATAATAAGGGGCAATCAGTTTGAAAGGCGTTCAAGATACTTTACCATGCAGTTTACAAAGGACGATGTTGCCACAAAGGATAATAACGGCAGACCCTCTGCCAATAACTGCCCTAACTGTGGCGCACCTATGGATACCACCGCAGGTGGAATATGTGAATACTGCGGTACTTCGGTTAAGGCTAAAAACAGCAGCTGGCTTCTTTGCAGCATAAGGGAGTAGGCATGAATAAAAAGGTTATTATTGTGATATGTACGGTTTTAATTCTGATTGTTATAGTTGCCGCATCATTTTACTTTAAAATCGAGTTAGGCTACTTTGTAACTTTGCCTGTGTTGTTAATTGCTGTTTATCTCGACAAGAAAGACGGGAACGGTATTGATGATGATGAATTCAGTCCCCTTTCCCGATTTGATACAGAGATAGATACAAAAATAGAGCTTGACCCTGCTTTTTATGAGGCGGCCGCCTATAAGAAAAAGCAGGAGGAAACTAAGAAGGCTCTTTTTGAAATGCCGGAAATAGCCGCATCCATGAAGATGAAAAATTATGATCCTACCTTTAACTGTAAGGATTTTTACGGCTTTGCACAAAGGGTTTTCAAGGAATTTTGCAAGGCATGGTGTGATAAGAATTTAAAGCTGATATTTCATATTACGAAGCCCGAATATTATAGCTTTCTTAGTGAGGAGCTAAGGAAAAAGATAGCTGTGGATAAAGCCGAGATGAGCAACTTTTTAATAAACGGAAATATTATAACCATCTCTGTAAGGCTCAAGTGCCGTATAGAAACCTATCACAAGGATGCAAATACCGGAGAAATAGTAAAAGGCCATGTGGGTCAGAGGATGAACCGGGAATATGAACTTACCTTTAAATGGGAAGCAAATGAGAACAGCATTTCTGATAAAAGCCTTACAAATAACTGTCCTAACTGCGGTGCTGTTATTCCTGCCGAGGCGAGAAATATCTGTCAGTTTTGCGGTACTGCAATAATTGATAATGATAACAAGTGGCTGCTTTCAAATGTAAGGCAGATAAGAAAAATATAAATATAATGAGGGAAAAATGAAAAAACTTTTATCTGTTTTAATGGCGGTTTTACTTGCCCTTACCTTCATAGTAACCGGCGCCCTTGCCTTTGACGGTAATGATTATGGCGGAGGCGGAGGCGGCAGTGACTGGGTGCGACAGTGACTACGGCGACGGCGACGGTGAAGGGGGTTTAGTATGCGCCATAATAACTATGATAATACTTACTATAGGAATGGCAAAAGAAATAAGCAATAAAAAACATCCTGCGACTAAAGGAGCGCTGTCAAGATTAGCCCCTAACCGTACAATTGAGATTGAAAAACTGATACAGCAAACCGATCCCTCCTTTACCTTCGGAAAGTTTACAAGCTTTGCCGCTAAGGTTTATGTGGATATTCAGCTTGCCTGGTGTAACAGGGATTTAAAGCCGGTAAGACATTTATTCCATGATGATTTATATAACACCACAAATATACAGATAGCTGAAAAGATAAGACAGGGTGTTAAATATACATACGAGAATATTACCGTTGACAACTGCTACCTTACCGCCTATCAAAGGAGTAATGACGCAGAATATCTGACCTGTTATTTAAGGGCAAGGATGATTGATTACCAGACTGATGAAAAGACAGGTAAAATCATCAGAGGAAATAAGACCACCATGTGGATGCTTGAATATAAGATGAAGTTTACAAGAAGCCTTGAAAGAAAGACTGATGGGGAAAATACCATTTGTCCTAACTGCTGTGCTCCTCTTGATATTCAGTACGGCGGCGTATGTGAATATTGCGGAAGTGCTGTTAATGCAAGCGAGTATGACTGGGTACTCAGTGAATTCACCACATTAAGGCCTAACAGCGTTGATGAAGGAATACAGATTTAAAAAATACCGTCCGCTAATTGCGGACGGTTTTTTGTATAGCCTGTGTAAAACCCGTGTAAGATTATCTGTTTAGCTATGTTAAGAGGGGCTTTTGCCTTGACATAAATTGGCGGCAGTAGTATAATAAAGGTGCGAAAATCCTTATTATATAAAGGAATGTTTAATTTCCTTAATGATAAGGAAATTAAATCGTGAAATTAAGAAATATAACAATATTCACTTTAAGGCGATCTATGGAAATAATAAATTCAGTTACAGTTCTGCTAAGTGAAAGTGAAGCCCGTCAGGATGAAATTCAGCTTACAGTCTGGCTTTTTGCGGTGGCTATTACATTTATTGTACTGATTATCAATAAAATAGACGGTGCCAAAAAGAAAAAGAAATATACACCCCTAAGGCTCTGCCTAACCGTACAGGGGATATTTCCGGCATATTGACTGTCGGTGACAAAACCTATAATTTCGCCGGCTTTTCAAGGCTTGCCTGCGATACCCTGAGTAAAATAATAGGGACTTGGTGCTATGGGGATATTAAGGGGATAAAGAGTGTTTTTAGGGATAATGTATATCATTCCCTTAAAGACCGACTAAAGGAAAAGCAGCTGCAAAACAATCTTGACATGGTGCAGAATTTACACTTTGATAGCTGTTATTTAAGCTCCTACAAGGAAGAGGGCAAGGAAATTACCGTAGGATGTGTTATCACCGGCGGTATATCGGTATTTTCAAGGCAAAATAACAGATACGAAAATAAAAGGATAGATTACATAATAAAATTTTCCCGTACAAAGGACGGGGCAGGTATAGCCCACTACTGCCCTAACTGTGGGGCGGCGGTGACCCAGGGGGCGATAGGAAAATGCTCCTTCTGCGGCTCGGAAATTTCCGCTTCGGGATATAACTGGATAGTGTCTGAAATATCAAGAATTACAGGCGATACCCGGGATGAGCGTATAAGGCAATAACGGAGGTAATAATAAGAAACTTACTGCTTTGTGTGTTTTTATCACAAATACAGCTTTCATCTCCGGATGTAAATACAGAGTAACAGGAATGTAAAGGTTTTTTACATTCCTTTTTATTTTATCAAAAAAAGGATGGTTTTTATGATAAGGATCGTATACATTTTTGTGCTGTTTTTAGGCTTTGCTTTGGACACATTTATGAATACGAGTGTCACGCAGGAAAAATATTTCCCTTGTTTACCGGTATTGCGGTGGTGATTTTAGTTATAGCCGCCACTGTAAACCACCAAAAAGCCGTACAAAAGTCACAGGTAAAGGTTTTGCCGGATAAGACAAATGAAATAGCGGTGGAGCTTAGAAATATTTACCCGGGATTTAATTCCCTTGATTTTCTTCAGTTTGCAAAGAATGTCTTTATAAAGGTTAAGAATGTGAATGCCAAAGATATGCCCGAGGCTGTAATTCCGGTGGTAAGTCATGAAATATATAATGAAATTTGCATTGAGCGTATGAGCAGTGGTCGTGGAACTGTTTACCATGTGAATGAAAGAAATATAAAATAATGCTATATCTCAAATCATTCAACGGATATGGGTATGGAATGTGTGTCGGTGGTTATCTGCTACACAAAGCATTATTACGATGAGGACGGAGATTACGTGGAGTATTTTGATGTCAGTAATAATTTTCTCACCTTCTGTCTTCCCTCAAGCTTTAACCTGAAAGCAAGTATGAGTAATCCCGTGGCTTACTGTGACAGATGCGGCAGTCAGACAAATATATACACCATGGGATTTTGCCCCTACTGTCACGAACCTGTAAAAAGGGGATATTATAACGGGACTCTTAACAGTATACATACCATAAAGGACAGGTGATTTTATGTTTGAAAATATGAGCGAGGAAAGAAAAAGAGATCTTAACAGATTTCTTGTTATATGCCTTATCCTTGCCCCTGTAGCAGCGATTTTACTTGCTATTGTGGAGGTAATTACAAGTGATATTATAAGCGGTGTCTTTGCGGTGCTTATCATTTTTTTCTATCCTATCCTGGTGATATTTTTCATAATATTTAAGATATTCGGAAGCAGAAAGACTCAACAGCTTCACAGATATTCAAACAGAATATCTACCCCTGACAGAACAGCGGAAATATCCGGATATATAAAGCAAAGGGACCCCTACTTTAACACCACCACCTTTTTATCCTATGCAAGGCTTGTTTATATAAAGCTTGCCTCTTCATGGAATATAAAGAGGTTTGATGATATAACTCATCTTGTTCATGAAAGAATTTACGACAAGGGCAGAAGCGAATTGTACCATAGCGTGGTGGATAACAGGTATATGAAATATGAAAATATCACCATAGATGAATGTTACCTCTGCGACTATGGAATAAACTCCGAATATGAGCTGTTGTCGGTTTATCTTTCGGTTACCATGGACGAAACACCCATGTATGTAAACGGCAGCTTCGGTAATCCCATAAAGGGCATGAGTGACTTTTACAAGCTCACCTTTGTAAGGCTTACAAACCGCTTTACCGCCCCTGCAACAGCGAAAATTTCTGCCTATAACTGTCCTAACTGCGGTGCCCCTGTGGATATTGATGACGGAGGTGTATGTAAGCATTGCGGCACTAAGTTTAAGGCTACGGATAACGGCTGAGGACTGTATTCCTTTAACTATCAGAGAAGAATACCGGAAAGCTGATTTTTGCGGCGGGTGTTTAATATATCGGCGGCTAAAACATTTTCCGATTTTATTTTTATTACCCCCTCAAATATTGACAATCTGTTATGAATAATGTATAATAGAATTGCTGGGTACATACAGCAATTTTCTGATAGGGGGTATATATGGAAGTTTTATTGGTTGTGCTCCCTATTGCAATACCTATAATCATTATTCTGATACTCGGCCTTGTGATCTTTTTTAAGGTAAGGAATTTTCTGAGAAGATCAGGAGCCTCTACCATTATAAGGGCTGCGGCAAACCACATAGAGCAAAACGGCGGAGAAATTCCTCAGCCGGTGGTATCTGTGTCGGATCTTTCTGCCGCATATATTCCGAGTATAAAGAGGGATTTCCCTCAGATGAGCTATGAGCTTATGGAGAATATGGCTAAGGGCGGTATCTGCAAGATATTAGAGAGCATAGAAGCAAGAAACACAAATCTGCTTGACAAGGATACCTTTTCACAATCCCTTATAAAGCAGGTATACGGTGAAATTGCCGGACTTGGTGGCGATAGAAAATATGACAACATCAAGATCCACAAGGCAGGTATCACCTCCTACTCAAACCAAGGAGAAAGCTCCCGTGCGGTATTTGAAATAGCCTTACAGTATCAGTATACCGGAACGCTCAAAACCGGGGCTAAGGTAAACAACAAGCTGGTTCAGGCAGGATATCGTGTTACTCTTCTTAATAATCAGAAGCTTTATGACGATGGTGAAACCACTGTTTCCGCAAACTGTAAGAACTGCGGCGCTCCCCTTTCACTTAAAGGAAGCAACAAGTTCTGTCCTTACTGCGGTACAGCATTTCAGGAAGTTGCCGATAAGGTATGGCAGGTCAGCAAATACGAGCAATTTGCTTAAATTGTTCGACATTATAAACGAAAGGAAATATTATTATGGGACTTATTAAAGCAGCAGCCGGCGCCTTAGGTGGTGCTTTAGGCGATGCGTGGCAGGACGCGATACACTGTCCTACCATGGATAACCAGACAGTAGCTTGTCACGGTGTTAAGATGGCTAACCCTAACGATTCAAGAACATCAAACACCAAGGGCTCTGCTAATGTTATCACAAACAAATCTTGGATTATAGTTGAGCAGAATGTTTGTATGCTTACTATTGATAATGGTAAGATTACAGGCGTTGTTACTGAGCCCGGTCGTTATCAGTTTGTAAATTCCTCTGCGCCCTCAGTTTTCGCAGGTGAAATAGGCGATGCGGCAAAGGATGTTATTCAGCGTTTTATTTACGGTGGTACTCCCTCCTATGAACAGCAGGTTATCTACATAAACCTTCAGCGTTTACCCGGTATCCGCTTTGGTACAGGTACACCTGTTCCCTACTTTGATCCCAGATACAATACAACCATTGAATTAAGATTCCATGGTACATTTGAAATTCAGATTCCCGATGCTGAAAACGCTGTTAAGTTCTACAGCCAGGTTATGGCAAAGGGTGTAAATGCAAGTGACCTTACAGTAAACGGTCTGTTTAACAACGAACAGTACAAAACAGAGCTTTTAGAGTCCATTACAGCAGGTCTTGCAGGACTTTCTGCTGAAAATGTAACCTATGCCGCTATTCAGCCTAAGGTTAAGAGACTTCGTGAGCTTACCTCTGTTGAGCTTGAAAGCATCTGGGGACCCCGTGGTATCAAGCTTACTTCACTTGCTATTCCTGCGGTTACTCCCACAGAGGAATCCAAGGAATTACTGGGCGATCGTCTCAAGGCAGATACACTTACCAATCCCGATGTACAGCGTGCTGTTATGGTTGGTAGTGTTGCTAAGGGTATCGAAGCTGCCGGAGCTAATGAAAACGGCGCTATGATGGGCTTTATGGGTATGAATATGGCTATGGGTGCCGGCGGAAATATCTTAGGCACCATGCCTCCTACGCAGCAGCCTATGGGCGGTATGCAGGGTGGAATGCAGCAGGCTCCCGCTAACGGATGGACCTGCTCATGCGGTGCTGTAAATACAGGTGCTTTCTGCTCTAACTGCGGAAACAAGAAGCCTGAAGCATGGACCTGCTCATGCGGTGCTACAAATACCACAAAGTTCTGCGCTAACTGCGGTAAGAGCAAGGAAGGTGCAGCACCTCAGGCACCTGCCGGCTGGACCTGTGAATGTGGTAATGTGAACACCACAAAGTTCTGTTCAAACTGCGGTAAGCCAAAGCCTGCGGCAGAAAAGAAGTATAAGTGTGACAAGTGCGGCTGGACTCCTGCCGACCCTGCACATCCTCCTAAGTTCTGTCCTGAATGCGGCGACCCCTTTGATGATTCAGACTTAGTATAATAATTTAATAAAAGCCTGTGCCCTCCGCTTTTGCGGAGGGCTTCAGACTGTATAAAATGCCGCCTTCGGGCGGTTTTTGTGTGAAAAGAGATAATGGAGAGAATATGAAATTAGCAGGCTTTTTAAAGCAGAATATAGTTCCTTCTATTGCCTTTGTGGCGGCAATAGTTACTATGTTTATAATTCCCCCGGATGAAAAATATCTGGGGTATATAGATTTTAAGACAATCACCTGTCTTTTTTGTGTGCTGGCGGTGGTGTGCGCCCTTAAAAATATCAGCTTCTTTTATATACTGGCTTGCAAGATAGTAAAATCCTTTAAAAATGCAAGAATGTGCGTAATAGTCCTTGTATGGGTGACCTTTATCGGCTCTATGATTATAGCAAACGATATGGCATTACTTACCTTTTTGCCTTTGGGATTTTTTGTACTGGATACCACCGGAAAGCATAAATACATGGCATTTACCTTTATAATGCAGAATATTGCCGCTAACTTAGGCGGTATGCTTACCCCCTTCGGCAATCCTCAGAATTTGTACCTTTATTCAAAATTCCATATACCGGTGGATGAATTCACCATGATAATGCTTCCTCCCTTTATTTTTGCGGTGGTGCTTATCACAATTTGTTGTTTTGTCTTTGTAAAGCCGGAGCCCTTGGAATTTGAAAAGGACAAGTCACAGCTTGATATAAAAAAGACCATCTACTATATGGTGCTTTTCGCACTTTCAATAGTGATAGTCTTTAATATAGTTCCCTACTGGGTAGGGCTTATTATAGTTCCTGTGGGGGTGCTTATTGCGGACAGAAAGGCATTACTTATGGTGGACTACGGGCTTTTGTTTACCTTTGTGTGCTTTTTCATTTTTGCAGGAAACATGGCAAGAATTGAAGTGGTGAGGGAATTTTTCTCACAGATGCTGGAAATAAACACAATGCTTGTAAGCGCACTTTCCTGTCAGATAATAAGCAACGTTCCCTCTGCCATACTGCTGTCCCAGTTTACAAACGATTATCACGGTCTTCTTTTAGGCGTGAATATAGGCGGTGTGGGTACTTTAATAGCATCCCTTGCAAGCCTTATCACATTAAGACAGTATAACTCGGTTTGTCCCGGCGAAACAAAGAAATACATAGCAGAATTTTCCGCCTTTAACTTTGGCTTTCTTATTCTGCTGAACGGCTTTTGCATGGTGGTATAATTTTATAGTATAAGCTTCTTTATATCCTTATCGGTCACATTGGGGTATAAGTCCTTTACCCTTGCAATAATACGGTTTTTGGATTCCTCCGGCTCTTCATTGTAGGCGGAGGTTACTTTTTCATAGCCCCATATACTTTCCGGGGTGGAATATACCGCCACACTCATGCCGTACTCCTCTCCCCTTTTATTCCTGCGGTAGCGAAAATCCTTTACCACAAGATAGGTCTGCATCTGAAGCTCGGTTAAAATACCGCTGAAATTCTTCTCTCCCCCCTTGCCAAAGCCTGCCATTTCCTTTATTTCAAAGGAATACAGCTCGGAATTATTAAGGAATAGATCCATAATCAGCTTTGAGCGTTGTCTTGCAAGGCCATAGTCATAAAGGCTGTCAAAGTCATATCCGTCTCTGCGGTAATTTACAAAGTAAGGAAGCCATGAAAGAGAGATAAAGCCTGCCTTTTTGCCGAAAAGCTTGCCGTAGGCTACCTTTTCACTGCGGGCAACTATTCCCCTCCATTCCCAGGGGTCATGCTGCTGTATTCCTGTCCACCAGTAGTCAGCTATGGTATGCTCCTCCAGGGAAAATCCCTCTATTTCATTTTTAAACAGGGGTAAAAATCCCACCCTGTCCACATATTCAATAAGCTCATCCGGGGATTTTATGCGGTTTTTGTCATCCCTTGAGGTTCCCCTTATTATCCAGTCGCCGTTTTCGTATGCCATATATATGCTCCTTAAAGAAGTTTGATTTACTGTATTGTATCATAAAGCTGTTTTTATTTCAAGATTTAATACCACTATATATTGTGGTGGGCAAAAAAATAAAACCACCCCTACATATAGGGGTGGCGGATTTTCTCAGAAATTTAATCAGGCGCTGATATAAATATCCTCTTCTGCCTCGATTGTTACATCATGCTTAACTCTGTCCTCAACCTCTGCCTTCTTAGCATTGTTGAAACGATCAAGTGTACCTACAAGATAGCCTGTGATTCTGCGAATACGATCAAAGGGAACCTCACCGAAGTGATATGTCATATCTACATATTCGCCGTCTACTGTAAGATCAAGCTCAGTAAGGAGCTTGCCGGGGTTAGCATCTATAGCGTACTGAACATAAGCATCAATTTCCTTCTGTCCGGGATTACCTTTTAAAACATTTACCTTTACCATAATAGTTTTCCTTCCTTTTTTTCAATATCGTGGTTTGTATTTCAGATTATAACACAATATATTGTGTCTGTCAAGAGTTTTTTGAAAAAATGCAGTGTAAAAAAAGAAGGCTTATTTTTGTACAAAAACACAACAAGGTAAAAAATTTCACAAAACCTATTGACAAAAGGCTTTGAATGTGTTAAAATATTAAAGTCGCGGAAAGATGGCTGAGCTGGTCTAAGGCGCACGATTGGAAATCGTGTAACGGCTAATACCCGTTCGAGGGTTCGAATCCCTCTCTTTCCGCCAAAGAAGCCCGACAAAAGCCGGGCTTTTAATTTTGCGGGTGTGGCGGAATTGGCAGACGCGCCAGATTTAGGTTCTGGTGGCAACACCGTGCAGGTTCAAGTCCTGTCACCCGCACCATATCGCATAAAACTGCGAATTCCCCCTAAACCCTTTTGTAATACGGTTTCAGGGGGTATTTTCTTTTTGCTTTTAATTCAACAGTTTATCGGCTTTTATAATGTTTTAGTCGCTTTAAGGGTGTCAAAATGGATGTCAGTTAAAAAGATTGCTAAAAATCGCATAAGATACCAATAACTTTACGTGTTCCGGGTATTCCGATTCGCCGGATGCCCAGCGCTGAATGGTACGATAGGGGATATTAGCTATATGTGATAACTGTGTCATCTTAATTCCGGCAGCATCACACAGCTCTTTGATGCCGCCGTTCGATTTTTCTCGCCATTATATCATATTTTCTTTGATTTTTCAATATAAAAACACCCCTCCGAGGAAAACTGAACTGCCCCAATTTGTACGGACAGTACAAAAACACCCTATGGTAGGTAAAATCAGGTTTTAAGCAACATACTGAC
>CALXIO010000021.1 GCA_944388385.1 uncultured Ruminiclostridium sp.
ATCCTCATTGTCTGTCAGCATAATATCGTTTGGAGACTTTCGGATTCCGATAGACAGCAGCTTTTCATATACATCATAGATACTGTGCGGAAAATCAATGATCAGTGTGTTACCCTTGTTTTCTATGATTGCGTTTAAAATTGCCATGTTACATTCCTCCCATGCTCAAGCCTTCGTCTTCATCTCGATCAAGGATATCTTGAAGGCTTCGACCGTATTTTATATATACATAACCGCTGTTTTCATCCGCAAGAAATGTTCCTGAATATTCTTCATGAATATCGGAACCGAATTGATCGTAATCGAAGTAATCCTCCAGCACAATGCTCAGTTGTAATTCGTCATGATTATCTATCCACCATCTTCCGAGGTCGGCATAGTCATTGATTTCTTGTGCATATCCAAAGGTGTCCAGATTTTCTGCCAATGCCGCAATAGACTCAGAATCACTCACATCTGCATATTCTAAAACGGCGGACAGCTTCTTAAGATCCTGCGGATTTACAAAGGTTTTGACCGTCTGTGCAAGGCTGTTTGCTTTATAGATTCCTTCGTTATTAAGGATATCTTTAAACAACTCGAACACTTTATTGTGTTCAGAACAGAAATCCGTAAGAATAACGGAGCAGTTCTCCGGTGTTTCAGCGCCGAGCCGCCTGAACGCTTTCTGAATAGCTCTCTCATCATCAGGAAGGTAAATGAATTCGGTTTGACCTTCATATTCAATTTCTCCGACAAACAGACATTGATCATATATATACGCAGGAAAGGTTTTACCATTATACAGTTCTTCAAACGGTCTGTTTTGGTCAGGAAATAGCAAACCGTGTTCTGTAAATATACCGTGTCCGGAACGCAGCAGTTCGCGCCCGATCTGGGCATATTTTGGATTATCTTCATCATGAGCAGGAATACATCCTTCTGTATTAAGCAAATATTCTCTGCCCACTTTTCCCATATCGCTGACATCTTTTATCAGGGTATATTTGTCGAGATTAAAAGTCAGATTGATTAAATCTTTCATCTCCGTAAAATGTTCCAGTTTTATCGCCTCAAAGAATTGAGTTTCTTCATCTCCGAAAAAACTATCCATGCGCTTCGCAAGGTAATTCAGCTCATCCAGATTGACCAACCGGTCTTTTAAAAACGACAGTTCCTTTGGCTCTGTAATGGCTGTAATATAGTGTGTTGTGCTGCTTAAGTCATCAACATGAATCTCCATAAGTTTAGCTGACAGGTACGCCTCACTACAGGGGAATTCAATATCTGTATAGTTGTCATTGTATTTCACCGTTGCAGTAATCACTCTTTATCACTCCTTTTATCAAAATGAATTGTACTAAGTCCAAATCTTCTGATTGCCATAGCGTTACAAATAAGGGCAAACATTCTCGGAGGTATCAGCTGTGTGTCTGCGAGGTCGCTGATTGTGAGATAATTAGTGCCAAGGTATAAATCTTTGGCGGCGCAAAACAAAGTGTAGCCGTTTTCACTTATTCCAGCAGGCTGCAGACTTTTGAAATCAATTGAATTATCTACGATATATCGTTTGACGGTTTGCCATAATGCAAACTCTGCTGTCAGAAGATAGAGGGCGGACATGAGAGCGTAATCTCTTTTGTTCTTTTTTTTGATTGCGTCTGTAAAGGTGGTGCTGTGTTTTGAATTTCTGAAATTCACAGGGATCGTCTCACTTTCGTTTATATATTTTTGGAACCGCTTTTGAAACAGCGGATTATTTATCCGCGACACAGTTCTTGCAAGTATTTCTTTTTGAGGAGTACCGATGCAATTCTTTTCGGCAAATTCATGTTTGCAGAGAATTACTACGCCGTGTCCTCTTGGAGTAAAATTCGGAACCATTTTCATAGCCTTTTCAATTTCCCGTAGGGAAGGTGTTTCCGTAAAATACATGACTTTTTCCTTTCAATAAAAAAAGCCTTCAGTTTTTGCTGTGATAATCAAAAACCGAAGGCTCTAAATGATGTGTTAATATTTAATTGCAGTATGGAAACAGAGAGGAGAATAGTGCTTTTGGGCAAAAGAAAAAGGCGTATGGATTTTAACTTTCCATACGCCTTTCGGTGTGATTTTTGCTATTTGTGGGTTCAAGTCCTGTCAGTATAGGATTTTTGCCGTTTGGCATCTATAGAATCTATGCTGAAAAACTTGCCCTGAAAATGCCGAAAAGCCTTGATAAATCAAGGCTTTTCGCTTGGGCATCTTTTTTAGTGCCCTCTTATGGTGCCGGCAGTGGGACTTGAACCCACACGGTATCGCTACCAGCGGATTTTGAGTCCGCCACGTCTGCCATTCCATCATGCCGGCAAGAACGCTTATAAATTATATCACGGGATGAAAATGATGTCAAGCATTTTCTCGGAATTTTTATCGGAAATTTATAAAAAACCCTTGACTTTTTAGGCAAAATGACTTAAAATTATTATTGAGTAATTATCTAATATCTCACGGATAATTTTACTTTCGTTTTTACTTTGATTTTATTTTATTGCATTTTTGCTTTAATATAAATTTTTGCATACAGACCGGGCCTTATGGCTTTTATTTGCGTCCGAAAAATTCAATATTTATAGGATTTTAGTATTACCGAGAGTATAATTATCTGCAAATTTTACATATATACATATTGGTAAATGTAAAATCCGCCGATTAAGGCAAATATTGAATAACTAAGGAGGAAACGCATCAATGGAAGTGTGGCTTGCGGTTACACTTATTGCGGTGGCTTTCGTAGTCGGCGCTCTTATTTTCGGCTTTATTTTCTACAAAGCCGGAATTGAGCATCGTAAAAAGACAGCAGAGGCACAAATAGAATCTGCTGAAAAGGAAGCCGGACGAATTGTAGCTGAAGCCAACGAAAAGGCAAAGGCTACCAAAAAGACCGCACTGGTTGAGGCGAAGGACGAAATTTTCAAGTTAAAAGAGGCCAATGAAAAAGAAATCCAGCGTCTTAAAAATGAAACCGAAAAAGAACTGAAAGAACGCAGAGCCGAGCTTAGCCGTTCAGAAAGACGACTTCAGCAGAAGGAAGAGAATATCGACCGTAAGAATGACAAGCTTGAGCGCCTGGAGGATCAGCTCCAGAACAAAAACAAAAAGGCGGAGGAAACTCTTGCCGAGGCTGAGGCCATTAAGAAGAGCCAGATGGAAATTCTGGAGAGAATTTCCGGCTTTACAATGGAGCAGGCGAAGGAACACCTGCTTTCAATGCTTGACAGTGAATTATCCCACGAAAAGGCAGTAAAAATTGCATCCTATGAGCAAAGACTTAAGGATGAATGTGACGACAAGGCAAGAAAGTGTATTTCCCTTGCTATTTCAAGATTGGCGGCAGATACCGTATCTGAAGTGGCTGTGTCGGTAGTTCCTCTCCCCAATGATGAAATGAAGGGAAGAATTATCGGCCGTGAGGGTAGAAATATCCGTACACTTGAACAGCTTACCGGTGTTGACCTTATTATTGATGATACACCTGAGGCAATCACCCTTTCATGTCACGACCATGTAAGAAGAGAAATTGCAAGAATTGCTCTTGAAAGACTTATCCAGGATGGAAGAATTCATCCCACAAGAATTGAAGAAACTGTTGATAAGGCAAGAAGAGAGGTTGAGCTTAAAATCAAGCAGGAGGGCGAAAGAGCCGTTATGGAGACCAATGTAAACGGTCTTCACCACGAGCTTGTTAAGCTTATCGGTCGTCTTTACTACCGTACCTCCTACAGACAGAATGTACTTAATCACTCTATTGAGGTTGCCCATTTGGCAGGAATTATGGCAAGTGAGTTAGGTGTTGATGCCACCCTTGCAAGACGTGCAGGACTTTTACACGATATCGGTAAGGCTCTTAACCACGAAATTGAGGGCTCCCATGTACAGATAGGTGTGGATGTTTGCCGTAAGTATAAGGAAAATAACGAGATTATCCACGCTATTGAGGCTCACCACGGTGATGTTGAAATTCACTCTGTAATTGCGGCATTGGTACAGGCGGCAGATGCTATAAGTGCGGCCAGACCTGCGGCAAGAAGCGAAAACTATGAAAACTACATCAAGCGTTTACAGAAGCTTGAAGAAATATGCAGCTCCTACAACGGAGTTGAAAAATCCTTTGCTATTCAGGCCGGCAGAGAGGTTCGTATCATGATCAAGCCTGAGCAGGTAAATGACGATAAAATGAAGGTAATGGCAAGAGAGATATCCCAGCGTATTGAAAATGAAATGGAATATCCCGGACAGATTAAAATTCATCTTATCAGAGAAAGTCGTGCTATTGAGTACGCTAAATAAAGCAAACGGCAAAATTAAAGCGATGTTCCATGTGGAACATCGCTTATTTTTTTGGGGGATTGTAGGCTCAATCTCCCCAAAAACAAAAACCGACCCTTCGGTCGGTTTTTCTATTCCTTATATCTTATATAAAGTATAAATTCCTATATAAACCTATTCTCCAATACTCCTATACCCTCAATCTCTATCTCCACCTTGTCTCCGGGTTTAAGCCAGATTCGTTTGTTCTCCGGCTTTTCAAACATTACTCCACCGGGAGTGCCGGTGAATATTATATCCCCCGGATTCAGTCTTATATACCTTGATGCGTGGGATACTATCTCCTTACAGGTAAACATCATGTCAGTAGTGTGGGCGGATTGCCTTATGTCACCGTTTACCCTGCACATGATTTTATTTTCCCTTTCCGGATTCCATTCATCCCTTGTTACTATAACAGGGCCACAGGGGGCAAAGTCCGGCATGGACTTTCCTATAAGCCATTGTGTGCTTAACATCTGGGCATCTCTGCAGCTAAGATCGTTTCCGCAGGTGTAGCCGAATATATATTCCTCCGCCATATCCGGCTCAATGCCATAGGCGGTCTTTCCCATAACAATTACCAGCTCTGCCTCGTAGTCATAGCTGTTTTCCCATTTTGCAAGGGAAATTTCCTTTCCGCTTTCACAAAGACAGTCGGAAAACTTTGAAAACAGCACCGGACCCCTTGCCGCTGATTTCATCTTCATACCGCTGGCATGGTCGGTGTAGTTAAGTCCGGCACAGACTATCTTCTTGGGGGAATTAAGTATATTTGCAAATACAGGCTCTTTTATTTCGGGGGAATTTGCCGTAATTTCCTCACCGGGTAATATTCCCTTAGAAATTACCTCATCAAGGGTATAATTAAATCCCCCCTTTGTAACATCAAGGAATATATCTCCCTTTTTTACACAAAGGTGAATTTCCCCGCAAACCCTTATATTACAAAGCTTCATATACTCTCCTTAAATACCGCACTCGTCGTATTCGCTCCACTTGTCCTCATACATCTGCTGCTGAGTTATCTTCATCACTATATACGCCACACCGATTATAACAATTACAAGTGCGCCGATAATAGGTAATACCATATTTCTCTTTTTCATAAAAAGTACCTCCGTTACTGGTTTATTTCAAGATATACCTTGTATATCTCCGATTTTGAAAATGGTGTCTTAGCCGCAATTTCCTTGCAGGCCTCTGAGGGCTTTTTGCCCTTGCTTACAAGCTCTGCCGCCATTTCTGCCGCCCCTTCAAGGGTGATTTCTTCCTTGTCCTCATCCCTTTTCTTTCCCTCTACTATAAGTACACACTCACCTCTGGGGGATTTTTCCTCGTAGTAGGAAATAAGCTGTGATAATGTACCCTTTATCACTTCCTCATGGATTTTGGTAAGCTCTCTGCAAAGGGCACAATTTCTGTCCCCGAGGGCATCATATAAATCCGCAAGGGTATTTTTCAGCTTATGAGGAGCTTCATAGAAAATAAGGGTGCGTCTTAAATCCTTTATCTCCTCTATATGCTCCTCCCTTTGCTTTCTTGTTACGCTTAAAAATCCCTCAAAGCTGAATCTTGAGGTATCAAGACCGCTTAAAGCAAGGGCGGTTATTGCCGCACTGGGTCCGGGAACGCTTTCTATCTCAATTCCCTGCTCATGACAGCATCTTACCAGCTCCTCCCCGGGATCTGAAATACAGGGCATACCTGCATCGGTAACTATCGCACAATTTTCCCCGTTTGCTATTCTGTCAATAATTTCGCCCTCACGCTTTTCATTACTGAACTTGTGATAGCTTATCATGGGCTTATGAATATCAAAGTGGGATAACAGCTTCTGACTTACCCTTGTATCCTCTGCCGCTATAAAATCCACCTCACTAAGGGTTTTTATTGCCCTTGGAGACAGATCCGACAGGTTACCTATGGGAGTGCCTACTATATAAAGCTTACCTGCCATTTTACTTCCTTTCAGGTGAATATATTCTCTGCATTTCCGGGGTGTACTGTCCGTCATCCCCGTATACTATAAAGTCCCTTTCTATTTCAAGCCCGGGCTTGCCGCCCTTTTTGCCGCTTATTAAAAACAGCCAGGGCTTATCCCCCTGCTTATTGCACACCATACGAAGGGTCTTAGGCTCAATGCCCCTTTCCCTCATGGCGCATACAACATCGCAAAGTCTGGAGGGAATCTGACACAGCTTCAGACTTCCCCCGTATTTTAAAAGGGCTGATGCCGCATTTATAACATCGTTTATATCACAGAGTATCTCATGCCTTGCCGCCGCTTGTACAGGAGAAAGCCTTTCCTCCCCTGAACCCTTTTTCCAGTAGGGGGGATTTACCGTTACTATATCAAAGTATTCCTTAGGTATCTGCTTAATATCCCGTACATTTTTAAGATCGCAAAGCACAGGGTGTACCCTGTCAGAGAGGTTATTATATATTACACTTTGGTTGAATAATTCCACCGCCTCCCCCATTATCTCAATGCCGTAGATTTCTTTTGGGGGCTTTTCTCTGCACATTATAAGGGGGATTATACCACAGCCCGTACATAAATCAGCCACTTTGTCCGATGGCTTATGTCCTGCAAAATCCGCCAGCAGAAAGGCATCTGTGCCAAAGCGGTGATTTTCATTTACGAATATCTTTATACCAAGCAAATCAAATTCTTCCATATTAACCTACCAGTATATTGCCCTCCGGCATTACCTTGTTTTTCG
Source organism: uncultured Ruminiclostridium sp. (assembly GCA_944388385.1). Lineage (GTDB taxonomy): Bacteria > Bacillota > Clostridia > Oscillospirales > Ruminococcaceae > Ruminiclostridium_E. The sequence continues at coordinate 7,053 of CALXIO010000021.1, forward strand.
GATTTGCGCTTCTTATAACAAGGGACAGCATAAGGGTTACGGGTCCTACTCTTCCTGCAAGCATGGTAAGTACCATTGTGAGCTTGGAAATCACCGTCATATCTGTGGATATACCCATGGAATATCCGGTGGTGGAAAAGGCGGAAACTATCTCAAATACCATATCCTGTACCGAAAATTCCGGATTGCTTATGGAGATAATTAAAAATGCCACAATAATTACACCGATAGAAAGGGCGGTAACCGTAAGTGTCTTATATACCGCATCCCTTTTAAGGCGGTGACCTAAAATCTGTGTATCCTCATTACCCTTTAGCACCGACCAAACGGTAGCTATAAGTATTGCTATGGTGGTTACCTTGATACCGCCGCCGGTGGATGCAGGGGCGGCACCTATAAACATAAGCACCGTTGTTACTATCTTTGATATGGGGGAAAGATTGTTTAAATCAAAACAGGGAAAGCCTGCGGTTCGTGAGCTTATACTCATAAAAAGGGAGGTCTGGATTTTTTCTCCCAGGGACATTTCACCTAAAGTAGCAGGATTGTTAAATTCCACTATAAAGAATATAAGTCCGCCCCCGAAGATAAGTATACCGGTGGTAACCAATACCACCTTTGTGTGAAGAAACAGCTTTTTTGCGTTGTTATAGTGACGGATATTCTGCCATACTATAAAACCAAGACCGCCCACCACTATAAGTACCATAAGGGTTATCATTACAACAGGATTATGGGTGTAGTTGCTTACTCCCACCGCCCCGGGGGTAATTGTAAGCAGGTCAAAGCCGGCATTACAAAAGGCGGATATTGCCATAAATATTGAAATAAATATACCGTAAGGTCCAAACTCCGGGATAAATACTGTCATAAGTATAGCCGCCCCCAAAAGCTCTATTGCAAAGGTGTAAAGCACCACCTCATTAAACAGCCTTTTGGGGCTTGCAAGGGCATTGTCGGTAAAATCTCCGGCAACGTTTTTAACCGTTGACCAGCCTAATTTTTTACCCATCATAAGGTTGAAGAAGGTAACAAAGGTAAGAAAACCAAGACCGCCAACCTGGATAAGCATAAGTATTACACCCTGCCCGAAGGCATTGAAGTGATTGAAGGTATCATATACGGTTATACCTGTAACACAGGTAGCACTTGTGGCGGTAAATACACAGTCCACAAAGTCGCTGAACTGTCCTGTCTTTGATGAAAAGGGCATACAAAGAAGCACAGCCCCCAGCAGAATGATTACAGAAAAGCCCAGTATCATGGTTCTTGCAGGTGTCAGCTTTGAGCTTTTCTTTTTTAGCTTTGGCATAATATCTCTCCGTTATTTACTGAATATCTGAGGACATATCCTCGTTATTTTCCTGTGGGAATTTTATTGCATCTGCCCCTATGGCATAAACGCTTACTCCCTCAACCCTGCCTATAAGTATACATAGCTCAATATTTTCCGGGGGCTTTTCGCATACAAGATAACAGCTTTCGGGAATTTCCTCGGGGCTTTCGGTAAATGCCACCTTGGAAAATTGATTGGTATACTGTAAATTCATGGCAAGCTCTTTATCTGTGCTGAATACTGTAATATTCGTATCAGCCTTATTTTCGCTGTAGCTGTTTATACACCTGTTTATTTCCCTTGCGTTTACGCAAAGGTCTGCGCCCTTTCCCTCGTAGGATAATACCGGCATTATTATTGTAAATACACCGGTATAGCAAACAGCGGCAACGGTGATAATTGAGGTAAGCAGTCCCCTTCTGATACCCGTACAGCATACCCCGGCTATAACAAGGGCAAACAATGCCAGTATAAGGCAAAGGGGGTATATAAGGTTTTCCTGGGTTACGGGGGCTTCAAGTCCCAGTCCCGGTCTTAATGCGGATAATTCTCCGCTTAAGGTTACATCAAATTCTGCCTCCCCGGTATTCTGAAGCCTTGACATCAGCTTTAATACCGAGGGAATAGCCATAAGCACCATAGCAGCCACCGAGCAAATGGCGGTGGTGTACTTTATGCCGTAGCGATATAAAAACAGGAAAAATGCCACCGTTAAAAGAAGGGATGCAGGTACAAGAGAATGGGCGGTGATTATTTCCCCGAAGGAATTTTCATTACCTAAAGTAAAGAATACATCTGTAAATACAGTCAGTATAGACATTATAAGAATAAGCCCAAAGGAAAGGGTGATATTATCCTCCTCGCTATTTTTGAGCTTTTGTCTGAAGTAGGAAATTATTGCGATAACGCACATTACCATTCCTGCTATTGCAAGGCCGAAGGAGGAAAGTATAAGGTAGTAGGTTCTGCCTGCAAGGAGTGTTGCGAAGCCGGAAAGTCCGTTATTTACCGACTGCATTATAAGGTTATAATATTCCCCCTCAAAATTGCAAAGTCCGTTCATTTCACAAAGGATAGTAAGGGCAATATCCACCCCTGCAAGTATAGGCAGGGTGAATAAAAAGGGGAAGAAATATATAGGCTTTTTATCTCTGAAAAGCATTATAAAGCCGGTGGTAAGCAGTAATGCAATATACACCGAAATAAGCGCCGGGCTTAAAAAGAATGCCGCCGCACTAAGGGCGGAAATTGCCACAGACAGCCAGAATTTATTCCATTTGTTGTGCTTTTTACATTCAGCGGTAATATAGAGGTAAAAAGCGGCAACGGTAAACACTATGCCAAAGCCCTTACCGCTTGCAAAGTGGGAAAGGCTTATTATTGCCGGGAAAAGTCCTGCGGTAATTGTTACAAAAAGGCGGTTTAAGAGGCTTGTATTGGTAAGCCTTTCGCAAAGCATATATACAAGGGTGGGAATAATTGCATACAAAGCCCCGTTTTCCACCATAAAAAGCCGGTACTGAATACCCGGGTCAGGGCAAAGAAGCATAACGGGGGCATATACAATGCCGTTTAAAATTCCGTTAAAGGCGCCGCTTACCTTTGGCATTACCCCAAACCAGTCACGGTAAAGGATCATGGCGGAAGCCCCGGCAGAGGAAAATTCCTCCATTGTATACATATTGCTTAAAAACAAACCGATGACGCTGTATAAAGCAAAGCTTACAACAAACACAAGAAACGGTATGCTGCGTCGTCTTTGGTTTTCGGCTGTGGTATTCTGTTTTTTCATACCGTTCCCTCCTTTCTTAAAGGGTGATGGTGTTTGTAAAGATATAGGAGTTTAAAAGCTGAATTATAATAAGTCCGAAGGTGGTAATCATTATGGTAAATGCCACCGCATTTATTTTACTTGGCTTACCTGCCTCGTGCATAAGGGCTCTTTGCTGTTCAAGGCTCAAAGAGGCATTTTCCTCTTTAATAATGCGGATTTTCTTTATAGATGACCTGAAATAAAGGTAGTTAAAGAACATCAGCATAAAAAGCTCGATTATAAGGCAGATAAGGGAGCCCAGTACCAGCATGGTATCGGCACTAAAGCCGTTATTTACTAAGTTTTGCCCCAGTATCATTATTATTTCGGGAATTGCCATAAATAATATGGTACAGATAGTACCGAGGAAATTCATATGACGATAAAAACAATGGAGAGGAAACAGGAAAAATGCCGCAAAATTAGGGGCAAGTATGCTTCCCTGCTTTTTAGAGAATTTCACGAAATGGCGCATATAGTAAAAGGTACCGTAATGCCCCAGATAAGCGGCAACGTCCTCGCCGTTTACCTCATCCACCGGCTGGAATTCTTTTTTCAGCTTGGAAAAATCCTCATAAATGGATTTTATATAGCTGTCGGCAAAGCTATCCGGATCAAAGGTAGCATCATTATCTGATGGAAAGGGCATACCCTCTGCGGCGGCCTGTTCAGCCTCAACATTTACCTTTTCCATATTGTCACAATGCTCCATAAGGGCATCCTGTTCACTTTGCCATTCATATTCGCCGTGACGGTCTTTAAAGATACATTCACCTGCGTGATTGTAGCATACCCTATGGTAGGGAGCGCCGCATATAGGGCAAACCACCACATCGTCGCCATCAAGGAATTTATTATGACATTCCACACATTTTTCGCCAATAAGGAATTGATTCATATTTTCTCCTTAATTTCTATTTATCTTAGTTTATTTAAAATTGCATAAACCTATTCAGCATACATTATAGCATAATATTGAAGGAAATGCAAGGTGGATTTATTTTTATGTGAGGGTGGGGGTAATGGGGCTTCGCCCCACACCCCATTAAGGGGGCAAGCCCCCTTAAAACCCCCCACTAAATCCCCCCCAAAACCACCCCTTGACTTTTCCGAAAATAAATACTATCATATTACTATCAAACCCCTTTAAGGAGGATTTATGATTAAGGATTATATCGAAAATGCAAATTTTGAGGATACCGGCTTTTGCTATACTCTTTCTCTTATCAGCGGTAAATATAAAATGGTGGTGCTTTATTGCCTTATGGAATATAAGGTGGTGCGCTATAATCAGCTTAAACGGTATCTAAAAAAGGTGTCTGATAAAACCCTCAGCGCTTGCTTAAAGGAGCTGGAATCAGACGGACTTGTTAAAAGAACTGAATATCCCCAAATTCCCCCGAAGGTGGAATATTCCCTTACAGAAAAGGGAAATTCCCTTATGGAGGTACTGGATTTACTTTGCGTGTGGGGAGAAAAAAACAGGGGATGTTAATCCCCTGTTTTTTCTGTTATTTCGGTTACTATATCCTCTGCCTTCTTTTTCTGGCAGTCGATTGTAATATCCGCATATTTGTTATAAAATACTTCCCTTTCCGCCATTATCTCCTCTATGGTTTCCCCCTTACGGCAGGCAATACCACGGGTTTTAATGTTTGTCAGCCTGTGGATAAGCTCAGGTACCGTCAGCTTTAAATAAATACAGATACCGTTTTGCTTTAAATGCTCCATTCCCCTTTGGGAAAATACCGCAGAGCCGCCGGTAGCTATAACCGTTCTTGTTACATCCACCGATAAAAGAGCCTGCTCCTCAGCCTTAAGAAAATAATCCAGCCCATCATTGTCAATGATATTCTGAAGCTTTCTCTTTTGTTGCTTTTGTATCACCAGATCCACATCGCAAAAGTCATATCCCAATGATTTTGCCAAAAGTACCCCTATGGTACTTTTGCCGCAGCCCGGCATACCTATAAGAATTATGTTTTTCATAGTCATCCCTGCTTTTCTTCGTAATAATACCAGTTTTCTTGTGAAAGCCCCTCGGCATCATCCTGAGTGGGCTTTTCCTTTGAATAGATAAGCATTTTACTTCCGGTTTTGTTAAAGTAAAATTCCGCTTGATTACCCTGCACCCTTATACCAAAGCAGTATTTATGACAAAGTACATCTATTTCTTCCTTTAACTCTTCGTATAATATACTGCCCTTTTCACTGAATGTAAATTCCACCTTATCAAGTATGCCGTGGGGCTTTACATTTATATAAAGCTCCCCCTTATCAACTGCCGACAGGGCGATTTTTTCAAGGGTGGGGAAATATTTTTTCTGCACCGAAATTATTTCCTTACGCTCATATTCCATAAGACCGCCGGAAATCATTATATCCCTTACGAAAAATGAGCCGATAAGTAAAATCACACCGCAAATAACTATTACAGCCGTGATTATTTTCCTTTTAAGGCTTTTCTGCTTGGCCATTTTCACCCTCCCCCTTAACTGCATTTTCCATTATATCAAGCACCCTTTCAAGGACTGAAAGGGTATTTTTCTTTTTGCCCTTTTCAAGGGGGATTTTAATACAGGGCTTACCTATAAGGCTTACAACTGCATTTTTTCCAAGCTCACCGCCGGCGGCAAGAAGTATCATCATAGCCCTTTCATTATCCTTCATGGGGTATATGATAAGATTATCTGCCCCTTCGGTTATTTCCGACATAAGAAGCCTTTGCGCCTTATGGCGAAGCCTTGCAACGGTAATAAGATTTACAACGCTGTCAGGAACATCTCCGTAGCGGTCTATAAGCTCATCCGTAACATCCATAGCCCCCTCGTCATCGGATATTGCCGCTATTTTGCGATAGCACTCTATCCTTTGGGTCTGGTTTGTAATATAGCTGTCGGGAATAAAGGCATTTACCCTTACATCCACCAGACATTCAGGGGTTATCTCCACCTTTTTGCCCTGTTGTTCAAGTACCGCCTCATTTAAAAGCTTGATATACATATCATAGCCCACCGAAGACAAATGGCCGGATTGACTCTGACCTAAAACCGAGCCTGCGCCCCTTATTTCAAGATCCTTCATAGCCACCCTGAAGCCTGCCCCGAAACGGGTAAATTCCCTTATGGCATCCAGTCGCTTAGTGGCAATTTCGCTAAGCTCCTTGCCCCTTCTATAGGTAAAGTAGGCATAAGCCCTGCGGTTTGTACGGCCTACCCTTCCCCTTAACTGATGAAGCTGGGCGAGTCCCATTCTGTCTGCATCCTCTATAATAAGGGTGTTTACATTGGGAACATCCACACCGGTTTCAATAAGGGTGGTGCATACAAGCAGGTTTATTTCTCCGTCTATGAGCTTAGTCCATATATCAAGAAGCTCATCCTCAGACATTCTGCCGTGGGCAATTCCTATCTTCGCCTCCGGAATAAGCTCCTCTAACTTAGCGGCACAGCCGTAAATACTTTCTATCCTGTTATGGATATAGTATACCTGGCCGTTTCTTCTCAGCTCCTTATTTATGGCCTGGGCAATAATACCGTAGTCAAATTCTGTTACATAGGTGGTAACAGGCTGTCTGTCACCGGGGGGAGTTTCAATAACACTCATATCCCTGATACCGGACATGGCCATATTAAGGGTGCGGGGAATGGGGGTAGCGGACAGGGTAAGCACATCCACCCCGGGATAGCTTTCCTTGAATTTTTCCTTATGATTTACCCCGAAGCGCTGTTCCTCATCTATTATCACAAGGCCAAGGTCAAAGAAATTAACATCCTTTTGCACAAGGCGGTGAGTACCGATAATAATATCAATATCCCCCTCCTCCAGCTTTTTAAGTATGGCCTTCTGCTCCTTTGGGGTACGAAAACGGCTAAGCAGCTCTGCCTTTACATTAAAGCCCTCCATTCTGCGAAGAACCGTCTGGTAATGCTGCCATGCAAGTACGGTGGTGGGAACGAGTATAGCACATTGTTTGCCGCTTTGCACACACTTAAAGGCGGCACGAAGTGCAACCTCGGTTTTACCAAATCCCACATCTCCGCAAAGAAGCCTTTCCATAGGAACTGCGCTCATCATATCGTGCTTTATTTCCTCAATGCACCTTAGCTGATCGTCGGTTTCTATATAGCTGAAGTGATTTTCAAATATACTTTGCTGTTCGTTATCTATATCAAACATAAAGCCCTTTGACTTCATTCTCTTTGAATAAATGTCAATAAGCTCCTGTGCCATTTCCTTAGCGGCGGATTTTGCCCTTGCCTTGGATTTTTTCCAGTTGTCGGACTTAAAGCTGCTTAGCTTTATTGTGTCCGCATCGCCGCTTCCTATATATCTTGAAATAAGATCCAGCTGGGTTACCGGCATATAAAGCATATCCGTACCGGCATATTTTATTACAATATAGTCGCTTGTAACATTGTCATAGGTTCTTTGTATAATGCCGGAAAAAATGCCTATACCGTAAGAATCATGCACCACAATATCCCCCGGGGAAATATCGTTAAGGGAATGTATATCTCCGCCCCTTTTATGCTTTGAGGGGGCTTTTGTTTTTTGCCTTGTACCTGAAAAGGCGGTCATTACGGAAATTTTTTCGTCTATATATTCAAGGCCTGCGGATAAAATTCCGTCGGTGACATAAATCTTCTTTGCCAAGAGCTTTGAGGGATTGGCATAATAATCCGCCGGAAGTCCGTCGCTTCTTAAATCCCCGGCTAAGGTCTTAGCACCCTTTTGTGTACCGGCAAATATAAGGCAGGAATATCCCCCTGCCATATAGGAGCTTAACTCCTCCTTTAACAGCTTATATTCACCTGTCCAGGCGGAAAGCTGAACAGATTCCACATTAACTGCCTTGGAAAGCTCGATACCGCCGCCCCTTATAAAATTATCAAAATAAAGGCAGATATGACTGCTTATATTATCCTCAAACTCTGCCTTTGTAAGCATATACCTGTCAAGACCCTTGGTAAGTATTCCCTCTGTAGTAAGCAGCTTTAAATCCTCCAAGTGGGCGGCAATGCTACCCTTGCCGTTTTGCACCGCATTAAAGGATTCACACAGTATCAGCTTATTGCCGTAGTCAAATATGCTGCCGGGCCTTTTATAGCAAAGGGGGAAATATATATAGGGGTTATAAAGGCTTACCCCGTCCTTTAAAAAGGAAATATCCCTTTCAAGATGCTGTATGCAGTTTTCGTTTGGCTTTTTTGCCCTTTTGCATTTTGCAAGAATTTTTTCTATATCCGATATAAGCCCTGCCTTATCGGAAATCACCGTTTCATCACAGGGGGTTATGGAAACACCCTTTACTGTATCTATTCTTCTTTGGGAAATTATATTAAAGGAGGATATGGTGTCTATTTCATCCCCCCATAATTCTATTCTCACAGGATAGTCCATATTTACAGGGTAAATATCCACAAGTGCGCCCCTTACGGAAAACTGCCCCTTGCCCTCTATCATATCACACCTTGTATATCCTGCCCTTATAAGGTCAGCGGCAAGGGAGGCGGTGTTTATTTCATCCCCCGGCAAAAGCCTTATAACGCTTGAAGTAAGCACATCCTTTGGGATAGTGAGCTGTACTGCTGCCTCGGCTGAAAAAATAACCAGCCTTGCTCTTTTTTCTGTTGCCGCCCATAAAGCGGCAATACGCTTATACACATATTCCTTGCTTTGTGCCTCGGTATCGGTAAGCATCATATCCGAAGCAGGAAAATGAAAGGCGAAATTGCTTTTTGTCATGGTGTTTACATCCTCGCAAAGCTTTACCGCCTCGCTTTCCGAATCACACATAACAAGCAAGGGAAAATCCGCCCCGGTATGACACAAGGCGGCTAAAAAATGTGCCTTATGTATATGGGCAAGACCGGAGATCATCACCGGAAGCTCATTTTTATCTGAAAGCAGATGCTCTGCCGCTGTCTTATATGCAGACAGGGTAAGCGCCATATTATTTATAAGCTCCATAGATCCTCCTTTTTTATACAGCAAATCAGGGGCGATATATGCGTCACCCCCGGTGTCGCATATTGTCGCCCTGTAAAATATTCAGCAGAAATTAAGAATTATATAAATTCATGGCCTTATCAATATTCCCCTGCACCATAAGCCTTACAGCCTTTGCGGTATTTTCAAGGGATTTTTCCAAGGCCTCCCCCTCATCCTTTTTAAAAGGGGATAATACCCAATCGGCAAGGGGGAAATCCGGGTGGGGCTTTGCTCCTACCCCTATTTTTACCCTGGGGAAATTGTCCTTTCCCGTAAGGTAGATAATGCTCTTTATACCGTTGTGACCGCCGTCACTTCCCTTTCTGCGGATACGTGTTCTGCCCACATCAAGGGAAATATCATCATAAAGCACTATCAGATTTTCAGCGGACAGCTTATAGAAATCCAGTACATCCCGTACTGCCTCTCCGCTGTTATTCATATATGTTGAGGGCTTTAAAAGTATACATCTTTTCCCCTCTATTACCGTATCGGCATAAAGGGACTTGAATTTAAGCCTGTCAACCTTAACATTAAGCTCAGCGGCAAGGGTATCTATTGCCATGAAGCCTGCATTGTGCCTTGTGTTTTCGTACTGTGTTCCCGGGTTACCGAGACCGCATATAACATACTCCACAGGGCCTGTGGGCTGAGGCTTTCTGCCTTGCGCTAACTTTTCAAAAATACTATCCAGTGACATAAGTTATCTTAAGTAGGCCTGAGCTAACCTATTCAGCTTTTTGGCAAGGTTAGCAGAGGGCTGCTTTTTCATTCTCCACATCCAGTTTCCGCCCACCGTAGAGGGGGTGTTCATTCTTGCCTTACTGCCAAGTCCCAGTATATCCTGCATAGGGATTATTGCAAGAACGGCAGGGCTCTGATATACGCTTCTTATAAAGCTCTCATGCTTTTTGCCTATGTACTTTGCGTTTACATATTCGGTAGCCATCTTAGCCGCCTTTTTATCAGCGGATTTAAGCCAGCCTAAAATAGTATCGTTATCATGGGTACCCGTATAGGCAACACAGTTAAAGGGGTAGTTATGACTTAAATGGGAATTGTCCTCATGCTCGTTATTAAAGCCGAACTGAAGCACCCTCATACCCGGAAAGCCGGTATCCGAAAGCAGCTTTTTAACGCTGTCGAAAATATCCCCTAAGTCCTCGGCAATGATATTAACATCCCCAAGCTCCTTTTTAACCGCATTGAATAATTTCATACCCGGGCCGTTTTTCCAGTTGCCGTATTCCGCTGTTTTAGCGGTGGCAGGAATTGCATAGTAGGTATCAAAGGCTCTGAAGTGGTCAATTCTCACCATGTCATACATATTCATGGCATAGTCTATACGGGATAACCACCAGGAATAGCCCTCCTGCTCCATTTTATCCCAGTTATATAAGGGGTTGCCCCAAAGTTGTCCTGTGGCGGAAAAATAATCCGGGGGTACACCTGCCACCAGCACGGGATTTAATTCCGTGTCCATGGTGAAAAGCTCCGGCTGTGCCCACACATCCGCACTGTCAAGGGCGCAGTATATGGGAATATCCCCTATTATCCTTATACCCTTGCTGTTTGCGTAGGCCTTCATCTTTTTCCACTGTAAAAAGAAAATATACTGCTCAAAGTATCTGAACTTTATTTCAGCTATGTTTTCATTGGAAAACTGCTTTAATGCCTTGTCCTCACGCTTCTGAAGTCTTTTATCCCACATTGAAAAGGGCTTTAAGTCATAGGACTTCTTTATAGCCATAAACAAAGCATAGTCCTCAAGCCACCAAGCCTGCTCCTGTACAAAGGCAAGATAGGGCATATCCTCCTCAAATTTTGAAAATGCCTTTCTAAGCAGCAGATCCTTTTGCTTATATACCTTGTCATAGTCCACGTTGTTCGGGTCCTCCCCGTATTCTCTGCCCTTAATATCAATAGGGGCAAGAAGTCCCATATTAACAAGCTCTGTAAGGTCAATAAGCAGAGGGTTTCCTGCAAAGGAGGAGGGGGACTGATAGGGTGAATCCCCATAGCCCGTGGGATTTACCGGAAGTATCTGCCAGTAGGTCTGTCCTGCTGATTTAAGCCAGTCTATAAACTGAAAGGCAGGCTTGCCCAATGTTCCTATTCCCTCATCACAGGGAAGTGAGGTTATGTGCATAAGCACACCACAGCTTCGTTTAAGCTCCATAATATTTCCTTTCCGACTTAATCTTCATCAAGTCTGCTTGTCCTGAAGGGACTTAAGGGTATGCCGTTTTCCCCGAAGATTACCGGCACCTTATAATTTGTCCAGAGGTATCTTACATAAACCGGCTCTGCTATACCATCCCCTGTTACGGTAATGGTATTGTCCGGGTTTATAACCGCCTTAGCGGTAATGAATTTTTTATCCGCCCCGGCAATCTCAAAGCTGTCATTTATATCCCCGGTGGTTTTAAAGCCGTCTGCATTATCAAAGGAGATAATCACCTTATCCCCGTTTACTATATGGGAATGATACATAGGTCCGTCGGCCTTAATATCCCTATCCCCGTATACATGATACATAGCCTGTAAATAAAGCCTGTGTCCCACCGGCTTTTTATCCTTGGGGTGTATTTCGTTAAACTCACCGCAGTCGGTAATAACCGCCATGCCGGTGTTTCTTATGGTCTTATATACCCTTGTCTGTGCCTCTCTTATAATGCACCAGTTTTTAAAGTCCGGATCTGCCACATATCTGTGCATGGGAAGCTGTACAAAAAGGAAGGGCAATTCATCATCTCCCCAATCCTCTCTCCACAGCCTTATAAGTGCAGAAAACAGCTTGAAGTAGGTTTTGGGCCTTTTATCGTCGGTTTCGCCCTGATAGTAAATAAATCCCCTTATACCATAGGGGCATACACGCTTTACCATGCTGTCATAAAGGGCGGTTGCATGGAAGGGATTTAAGGGGCATAAGGGTCCGGGATAAAGGTTAGGTCCGCAAAAGGCAAGACATTCATCCCAGCTGCCGTTTGGATGTTCCACGTAGAACGCTGCGGATTTTTCTGCCCACTTTCTGTCATATTCCACATAGTCAAGGTATTCCTTTTCAAGCTCCTCCCAGGTTTTACCCGCTATGGCATTGTCATAATCATCAAGGTACTCCTTAGTATCAATATCCCTTTCAAGGGATTCTCTGCTCATCCAGTAGCTGGCACTTGTACCGCCCCAGTTACAGCCGATAATACCAACGGTAACACCCAGCCTTTGAGATAATTCCTTAGCGAAGAAATATCCCACCGCACTCCAGCATTTTGCACTTTCCTCGGAAAATTCGCTCCAGCCGGTGTTTTTCTCATCCGCTAAGAATTTTTCATCTATATGGCAGTTTTTCTGTGTGTAGTAGTAACGGACATTAACTCCCTTGGCAGAGGAAAGACACTCCCTTCCTCCGGTGCAGTTCTGAAGCTCAAACTCCATGTTGCTTTGTCCCCCTGCAAGCCACACCTCACCTATCATTACATTATAAAAGGTGATTGTTTCATCCTTGCAGGTAACAGTCATCTCGTATGGTCCTCCTGCCTTCATGGGAGGTAAATATGCAGTCCATCTGCCGTTTATTACCCTTGCATGGGCCTTCTTATCAAGAATGGAAATGATAACCTCTTCTCCCTCGTTTCCGTAGCCAAAAACCGGGATATTCTTATCTCTTTGCAATACCATGTCATTGCTGAATACTGCCGCCGTCTGAAACTGTGTCATCTTTATTCCTCCGGGGATCTTTTATTGTTTTTCAGTCTTTCTCTAAGGGTATAATATATCGCCTCCTGGGAACGGTCTGCCGGGGCAATTATCCTTTCCCAGGTGTATTTTCTGTTTCTTGTACGGGTGAAATTAACACTCACCGCAATATTATGGGAGGGGCATTTAAGCACCGCTAAATATTTGCCCTTCACCGGGTTTACAAATCTTCCGGATAAGGAATGGGGCTTTCCGCAGGCAGGACAAACAAGTCTCATTACAGCCGGACTTTTAAGGGCGGTTTGCATACCCGAGCATTCCTTTTCGCTTTTGGAAATAGCATAAAAGGTAACAAGGGGCTTTTTCTTTATTTTTTCCGCCTTTCTTTGCCAGCAGATACGCTCCTCCGGATTTTTTATATGGGTCAGCACCATGGCGGTATACATAGCGTCATTTATGGCGCTGTGAAATTCCTGGGGCTGATTTAATTTAAGTATTTCAACAGCCGATTCAAGGCTTATCTGGGGTCTGTCTATCTTGTACTGCCTTGTGAAAACAGGCTGTAAATTAAAATTCGGAGCAAGCCAGGAGCAGTCATACTCGTAAAAATCGCTTTGCTCCTTTAAAAGGGGTATATCATCATAGCCCCAGGTGGCAATATAGTCAGGCTTTATTTTCTCACACCATTTTTTAAAGCTCTCCATTACCGGTATAAAGGAGGGCTGATTTTTAAGCAGCTTTTCATTTATGCCGGTAAGCCCCTTTATCCTGCCCTTTATTTTGGTATAGTAAAGGGGTCTTACATAGCTTTCAAAGGTGTCCTTCAGAATTTTTCCGTCCCTTACCGCCACTACGCCTATCTGCATTATCTCCACCGGCAGGTGCTTTAATCCGCTTACCACCGTCATTTCCCTTGCCACCGGCTGGTTCCATTCCATATCAAGAACTATACAGGTCATAAAGCACCTCCCGTCTTATTATTTTAGGATAATCAGATAGCAACCTCTATCTTTTCGTCAAAATCGTGATATTTATAATCAATAAGGGTAAAGCTGTTTTTGGTGAACTTATAAAAGTCGTCAATATCCTCAACCTGCATTACAGGCGCAGGATAGGGCTCCTTTTCTATAAGTCTTTTTACCGCATCAATATGCCTGTCATAAATATGGGCATCTGCTATAACGTGCACCAGCTCACCGGGAATAAGCCCTGCGGATTTTGCAAACATTATAAGAAGCGCCGCATACTGGCATACATTCCAGTTGTTTGCGGTAAGCATATCCTGAGAACGCTGATTTAATATGGCATTAAGGGTGTTGCCGCTTACATTGAAGGTCATGCTGTATGCACAGGGAGCAAGTCCCATTTCGTGAAGGTCACGGTGTACGTACATATTGGTAAGCATACGGCGTGAGGCAGGATTGTGCTTTAAGTCATAGAGTATTCTGTCCACCTGGTCAAATTCCCCGTCGGAATAAATGCTCTTCTGTCCCAGCTGATAGCCGTAGGCCTTGCCTATTGTACCATTTTCGTCAGCCCATGAATCCCATATATGGGTGGATAATTCATTTACCCTGTTGCTCTTTTTCTGATATATCCATAATATCTCCTCTATACAGGAACGATAGTATATCCTGCGCAGTGTCATTATGGGAAATTCCTTCTGTAAATCATAGCGGTTTACTATACAGAATTTCTTTACCGTATGTGCAGGAGTACCGTCCTGCCAGCGTGGACGAACATCAAGGTGTGTATCCCAGGTGCCGTTTTCAATAATATCACGGCAGTTTTGTATAAAGTACTGATCCGCTAAGCTCATATTTTCTCCTTATATTCTGGATATGGTGTTAGCTGTGCTGAAATCAATTTCAGACATGGGTTTCTTTTCAAACATATCAAAGCCGGAAATATCGCTTATTGCATATATGCTTACTCCGGCACTTGAAGCGTAGGTCTTGATATTTTTAAGCAGAGTCTTTGCATCCTCAGGGTAGTCATATTTTCCGCTTTCGTTTAAAAGCGCCTCACCGTAGGGGGTAAAGTCCGCATCATATATACCGTCAAAGCCGTAAAGATAAATTTCGGTAAAGCCCTCATACATGGCAAGCTCAATAGCCACATAAAGCTCAGCTATTCTTCTTACCGATTCCTTTGCCTGTGTATCCGCAAAGGGAGGTAACTGGGGAATAATACCCTCCCCCATCATATTTATATATGTGGGCTTTTTGTTAAACTTATCCTCAAAAATCTTTACCGATGAAGAAATAAAGCACTCCATTGACTCTATATATTTACCGTTGCCGAGATATGCAAGGGGGTCTGTAAGGATATACTGGGAGGGACGCTGGGGAGTACGGGTGAAATACTTGCAAAAGGCATTGTATGCAATACACTTTTCCGGAAGCATAATATTAAGCTCATCAACTCTTACATCACTGCCGCAGCCGAGAATAAAGCATCTCTGACCTCTGAACTTGTTTTCAAAACCTTTAAGCTGAAGCTCGGTTTTCTTAGCAAGGGCATCCAGCTTTTTGGCTGAGCTTTTCTTGCCCATCTCAAACAGCTTCTTCTTAAAATTCATATAAGGACCGAAAAGTCCGCAGGGCTTGTTCATTATGCAATAATCCCTTTCGGTAAAGCCATACTGCATAAGCCTCTGCTCAATGCTCTTAGCATCACCCACATGGCCGGAAAGACCCTTTAATTCCTCCTCCATTTCACCGTAGGCAGATGTAACAAGCACATAGTATGCCTTTGACATACCCTTAAGCTCAGTAATGCTTCTTAAAAAATTGTTGTCCTTTATATCTCTTTCGTCATTTGACGCCATAAAGGCCAGCTCAGGAACCTTAACTCCCTTTTTTCTCAGCTGGTTAAGTACCTTTTCAAGTACCTTTACATTTACCACATCACCGCCGTCATCCAAAATTACCAGCTTCCTCTGGCCGATAATTTCAATATTATCAATAATGTGCTTCTTGTAGTTTTGCGCTCTTAAAGTTTTTGTCAGTGAGCTGTTGATAAATGATTCGTAATCCATATTCATTCTCCCGTAAATAATACCCAATTTGCCTTTTATCAAAGCAGGACTTATTCAGTCTCGCTTAAAATAAACATATCATAAATGACCTTGATAGCCTTTTCAAAGTCAGCCTCATGAATACCGATAATGATATTAAGCTCAGATGAGCCCTGGTCTATCATATTGATATTTATATCCGCATGGGATAAAGCCGCAAATATTCTTGTAGCAGTACCCTTCTTTGCCTTCATACCTCTGCCCACAACCGCAATAAGCGCAAGATCGTTCATTATCTCAATGTGGTTGGGATTAGTGATCTCACAGATCTTCTCCACAATATCGGGATGCTTGTCAATATCCGCACAGTCAACAACAATGCTCATGGTGTCAATACCTGTGGGGATATGCTCAAAGCAGATATTGTTCTTTTCCATAACGGTAAGAATTCTGCGTAAGAAGCCGATTTCGCTGTTCATCTCATCCTTTTCAATGGAAATAACAGAGAAGTGCTTTTTACCTGCAATACCGGTAATGATATGCTCAGGTGCGCTGTCAGCCTCGGGAACGATCATAGTGCCCTTAGCAGAAGGGTCGTTTGTGTTTCTTATGTTTATGGGAATTTTCGCACTTCTTACAGGGAATATAGCCGCCTCGTGAAGTACGGTAGCACCCATATAGGATAACTCTCTTAATTCCTTATAGGTAATTGTGGTAATTACCTTGGGGTTTTCGACTATTCTGGGGTCGGTAACCAAAAATCCGCTTACGTCTGTCCAGTTTTCGTATATATCCGCGTTGATAGCCTTTGCCACAATAGAGCCGGTAACGTCGCTGCCGCCTCTTGAGAAGGTTCTTACGGTACCGTCGGGGTTAGCGCCGTAAAATCCGGGGATAACCGCCTGATGAACACCGTGAAGCACAGATGCAAGACAGGTGTCTGTAAGCGTATCGTCAAACTTTCCGTCGGCGGTGAAGAAAATTACCTTTGCCGCATCGATAAAATCATAGCCTAAGTAGTTTGCAAGAATAATACCGTTTAAGTATTCGCCGCGGCTTGCAGCATAATCTCTGCCTGCCTTCTTGCGGAAGTTTTCAATAATTGTTTCATATTCCTTATCAAGGGATAAGGTAAGACCTAAGTCACTGATAATGCCGTTAAATCTTTCGGCTATGGGTGCAAACTGATTGTAGGCATTCTTGCCCTCCTCGGTTATTGCATCATAGCAGGCATAAAGCATATCTGTTACCTTTATGTCATCTTTAAATCTTTTACCCGGTGCGCTGGGCACTACATATCTTCTTTCGCTGTCAGAGCGAATAATGTCCGCCACCTTGCGGAACTGATTTGCGTCGGCAAGTGAGCTGCCGCCGAACTTTACGACCTTAGCCATAGTTAATATTGTCCTTTCCTTCTGTATAATAACTGCAAATTTCACCTATTTATAGTATATGCAGCCTATATTCCAAACTATTTTACCATAATAAAACTAAAAATGCAATAGGAAAGCTTTATTTTTTAATGCTACTTGTAATTTTATATAAAGTGGTGTATAATGATACTGAATAATTGTCTTTAGCGGCAAAAAACGAAAGGAAAGAATGAAAATGGTAATCACAAAGGATACACTTATCGGAGATATTTTAGATGCTCACGCAGAGGAAACTGCCCCCTTCTTTCTTGAAATGGGAATGCACTGCCTTGGCTGTCCCTCAGCCAGAGGTGAAAGTGTAGCTATGGCCTGTATGGTTCACGGTGTGGATGCCGATGAACTGGTGGAAAAGTTAAACAAGGCTGTAGGTAACTGATGCCCGAAATAAAGCTTGACAGCCGACTGGAAAAGATAAGCCGTCTTGTGCGGCTTGACAGAGTTATCTGTGATGTGGGTACCGACCATGCCCTTCTCCCCTGTCGGCTGTACCTTATGGGTGCAAAAAATATCACCGCCTCGGATATAAACGACGGACCGCTTAAAAGTGCTGAGGCCACTATAAAAAAGTACCTTGGCAGATGTGAAAATATCCGTCTTGTAAAGTCCGACGGACTTGACAATATAGATTTTGCCGATGAGATAATAATTGCCGGTATGGGCGGCGACCTTATAGGGGATATTGTAAGCCGTATCAGATTTGCAAATGAGGAAACACGGCTTATATTACAGCCCATGTCAAAGGCGGAGATACTCAGAAAAAGGCTTTATCAGTCAGGGTATTACCTTATTGATGAGCATATAGTTATGGATAATGCAAAACCCTATCTTATAATGCAGGCAGGCTACAACGGAGAAGTAAGTCAGATAGATGACTATTTTGCCTATACAGGTCTTGTAAAGGACCTTTATTCTCTGTGGCTTTTGAAAAACCGTCTTAAAAGGGCGGCAAACGGCTGCAGAACAGCACAGCCCCAAAAGGCAGAAAGCCTTAATGCCATAGCACAAAGGATAGAGGCATATATAAAGGAAAATGGTGAAAAGGTATGAAGGTAAAGGACGTATACGCATTTCTTGATGAATATGCACCCTTTCATATCTGCGATAAGTTTGACAACGTGGGTATGCTTGTGGGGGATGAAAATGCAAGGGTAAGGGCTATCTGCCTTTGTCTTGATATAACAAAGCCGGTTATCGAGGAGGCTAAAAAGCATAAGGCAAACCTTATTATTTCCCACCACCCCGTAATATTCGACCCTCTTAAAAAAGTTACCGCAGACAGCGTTGTATATGAGCTTGTTAAAAATAAAATGAATGCAATATGCCTTCACACCAATGCGGATATGACAAAAGAGGGTGTTACTGACCTTATGTGCGAGCTTATGGACTTTGAAAAGTCGGATATGGTTTTAGAGCCTGTATACCCTGACGGCACAGGCTATGGCAAGGTGTGTGAGCTTCCTATTCCCACCACCGCTACCGCCCTTGCACAAAGCTGTAAGACAGCCTTTGACTGTACCGCTGTAAGGTACATAAACACCGAAAGACCCATAAAAAGGGTGGCTCTTTGCTCAGGGGCAGGAGCATCAAACCTTTACAATGCGGTATCCCTCGGATGTGATGCCCTTATAACCGGGGATGTAAAGCATAATTTATGGATAGATGCCCTTAATATGGATTTTTGTCTTATTGATGCAGGACATTTTCATACTGAAAATATTCTTTGCAATTATTTAAGCGGAATATTATGCAGGAAATTTCACTCAACAGAGATATTTGTTGCGGAAAACAGCAAGGATCCCTGTTCATATATCATATAGCAATAACGGAGGTGACAGTCTGTGTCACTTGACGGTGCATTTCTGCACTGCGTAAAAAATGAGCTTATAAAGGAAGGGCTTATAGGGGGCAGAATAGACAAGATATATCAGCCCTCAAGGGAGGAGCTTATTGTGGCGATAAGGACACAGGGCTCACTTAAAAAGCTGCTTATAAGCTCAAATGCCGCCTCAGCCAGAATAAACCTGACTGAGCATAAAACCGAAAACCCTGCCTCTCCCCCTATGTTTTGTATGCTTATGAGAAAGCATCTGGGGGGCGGCAAGCTGATAAATATAGTCCAGGACGGACTTGAAAGAATAATAAGCCTTGATTTTGAATGTGTAAACGAAATCGGGGATATTGTTATAAATCGTCTTACCGCAGAAATAATGGGAAGATACAGCAACATTATTCTAATGACGGAAAAAGACGGTGGTTACCGAGTCATAGACAGTATAAAGCGTGTTACGGATGATGTTTCTTCCGTAAGAAGGATTTTACCGGGTATTATGTATGAGGCGCCCCCGAGGGATATAAGCCGTATAAATTTCCTTACCGCAACCAAGGAGGAAATTTCCCACCTTATAGAAAATGGCGGCGAAAAACGGCTTTCAAAGTATCTCACCACCGCATTAGAGGGTGTAAGCCCCCTTTTCACAAGGGAATGTGCCTATTATTCCTGCCGGGATACAGACAGAGTATGCTGTCAGCTTGACAGTAACAACATAGACAGACTGTGGTTCTTTTTAAATAAGGCAAAAGAGCATATAGCAAAGGGTGACGGCTTTACTGTGCTTAAAACCCCTGCCGGAGAATATAAGGACTTTGCCTTTATACCCATAGAGCAGTACGGCCCTCAGATGATATGCCTTCCCAAGGCCTCAGCCAATGAGCTTTTAGACAGCTTTTTCGGTAACAAGGCGGATAACGAAAGGATGAAGCAGCGTTCAAGGGATTTACTTAAAATGCTGCTTAATACCTATGAGCGTACCGCAAGAAAGTTAGAATTACAAAAGCAGGAATTACAGGAATGCTCCGGCCGTGAGGAATTAAGGGTAAAGGGCGATATAATAAACGCCAATATCTACCGCATGGAAAAGGGCATGGATATATTAAGGGCGGAAAATTATTATACCGGTGAGCAGGTGGAAATAGAGCTTGATAAAAGGCTCACCCCTTCTCAGAATGCCCAGAAATATTATGCGGAATATAAAAAGCTTGAAAAGGCGGAGCAGATGCTGACAAAGCTCATAGCAGAGGGCGAAAAGGAGCTTATCTATATAGACAGCGTATTTGATGCGGCAAGCAGAGCCTCATCCAATGCAGAGATAAGCGAAATAAAGCAGGAGCTGGCTCAGGGAGGATATATAAAATCCCAGGGACAAAAGGGCAAGGCTGTGTTAAAGCCCAAACCCCCCATGCACTATGTTACTTCGGATGGCTATGATGTATATATCGGCAGAAATAATTTACAGAATGACCGCCTTACCTTAAAAAGCTCCGAGCCTATGGATATGTGGCTTCACACAAAGAATATAGCAGGCTCACACGTTATAATTAAGGCAAAGGGCGGAGAGGTTTCGGACACCGCCATACTTGAAGCGGCAAGCCTTGCGGCATATTGCTCAAAGGCAAGACACAGCACAAGAGTGCCGGTGGACTATACCAGAGTAAAGAATATCAGAAAGCCGGGCGGCGCTAAGCCCGGAATGGTGATTTTCATAAATAATTATACCGTGCTTGTGGACCCGGACGAGGAATTATTCTCAAGGGTTACACAGTAGGTAAAGGAAAGGATAGAAGAAAAATGAAGAAGGAACTTGCAAAGACCTATTCTCCCAAGGATTTTGAGGACAGGCTTTATAATGAGTGGGAGGAAAAGAAATATTTCCATGCGGAAATTGACAGGAGCAAAAAGCCCTATACAATAGTTATTCCCCCTCCGAATATCACAGGACAGCTTCATATGGGTCATGCCCTGGATAACACACTTCAGGATATACTTATAAGATGCAGAAGAATGCAGGGATACTGCACCCTCTGGCTTCCCGGTACCGATCATGCCTCAATCGCCACCGAGGCAAAGATTGTAAATGCCATGAAGGAAGAGGGGCTTACAAAGGACGATGTGGGCCGTGAGGGATTTTTAGAGCGTGCCTGGGAATGGAAGAGAGTTTACGGCGGAAGAATAGTACAGCAGCTTAAAAAATTAGGCTCCTCCTGTGACTGGGACAGAGAGCGCTTTACCCTTGATGAGGGCTGTTCAAAGGCGGTACAGAAGGTATTTATCGACCTTTATAACAAGGGTCTTATCTACCACGGGGAAAGAATTATAAACTGGTGTCCCAACTGTAAGACCTCTATTTCCGATATTGAGTGTGAATATGAGGAGCAGGACGGATTTTTCTGGCATATAAACTATCCCCTTTCAGACGGTACAGGCTATGTGGAAATTGCCACCACAAGACCCGAAACCCTCTTAGGCGACAGCGCAGTAGCTGTTCACCCCGATGATGAAAGATATAAGGGAATAGTGGGAAAAATGGTAAAATTACCCCTTACCGACAGAGAAATTCCCGTTATTGCGGATGAATATGTTGATATGGAATTCGGTACAGGTGTGGTAAAAATCACCCCTGCCCATGACCCTAACGACTTTGAGGTAGGAAAGCGCCACGACCTGCCCATTATCCACATGATGAACGATGATGCCACAATTATGGAGGGTATCGGCGGCAAGTATGCCGGAATGGACAGATACGAGGCTCGTAAGGCTATGGTGGAGGACTTAGAGGCACAGGGACTTCTTGTTAAGGTTGAACCCCACAAGCACAATGTAGGCTGCTGTCAGCGTTGCGGTACTACCGTAGAGCCACGGGCAAGCTATCAGTGGTTTGTTGCCATGAAGGAGCTTGCAAAGCCTGCCATTGACGCAGTTAAGAACGGGGATATAAGATATATACCCCAGAGATTTGAAAACGGTTATCTTTACTGGATGGAAAATATCCGTGACTGGTGTATTTCCCGTCAGCTGTGGTGGGGTCACAGAATACCTGCATATTACTGTCAGAATAAGGAATGTAACCACACCGAAATCACCCTTGAGGGAATTGATACCTGTCCCCATTGCGGTGCTAAGATGAAGCAGGATGAGGATACCCTTGATACCTGGTTTTCTTCTGCATTATGGCCCTTTTCAACCATGGGCTGGCCGGAAAAGACAGAGGACTATGATTATTTCTATCCCACAAACACCCTTGTTACAGGCTATGATATTATCCCTTTCTGGGTTGCAAGAATGATATTCAGCGGTCTTGAGCATACCGGTGTAAAGCCCTTCTCAGATGTGCTTATCCACGGACTTGTAAGGGATGAACAGGGCAGAAAAATGTCAAAGTCCCTCGGTAACGGTGTAGATCCCCTTGAAATAATCGACGAATTCGGAGCAGATGCTTTAAGACTTACCCTTGTAACAGGTAATGCCCCGGGTAATGATATGAGATGGTCAAAGACAAAGGTTACAAATTCCCGTAACTTTGCCAATAAGCTGTGGAACGCATCAAGATATATCCTTATGAATTTACCTGAGGATATGGAAAAGGCCACCCTTCCCGAAAGTCTTACAATAGAGGATAAGTGGATACTTTGTCTTTACAATGACCTTGTTAAGAATGTTACCTCTAATCTTGATTCCTATGAGCTTGGCATAGCGGTACAAAACCTCTATGACTTTATATGGGATATTTACTGTGACTGGTACATTGAGCTTACAAAGCCCAGAATAGCCAAAGGCGGCGATACCGCCAAGGCGGCGCAGAATGTACTTGTATATGTAATGCAGGGAGTATTAAAGCTGCTTCATCCCTTTATGCCCTTTATCACAGAGGAAATATGGCAGTCAATGCCCATAGCCGATGAAAACGGCAACAAGGCAGAAAGTATTATGATTTCCGCATGGCCGGAATATGATGAAAAGCTTCATTTTGAGGAGGCTAAGAACGACTTTACAAAGGTGGTTGACGCAATCCGTGCAATTCGTGTACAGCGCAATGAACTGAACGTTCCCCCTTCAAAGAAGGTTTCCACCACAATAGAAACAAAGGAAGCAGAGTTATTTAAGTCCGCACAGCCCTTCTTTGAAAGACTTGCAGGAGCAGGAGAGCTTACTGTATGCGAAAAGGCTGAGGAAAATGACAATGCGGTAACTATTGTAACAGCCCATGCAAGAATTTTCTTACCCATGGGTGAGCTTGTTGACAAGGAGAAGGAGCTTGCCAGACTTGAAAAGGAAAGAAAGGCGGCTCAAAAGGATATAGACTTCCTTTCCGGCAAGTTAAATAACCAGGGCTTTTTATCAAAGGCTCCTGCACAGCAGATAGAAAACGAAAGAGCGAAGCTTGCAAAGGCACAGGAGAAAATGGAAAAAATTCTTATGTCC
Organism: uncultured Ruminiclostridium sp.; assembly: GCA_944388385.1. Classification (GTDB taxonomy): domain Bacteria; phylum Bacillota; class Clostridia; order Oscillospirales; family Ruminococcaceae; genus Ruminiclostridium_E. Next base: position 30,600 of record CALXIO010000021.1, read on the forward strand.
ATTGAGAAGCTGAAGTAATTATCTAAGTGGTGAATTCAGAAGAATTTTATAATATAAGGCAAAAAGGAAGGATTTTATGAAAAAGAAGTTATTGCAGATTATTTCCTTGATTCTTATATCAGCCACCCTTACTGCCTGTGCAGGGGAGAATATTTCAAGCACCGGCTCGGTAAATGAAACCTCTGCCGCAGAAACATCAGCAGAAACATCAGCAGAAACCACTCCGGAAACAACAGAAGCCACAGCAGAAGCCACAACTCCTGCTACTGTTCCTGCTGAAGCAACTACCCCCAAGCCTTCCGATACTACTACAACAAAGCCTTCCGAAACTGAAACTGATACAACTACTACAACAACTACCACAGCGGCAACACCGCAGTCAACTGAAACTTCTGCTCCCGAATGGACAGAAACGGCAGTCAGTGGTACAAAGTATGTTACAGTAGATTGTTACAGCAGAGCAAAGGCAATAGTCGGCTCTGAAAGAGTTAAGCTCTATAAGACAAATACAGAAGTTAAGGTCGTAGCAAGAACTGATACAGGCTACTTCAAACTGGAAAACGGCAACTTTATTCACGGCGACTATCTGAGCGACAGCAAGATTGTTATACAGACTACAACAACCACAAAGAAAGCGGAAACACCAAAGCCTGCGACCACCACAACGAAGAAGCAGGAAAGCAAGCCGAAGTCAATATACGAATATCCGTTTGACCTTGAAGCAATAAAACAGGTTATAGTAAATGACGCTGTAAACAATTACGGATTAAAAAACCTTGAAGATCCAACCTGGACTCCCGAAGGTAGCACGTGGTTTACACCTCTTGTTATCTCTTACGATTTGCACCCCAATGTAATTAAAAGAGATGTTGAGAGCTTTGCAAAGGACAACATAAAAGGGTTTATGAAAAAAGGCGACTATTTCAAAGTGTACATTCAGGACATATCTGAAGATTTGGATGTGCGAGATGAAAACGGAAAGCTGACAAAAGCATATGCTATATACTTTTTAAGAGGTTAAACTGCTGATGTAGTTTATTCATAAATTTAAACGCATTTCGTATTTGTGAACAATTAAATATGTAAGAGCTTTGAGAGTATAAAATTCAAAGCTCTTTTTCTTTTTCTGAAAGCAAAAATTCAAAGTCACTCGAAAAACGGGGTTTTAAGGGGGGCTTGCCCCCTTAATGGGGTGTGGGGCAAAGCCCTATCCCCACACGCAGGGGATATTTACACCCCCTCCCTACAAGGGAGGGGGCGGGGGGTGGGCGGAGTGCCGACAGCAGTCGAAACAAATAAGAGGTACGCATAGCCCCTTAACAAATACCCGAAATTCCCCCTAGCCCCGAAAAAATAACACGGGGCGCACCGCCCCTTAAAAAGTGTCACCAAGGGGCGCAAAGCCCCAATATCCACCCTCATTTATGCAATATACACAAACACCCCCAAAAAATTTTATTTAAATTCATAGGAAAAAGAATTGACAAAATGCGAGATAAGTTGATATAATAATATTGTTAAAAAAATAACAACCAAATTTCCCCGGCATCAGGCACGATTCGGAAAATATGGTTTTTCCGAAGAAAACAGTGCTTTTATAAAAGGTTTAAAACATTACCAGGAGGACACAATGGAAAAGAAGACAATCGTTGAGAAGAAGGTTACTTCAGCTAAGGTTAGTCCCGTTATCATTGATAACGTAGACGCACTCAAGATTCGTATGGCCGAGGTAAGAGCCGCACAGGAAGAATTTGCAACCTTCTCACAGGAAAAGGTAGACAAGATTTTCCACGCTGCAGCTATTGCTGCAAACCAGATGAGAATTCCGCTGGCAAAGATGGCTGTTGAAGAAACAGGCATGGGTGTAGTTGAGGATAAGGTTATCAAGAACAACTACGCAGCAGAATACATCTACAACGCTTACAAGAACACAAAGACCTGCGGTGTTATCGAAAGAGATCCTGCTTTCGGTATTGCAAAGGTTGCAGAGCCTATCGGTGTTGTAGCGGCAGTTATCCCCACAACAAACCCCACATCAACAGCAATATTCAAGACACTTATCTGTCTTAAGACAAGAAACGGTATCATCATCAGCCCCCACCCCAGAGCAAAGAACTGTACTATTGCAGCTGCTAAGGTTGTACTTGAAGCGGCAGTTAAGGCAGGTGCTCCCAAGGGCATTATCGCTTGGATCGACGTTCCCTCCCTTGATCTTACAAATGAGGTTATGAGAAGTGCCGACATCATCCTTGCTACAGGTGGCCCCGGAATGGTTAAGGCAGCTTATTCTTCAGGTAAGCCTGCCCTCGGTGTTGGCGCAGGTAACACTCCTGCTATTATCGACACAACAGCAGATATTAAGCTGGCTGTAAGCTCAATCGTTCACTCAAAGACATTTGATAACGGTATGATTTGTGCTTCTGAGCAGTCTGTAATTGTACTTGACAAGATTTACGAAAAGGTTAAGAAGGAATTTGCGGCTATGGGCTGTTACTTCCTTTCTGCCAAGGAAACCGAAAAGGTAAGAAAGACAATCCTTATAAACGGCGCACTTAATGCAAAGATCGTTGGTCAGAAGGCCGCTAAGATCGCTGAGCTTGCAGGCGTTGAGGTTGATCCTAAGACTAAGGTTCTTATCGGTGAAGTAGAAAGCGTTGAGCTTGAGGAAGAATTCGCTCACGAAAAGCTTTCTCCCGTACTTGCTATGTACAAGGCTAAGAACTTTGAGGACGCTTTAGCAAAGGCTGAAAGACTTGTAGCTGACGGCGGTTACGGTCACACATCCTCACTTTACTGCAACGCAGTTACAGAAAGAGAAAAGATCGAAGAATTCGGCGAAAGAATGAAGACCTGCCGTATCCTTGTTAATACTCCTTCTTCACACGGCGGTATCGGTGACCTTTACAACTTTAAATTACTTCCCTCTCTCACACTCGGCTGTGGCTCATGGGGCGGTAACTCAGTATCAGAGAACGTAGGTGTTAAGCACCTCATCAACATCAAGACAGTCGCTGAGAGGAGAGAAAATATGCTTTGGTTAAGACTGCCTGAAAAGGTATACTTCAAGAAGGGCTGTATGCCTGTTGCTCTTGACGAGCTGGGCACAATCATGGGCAAGAAGAAGGCATTTATCGTAACCGACTCCTTCTTATTCCACAACGGCAACACAAAGCCCATTACAGATAAGCTTGACGAAATGGGCATTACACATACAACATTCTTCGATGTAGCTCCCGACCCCACACTTGCTTGTGCTAAGGAAGGCGCAGAGCTCATGAGACAGTTCGAGCCTGACGTAATTATCGCACTGGGCGGCGGTTCTGCTATGGACGCTGCTAAGATCATGTGGGTACTTTATGAGCACCCCGAGGCAGACTTTATGGATATGGCTATGCGCTTCATTGATATCCGTAAGAGAGTATATACCTTCCCCAAGATGGGCGAAAAGGCTTACTTTGTAGCTATCCCCACATCTTCCGGTACAGGTTCTGAGTGTACTCCCTTCGCAGTTATCACAGATGAAAAGACAGGCGTTAAGTATCCTCTTGCTGACTATGAATTACTCCCCAACATGGCTATCATTGATACAGACAACATGATGACACAGCCTAAGGGTCTTACAAGCGCATCCGGTATCGATGCTCTTACTCACGCTCTTGAAGCATATGCTTCAATTATGGCAACCGACTACACAGACGGTCTTGCACTTAAGGCAGCTAAGAACATCTTCACATACCTTCCCAGAGCATACAAGGACGGTCTTACAGATGTTGAGGCAAGAGAAAAGATGGCAAATGCTTCTACTTGCGCAGGTATTGCATTCGCAAATGCTTTCCTTGGTGTATGCCACTCCATGGCACACAAGTTAGGTGCATTCCACCACTTACCTCACGGTGTTGCAAACGCACTTCTTATCACACACGTAATGCGTTTCAACGCAGTTCCCAATCCTACAAAGATGGGTACATTCTCACAGTATGATCACCCCCACACCCTTGAAAGATATGTTGAAATGGCAGAATTCTGCGGTGTAACAGGTAAGAACAACGAAGAGAAGCTTGAAAAGTTCATCGCTAAGATTGAAGCTCTTAAGGCTGAGGTTGGTATCAAGAAGACTATCAAGGATTACGGCATTGATGAGAAGGACTTCCTTGACAGACTTGATGAAATGGTTGAGCAGGCATTCGATGATCAGTGCACAGGCGCTAACCCCAGATATCCTCTTATGAGCGAAATCAAGCAGATGTATCTGAATGCTTACTATGGCAACGACGAAACAGTTTAATTAGTTTATTCCAAATTGTTTTAAACCTATACAAAAGCATCCCCGTTCAAAAGGACGGGGTGCTTTTTATTTTTTACGGATTGTAGGGGTTTAGGGGGGATTGTTTTTTATTTAGAGGCGATGCGTATTCGTTTAGCCTGACCGCCTGCATACGGCATAGCGTATCCCCCATAAGGGGCGATGCGACACCCTTATTTTTATCGTCAGCAGTCGGCTATCCCCATACGCAGGGGTATAAAAAAAGCCCCCTCCCGAGGGGAGGGGGTAGGGGGTGGGGATAATGCTTTACACTTGTGCAAAATAAAACGGTGCGCCCCATAAACTCAACCATATAGTAGAGGTGGATAGAAATCCGATAAAACTATCTTAGTTTGAGCACAAGCCCTGCGACCTGTAAAGGAGCGCACAACAAGTTTAAAGAGGGGGTCCTGAAGCAGAACCTAAGTCTGGCTTTATGAGTTAGGAGCACTGCACAAATGAAGGGGGTTTGGGGGAAACCTTGTTTCCCCCAAGGGGGTTTGGGGGTTTACCCCCAAAGCGTGCGTAAGCGCGCCCCGGGGGTTTTAAGGGGAGTTACCCTCTTAAAGCGGTTGCAGGGCGCTGCGTCGTCGCAAAGTCCGTTCATGCTCGGGGCGGTCGGCAAGCGCCACCCCTCACTTCACTCCCTTGCTCCTCCTTTTCGGCAAAAAGGCACGCAAAAGTCGCCTGTTCGGTTGTAAACGCCCTCACGACGGCTTTGTTTTGCTACCACCTTTTTGCCGTTTGCGTGCTGTCGCACGCTTTTTTGTGGGGCTTCGCCCCACACCCCCAATCGTTATTTCCACCACACCAAAAACCCTAAAATCTAATATATATTGTGAAATATTACGATTGATATTAAGCGGTGCTTATAGTATAATATGAAGTTGTCAAAATCAAACTAAAAACAAGCTAAAACAAACTAAAACAAACTAAAAAAACTAAATATAAAAATCATAAATAAAAAAAGGAGATATACTTATGGCAGGTGCAGTTAAGGATCTTACCAAAGGCTCACCTATGAAGCTGATTGTCGGCTTTATGGTGCCTATGCTTCTTGGTCTTTTGTTTCAGCAGTTTTATAATATGGTGGATACCGTTGTGGTAGGTCAGTACCTTGGTGTTGATGCCCTTGCAGGTGTAGGCTCTACAGGTTCGGTAAACTTTCTTGTGCTGGGCTTTTGTATGGGTCTTTGCGCCGGTTTTGCAATTCCCGTTGCACAAAAATTCGGCGAAAAGGATTATGTGGGACTTCGCCGCTTTGTGGCGAATACAATCTGGCTCGGCGTGGCCTTTGCGGTAATAATCGCCACCGCCACCGCTTTACTTTGCGGAAATATCCTTACCTGGATGAATACCCCAAAGGATGTTTTCGGTTATGCCTATGACTATATATTTATAATCTTTCTCGGAATACCGGTTACCTTTTTATATAATATCCTATCCGGATTTATAAGATCCCTTGGGGATTCAAAATCTCCGGTTATTTTCCTTGTAATATCAAGTATTATCAATGTGGGACTGGATATTTTATTTATAGTTGCCTTTAATATGGGTGTTTCCGGGGCAGGCCTTGCAACAGTCTTAGCCCAGCTTATCTCAGGTATATTGTGCTTTACATATATTGTAAAAAAATTCCCCCTTCTTCATCTTAAAAAGGAGGATTTAAGGCCGGATATTTTCTATGTGGGCAGACTTTGTTCTGTGGGTATACCCATGGGACTTCAGTATTCAATTACCGCCATAGGCAGTATTTTGCTTCAGTCTGCGGTAAATACCCTTGGTAAATCCTATGTGGCGGCAATTACAGCCGGAAGTAAGGTTTCTCAGTTCGCCTGCTGTCCCTTTGATGCCATGGGCTCAACCATGGCAACCTACTGCGGACAGAATGTGGGTGCAGGAAAGCCCGACAGAATTTCAAAGGGCATTAAGGATTGCAGTATCTTAGGCATAGGCTATGCAATAATTGCCTTTGTGGTGCTTTTCTTCTTCGGCGGAAATATAGCCATGCTGTTTATAGACGGCAAGGAAGCCTCTATTCTTGATATGGCAAAGCAGTTTCTTATAATAAACGTTTCCTTCTATATCCCCCTTGCCTTTGTAAATATAATCCGTTTTGCCATACAGGGCATGGGAAACAGCAGACTGGCTGTATTTGCCGGAGTGTTTGAAATGATAGCAAGGGGCGGTGTTGCAATAGGCCTTGTGCCCTTGCTCGGATATAATGCGGCTTGCTTTGCAAGTCCTGCGGCATGGGTATTAGCGGATATATTCCTGTTCCCGGCATATTTTTACACCCTGAAGATAATTCGTCGAAGGTGTGTAAATATTCCCGCAAATGATTGAATTATCCAAAAAAATATGATATACTAATATAGTTACAGTAATTTTTCGGCGAAAGGATTTTATAAATGATAACTGTATCTGATGTAAGTCTTTCCTTTGGAGGACAGACACTTTTCAAGGATGTTAATCTGCTCTTTACCTCCGGTAACTGCTATGGTGTTATCGGTGCCAACGGTGCAGGTAAATCCACATTTTTAAAGATATTATGCGGTGAAATTGAGCCCACCACCGGCAGCGTAGCAATTAAGGAAGGCCTTCGTATGTCGGTACTGAAGCAGGACCACTTTGCCTATGATGAATATACGGTACAGGATACTGTTATCATGGGAAATCAGCGTCTTTATGAGGTAATGAAGCAAAAGGATGAATTATACGCAAAGGAGGACTTCACCGAGGAGGACGGAAACCTGGCAAGCGAGCTTGAAGCGGAATTTGCTGAGCTTGGGGGCTGGGAGGCTGAAAGCGATGCCTCTAAGCTTGTACAGGGACTTGGCCTTGATGAAAGCATCATGTATGCTCAGATGAGCTCCCTTGCAGGTAATGAAAAGGTTAAGGTGCTTTTAGCCCAGGCTCTTTTCGGAAATCCTGATATTATACTTATGGACGAGCCTACAAACCACCTGGACATTGATGCGGTGGCTTGGCTTGAGGAATTTTTAGCGGAATATTTCGGTACTGTAATAGTAGTAAGCCATGACAGACATTTCTTAAACAACGTCTGCACCCATACTGTTGATATAGACTATACAAAGATAAAGATGTATGTGGGCAACTATGAATTCTGGTATGAATCCTCCCAGCTTATTCAGAAGATGATAAAGCAGCAGAATAAGAAGGCTGAGGAAAAGATAAAGGAATTACAGAGCTTTATTCAGCGATTTTCTGCAAACAAGTCAAAGTCAAAGCAGGCTACCTCCCGTAAAAAGCTGATTGATAAACTGACGGTTGAGGAATTACCTGCCTCCAGCAGACGTTACCCCTTTATCGGCTTTGACATGGAAAGAGAAATAGGCAAGGACATTTTATCGGTGGAGGGTCTTACAAAGACAGTAGACGGTGTTAAGGTTCTTGACAATGTTTCCTTTACTGTGGGCAAGGGGGATAAAATAGCCTTTGTAGGCGAAAACGACATAGCGGTAACCACCCTGTTTAAAATCCTTATGGAGGAGGAAACCCCTGACAGCGGCACCTTCAAGTGGGGCAATACAGCAAGTGTCAGCTATTTCCCCCAGGATAACAGCGCATATTTCAATGAATGTACCCTTTCCATATTAGACTGGATAAGACAGTATTCAAAGGACGAAACCGAAACCTATCTCAGGGGATTTTTAGGCAGAATGTTATTCTCCGGTGATGATATTTATAAGCCGGTAAACGTATTATCCGGCGGTGAAAAGGTAAGATGTATGTTCTCAAGAATGATGCTTTTCCAGTCAAATGTGCTTATTCTTGACCAACCCACAAACCACCTTGACCTTGAAAGCATTACAGCGGTAAATAATGGTCTTAGGGATTTTAAGGGAAATATTCTTTTTGCATCCCATGACCATGAGATAGTGCAGACTGTTGCAAACAGAATTATCGAAATTTCCGATAAGGGCTGTTATGACCGTATGGGAACATATGAGGAATATGTTCAATGGCGTAAGGAAAATCACGGCGGAAAGTTTACACTTTAATATTTTCAGCCACCATAATTTATGGTGGCTGTTTTTACAAGGGGGGTATTTATGCTTAAATCCATTATATTTACAGCACTTTTACTTTGCTGGCTTTTTAATATATTTTCGGTATGTGTAGTTTTATCCGGGGTAAAAACCGGCAAAATATTTTCAAAAAAGCTTCAGCTTTTTATTGCCTGTCTTATTATAACCGGTGTTATAGGCACTAAGGAGATAATTTATCTGGGCAGTTTGTCATCCCTTCTTATATTTATCTGTTGGGGGCTTGTTGCGGGCTTTAAAAAGCTGCCGGTGAAATATAAAGGGATAGCTGATTATTTTGTAAAGGCCTTAATTATCTGCGGTGCAGTTGAAGTATTCCTTTTTAATATAAATACAGTAAAGCTGTTTGATGACAGATACACCCTTTATGAGGCGGATATAAACAAGGCAATAACCGAAAATTTCGATAAAAACACCCATAAAAATACAGAAAGCGGTGCTATTGCCATTGAGTTTATCAATGTGGATATGCCCTTGGGAAGTATATACATAAAGGCACATTCCGATATAAATCCGTCGGTGAATGTAACCATGTCCATAACCGATGATACTTACAGCGTATATTACAGATCTGATGTTATAAACGGAGAGATAATAAGGTATAACGACCACAGCAGTCATCTTACCTGTAATGCCTCCGGGGATGTTCATTCTCTTAAGGTAACCTCTAAAAATTCAGAAAAAAAGTGTTGAAAAAATCGTCAGATTATGGTATAATAAAGATACTATAAT
>CALXIO010000022.1 GCA_944388385.1 uncultured Ruminiclostridium sp.
TTCCGGCGTTGTAACAGCAATTAACGAATAATTCTGTAAACAATTATAAAGGCAATATCCGCTGTAAAAAGCGGATATTGTTTTTATATAATACTTTCCAATGGAGGTTTAAGATGTATCTTCCCGGCTATGTAAAAAACGCACTTGATATACTTTCATCAAGGGGTTACTATGCCTATGTAGTGGGTGGATGCGTCAGAGATTTTCTGTTGGGGCATAGTCCCGATGATTATGATATAACCACATCGGCTCTGCCCGAGCAGATAATTGAGGCCTTTGAGGGCTTCAGACTTCTTACGGTAGGCTTAAAGCATGGTACTGTTACCGTTATTACCGAGGAGGGAAACATAGAGATAACCACCTTCCGTACCGACGGTGAATATACAGACCACCGCCACCCTGAGAAGGTTACCTTCACAGGGGAATTAAAGGATGACCTTTCCAGACGGGATTTTACGGTAAATGCCATGGCATACCACCCAAATACAGGTATAATTGACCTTTTTGGCGGCAGAGAGGATTTAAAAGCCGGCATTATAAGGGCGGTAGGGGATCCCTTTAAGCGCTTTGATGAGGACGGCCTTCGTATAATGAGGGCTTTAAGGTTTGCTTCAAAGCTTGATTTTACCCTTGAGGAAAATACCGCAAGGGCTGTGCATGAGTTAAAGCATTTACTATCGGATATAGCAAATGAAAGAATAAGGGATGAGCTTAACGGCTTTCTTTTAGGAAACTGCCGTCAGCTGCTTACTGATTATTCAGATGTAATTTGCACAATTATCCCGGAAATGACCGACTGCGTAGGCTTCGAGCAGCACTCAAAGTATCACGATAAGACTGTATATGAGCATATTGCCTCCACAGTAGCGGCGGCGGATAAGGAGCTTGTATATAAGGTTACCATGCTGCTTCACGATATAGGCAAGCCTGCTGTTTACTTCAATGAAAACGGCACAGGCCATTTTTACGGCCATGCAAAGGTAAGCGTGGAAATTGCAAGGGTGGTACTTGAAAGACTTCGCTATCCGAAGAAATTCATAAGCTATGTGCTTTTCCTTATAGAAAATCACGGTATATCCATAAACGATACCGAAAAGTGCATAAGAAAGGCACTTTTAAGATACGGTGAGAAGGAATTTTTCGATCTTATAAAGATACACATTTATGATACTAAGGGCAAAAATCCTGCATATATGTATGAATGTGAGCTGTTTGAAAATATAACAAAGGCTACACAAGAGCTGATAGATGAAATGGGTTGTTTTTCCTTAAAGGATTTAGCCGTTAAGGGGGATGACCTTACAGAGATAGGATATAAGGGTGAAGATGTAGGACAGGCGCTTTCATTTCTGCTTAAAAGCGTGGCAGAAAGACGGTGCGAAAATGACCGGGATAGGCTGCTTGCTTATCTTAAAAAATGTGATCCAAGGAAAGGTGATAAATAATGTCAGCAACAGATATCGGCATAGATTTAGGTACTGCAAATGTTATTATTACCCTGGGAAATAAGGGTATAGTTGTAAATGAGCCCTCAGTTGTGGCTTACGATAAGAAAAAGCACGAGGTATTAGCGGTGGGTAATGAGGCCTATAAAATGATAGGCAGAACCCCTGAATATATAGTGGCGGTAAAACCCCTTCGTGACGGCGTTATTTCCGATAATGAAATGACCGAGGCCATGATTATAGCCTTTATAAGAAAGGTTATGGGCAAGATATTCAAGCCCCGTATTATTCTTTGCGTTCCCTCATCGGTAACCGATGTGGAAAACAGAGCAGTAGTTGAGGCGGCATTATCCGCCGGCGCGAGAAAGGTTTACCTTATAGAGGAGCCTATTGCGGCGCTTATCGGCGCAGGGGTGGATATTTCCAAGCCCAACGGAAATATGGTAGTTGATATCGGCGGCGGTACTGCTGATATTGCGGTGGTGTCCTTTAACGGAATTGTAAAGAGCAGTTCCATTAAAATGGCGGGAAATAAGTTCGATGCGGCTATTGTAAGGGGAGTTACCCAGAAGTATAAGATACTCATAGGCGAAAAAACCGCCGAAAATGCCAAGAAGGAAATTGCCAACGTATTTAAGCCTGTGGGCAAGAAAATGATGGTAAAGGGCAGACATTTAATTAAGGGTCTTCCTGAAAGCGTGGAAATCACCGACTATGATATGTATGAATTTCTTCATGATAATATTATGGAGATTGTGGATAAGGTAAAGGAAGTATTTGAGCAGACTCCTCCTGAGCTTGTGGGAGATATTCTTACAAGCGGAATTGTCCTTACAGGCGGCGGTGCTTTACTTCCCGGATTTGCACAGCAGATTTCCGAATCTGTGGGAGTACCCTGCAGAGTAGCGGATGATCCTATTACCTGCGTGGCAAGGGGAGTACAAAAGGCATTCGGCTATACCGACCAGCTCCTAGACGGATTTGAGAATATCTCACTTTACAGATATAAATAAAAAAACAAGAGTGCCCTATATGAATAATAAGCATATAGCAGCACTCATAGTTATTTAATTATTAAATATACTCCATTAGTTACACTCTTTGTTATGATTTTTACTATACATCCTTAAAATCAATATCCCAGCTCATCGGTGATGAATATTACCTTTATTCTGTCCTTTTCTTTCTGATGAGCCATAACAACAAAATCAGAGCATATTCTGTCGGGGCTTAAACAATGACCACACCTGCCGTTTACTGCACAGGGGGTATTCTTTTTAAGTCTTATGCAGTTAGCCGGGGAGGCTATGGTTTCCACTCTGTCTACTGCCTCATTTATATCGGTAACTATCTTATTTATACCGCAAAGCACTATAACCTGCTTAGGGCCGAATATCATAGCTGCAACTCTGTTTCCGTTGCCGTCCACATTATAAAGCTCGCCCTTTTCGGTTATGGCATTGGTACTGCAAAAATAGGTGTCCGCATAAAATGCCTTACGCATAATTTCAGCGGATTGCTCAGGGCTTGCGGCATTATCCCTGTCAAGAAATACCCCGGGATAGTTTTCATTAAGCCATTGTTGAATACCGGTATTCTTCATGGTCATAGTGCCCCCGGCTGTAATCAGCTTATCATCCTTTATAAGTCCGGCTATTATTTCCTTAGCCTCATCAATGCTGTGAGCAATATATCCCTTCATGTTATTTTTTTCAAGGTAGGGCAGTATTTTTTCTGCTCTTGCTGTCAAAGAAAGCTTAACATTGTTGTCCATGTAATTTACCTCCGGAAATTTTTCTGTATTTATTGTAACACATTTTCAGAAAAAAGTCTATAAATATAGACAATTTAATAAAAATGTGCTATAATGCATTTAAAGCACTTGCATTTTAAATTGTGGCATAATATTAGAAAGTCTTCTGCAAAATGCAGAAGGGAAAGGAAAATAATTATGAGTATTTTAAAGCTGACTGCACCCTGCAAGGATTATCTTTGGGGTGGTAATCGTTTAAGAGAAGAATATGGTAAGGTTTCACCTGCGGATAAAATCGCAGAAAGCTGGGAGCTTTCCTGCCATAAGGACGGCGAAAGCGTTATTTCCGGCGGAGAATACAACGGCAAAACCCTTACTGAATACATAAATGAAAATAAGTCTGCCCTTGGTACTAACTGTGACAGATTTGAATATTTCCCTATCCTTATAAAGCTCATTGACGCTAAGGATAATCTTTCTGTACAGGTACACCCCAACAATGACTATGCCATGAGGGTAGAAGGGGAGTACGGCAAAACCGAAATGTGGTATATTGTGGACTGTGACCCTGACGCAAAGCTCATCTACGGCTTTGAAAAGGAAATTTCAAGGGAAGAATTTGCAAAGAGAATAGCAGAAAATACCCTTCTTGAGGTTACAAACAATGTTCCCGTTCATAAGGGGGATGTATTCTTTATTGAATCCGGTACACTTCACGCTATCGGCAGCGGTATCTTAATAGCAGAAATACAGCAGAACTCCAACACCACCTACAGAGTATATGACTACGGCAGAGTAGGTGCTGACGGAAAGCCCAGACAGCTCCATGTGGAAAAGGCTGTTGAGGTAACTGAGCTTTGTCCTCCCAAGTATGACACAAAACCCGAGGGTACTGCCACAGCCATTGAGGGCGGTACAAAGACCCTTTTACGTTCCTGCGAATATTTCAATGTAAATAAAATCGAGGTAAAGGGAACAGTAAAGCTGAGTGCCACAGAAAAGTCCTTTAACTCTGTGCTTGTACTTTCAGGTGAGGGTAGTGTGGGAGATGTTCCTGCAAAGAAGGGTGAGAGCTTCTTTATCCCTGCCGGCACAGGCGAATATGAGGTAAAGGGAGAAATGGAGATAATACTTACTGACATTATCTGAGAATAAGGGGGAAATATGAAATATTATATGGGAATTGACATCGGCGGCGCCAACATAAAGGTGGGTGTTGTTGATGATAACTGCAAGCTCGTATCCTCTGTATCGGTAAAGACAAATTCCGACGGTGGCTATGAGTCGGTGCTTAATAGCCTTTTTGACGGAATCGACAGGGTAATAGAATTATCCGGCACTAAAATGAGTGAGATCCGTTCAATAGGCATAGGCTGTCCGGGTACTATGGACAGCGCAAATGGTGTTGTACTTTATGCAAACAATCTTCATTGGGAAAATGTTCCCCTTGCAAAAGATGTTGAAAAGAAGTACGGCAAGAAGGTAATACTTGAAAATGATGCCAACGTAGCGGCATACGGTGAATATATAGCCGGTGCGGCAAAGGGGGCAAAAAATGCGGTGATCCTCACCCTTGGCACAGGAGTAGGTGCAGGCATTATAATTGACGGCAAGATATACTCCGGCTCTAATGGTGCAGGAGGAGAAATAGGCCATACCGTAATTGAGGTGGACGGCGCTGAATGTACTTGTGGCAGAAAAGGCTGCTTTGAGGCCTACGCTTCAGCCACCGGACTTGTAAGGCTAACTGCTGAAATGATAGCAAAAAAGCCTCAATGCAGACTTAGAGAGCTTGCAGAGGCAGACGGAAAAATTTCCGCCAGAACCGCATTTATAGCCGCAAAGCTAGGTGACCCGGAGGGTACCTTAGTGGTGGAGCAGTATATTAAATACTTAGCCTGCGGCATAACAAATGTTATAAACGTATTCCAGCCGGATATACTTTGTATCGGCGGCGGAGTATGTAATGAGGGGGATAATCTTCTTATTCCCTTAAAGGAGCAGGTCGCAAAGCAGATTTACTCCAAAAACAGCAGTAAAAATACCGAGATAGTTATATGCTCACTTGCAAATGAAGCAGGCATGATAGGCAGTGCGTTGCTCGGCAAAAAATAGGAACTAAATGAAAGGAAAGGTAAATTCCGATGAGAAGTGATTTACTTAAAAGCGGTGTTGACAGAACACCCCACAAGGCATTATTAAAGGCATTAGGTGTAACAGACAGCGAAATGGGAAAGCCCTTTATCGCAGTTGTATGTGCGGCAAGTGACTATGTACCCGGCCATTCACACCTTCACGAAATTTCAAAGTCAGTAAAGGACGGCATCCGTAATGCAGGCGGCGTACCCTTTGAATTCTTTACTATCGGTGTATGTGACGGTCTTGCCATGAATCACAAGGGCATGAGATATTCTCTTGCATCCCGTGAGCTTATCTGTGACAGTATCGAGGTTATGCTTACAGCACATCCCCTTGACGGTATTGTATTTATCCCCAACTGTGATAAAATCGTTCCCGGTATGATTATGGCGGCTGCAAGACTTAATCTCCCCTCTATCTTTGTAGGCGGCGGTCCTATGAACCCCGGTAAGGTACAGGGCAAGAGAGTAGGCTACAGCGAAATATATGAGGCTATCGGCCAGTATTCAAACGGTGAAATCGGCGACGATGTTATTATGGACTATGAGAACAATGCTTGTCCTACCTGCGGTTCCTGCTCAGGTATGTATACAGCAAACTCCATGAACTGCCTTACTGAGGCTATCGGTCTTGCTATGCCCTTCTCCGGTACAGAGCCTGCCGTAAATTCAGCAAGAAGAAGAATTGCCAAGGAAACAGGCGAAAGAATCGTAGAGCTTGTAAAGCAAGACATTCGTCCCAAGGACATTATCACAAGAAAGAATATGCTTAATGCACTTGCTACCGATATGGCAATCGGTGCATCATCAAATACCGTACTTCACTTACTTGCAATAGCACATGAGGCAGGGGTTGATATAAGCCTTAATGACATTGATGAAATGAGCAGAAAGACTCCCCAGTTATCAAAGCTCAATCCTGCAAGTGATGTATTTATCACCGACCTTAACGATGTAGGCGGTATTCAGGCTGTTATCAAGGAATTATCCAAGGGCGGACATATCAACACAGATGTTCTTACAGTTACAGGCACACAGGCTGACAGAATAAAGAAGGCCGCAAATGCAGACGGAACAATTATTCACACCTGCGAAAGCCCCATCAGAAAGGACGGCGGTATTGCTATTCTTTCCGGTAATCTTGCAGTAAACGGCGCAGTTGTAAAGCAGGGTGCAGTAAAGCCTGAGATGATGGACTTTACAGGTACAGCAAAGGTATTCAACGGCGAACAGGAAGCAGTAGACGCTATTCTTAACAATGTAATCATCCCCGGTGATGTGGTTGTTATCCGTTACGAAGGACCTAAGGGCGGCCCCGGTATGCCTGAAATGCTTGCTCCCACAGCGGCAATAGTAGGTAAGGGTCTTGACGGAAGTGTTGCACTTATCACAGACGGACGTTTCAGCGGTGCCAGCCGTGGTGCTGCAGTAGGCCATGTATCACCTGAGGCGGCAGAGGGCGGACTTATTGCCTTTGTTGAATCCGGCGACAAGATACACATTGATATTCCCAACAGAAGCATTGAGCTTTTAGTAGATGAAAAGACACTTGAAGAGCGTAAGGCTAAGGGCATACTTCCTCCCAAGGAGTTAGACGGCTACCTTAAGAGATATGCTAAGCTGGTTACAAGCTCCAATACAGGTGCGGTATTCAAGGACTGATATTCGGGGTGAACTATGAGCGACAATATCCATGACGGTCACAGAGAAAGGATGTACAAAAGGCTTAGCGAACACAGCCCTGAGAGCTTTGAAACCCATGAGCTGCTTGAAATGCTTTTATATTCTTCCTATAAAAGAGCCGACACAAACGAGATCGCTCACGAGCTCATTGACAGATTCGGTTCACTTGCAGGAGTATTCAGCGCAAGTGAAAAGGAGCTGATGGAGGTTCCCGGGGTAGGCCTTTCCACAGCAAGAATGATAGCGGTAATAAGGGCGAATGTAATACGCCTGCTGTCTGAAAGTGCAAGAAAGGGTGAGGACTTGAGCAGTGCCAGAGCGATGATGGAATATTGCACAGGACTGTTTAAGTTTGTGGATACAGAGCAACTCAGAATTATCTATCTTGACGGCAGTTATCGTTTTGTAGCCCAGGAGCTGATAAGCTCAGGCACAATAGAACAGGTACGGCCGGATGTAATGAGGATAATAGAAAGAACGGTGCAGAAAAGATGCCCGGTGGTATTGCTGACCCATAACCACCCGAAAAGCAGCGAAATGCCCTCCACAGAGGATAAAATTCTCACAAGAAATATATTCAATCTTCTTGATAAGGCAGGGGTGTATCTGGCAGACCACATAATAGTAGGTATGCACGGCACCTATTCCATGCGTTCTAACGGACTTTTGCCTGATATATGGGATTAAAGCGAATGAAGCCTTAACCACTGATGGTTGAATTATTGACGATATGATATATAAAGGCATCCGGACTTGCAAAGGCCCGGATGTTTTTTACTTGCCGAATTAAGACAAGGAGTTTTTGCCTGTGTTATATATTGTATTTTTCAGTTAAATGTGGTACAATAGTTATGTATGCGAAAAGGAGGTTTTGTAATGGATCATTTTGAGCTTGTATCCGAATATGCTCCTACAGGAGATCAGCCGCAGGCAATAGACAGCCTTGCCAAGGGAGTTATTGAGGGTAAAAAAGAGCAGGTTTTACTGGGTGTTACCGGTTCCGGCAAAACCTTCACCATGGCCAATATTATAGCAAGGGTAAATAAGCCCACCCTTATACTTGCCCATAACAAGACCTTAGCGGCACAGCTTTGCAGTGAGTTCAGGGAATTTTTCCCTAATAATGCGGTGGAGTATTTTGTATCCTATTATGACTATTATCAGCCGGAGGCATATATCCCCTCTACTGATGCCTATATCGAAAAGGACAGCTCCATAAATGACGAGATAGACAGACTTCGCCACTCCGCCACAGCCTCCCTTGCCGAACGCAGAGATGTTATAATAGTTGCCAGCGTGTCCTGTATATATTCCCTCGGTAGCCCGGAGGATTACAGAAATAATATGCTGTCACTTCGTGAGGGGCAGGAAAAGACAAGGGAAGATATAATAAAACGCCTTGTTGATATGCAGTATGAGAGAAACGACGTAAACTTCGTGAGAAATAAGTTTCGGGTAAGGGGAGATGTGCTGGAAATATTCCCGGCTGGAAGCACCTCCGACAAGGCCATAAGAATTGAATTTTTCGGAGATGAAATAGACCGCATAAGTGAAATTGATGTGGTGTCGGGTCAGGTAAAGAGAAGGTTTTCCCATGTGGCAATATTCCCCGCATCCCATTATATAGTGGGCAAGGACAGGCTCAGCCAGTCCCTTATGGAAATTGAAAATGAAATGATAGACAGGGTGGAATATTTCACCGAAAACAATAAGCTGATAGAAGCACAGCGAATAGAACAGCGCACCCGTTATGATATGGAAATGCTAAGGGAAATCGGCACCTGTAAGGGGGTAGAAAACTATTCCCGTGTCCTTGCAGGAAGGGCGCCCGGCAGCTCACCTATTACCCTTATGCACCATTTCCCCAAGGATTTTCTTATGTTCATAGACGAAAGTCATGCCACTATCCCACAGGTGAGAGGTATGTTCGGCGGTGACTTTGCAAGAAAGAAAAACCTTATAGATTACGGCTTCAGACTACCCTCAGCCTATGATAACCGCCCCATGAATTTCGGGGAATTTGAAAGCATGATAAATCAGGTTATCTATGTATCAGCCACCCCCGGGGAGTACGAAAAAACCAGAGCCGAAAATATAGCAGAGCAGATAATCCGCCCCACGGGACTTTTAGATCCGGAAATAGAGATAAGACCGGTGGACGGACAGATAGAGGATCTTTATTCCGAAATAAGCAACCGTGTTTCTAAAAATGAATGTGTACTTATAACCACCCTTACCAAGAAAATGGCGGAGGATCTTACAGCCTACTATGAAAATATGGGAGTAAAAATCCGCTATATGCACCATGATGTTGATTCCATTGAGCGAATGGAAATAATAAGGGATCTGCGTATGCACGTATTTGATGTGCTGGTGGGAATAAATCTCCTCCGTGAGGGTCTTGATTTGCCGGAGGTATCCCTTGTTGCAATACTGGATGCGGATAAGCAGGGCTTTTTGCGAAATGAAACCTCCCTTATACAGACAATAGGCAGAGCCGCAAGAAATGCAGAGGGCAAGGTAATAATGTATGCGGATGTGGTTACTGACGCTATGGAAAGGGCGGTAAGCGAAACTCTTCGCCGCCGTGAGATACAGATGCAGTACAATAAGGAGCACGGCATTACACCCAAGACCATAGTAAAGGATGTAAGGGCTGTCCTTGAAATATCCGGCGGTAAGGATAAGGATAAGGGTAAGGGCAAGGGCAAGGGCAAAAAGCTGACAAAGGCTCAATGTGAGGCTCTTATTAAGCAGTACACCCAGGAAATGAAGAATGCCGCAAAGGTGCTTGACTTTGAGCAGGCGGCATATTTAAGAGATAAGATAAGAGAATTAGAACAGCAAAAGTAAGGAAAGAAAAGTATGGGCATAGATAAGATAGTAATTAAAGGCGCAAGAGAGCATAATCTTAAAAACATAGATATTGAGCTTCCCCGTGACAAGCTCATTGTAATGACCGGGCTTTCCGGCTCAGGTAAATCCTCACTTGCCTTTGACACAATTTACGCAGACGGACAAAGGCGGTATATAGAAAGCCTTTCCTCCTATGCAAGAATGTTTTTGGGACAGATGGAAAAGCCGGATGTGGACAGCATAGAGGGACTTTCTCCGGCAATCTCCATAGACCAGAAAACCACCTCAAAAAATCCCCGTTCAACAGTAGGTACGGTAACGGAAATTTACGACTATCTGAGACTTTTATATGCAAGGGTAGGTATACCCCATTGTACTGTCTGCGGTAAGGAAATAAAGCAGCAGACGGTGGATCAGATAGTGGACAGGGTAATGCAGTTGCCCCAGCGCACTAAGTTTATGATATTAAGCCCTATTGCAAGAGGCAGAAAGGGCGAATACCGCAAGGAATTTGAGGATCTTGCAAAGCAGGGCTATGCAAGAGTAAGGGTAGACGGCAGTATATATGACCTGTCCGAAACCATTAAGCTCGATAAGAATAAAAAGCACAATATTGAGGTAGTGGTTGACCGCCTTGTTATGAAGGAGGATATAAAATCCCGACTTAGTGACAGTATCGAGGTGGCAGGAAAATTATCCGACGGGGTAATTATAGTTGATGTGGTTGACGGAGAAGAAATGATGTTCTCCCAGAACTACGCCTGCCCGGAGCACGGTACAAGCATGGAGGAATTAGTTCCCAGATTATTTTCCTTTAATAACCCCTTCGGTGCTTGTCCCACCTGTACAGGCCTTGGTGTTCACAGGAGAATAGATGTGGATCTTGTTATTCCCAACAGAGATCTTACCATAAGGGAAAATGCCATTAAGGCAAGCGGCTGGAAATATGCAGAGGGAACAATAGCCCAGATGTATTTTGATGCCCTTGCAAAGCATTACGGCTTTACTGTTGATACCCCCATTTCACAGCTTTCGGAAGAACAGCTTGATAAGCTGCTTTACGGCACAAAGGGAGATAAAATAAGGGTAGTACGCAGTAAGGAACAGGGTGGCGGTGTGTTTATGAGTGAGTTTGAGGGTGTTATAAATAACCTTGAACGCAGATACAGAGAAACCACCAGCATATATTCCCGTGAGGATATAGCCCAGTATATGGGTGAGGTATTATGCCCTGACTGTAAGGGTCAGCGCCTTAAAAAGGTAGCCTTATCCGTTACTGTAGCAGGAAAGAACATTAAGGAATTTTGTGACATGAGCATTTCGGATGCTCTTGATTTTGTAAATTCAATTTTCCTTTCCGAAAGGGATATGATGATAGCAAAGCAGATACTTAAGGAGATAAGAGAGCGCCTTGGATTTTTAAAGAGTGTAGGCCTTGAATACCTCACTCTTTCAAGAAGTGCAGGAACCTTATCCGGCGGTGAAAGTCAGCGTATAAGACTTGCCACCCAGATAGGAAGCAGTCTTATGGGAGTGCTTTATATACTGGATGAGCCCAGCATAGGACTTCACCAAAGGGATAATGACAAGCTGATAGCCACCCTTAAAAGGCTTCGTGACCTTGGCAATACCCTTATTGTGGTTGAGCATGACGAGGATACCATGAGGGCGGCGGACTTTATAGTTGATATAGGCCCCGGTGCAGGAATACACGGGGGAGAGGTTATCTGTGCAGGAAGCCTTGAGGATGTGATGAACACCGAAAATTCCGTTACGGGACAGTATCTTTCCGGCAAGAAGAAAATAGAAGTTCCGAAGGAAAGAAGAAAATGCGACGGCAGATTTTTATCCGTTCATGGTTGCAGGGAAAACAACCTTAAAAATATAGATGTGGATATACCTTTAGGAATATTCACCTGTATTACAGGCGTATCCGGAAGCGGCAAAAGCTCCCTTATAAATGAAATTGTGTATAAGCATCTTGTGGCACAGCTAAACAGAGCAAGAATTCGTTCAGGGGATTTTGACTATATGGACGGGGTAGACTTTCTTGACAAGGTAATTGCCATAGACCAGTCCCCAATAGGCAGAACACCCAGATCAAACCCTGCCACATATACCGGAGTATTTTCTGATATTCGTGAGCTTTTCGCCTCCACAAATGAGGCTAAAATGAGGGGATATTCCTCCGGAAGATTTTCCTTTAATGTAAAGGGCGGTAGGTGTGAGGCCTGCGAGGGTGACGGTATAAACAAGATCGAAATGCACTTTTTACCGGATATTTATGTTCCATGTGATGTGTGCAAGGGCAAAAGATACAACCGTGAAACCCTTGAGGTACACTATAAGGGCAAGAATATTTACGATGTGCTTGAAATGACGGTGGAGGAGGGTATAACCTTCTTTGAAAATCACGAAAAGATAGCAAGGAAGCTGCGCACCCTTTACGATGTTGGTCTTGGCTATATAAAAATAGGCCAGCCTGCCACCACTCTTTCAGGGGGCGAGGCACAAAGAGTAAAGCTCGCTACCGAGCTTTCAAAGAGAGCCACCGGAAGAACGGTATATATTCTTGATGAGCCCACTACAGGACTTCATACTGCCGATGTGCATAAGCTGATTGACGTACTTCAGAAGCTCACCGACGGAGGCAATACAGTCCTTGTAATTGAGCATAATCTGGATGTTATAAAAACCGCCGACTATATCATAGATATGGGCCCCGAGGGAGGAGATAAGGGCGGTACTGTTATAGCTACCGGCACTCCCGAGGAGGTGGCAAAAAATAAAAAGTCCTACACAGGACAATACTTAGCCCCTCTTTTAAAGAAAAGAAAATAACAAAAAAGGCTGTGTTTAGCACAGCCTTTATATTTTATCTACTTATGATAATGTAACTGCAAAAGGGCTTATCGGGGGATGCAAATTGTATTCCCTTCTTATGCTCAAATATATTATCGTCACAGTCATAATCATCACTGCCGCACCAGGGCTCAATACAGATAAAGCCTGCATTTTTTCCTGCCGGTGTCCAAAGTCCCAAAGAATCAAATCCTCCGTAGGATATGGTGGCAAGGGCATTTCCATTTTCCTTTAAGGTAACGGCTCTTGAATTTATTTCGTCAAAGTACACCACATCATTATCAAACATGGAATAGCACAGCTTTAAGGTATCGCTGTTATCCAGTCTTGCTATGCGGTTTTTACTTTCAAACATACGGTTATCAAGATTCATAACCGGGGTGGAGGCGGTTTCCGGCTTTTCAAATATAAGCTCACAATCATTAAGATTATCGCAGGCTATTGCCGGGTGTCCACCAAGGCAAAAGGGCATATTTCCATCGGAAAGATTATATACAGTATAATCAATTCTGATGTTGTCAGCGCTTAAGGTATACTTCATAGTAAGCCTTGCCTTATAAGGAAACTCTCCCTCAGTGGGGGTATATTCATAGCTGAATATTGCCTCACTATCGGAAAGTTGCTGACAGTCAAATTCATTATCCCTTGCAAAGCCGTGCTTACCTAAGTGTATCTCCTTGCCGTTTATTATGGTTTTGTTATTTTTAACATTACCCACAGCAGGGAATAACACCGGAGAGCTTTTACCCCAGAATGAGGGGTCTGCGCACCACATTATTTCTCTGCCGTCTATAACAAGGCTTTTAAGCTGAGCCCCCATAGATTCAATTACCGCAGAGGAATTTTCTGTTTTAAGTGTAATATTCATATTATTCACCGAAATCCAGCTTGTAGTCCTTGAGCTTTGTATTAGCTATGTCAAAATCCTTCTCGTTAAACATCCACAGTCTTATATATGTGGGAACAATCTTATCTGTGCCCTCAAAGGTGGGTAATTCACTTAATGTGATTATCTTGTCACTTGAATATACCTTCTGTAAATATTCAACCGTAAGGCGCTCCTCATTTACGCTGGGAGTACCGTTAAGGTTAGTAACAGCCGCACCTGTGCCGGTGGTCTTAAGTAAGAATTCGCCGTTCCAGGGCAGATAATAAAGCCACTTAACCTCGCTTGTTTCAGCGTAGATCTTTTCAGGGTCGGGAATATAACCGCACTCTGATAATGCAATCATCTTCTTTGTGCCTACCTGACCTGCAAGTATCTTATAGGAGCTTGCAAGCTCTGAATAGTCGGGAGTGTTGGGGTAAACGTCAATAGAAGCAATATCGTAGGTATTTTCATTTACCATAGCCTTCTTTGCCTGGCCGTTCCATACCCAGATAAGGTTTGTCAGCTTGTGGTAGTTTTCAAGTCTGTCAAATACCATGTACCAAAGCTTCTGATAATATTCCTGGGATTCCTTATCAGCAACGCCCCACCAGAACCAGCTGCCGCTTGCCTCATGGAGAGGTCTCCATAAAACAGGAACGCCTGCCGCTTCTAACTTCTGTAACTTAATAGCCGCTGTATCAATGTCACGGATAATTATTTCATATTCCTTTGTGCCGGGGGTTACTGCATTCTTAAAGCTGAAATTTGTGATTTCATCTGAATAGAAGGCTATACCCTGGGAATCTGCGTTGTTCATATCAACAGGTACCTTCCAATGCCAGCACATGGTAACTATACCGTTTTGTTCTGTATGCCACTTAATAGCATCATCAACGTGCTGATCGTTTTCGGGCTGATTACCTGTGGAGAAAATAAGGTCAAAGCCCTTGATTGCAGGTAAGTCACCGGTTTCGTTGATATAAAGAATATCCTCATACTGCTTTGCATCAAAATACTGCTGACCTGCAAGGGTCTGCTTGCCGTAGATGGATTTAAGATAATCGAATAAAGCCTTTGCTTCGGGATTTAAGTTCTTTGATACAGGGGTATCAGGGTCAACCTCTCTTGCCTCAAGCTCAGCCTTTAAAGCCTCAAAGTCGGTTTCGTACTTTAAAGCTACCTCCATATCAACCTTGCCGTCTTCGTCAACGGCCACCGGGTTTGAAAGGGGCTTTTCGGTCTGTTCTCCGCTTTGTGAGGTATTGTCTGATGTGGTCTGTGAATTATTGCTGTCTGCATTGCTGCTTGTTGCAGTATCCTGACAGCCTGAAACTGATAAAAGAGTAGCAATAGCAAGTATTGCCGCAAGTACACGTTTCATTTTTTTACCTATCCTTCCTTGAAAATGCTGATATCCGTGATAACGATTACGGATAATAATAATATTATATCAAATATTCTTCTTAAATTCAATATCCTTTAAGGTTTTGTTTTAATCTGTACAAAAAGAAATTTTAAAATTGTATAAAATAACGGCAATACCCTGTTTTGAGTATTGCCGTTTCACATTTTTTAAGTAAAATTACATTTTCTTAGTGCCACAACCACCGCAGAACATAGCGCCGGGAGGGTTTATTCTGCCGCAGGAATTACATCTCCAGCCGGCAGGCTGCTGTGTAGAAAAGCCGCCCTGATTTACGGTATTGTAAGGGGTATTCATAGCCTTTTCCCTTGCTGAATTTTGGTCAGCCCTTTCGGTAAGCTCCTTGTTTGCAACAAGCCTGAAGCCGATTACGGCGGTTATAACAGAGAAAACCGAGGGAATAATATACATTGCAATAACCGGAATCAGTATAAGACTGAAGGCAGGTACAAATTCATCAAGCTCATTACCTGCAAGTCCGTTTATAAGACCGTCAAAAAGCAGCATACATAGTGTGATTATAATGCAGGTTATAATTGCAAAGGCGGTTAAACATACATTTGCAATACTGCAACCTAATAACCAGTTTCTTGTGCCCCTTGAAGGGTTTTTAAGATAATTGCTTCTGAATAATAAGAATGGCAATACCAAGCCCTATGGGAGCAAGCATCATTAAATATTCCATAATATCTCCTTATTGCTTTTTATTACCACAGCCGCCGCAGAACATAGCGTCAGCAGGATTAGTGCTTCCGCAGATGTTACATTTCCATGTTGCAGACTGTGTAGAAAAGCTGCCTTGATTTACACTCTGGCTTGAAGTGGCACTGAAGGGTACATGACAGTTAGGGCAGGCATTTAACATAATGGCATAGGGTGTACCGCAGTTAGGACAAATCTTTGTTGGAGGCGGTGCGCTGTACTTTAGCTGTTCGTTTGCCATAGCCTTTTGTGTAAGCTCCTTATTGGATACTGTTGTAAGACCGAATATGCCGGCAATAATGCCGAATGCTAAGGGAACAAATTCAATGATACATACAATGAAAAATATAAAAGTAAAGACAGGAAAGTAGTTTTCGGTTTCTGAACTGATACTTGTATCCATTCCTATAAAAATCAAAGAAGAAAAGGCAAGAAGCAATATTCCGATACCGGAAAGACATAAGTCAACTATACTGCAAATCATTATGGCAGTACGACTTGATTTCTGCGGATTTTTTCTGTAGCCTGCTCTGAGCACAAGGGATGTGATGCCAAGGCCTATAATTATAAGTGAAACAAAAATTCCCATGGTTTATTTCCTCTTTAAAATATTTACTGACCCTGTTTATTTTCAGCGGGTGCAGGAGTGTTTGCCGGGACTTGTGCAGGAATATTTGCCTTACCGCACTTTAAGCAGTACATGGCATTTCCGGGATTTTTAGCACCGCAAGCACACATCCAGTTATTTAACACCGGCATTACAGGTTTTTTAATTTTGCTCTTGTATTCTTCCTTAGCGCTTACTGCAAAACCCCACAGACTGATTATAAATCCGAGAATGGTAATAAGCAGAAGGCTTATGTAGGAAATAATGTAGGTTGCCTGTGCCGCATGAGAAATAGATACGTCTGTGAATACAGAAAATATCCCTACTTTGAAAAAGTCATAGGGATTAAGCAAAAACAGTAATACATTGAATTTAAACAGCACAATAAGTGAGCTTAAAATTACATCAATGACTGAATAGCAGATTATTCTGTTTCTTCTTGAGGCGGTGGGAGTTTTCTTGTAGGCTGATATTGTGGAGATAGCGAGGATGGACAATACCAGAAGAGCAGCAATAAATATAAAGCCGCCGAAAAGATCCGATAATGCGCGGTCAAGCATTTCACTCTCAGCAAGTGTTGCGTGACCATTTAGAAAAATAAAGTCAAACATTGTTATGATACTCCTTTCTGAGCAGTTCGTTCATAATAATTATAGCATAATTATTTAAAAAAGTCAAATAAGGGGATTTTTTTAAAAATCCGGTTGACATAAAGGAAATATGGGGGTATAATACTTTATAGTGCAAAGGCACATGAGAGGAGAAATAATTATGGCAGTATTAGTAACAGGCGGCGCCGGATATATCGGCTCCCACACCTGCATTGAGCTTTTAAATGCAGGAGAGGATATTATCGTTCTTGATAATTTTTACAACTCTAAGCCCACAGCCATTCAGCTTATAAAGGAAATCACCGGCAGAGATTTTGCATTCTATGAATGTGACTGCTGTGACAAGGAAGCCCTTGACAGAATTTTCAGAGAGAACTTTATTACAGAGGTAATTCACTTTGCAGGCTATAAGGCTGTAGGCGAAAGCTGTGTAAAGCCCATGATGTACTACGAAAATAACTTAGGCTCTACAATCGCCCTTATTGAAACCATGCAGAAGTACGGCTGTAAGAAGCTGGTATTCAGCTCCAGCGCCACAGTTTACGGCATACCGAAGAAGGTACCCGTAACAGAAAAATCCCCCTTAAGCGCAATTAACCCCTACGGCAGTACAAAGCTCGTTATTGAAAATATGTGCAGAGAGCTTTACGCTTCAGATAACGAATGGAGCATAGCACTTCTCAGATACTTTAACCCCATAGGAGCCCATGAAAGCGGCATGATAGGTGAGGACCCCAACGGTATTCCCAATAACTTAATGCCCCTTATTTTACGCACCGCCGCAGGTAAGATGGCAACCTTAAGCGTATTCGGTAATGATTACCCCACACCCGACGGCACTTGTATTCGTGACTATATCCATGTTGTGGATCTGGCTTTAGGTCATGTAGCGGCAATAAAGAGGGTAAGAGAGAAAACAGGCTGTCCTGCATATAACCTCGGTACAGGTAACGGTTATTCCGTTCTTGAAATAATCAATGCCTTTGAAAAGGTAAACGGTGTTAAGGTACCCTATGTTATAACCGCAAGACGCCCGGGAGATGCGGCAGAATGTTATTCCAATCCTGCCCTTGCCAAAAAGGAGCTTAAATGGGTAGCTCAGCGTGGCATAGAGCAGATGTGTCGTGACAGCTGGAACTACTTTTCAAAAAACAAGTAATAAGTGAAAATGACAGCCACAGGTAATACTGTGGCTGTTTTAAAAAGGAGCCTTATGAGATTTTGGTTTTGTCCCTTATGCGGTACTAAGCTATCCCAAAGGGATCTGTGCGATGATAAAAATATCCCCTGGTGTGATAAATGCAACAGGCCATGGTTTGATATGAGCTATTGCTGTGTGATAGTATTAGTAAGGGTAGGGAATAAATATGTGCTTGTGCGTTCCCGCAACCTTGACGGCAAAACAGACGAAAACCGTTATGTGCTGGTGGCAGGGCATATAAATACCGGAGAATCCCCGGAAAATGCCGCTGTAAGAGAGGTTTATGAGGAGCTGGGGCTTAAGGCAAAAACGGTAAGGCTTATAAATATCTATCAGCACCCCACAAAGGATATGCTTATGGCAGGGTATTTTATAGAGGCTGAAAATGAGGATATAAGGCTTTCCCATGAGCTTTTGGATTATGCTCTTGAGGATAAAAAAGAGGCATTACAAAAGCTCAAGGATTCAAAAATAGCCTACCGGCTTTTGGAGGATATAAAGGAGTAAATTATGGCAGAGGTAAAAAGCAGTATCCCTCCTTATGAGAGAAGGGCATATTATTACGAAACCGACAGAATGGGTATAGTACATCATTCAAACTATATCCGCTGGTTTGAGGAGGCAAGGATATATTTTCTTGAAAAGGCAGGCTATCCTTACGCTAAAATGGAGGCGGAGGGGGTAATGATTCCTGTACTCAGCGCATCCTGTGAATATAAGAATAATGTACGCTTTGATGAGGATATTTTAATTGACCTTGATATTATAGAATTTAACGGCTTTAAGATGACCATAAAATACACCGTCACCGGAAAACAGGACGGACAGCTTAAAGCAACAGGCACAACTAAGCACTTTTTTGTCACCACAGATTTAAAGCCAATAAGGGTAAATAAGACCCACCCGGGCATATTTGCGGTGTTCAATGACAATAAAATTGAGGAATAAATATGAAAAGATACGATATAAACGAAAACGGAATACACATAGTATTTGATATAGACAATGATAATCAGATAAAGCTGATGCACTTTTCAGCTCTTCCCTATAATGAGGCGGATATTTACCATGAAATGTTTGAAAAAACCTTTCTCGGCTGTTTTGATATAGCCCAGGTGGAAATTGCAGGCCTTGACAGACCCTGTGAGCGCCACGGCACAAAGTACATAGTATCAGCCCCGGGCTACCGCCTTACCTTTAAGGATTTTTCCGATACAAGGGATGATACAGGCAGACTTATAAAAATAACCCAGACCGATATTCCCACCGGAATAGATGTAATAAGCACCTTCAGATTTTATAACGGACTTTCGATAGTAAGATGCTTTACAGAGGTTATAAACAATTCGGAGAATGAGTATACCCTTACCTATGTTTCTTCCTTTAACTATCTTGGAATAGAAAAGGAGGGAATTGGTGAGCGTGATGATAAAATGCGCCTATATATCCCTCATAATTCCTGGCAAAAGGAAATGATATGGCAAAAGTACACCTTTGAGGAGCTTGGTATGCCCCGTACCCAGAAAATCGGCTGGGAGCATTGCGGAAAGGCTATTTCCTGCACCAACACAGGAAACTGGTCAACAAACGAGTATCTTCCCATGGGCTATCTTGAAAACGAGGAAACCGGCACCGGACTTTTCTGGCAGATAGAGCATAACGGCTCCTGGCATTGGGAAATCTCTGACCAGAGAGGACATTTTTACCTGCAATTATCCGGCCCCACCGAACAGGAATCCCATTGGTTTAAGAATTTAAAGCCGGGGGAATGCTTTACCTCTGTTCCTGTGGCAGTAGGTGTGGGATACGGCTTTGATCAGCCTATGGGCACTCTCACAAAATATCGCAGAATTATAAGAAGAGAAAATGACGATAATAAAAAGCTGGCAGTAATCTTCAATGACTATATGAACTGTCTTTGGGGGGATCCCACCACCGAAAAGGAAATACCCCTTATAAAGGCCGCTGCAAAGGCAGGCTGTGAATACTACTGTATTGACTGCGGCTGGTATTCAAAGGGCTTTTGGTGGGATAATGTGGGAGAATGGAAGGAAAGCAGAGAAAGATTCCCGGGAGGCCTTAAGGAAGTCACCGACCTTATAAGACAGCACGGAATGATACCCGGTGTATGGCTTGAAATAGAGGTAATGGGAATAAACTGCCCCCTTGCAAAGACCCTGCCTGATGACTGGTTCTTTGTTCGTCACGGTAAAAGAATATATGACCGTTCACGCTATCAGCTGGATTTCAGAAACCCCGAAGTGAGAAAATACGCAAAGGATGTAATTACCCGACTTGTAAATGACTACGGCATAGGCTATATAAAAATGGACTATAACATAGAGCCGGGCATAGGTACAGAGCTTAACGCAGACAGCGTAGGCGAAGGACTTTTACAGCATGAAAGGGCATATATAGCATTCCTTGATGATATATTCGCCACCTTCCCGGATCTGATAATAGAAAACTGCTCCAGCGGTGGTATGAGAATAGACTATTCCCTTTTAAGCAGACTTTCTATTCAGTCCACAAGCGACCAGGATGATTACAGAATGTATGCCACAATTTCCGCAAATGCCCCTGCCGGACTAACCCCAGAGCAAAGCGCAATATGGTCCTATCCTCTGACTGAGGGCGACAGGGAAGAGGTGGTATATAATATGGTTAATGCCATGTTACAGCGCATCCACCAAAGCGGACATTTAGCAAACCTCAGCGAGGAGCGTTTTTCCCTTGTTAAAGAGGGTATAGAGTGCTATAAGTCTATTCGTGATGATATAAAGTGTTCAGTACCCTTCTGGCCTCTTGGCTTATCCCACGCTAAGGATGAATGGGTATGCTTAGGCCTTGACTGCGGGGAAAGAAAATACCTTGCCTTATGGAGGCGACAGGGCAATAACGATACTGTAAATATAAAGCTCCCCTTTGACTGCACGGGACTTACAGCGGAATGTATCTACCCCTCATACGCAAAGGAGGAATATGCTTTACATAGTTCATCCGGCATTTTATCGGTAAAGCTGCCCACCCAATATACCGCACGACTTTTTAGATTAAAATAAAAAATAGGTATTGATTTTTATACTTTACTATGGTAAAATACATAGTATAAGTTTTTTATCATAAGGCAAAAAGCCGTTATGCAAAAGGAGATAGGTATGAATAACAATCGCAACAACATGGAAAAACAGCATCTTTACGAGGCAATTCTTAAGCTAAAGACAGTTGAGGAATGTGAAAAGTTCTTTGATGATCTTTGCACCATAAGAGAGCTTAATTCCATCGCTCAGAGATTTCAGGTAGCTAAGCTTCTTTCAGAGGGTAATGTGTACAACAAAATTGTTGAAAACACAGGTGCCAGCACCGCCACCATAAGCAGAGTAAACCGTTCACTTATCGGCGGTAAGGGTGGTTACAGCATTGTATTTGAACGCATGGAAGAGGATAAGTAATAAAAAGGAAGAGTGATTTATGGGGGCTTACGGCTGTTTTGCACAGGTTTATGACAGACTGACCGAAAATATAGATTATAATGAGCTGGCATCCTATTATGACAGACTTATAGCAAGGCACAGCGGCAAAAAGGGAATACTTCTTGACCTTGCCTGCGGTACAGGCAGTATAAGCCGTATTATGAGCAAAATGGGATATGATGTAATAGGCACAGATTTAAGCTACGATATGCTTTCTGTTGCCATGTCACAGCCCCATGAAAATATAGAATACCTCTGCCAGGATATGAGAAGCCTTGATATGTACGGCACCATTGATGCCACTATCTGCGTACTTGACAGCATAAATCACCTTGAATCAAAGGAAGATATATTACAATGCTTTAAGTCGGTGTCGCTTTTCTGTGACCCCGAGGGGGTATTCATATTTGATATGAACACAGTAAAAAAGCACGGAGAAACCCTTGCTGATAATACCTACGTATATGATCTTGATGATATATACTGCGTATGGCAGAATTATTATCAGGATGACGAAAACGCAAGGGTAGATATAGCTCTTGACATATTTACTCAGAATACCGACGGCAGCTATGACAGAATGTACGAGGAATTTTCCGAAATAGCCCTTGCTATAGCAGAAGTTGAAAAATTACTTACGGAAGCCGGATTTGAGGTAAAGGAAGTTTTAGAGTATCTTACAGACAACAAAGGAACAGAGGACTGCCAGAAGGTGGTTTTCTGCTGTACAAAGACAAAGGAAAGGTAAAAAATAATGGGAAAGATGGTAAGATGTCTGTCCGCTGACGGCAGTGTGCTTTGCTGTGCAGTGGACACTACAGATATAGTAAGCGAAATACACCGAATACACGGCACCAGTGCCACCGCATCAGCGGCGGCAGGAAGGCTTGCCACAGCCGCATCTATTATGGGCGGACTTATGAAAAGCGAAAATGACCGCCTTACATTAAGAATAAACGGCGGCGGCAGTTTAGGTACGCTTACCTGCGTGGCAGACTATATGGGTAATGTAAAATGCTGTATGGATAATCCCATGGCAGACCTGCCCTTAAATTCACAGGGCAAGCTGGATGTTGCAGGAATTGTAGGTACTGACGGATACCTAGCTGTAATAAAGGACATGGGACTTAAAGAGCCCTATATAGGACAGATACCCATAGTAAGCGGTGAAATTGCCATGGATATTACCCAGTATTATGCGGTAAGTGAGCAAATTCCCACGGTATGCGCCTTAGGTGTGCTTGTGGACAAGGACTTATCCATAAAAAAGGCAGGAGGATACCTTATACAGCTTGTTCCTCCCGTAAATGAAAGTGCCATTGATTATATAGAGGAAAATATAAAGGATATGCAGTCGGTTACAGCCATGCTTGAAGCAGGACTTACCCCGGAGGAAATTGCCATGAAGGGACTTAAGGGTCTTGATGGGGCGGTGCTTGATGAGTGGGAAACCGTATATGCCTGCGACTGCTCAAGAGAACGCACAGAACAGGTGCTTATAGCAATAGGCGAAAAAGAGCTTAACAAATTAGCATCAGAAAAGGAAATAACAGAGGTTTGCTGTCATTTCTGCGATAAGAAATATAGCTTTACATCAGCTGAGCTTATTGATCTTGCGAAAAGGGCGAAGAAGTAATAAATGAAAAAATGGAGCTTAAGAGAATATGACAGCAAAAAGGCGGAGGAGTTAAAGAGAAACACCGACCTTTCGCCCTTGCTTTGCAGAATATTATGCGCCAGAGGGATAACCGATGTAGAGCTTGCCACAGAGTATTTCAGAGGGGAATTTTACGATCCCTTTGATATACTTGATATGGATAAGGCGGTAGATACAATCCAGCAGGCCATAGACAATGAGGAGAAAATCACCGTATACGGAGATTACGACTGTGACGGTATCACC
This sequence comes from uncultured Ruminiclostridium sp., assembly GCA_944388385.1. Classification (GTDB taxonomy): domain Bacteria; phylum Bacillota; class Clostridia; order Oscillospirales; family Ruminococcaceae; genus Ruminiclostridium_E. The sequence goes on from CALXIO010000022.1 coordinate 23,529, forward strand.
TCTACTGCAATATTATATACCCACCTTGACGCCATCGGCGCAGATGTGGACTGGTATATTCCCACCCGTGAGGAGGGCTACGGCCTTAATAAGGACGCTGTAAAAAGGCTTTACGATAACGGCACAAGGCTTATAGTTACCGTTGATAACGGTATCAGTGCGGCAAGGGAGGCAGAATATATCTATGAGCTTGGTATGAAGCTTGTAATAACCGACCACCACCAGGTGCCGGATGAATTGCCAAGGGCTGAGGCCATAGTAAACCCCCACCGCAAGGAGGATACCTCACAGTATAAGTTTCTTTGCGGCTGCGGTATTGCATTAAAGCTGATAATGGCGCTTGAAAATGATATAGATACTATTTTTGAGGAATACGGCATATTTGCGGCAATCGGTACTATAGGCGATGTGGTAGCCCTGACAGGAGAAAACCGCATTATAGTAAAGCGCGGACTTGAACAGCTTGAATATAATGAGAACATAGGTCTTAATAAGCTCATTGAAGCCTCAGGACTTGACACAGAGGATATTACCTCCTCGGATATAGCCTATAAAATATCCCCCAGAATAAATGCGGCAAGCAGATTAGGAGAGGCACATCTTTCATTAAGGCTTTTCTTAACCCAGGATGAAGAGGAAGCGCAGGAGCTTGCAAAACAGCTTTGTGAGCTTAATAACAGTCGTGTATCAATCCAGGATGAGATATATTCCGGGGCTATGGATATGCTTTATAAAAACCACAGAATATTTAACGAGCGTGTGCTTATAGTATACGGCAATAACTGGAATCACGGCATTATCGGTCTTGTAAGCGCAAGGCTTTGCGAGAGATTTGAAAAGCCGGTAATTGTAATAGGAATAGAAAACGGTGAAGCCAGAGGCTCAGCAAGAAGTGTTGAGGGCTTTTCCATGATAGATTGTGTAAGAAGCGGCAAGAAATATCTTACCCGTTACGGCGGACACCCCTCTGCCGCAGGCTTTTCCTTAAAGGAGGAGGACTTACCGGACTTTATTGAGGCGGTATATAAATTTGCAAGGGAAAATTACCCTGTAATGCCTCCCGTTAAGATAACAGCGGATTTAGAGCCCGAAACAGAGGAATTGACCCCCGGGTCAATAGAGTCCCTTTCCCTTATACAGCCTGTGGGAGAGCAAAATCCGGGTGTAAGGTTTCTTATGAAAAATTGCCTTATCACCTCTAAAAGATCCTTAAAGGACGGAAAATTTGTACGCTTTGTTGCAAATTACAAGGGCAAGGAATTTACCTTCCTTGATTTTCATTCCTCCTTTGCGGATTTTCAGTATGCAACAGGGGATAAGGTGGATGTTATCTGTAATGCCGAAATCAACGAATACAGCGGAAAGATAAGTGTAAGGCTTTTAGTTTGTGATATAAGATACTCCGGCTTTAAGCAGGAGAGATATTTTGCGGCTAAGGATGTTTATGAAAAAATTATCCTCCTTGAAAAGGTGGATAAAAGGCTGGAGCCCAGAATTATCCCCACAAGAGAGGATATGAAAATTCCCTTTGATATAATAAAGAAGCATACCTCCCTTGAGCTTGCGGTAAATGAGGCAATAAGGCTTGGCATAAACTACTGTAAATTTATGATATGCCTTCATATCTTTGCAGAATTCGGCCATTTAAGGCTTGACAGAATAAATAATCAGATAGAATATATAAAGGGCGGCAGAAGAATAGAAACAGAAGAATCAAAAGTAATTAAAATGGTAAAACGATCACTGGCATAAAGGAGGGTTGCTGTATGGTATACACCATTGAAATATTGATGGATAAAATCAAAAGCAGCGACAAAAGCTACGATATTGAGAAGATAATGTCTGCCTATGAGCTTGCAGATGAGGCTCACAGGGGAGTGTTGCGTTCCTCGGGGGACCCTTATATTTCCCACCCTGTGGCGGTAGCCTATATTCTTCTGGATAAATTCTGCATGGATACCGACACTATATGTGCCGCACTTTTGCATGATGTGGTTGAGGACACAGACATAGGACTTGATGTTATAAAGAAAAAGTTCGGCGAGGATGTGGCAAACCTGGTTGACGGCGTTACAAAGATAGGTCAGGTACCCCTTAACACAAGGGAAGAACAGCAGGCGGAAAATATCCGTAAGATACTTATAGCCATGTCTAAGGATATAAGAGTAATTATTATAAAGCTTGCGGACAGACTCCACAATATGCGTACCCTTGAAAGCAGACCCCCTGAAAAACAGCGCAAGACCTCCCTTGAAACCATGAACTTCTATGCCCCCATTGCTCATCGTCTCGGTATCAGCGATGTGAAGGAGGAAATGGAGGATATAGCCCTTCGCTATCTTGACCCCTACGGCTTTAAGGAAATTGAGGCACAGCTTGATGTTCACAAGGACGAAAGGGACACCTTTATTGATAAGATAAAATCCATGATAAGAGAAAGAGTAAACGATATTCAGCCTCCCCCCATAATCGAGGGCAGAGTAAAGAGCGTTTACAGTATCTATAAAAAGGTTTATGTAAAGGGCAAGGACTTTTCTGAGATATATGATATTTACGCAGTCAGAGTAATTTTACAGACTGTGGTGGAATGTTATAATGTCTTAGGTATAATTCACGATATGTTCCGTCCTATACCTTACCGTTTCAAGGACTATATAGCGATGCCTAAGGCAAACCGCTATCAGTCGCTTCACACAACGGTAATAGGCAGAGAGGGTATACCCTTTGAGGTACAGATAAGAACCCAGGAAATGCACAACACCGCCCAGTACGGTATCGCCGCCCATTGGAAATACAAGGCAGGCATATCCGGTAATGTGGCAGGAGAAAAGCGCTTTGACTGGATAAGACAGATACTTGAACAACAGCAGGAAGCCGACGATGTGGAGCTTATCTCTGAGGCTATCAAGGTGGATTTAGCCCCCGATGATGTATATGTGTTCACACCTAAGGGAGATGTGATTACTTTGCCCTCAGGTTCAAATATCATTGACTTTGCCTATGCCATTCATACAGCGGTGGGCAATAAGATGATAGGCGCTAAGGTAGGAGGCAAAATGGTCAGCTTTGATCATGAGCTTCACACCGGTGAAATAGTTGAGATACTTACAAGCGGCGGCTCAGGTGCAGGACCTAAGCGTAACTGGATAGAGCTTGCAAGAACAAACGAGGCCAAGGCAAAGATCCGTGGCTGGTTTAAAAGGGAATGCCGTGATGAAAATATCGAGCAGGGCAAACAGGCTCTTGAAAGGGAGCTTAAGCGCAACGGTATTATGGTGGATAATGATATTCTCCTTGAAACCGCCCGCCGTCAGAGATTACAGACGGTGGATGATCTTTATGCCGCAATAGGCTACGGCGGTGTTCAGCTTACAAAGATCATAACAAGGCTTAAGGATGAACAGATCCGTCTGCAAAGACAGGCGGCAGCCCAGCAGCAGACTATTGATATAGAAAAGACCATTTCCGATACCAATAAGAAGGCACAGCGTGCAGGCGTTATTCTTGACGGAATAGATGACTGTGCGGTAAAGTATGCCCAGTGCTGTAATCCTCTCCCGGGAGATGATATTATGGGATTTATTACCCGTGGATACGGTGTATCTATTCACAAGGCGGATTGCCAGAATGTAATTTTAGGTATGCAGGGCGAAAACAAGGAACGCTGGATAAAGGCTCATTGGGCGGTAAGTGCCAGCACCTCCTTCAGAGCTACTATTGATGTAATAGCCGAGGACAGAACTAACCTTTTGGTGGAGGTATCCCAGGCTATTTCCGCAAACCATATTCCCATACATGATGTAAGTGCCCATTGTCTTAAAAACGGCAACGCAAATATTGTGGTAACGGTTGAGGTAAGCGGCATAGAACAGCTTAAAAACCTTATTGCAAGAATAAGTAAGGTACCCGGTGTAATTACAGCTGAAAGGACAGGTAAGCAATAATGAAGGTTATTCCACTTACTTTAGGTGCTATGGAAACCTCCTGTTATATAATAGCAAGTGAAATGAACAGCGCCGCAGTTGTGGATCCGGCAGACAATGCAAAAAAAATTATGGCCGAAATTTCCGGCAATGGTCTTATTTTAAAGAAAATCCTTCTGACCCACGGACATTTTGACCATACCGGGGCAGTGGCGGATTTAAAGGAAATGACCGGGGCTAAGGTATATATCCATGAAAAGGATGTTTGTATGCTTGATAACACGGTAAAGAATGTGGCATACTTAATGCCCGGCTTTGAGTATAAGCCCTTTACTGCGGATGTTATATTAAGCGGCGGCGACAGCTTTGAAATGGATGAGCTTATATTTGATGTAATGAGCACTCCGGGACATACAGCAGGAAGTGTTATGTATTTTACCGGCAATACTATTTTTTCAGGAGATACTATTTTTGAGGGCTCAGTTGGAAGAACTGATTTTTATTCCGGGGATTATATGGAGCAGAGAAAATCCCTTAAAAGAATTGCCCTGCTAAGGGAGGATTATATTATCTACCCCGGCCACGGCGGTTCCACCACATTAAATCAGGAAAAGAAGTTCAATCCTTATTTAAAAAATGCTATGGCTGACTTATTTTAGCACTTGAAAATATTTTCATAATATGGTAATATATAATCGTAGGATAAATCCCCTTGAAAAGGAGCAGAGATATGGAATTTAAGGACGAATTTGACACTATCATTTCAAAAGCAAAGGAATTGACCGACACCACAGTAAAAAAGGGTAATGAGGTTGTCCAGGTATCAAAGCTGAAGCTGGAATGTGTAAAGCTGGATAATGAAATCAAGGCAAGCTATGCTGTCCTCGGCAGAATGATTTACAGCATGGTAAAGCACGACAATGCAGATTCAGAGAGGATTGCCGAGCACGTAAGAAAAATAGATGAAATGTATACAAAAATGGGCAAGCTCCGCACCGAAATCGAGCACACCCGTCGCATAATCACTTGTCCGGTATGCAAGGCAAAGAACAAGTACGACAACATCTACTGCACCAACTGTTCAAACCGTCTTGTAGTAACAGACGAGGAACCCGAGGATTACAGTTATTGTAATGCCTGTGATGATTGATAAATGATAATTGATAATTGATGATTGATAATCAAGTAAAGCGGAGATTTTCTCCGCTTTTTTGTTTTGACAAATTTGGGCGGATGTGATATAATAATACCGGTTGTGATGTGTATAATACACACCATAACTCCACATACTGTTTTGTGGTTGTCGTGCCCTTGTGGGTGCGGGGATTGAAATTTGTATAGTTGCTTTAAGGCAAAAGATGAAGGGGCATACTTCGGTATGTCCCTTCATTTTATATGAATTACAATTTAATTTTGTGCCGTTTAAAATATTTTTTTCTTGTATGGTTAATAATTTTCAGGAAACTATTGACAAATATAAAAAGATATGCTATTATAAAGAAAAAAGTTCTTGTAAAGTTGTTTTATATAATTTTAGAGTCTTAATTAAAGTCGGTATTTGCAATATGCGAAAATATCGACATAATTCGACAAAATGTATTTTAATATATCTTATATAATGGACAGGATTGTAGAAATATATTGAATTTCGATATTTTATATGTTACAATAATAGTATGATTGAAAAAATAAAAAGATTTGGGGTGAAACGGTGGATTTTAGAGCTCATATTTCCGATGATGGGCGTGAACAAAGTGTAAAAGAACATTGTGAAGCGGTGTCAGAGCTTTGCAGAGAATATGGTAAAAAGATAGGTCTTGAAAACCTTTGCAGTCTTGAAGGCTTATCTCATGACGGAGGTAAGCTATGTGGGGATTTTAATAATTATATTGCCGGCAATTCTTCATTTTCACGAGGTGAAATCGATCATAGCTTTGCCGGGGCAAAGTATTTAAGTGACTTGTGCACTAAAATTGAATGTAAGGCTATAAAGAAAATTGCTGCAAGGGTAATTTGCTCTCACCACGGACTTCAGGACTGGCTTAACGAAAACAGCGAAAATACCTTGGTCAAGCGTTTAGATAAGAAAGACCGCTGGGATGAGATAGAAGAAAATATCAAAGCTACTTTTGATGAAAGGGCAACAATAGAGCTTATTAAAAAAGCGAACGAAGAATATGTAGCTTTTAAAAACCGCCTTTTTGAATGGTGCAAAGAAAATTATCCTGATGTTAAAACCGAAGCAAAGGGCTTTTTCCTTTTCTTGCTTGAAAGGATGTTACTTTCCATGCTTGTATCAGCCGACAGAGGAGATACTGCGGATTTTATGGCAGGGGAAAAATTAGGCATATCCTATGACAATAATTCGGTTTTTTCGGGAATGGAGGATAAAATCGAGGAAATAAATAAAGCTTTTTCAACGCTTACAGACCCCATTTCCTTAAAACGCCAAGATATTTCTAATAGATGTAAGGCGTTTTTCGACAATAAACGCAGCATTGTTCGTCTTGTAGTTCCAACAGGCGGAGGCAAAACCTTATCCTCTATGAGGTTTGCCGCATCCTACTGTAAGAAGTTTAGTAAGGACAGAATAATATATACCGCTCCCTTTATGTCTATACTTGAGCAAAACAGCGATACTATAAGAGGCCTTATGCCGGATGAAAGCCTATATTTAGAGCATCACAGCGATATTTTAAGCACAATGGGATCCGGTAATGACCTTGAGTTATACGAACTCAGGACTGAACGCTGGGACAACCCGGTTATATCAACCACCTTAGTTCAGCTTCTTAACACCTTATTTTCCGGGAAAATGTCCTCTGTGGCAAGAATGCACAGACTTTGTAATTCTGTGATTATTATAGATGAGGTTCAGTCAATACCCATAAAATGTATCTATATGTTTAATATGGCAATGAGTTTTTTAGCGGAGTTTTGTAATACCACAGTGGTTTTATGTTCCGCTACACAGCCTTCGCTTGAAGATATTAAGTATAAGATGTGTGTTGATAAAGATTCCTCCATGACAGGTGATTATTCAGATGATTTCTCTGCATTTAAGAGAACCCGGCTTGATTTTACTTATATAAAGCCTGAAGAATCCATGAGTTATTTTGAAGCCGCTGCATTTGCCAATGATTTATTAGGCAAAGATGATAATAACAGTATTTTGTTTATAGTAAATACAAAGGCGGCGGCAAAGGAAATATATGATAATTTAAAGCAGGTATGCCCAGGTGAGGTTCAGCTTATTTATCTTACCACCAATATGTGCCCTGCCCACCGCAAGGAAACAATCCGAAATATGAAGGATAGCATAAAAGAGAGCAGAGAAGGGGGTAAAAAGCTCATCTGCGTATCTACCCAGCTTATAGAGGCAGGTGTGGATGTATCCTTTTCCTGTGTTATAAGGTCCTTTGCAGGACTTGACAGCATTTCACAGGCGGCAGGACGTTGCAATCGTAATGGAGAATATGATTGTAAGACTGTTTATGTTGTAAAACTGTTTGAGGAAAAGCTAAGCAGACTAAAATACATTACCACAGCCCAAAGTTCGTCAGAATCAGTTATATATAATTCTGAAAATAAGGACCCACAATCCCCTGATGTTATGACTGAATATTATGACAGACTTTTTAAGGACTATGGCAAGGAACTTTGCTATCCGGTGAAAGATCTTGATACACCGACAGACTTAATCAATATGCTTTCTGTTGCTAAGATAAGGCAGGATGATTATGTCAGAAAGACCGGTGCCAAAAGAGATTATTTCCCCCTTATGCGCACAGCAGGGAAGCTGTTTGAGGTAATAGATAATAATACCAAAACCGTAATAGTTCCCTATAATGATGAAGCAAGAGATATTATCAATAAACTTAATTCCGATATATTCGGCAAAGAGCTTAATGATTGTTTAAGAAAAGCCCAGAAGTATTCTGTTGAATTATACAGCTCAACAGAAAAGAAGCTCTTAGAAGAAAATGCACTTTACAATTTAAAATGTGGTGCAATAGCCGTAAAGGAAGAATTTTATTCTGCTATATACGGCATAACTACCGAAGGAAGCAACATGGAAGTGTTGTCTTTTTGATAAAACTAAAAAGTAAAGGAGTGAAAAAATTGAGCAAACCCCAGCATGAAAATAAGGTTGAATTCTGTGTTTACGGAGATTATGCTTTATTTTCAGATGTAATTACTAGGTCCGGCGGTGAAAAATTCAGCTACCCTATGCCCACCTATGAAGCTTTGAAAGGTATATTACATTCAATATACTGGAAGCCCACAATAGTATGGTATATTGATAAGGTTCGTGTAATGAATAAGATCAGTACCGAGCACAAGGGTATTCTCAGACTTAAATATAAGAATAAGACTAAAGATTTATCTTATTATACTTACCTGCGTGATGTAAAATACCAGGTGCAGGCACATTTTGAATGGAACGACAACCGACCGGAACTTTCAAACGACCGTAACGAAAACAAGCACCATAATATTGCTAAGAGAGCAATAGAAGCCGGCGGAAGAAGAGATATTTTCCTTGGAGTAAGGGAATGTTACGGCTATGTGGAGCCCTGTGTTTTTGGCGAAGGCGAGGGATACTATGATAACATTGAAGAAATTCAGTACGGTCTTATGCTTCATGGTATCACCTACCCCGATGAGGCTGTACTTGATGATGACAAGGGTTATCTTTCTGTACGCTTCTGGCAGCCTGTTATGAAAAATGGCATTATTGAATTTATCAGACCTGAGGAATGCGATTCAAAAAGGCATATCCGTAAAATGGATATCAAGTCCTTTGGAAAGGACAAGGGCAATTTCATAGGTTTAGAGGAGTTTAGAAAGGAGGGTGAAGATAATTGAGCTGGACAAATGAGCTATATTCGGTTTATGAACGCTTTGCTGATAAGGACAATGAGATTCCCCTGCTTCCTCTTTCGCATTCTACCCAGAATGCACAGATAGAAATTACCATTGATAAAGACGGAAATTTCAAAAGTGCCAGAGAAGTTGCCAAAGAGGACACTGTAACAGTAATACCTGTTACAGAGGATTCAGGAGGCAGAAGCAGCGGAATAGCTGCTCACCCTTTGGCGGATAAACTTATATACATAGCCGGAGATTACACTAAGTATATAGATCCGGAGCCTAAGAAAAAATACGGAGATTATCACAAGGCTTACCTTGAGCAGCTTAAAAGCTGGGATGAGTCATCATATACTCATCCTGCTGTTACAGCTGTCAGAAAATATGTTGAAAAGGGAAATGTGATAACAGACCTTGTTAATGCCCATGTAATGAAAACAGATGATACCGGCAAGCTTGATTCAACATTTAAAATACAGCAGGTAGACCAAAGGGATTTCTTTATAAGGTTTAAGGTTTTAGGACTTGAAGAAGAAAAAACCTTTGCTGATGTATCATTAAGAGAATCCTATGATGGTTATTACCAGTCACTTATAAAGAGTGTCGGACTTTGTTATGGATCCGGAAAGGAATTGCCTTTGTCAACAAAGCATTCACAAAGAATAAGAAATGCCGGAGATAAAGGAAAGCTGATTTCAGCCAATGATGAGAGTGGATTTTCCTATCTGGGCAGATTTAATTCAAAGGAAGAGGCACTTTCTATAAGCTATGATTTTTCTCAGAAAATGCACAACGCTTTAAAATGGCTTATCCAAAAGCAGGGAACCGGTATTGACAGCATGGTGCTTCTTGCATGGGAAAGCAATCTTCAGCCCTTGCCTGAGCTTACCGCAAAAGGCATATCCTATGAGGATGAGGATTCAGATATGGATGAAGATGATGCTAACTATGATTCAACTGTAGAAGCCTTTAAGGATAAGCTTCAGAAGTCCTTGTTCGGCAAAGGTGTAAAAATCGATCCGGATTCAAAGACAATGATTATGACAATAGATGCGGCGACCACCGGACGAGATTCTATCACCATGTATGAGGAAATGCCCACCTCTGATTTTTATGAAAATCTTCAGAAATGGCATGAGGATTCCTCCTGGATGAGATTTAACGGAAAGAAGCTTAAGAATGAACAGAATTCATTTTCTTTCTATGAGATCGTTCAAAACGCATATGGCACTGAGAATACTTCGGTTGATAAAAAACTTCAGTGTTCTGCGTATTTAAGACTTTTGCCCTGCGTAATTTCTAACAAAAAAATACCCAACGATATAGTGCAGTCTTTATTCCATAAGGCTTGCAATCCTTTGGCGTATGATTCTAAGAAATACGGCTGGAGTAATGCGGTTGAAGTTGCGTGCGGCATGATTAAAAAACAAATTATTGAAAAGAAAGGAGAGTGCAGTATGGCACTTGACAAAACCTGTACCGAAAGAGATTATCTCTATGGTAGACTTATTGCTATTGCAGATATAGCAGAGGCCGGCACCTACAAAAAGGGAGAGAGTCGTACAACAAATGCCAGACGTTTGTTTAATGCCTTTGCCAATCACCCTTACAGCACATGGGGAGTTATTATGCAGAGACTGGAACCCTATCTTAACAAAATGGATCCCGGCAAGAGAATATGGTATGATAAGCTTATGCAGGAAGTTTATGATATGTTTTCAAAGGAAGATTTTGAAAACAATTCTGCATTAAAGCCTGTGTTTTTACTTGCGTATAATTGTCAGGTTCGTGAATTATATGCTAAAAAGGAAGAAAAGGACAATTCGGATGTATCCGGAGAAAGTGAGGAAGAATAATTATGGCAACTTTATCACAGAAGATTGATTTTGAAGTACTGTTTACAGTAGAGAATGCAAACTGCAACGGAGACCCTCTTAACGGAAATCGTCCCAGAGAGGATTATGACGGCTATGGTGAAATGTCTGATGTGTGTCTTAAGAGAAAGATTCGCAACAGACTTCAGGATGCAGGAGAGAAGATTTTTGTACAGTCCGATGACCGATGTGATGACGGATTTGACAGCCTTAAGGCAAGAGCTGACGGAAACGACGAACTGAAAAAGTTCTCAAAGGGCAAGAACACCAACAAGGATGAATTTTCAAAGGTAGCTTGTCAATCCTGGATAGATGTTCGTGCATTTGGTCAGGTTTTTGCATTTAAAGGCGGCAAGGATAATGACGGTGTTTCCGTAGGAATAAGAGGCCCTGTTACTATAAGCCTTGCTAAGAGTGTTTCCCCCATTGACATTACAAGTATGCAGATAACAAAGAGCGTAAACAGTGAAAGCAAAAACGGCGAAAAGGGTTCAGATACAATGGGCACTAAGCACCGTGTTGATTTCGGCCTTTATGTAGCGAAGGGAAGTATCAACTGCCAGCTTGCAGAAAAGACAGGATTTTGCGATGAGGATGCCGAAAAAATAAAGGAAGCATTACTTACCTTATTTGAAAATGATTGCTCCTCTGCAAGACCTGACGGCAGCATGGAGGTTTGCCGTTTATACTGGTGGAAGCATGGACAGAAACTCCCTAAGTATTCTTCTGCTAAGGTACACCGCAGTGTAAAGATAGAGCTTAAGAATCCTGATAAAAAGCCTGCATCATTTGATGATTATAACATCACAGTGGAAAAACTTGAAGGATTAGAGCCTGAAGTTTATGACCTTGTATGATATATTCTGAAGATGAACATCTTATGATTTCCGGCATTCAGCATTTTGTGTTTTGTCGTAGGCAGTGGGCACTTATTCACATAGAACAACAATGGGAAGAAAATCTGCTCACTGCCGATGGCAGAATAATACATGAAAATGTTCATGACAGCGGGTTTCACGAAAAAAGAAAAGATATAATTTATACAAGGGGTATGGCAGTGGCATCACCTACATTAGGTGTGTCAGGTGAATGTGATCTGGTAGAATTTCATAAGTCCGATAAAGGAGTTCCTATATTCAGATATGGCGGCACATTTGATGTAATACCTGTTGAATATAAAAGAGGTAAGGCTAAAGAGGATGAATCTGATATTATGCAGCTTACTGTTCAGGCCATGTGTCTTGAAGAGATGCTTTGTTGTGATATTCCCTATGGTTTTTTATATTATAACGAAACTCATCACCGGGAAAAAATAATACTGGATGATGTAAAAAAGCAAAAAGCTGTAAAGATTTTACACGAGATGCATGATTTAAGGCAAAAAGGTTATACCCCGAAGGCAAAACGAACCAAATCCTGCAATGCTTGTTCTTTAAAGGAAATTTGCCTTCCTGCTCTTGAAAAATCTAAAAACGTTGCTGATTATATATCAAAGTATATGGAGGATTTTTAAATGAAAAAATTACTTAATACTCTGTATATAATACAACCAAACCGATATCTTTCTCTGGATGGTGAAAATGTTATCATAAACGATCAGCATGAGGTCATAGGTCGTGTACCTTTACATAATCTTGATGGTATATATGGGTTTGGATGTAATGGGGTTAGTCCGGCTTTGATGGGAAAGTGTGCCTCCTGTTCAAAACCTATTGTGCTATTTGATAGAAATGGTAGATTTCTTTGTAGGTGTGAGGGTAAGGTTACCGGAAATGTTCTTTTGAGAAGAGAACAATATCGTGTTGCGGATGATTATGTAAGTTCCTTAGAAATAGCAAAGAATATGATAACCGGAAAAATATTCAACAGCAAATATGTTTTAAAAAGAGCATTGCGTGACCATTCGGACAGACTTGACACAGAGAAATTTAAATCAAAAATAGAGCAACTGGATAATTCGTTGCTTATGTGTAAAACAATTCAATCTAAGCAGGAACTTCTCGGAGTTGAAGGGGAAGCAGCACAGATATATTTTTCTCTTATGGATGATATGATTTTACAGCAAAAGGATTTTTTTAAATTTTCATCAAGAAACAGACGCCCACCTAAAGATGCAGTAAACGCCTTATTATCATTTACCTACTCTATATGTACTACTATGTGTGCAAATGCTTTAGAGGGAGTGGGGTTAGATCCCTATGTAGGATTTTTTCACACAGACAGACCCGGTCGTTGTTCGTTAGCTTTAGATTTAGTCGAAGAATTTCGTTCGGTGCTTTGTGATCGCTTTGTAATTTCTCTGATAAACAGAAAAATGATAAATGAAAATCATTTCGAAATAAAAGAGAATGGAACTTATTTACTTACAGATGAAGGAAGAAAAATATTTTTTACCGCATGGCAAAATAAAAAGCAGGAAGTAATTACTCATCCCTATCTTGATGAAAAGGTACAGTGGGGTATGCTTCCTTATGTACAAGCTCTTTTATTAGCAAGACTTATAAGAGGGGATATTGATGGATATCCGGTATTTTTGTGGAGAAATTAAGTGTTTTTAATAATAACATACGATGTGAATGTTACTACTAAGGAAGGCAAAAGACGATTGCAGAAGGTTGCAAAAGTCTGTGTTAATTATGGAGTCAGAGTCCAGAACTCTGTATTTGAATGTATAATGGATCCGGCTACTGAACTAATGGTAAGAAATAAACTTGTTTCAATAATTGATGAAAAAGTTGATAGCTTGCGATTTTATTATTTAGGAGATCATTATCAAAATAAAGTTAAACATATAGGAGCAAATGTTTCGTTGAAACTGGATGATCCTATGATATTTTAGTTGTGAACATAAAGCTCTCATTATATTTGTAGAGCTTTCGCAGAAAGTTTTTTGCCATTTTTAAAAGAAATGGCAACGCAAAATCAACATTTACTTAATTCTTATTTTGAAATTTGGAATTATAGTTTAATATTTGTATATTGTAACTATCGTAATTTGTTGAATTTTGCTGTCGCACCCCTTGTGGGTGCGTGGATTGAAATATCATCGAAATAAGTCTGCAAGCAGTTTTCATGGGGTCGCACCCCTTGTGGGTGCGTGGATTGAAATACTGTGAGTGCCGCTATGTGAGTATCCGATTATCGTCGCACCCCTTGTGGGTGCGTGGATTGAAATATCCCACAACGGGAAATCAAAGTTAAAAACCTTGTCGCACCCCTTGTGGGTGCGTGGATTGAAATGTTCTCGTCGCAGACTATTAGTATTGGTGTCTTTTGTCGCACCCCTTGTGGGTGCGTGGATTGAAATCAGTGTGTTGTAAATGTTATCGATAATTTTACTTGGTCGCACCCCTTGTGGGTGCGTGGATTGAAATACCCATGTGACATTATCTCGTAAAAAAATCGAGGGGTCGCACCCCTTGTGGGTGCGTGGATTGAAATATTTTGTAAATTACAAAAAGTTTTATAAAGCCACCAGTCGCACCCCTTGTGGGTGCGTGGATTGAAATGCAAAAACCGTCGAAAAGCTCCAGATGTCAAACCGTCGCACCCCTTGTGGGTGCGTGGATTGAAATAGTCCGAGTACACTCGCTTTAAAGCGCATTACTGTCGCACCCCTTGTGGGTGCGTGGATTGAAATATCTGAGACTGATTTTGAATCCTTTACTAGTAAGAGTCGCACCCCTTGTGGGTGCGTGGATTGAAATACTTTAGTGAGGATATGATATACACTTATTGTGATGTCGCACCCCTTGTGGGTGCGTGGATTGAAATAGTCGGAGTACGCTCGCTTTAAAGCGCATTACTTTGTCGCACCCCTTGTGGGTGCGTGGATTGAAATACACCCATACCACATAGCACCTCATAGTAACTAAGGTCGCACCCCTTGTGGGTGCGTGGATTGAAATTACACATGGCTGGATATGTAATGTGTAGGTGTAAGTCGCACCCCTTGTGGGTGCGTGGATTGAAATACCCTCAACACCTACAATTAATAGTGTATCTGTTAGTCGCACCCCTTGTGGGTGCGTGGATTGAAATAGATATGGTAAGGAGGATTTTATAATGGCAAATAGTCGCACCCCTTGTGGGTGCGTGGATTGAAATAAAACGTCTATCGATAATATAATTGATAGTTATGAGTCGCACCCCTTGTGGGTGCGTGGATTGAAATCAGTGCCTCCTTGAGTACTAGTACATCGTTTGTGTCGCACCCCTTGTGGGTGCGTGGATTGAAATAACGCATGGTACACACTTAACGGTGGTTTTGGCTCGTCGCACCCCTTGTGGGTGCGTGGATTGAAATTATCAACATTTACCGACTTACAACCCACAGAAAACGTCGCACCCCTTGTGGGTGCGTGGATTGAAATATATGTAAAATAAAATCTTTTCATGTTTTGTCCGTCGCACCCCTTGTGGGTGCGTGGATTGAAATCTGAAATCCTGCTCAAAATTGATGTTAGGGTATACGTCGCACCCCTTGTGGGTGCGTGGATTGAAATTTTAATGCAGAGCTTGCACCGCAGGGTTTAATTTGCGTCGCACCCCTTGTGGGTGCGTGGATTGAAATTGCATACTTTGCTTGATACATATACAGCCAGTCGTCGCACCCCTTGTGGGTGCGTGGATTGAAATTCCCTAACGTCATTAGATAGTGACGGTTACACAGGTCGCACCCCTTGTGGGTGCGTGGATTGAAATAATTATTAACAGAGCTAATTTTGCAGAGCCTAGTCGTCGCACCCCTTGTGGGTGCGTGGATTGAAATGCCGTCAATTATTGCTGTTGTCTCATCGTGGTAGTCGCACCCCTTGTGGGTGCGTGGATTGAAATTTACACCAGTGGACTTTTTTCTTCTGCCACTCGTAGTCGCACCCCTTGTGGGTGCGTGGATTGAAATATTTTGTTATCAAAAAACTTAAATCCTTTATTTAGGGTCGCACCCCTTGTGGGTGCGTGGATTGAAATTTTTGCCGCGTTTGGCTAAAATGAACGATATAGAGTCGCACCCCTTGTGGGTGCGTGGATTGAAATAAGAGGTGTTATATGGTTTTCGGGGTCAGTATCAAGTCGCACCCCTTGTGGGTGCGTGGATTGAAATGCGACAAACTAAGCGTTGCTGATACAGGATTTATTGTCGCACCCCTTGTGGGTGCGTGGATTGAAATAAAAACTT
>CALXIO010000023.1 GCA_944388385.1 uncultured Ruminiclostridium sp.
TCGTTCACGCTGTACAGCTTAACTGTGTCAGCGCCGAGTACGGCTTTCTTACGGCTGTAGCAGTCTGTGTTGACATACTTAGTACCGCTTGCCTTGCTTTCGGCCCATTCGGGTGCAGGCTTTGTTGTAGCGGCGGTTGTTGTCGTTGCCGGCTTTGGCTTTGCCGTTGTTACCGCTTTTGTGGTGGTAGTGGTAGTTTCAGCTATCTTTGTTTCCTGTGGCTTTGTGGTGGTCACTGCTGTGGTCTGAGCAGTAGTTGTTTCTGCTTTCGGCTCGTCAATCCTATCTATCACTGTTCCCGTTATTGCCGGAGCGGTAGTTGTCACTGCCGTTTCGGGTACGGAGGACGTTGTGCTGCTTGCATTGCCTGCCGTGCAAGCACTGGTCAGTATTACGCTGATGAGGGTTATTGTTGCGAGTATGGTGTGGGTACGTTTCATATTGTCCTCCTTTTCTTCTTTCGCAGTATTTACTATCCTTAGTATATCATATTTTGATTTGATAGTAAACGTATTATCAGCGAAAATACAAACAAATCTTAATCCATTATATTGGTAATTGTCACAACTGTTGAAAGTTCTGTTCGGGCAAAAGAAAATTGCCGCCGTTGGCGACAATTTAACTTTTATTTCAAATCTTTACCGTCATTGTATTGCTCTATCCAGTGTTCTTTTAAAACACAAAGAATCATTGCAATAGCATTTATCACCAATAGAGGAGTTGCTATTACATCAATGAGCATTTTGATTACTTGGGCGTCACTATAACCGGATTCTGCGAAATTTATATATTGATCGATGTTTAATTCTTCAGGAAGAAAGTCGAGAATTGTATCTTTAATTACCACTATTAATCCGAAGAAAATCGAAAAAACTTCATTAGCAGTTTTAGCAATTTTATTGTTAGCAACTAAACTGATCATAAACCAAAACACGCCAACAGTTACAAAAAAAGCACTGTAGGTTAATAAATCATTGTTCTGATCGTAACAAACAACGTAAGCAAAAATACCTGAAGTTGTTGAAATCAGCAAAGAAATTCCCATAAAGCCTCTTAAAGAAATGAGAAAATCTGTATATACACATAATCCACCTGTCAAAGTTATTATACTTGATGCTGCCAAGAGAATTTTAGAATCTAACGAGATGGAAAAAATGAAACAAAAAAATAAGACAAAAGCAACTAATGTACAGACTATTAAACCTTGTTTTACAAGGGAATAATTGCTTGTTCCTATTAATTTTTTTGCTTCAACAATGTAACATTGAATTTTATATGAGTTTCTAAATAAATCCTTCATTTTTACCCCGATTTCAACCAATACATTAAGCTATAACTAATCGCCATTACTATAAGCATTATTATTTTATCACAGAGATTTTTGTTATAACGACCAAATGGCTCTTTAACTCCTCTTTTTTTGGTATAAACGGCTATGAGTGAGAAGATATACGCAGATATTTCCGATACAGCTATTATGATTTTCCATAAATTCACACAGTCGAATACCATAAATAACATTATGAAAAACGGAAAGAAGTAAAAGTACCGGGTTATTTCATCTGTGTTGTCAAAAATATTTTTGTTTTTTAATAAACGATAAATGGTTTTGATAACCCTCATTAAAATTATTACCGTAAGTACAATGAGCGGTATAGTCGATAACAATTTACATAACATATAATTTTCTCCATTCTATCATATTTGACTGTAAATGTCAAATGTTATTCTTATTTGTCTTTTTATGTATTGTTTTATCGTCCATTTAAACATCTTCGCCGTTGTCCCTATAAAAAAGCAGTGCCTTAATAACATAACTCTGATAGTCTTCTTTAAGAACGGAATCGGGAATGTACGATTTTATCTGCTTATATTTAATAGCATTCGGCGGTTTATGAGAAGATTCCTTTTTAGCTGATTTATCAGTAAAAAGGGAAGTGACGGTTTCGTTATCCGTTAAACCGCCGTTGTCAAACCATTCTCTGAGCTCGGCGGCTTTATTGATTGTCACATCATATTTCTGCATAAACGGTACGAGTATAGCTTGTTTTGCCGGTTCGATATAAGATATTTCAACTGCGGCTCTGATTGACAGCTTATCATCATCAACCATATCACGGATTTCTTTGATAAGATATGTAAGCCGAATGTATCTGCGAACGGTGTCCTTACTCTCTCCGAACATATCTCCGATTTGTTCATCAGTACGACCGCTTTTTGTCGCCACTGGCGACAATTTATCGGTTGCGGGTCTGCCAACACTTTTTTTAAGTACTTCATATTTCATTTTATAAGCAAAAGCTCTTTCACTTGGCAATATCTTTTCTCGCTGAAGATTGCTGTCAACCATTATGATAGTTGCTTCTTCATCCGTTAACTGCTTTACATACGCTTTGAGTGTTTTAAGCCCGGCAAGCTCACAGGCTCTTTTGCGCCGGTGACCGCTTATCAGTTCGTATCTGCCGCTGCCTTTTTCACGAACTATAGCCGGATTCATGATGCCATTGTGCTTTACACTTTCTGTGAGCTGTACCATATCATCATTATCAACAACTGAAAATGGATGACCTTCAAAGCTGTCTATAAGATCTAGTGGAATCTCATGCACACTATCGTTATCTGATACCGGGGAATAAAAGGAAAGTCCGTTGAGCTTTCCTTTTGCTTTAATATTGGAAAAATCAAAAGCCATTTTATTTGCACCTCCCTATAAATTCGTTTGTAAGATCTGCATATTGACTGCCGAGCTTTGTATTTATAGTCATTGCTCTTTGTTCTGCGGTACTATTGCTCGCCATAACGCTTTTTGATATACGGCTGTTGAAAACGAGATTACCGTATCTTTCGGTCAACGCTTCATCAACCGCCTTTGCCATTCGTGTGTTATCGTTCATTGTTTCGATAACTCCATACAGTGTCAACGTAGGATTAAGTTCTTTTGCAAGTGTCATTATTTCTTCAAACTGAACAATGCCGTTGAGCGCAAATTTTTGTGTCTGCACCGGTATCAAAACGCCGTCTGCGGCTACCAGTGCGTTTACTACCAGTACGCCGAGCGATGGCAGACAATCTATCAGGATATAGTCATACCTGTCAAACACTTTGTGAAGAAGCAACCTGCGGAGTATCATTTCACGTCCTATTGCTGTGGCAAGGAACATATCCGCTGTTGAAAGAGTTATGTCAGATGGAATGTAATCAACGTTGTCGGATTTGCTCGTCAGGATTGCCTGTTCTATGACCTCATCTGAAAGCTTGCGTGACATTTCTGCGGTAAGCAGGTCAGTTATTACTATTTCTTCATTTTCACCTGAAAAGCCTAGATAATCCGACAGATTTCCCTGACCGTCAAGATCGATACATAGTACCTTCATTCCGTTTCTTGAAAGATTTGCAGCTATATTTACAACTGTAGTTGTTTTGCCGACACCGCCTTTCTGATTTGCAACTGCGATAATTTTTGTTTTTCTCATGGTAAACCTCTTTCTGCTGCATAAAGCAGCTGTTAAATTTAAGCCTTTTTAAATTAAAAAGCAACGGGAAAGGACGGCAGGCTTACTTTTCCGTCCTACAGTGTAGCTATCACTGTCCGTTGCTAGAGAACGACATAATCACAATTTCCATCATAAGCACGCTTTAAAACGTTTTTCTACCTCTTGTCGTTCCTTGAGAGCTGCCGGAGTTGCACCGGCTTTACACTGTTGCTCTCATACACAGGCTGCCTGAACGACAGCCTATTTAATTGCCGCCAATGGCGACAATTAAAAATCATCCCATAACCATCGTTATCTGATTGCTGACTTCTTCAGTTGCTTGCATCTCCTCAGCAAATTCAGTTGAAATTAATTGAACGGTTTTACTGTATTCTTTCATTACACGGTCAAATGATTCCTGCAGAAGTTTTCCGTCTTTATCATCCAGGCTACGATAATTATCTACGAAATGCTTACTGCGGCTATCCGGTATTTCAAAACCGTATCTTCGTAACATCAGCATACTGAAAATATCAGCTTCGATTTCTTTCTGTTCAATCGACACCTTATTACTGTTAGCAGAAAAATGAAGCAATTCATGCCCAACTTCATGGAGCAATGTCGAAAGCCTTCCGGTATCGTTTAAAAGCGGATTAAGCTCTATAATATTGTCATTTCTTGCAAGTCCACGTATTGTAACCGTTTCCTCGTTCATATCCTTTACTTCAATATTGTGCTGTTTGCAAAAATCCGTTATATACTCGGCAAATTGTTTATGTATTTCACTTTCTTCTCCGAACCCTTCGCTGATAACGGTCGGATATAACTCAATCGGTAAATTTGTCTGCGATATGTCGAAAACATTTCCTATGCCAAATCCAAGCCTTTGGTAGCTTTCAATGTTGCCATTCTTATATTCCAGTTGCAATTGCTTGTCTGCTTTAGACAGCTGAATCCAATCACCGCTCTCGTTTTTCAAGTATGTGATTTTTTGCGGTACAAAAATTTTAATGGCTTTTGCGCCTTTTTTTATTCCGTAATACGGCAGCTTTCCGTTAGGAAGTTTGTGTTCTTTTGCAAGCTCATCTGTAATTTTTTTGATGGCGGCAAAAGATCCGACGAATAATGCACCTGGGTTTTGAGCGTAAATCAGCATGGTGTTGCGTGTGCTGTAATTATAAAAACGTGACTGAAAATCAATAAATTCAAGAATTTTTTCAGGATCTTCTTTAAAGTTATTGACTATATTCTGTATAATTTTTAAATTTTCTTCTTTGGTCAATTCTTTCTGTTCTAGCCATGCTTTCTTATCATAAGTTTTCGGCATTTTTCAACTCCTTCTTTATTTTCTCACGCCACTTGTAAGGTAATCTGTCAATGCTTATCATTTCAGATTTATCGGTAATCATCGGATTATCTCCGATGTCGCCACACCTCGCATCGCAGAAGCCTATAAATCCGTTTTCACATTCATAGATCGCAAGCCCACCAAAGTGTAATTTGATTATTGCATTTAAATAAATAATTGTATCCATTTTTATTCCTTTCCGCCATATTTGGCAAATAAAAAATGCACAAACAAGCTGTGCAATAAGTTTATATTTAATTGACGCCAGTGGCGACAATTAATTTTAAATAAATTTGTATGGTAAATCCCGACAAAATATGATATAATTCTATCACAAAATCACTTTCAAAAAAGGAGTGCTTGCTATATGAAACCCCAAAATGTGACTATTTATGAAGCATACAAGATGTTTATAAATGAACAACTTTTTCGTAACAATAGTAAACGTACTTTGATTTGGTACAATGAAAACCTATCAGCATTTTTTAATTGGTTGGGCGAAAATAAAAACGTTGATAGCCTTACGGTTGATAATTATAAATCGTACTGTACGTTTCTTCAGCATGATTATGTTAAACGTAACGGACAGCCATTGAAAAGCAGCAGTATAAACAGCAGAGTCAGGGCAGTAAAGGCTTTTTACAAGTACTGTATTGAAGAGGACCTGCTTCCTGACTTTAGCAAAAAACTAAAAGCTACCAAGATAAGAAAAACAGAAAAACTTCCGCTGGATGATGATGAAATACATACGTTGGTCAGCGTATTCGGTGATTCTGCGCTCGAAGAACGCAATAGATGTTGGGTTATACTAATGTGCGATTCTGGGTTGCGCCGAGGAGAAATTATCAACTTGCAAATCGGAAATGTTTACCTCGAACGTGGATTTATGATAGTAACCGGTAAAGGAGATAAACAACGTTTTGTTCCATTAGGAGAACTATCAAAAATTTCATTGGCTACTTACATCCACAAATATCGGAATGAGGCTAACGAATCGGAACCTGTATTTGTGAATCGCTTTGGAGAAAAATGTACGATAAATACGGTTAAACAAGTATTCCAAAAGCTTAAGAAGCAAACCGGAATTTTAAGATTACACGCACATCTACTACGACACACATTTGCGACCAATTACCTTGTAGACGGTGGAGATCTAGAAACGCTACGTCTGCTTATGGGGCACTCAGACTTGCAAGTTACGACGATGTATCTACATCTCGCTGAAAACAAAAAACTTTTGCAACGCAAACATCAGAGCCACTTAGATATGATAATCAACTCCTTTTAAGCAGGGTGTCCCGGGTTCGATTCCCGGGTGGCTCACCATAACCCCTACCAACAAGGTAGGGGTTTTCTTTTTTGTTGACAACAGGGATGAAATATAGTATAATAAAAGCGGCATAGCAGTATGCCAGTAATTCTGAAGGAGATATGATATGAAAAGGATTATTTCAGCTCTTATCTGCGTGGCAATGCTTTTGTCATGCACCGCTTGTTCCACCATTGAAATAGTAGTGGACAATGAAACCTCCTCAACAGAGGAAACAAAGCACACCCAGTCCAATGTTACAGAATCAGCACCGGAAACCGATGCACCCGAAACATCAGCTCCCGAGACAACAGTTACTGAAACGGATGCTCCAAAAACAGAGCCACCTAAAACCGAAGTCCCTGCTACTACAACCAATGCACCTGCAACCACTCCCGGTAAATATCAGCCGGTAGGCGCTCTTGTAGCTCCCGGAAGCTATGACTACACCTTTAACACCTCCGGCACAGTAGGAGAAACGGTACTCTTTGACAATGAGTATGCAAAGGTAACAGTTACCGGCATTACCTATGATGATTACAGAGCTGTTATTGGTTTTAAGATGGAAAACAAAACCGACCAGATTATTAAGCTGTCAAACAATTCATCAGTGGTATTTGTAAACAAGCTGGAGGATTCAAGCTATTTAAGTGAAACTCTTGAACCAAAGTCCACCGTTGAAACCGAACTCAGACTTTACCTGGATCAACTTTTACTGATGGGCGTAAATGCACTTGCTCATATTGATATGACATTCCTTATTGAGGATGATGAATATGAGGAGCTTGCAACCGTTCCTGTATCATTTGATACCTCTGCGGCAGCAGACTATAAGTATGACGAAATGGCATTTTATAATGCTGTAAATCATGCAAAGGCCATGGAGGATAACGAATACCAGGTTTTATATGCAAATAAGAATGTTGCTGAGGATTCTGCAAACGGTATGAAGATTGCTTCAGTAGCAGTGGTTCGTCAGAAAGTATCTGACAATGACTATGGCGGTGTTGTACTTTTATGTGAAATTGTCAACACAGGCTCAACTCCCTTAAAGACCGGCTGCGGTTATCTTACAGCGAACGGCATAGTAGTTGACGGCTATTCCAACTATTCTGAGGATCTTCCTGCCGGATACAGAACAGTAAAAATCCTTGGCATAACCACCACCTTACCCTACACTGCATGGACGTCATTTGGAATAAATGATATATATTCCATTGATTTTGCGGTAGAAAAATGCAATGACTACTTTGACCTGTTAAGCACTCTACCTGTTCATGTGGATATTTCGGCAGGCACTCCCGCAGTAAATAAGGATGGCACAGAGGTTTACAACAAGAATAACATCAAAGTTATTTCCAAGGGCAAGACACAGGATGATGACTGCATTTACTTCTCATTCCTTGTTGAAAATAATACCGGTAAGGAAATACTTATGTCAGATGTTTACGACAGCTTCAAGGTAAACGGAGAAGCCGCTGACAATTGGGGTTATGACAATGTCAGAATTAAGAACGGTCATTGTGGCAGCTTTTTAATGACAGTCGAAAAGGGAGAAGACAATCCCTTGACTATGGAAAGCGTATCCAATATCGAATTTGCCGTTGATATTCTCCTTATTGACTACAACAGAATAGAAAGCGAAGCAGTTATAAAGGTTACTTATTAAAAAAATAAATCCCCGGGAAACCGGGGATTTTTTATTATTGCTTTCTTCTTCTTGCCTCGTCCTTTGCACGAAGGTCATTATCAAGTATCTTCTTTCTTATGCGGATAGTCTTGGGAGTTACCTCAACCAATTCATCATCGTTTATAAATTCAAGGCTTTCTTCCAGGCTCATTCTCTTATAGGGTATAAGCCTTAATGCGTCATCACTTCCGCTGGCACGGGTATTAGTAAGGTGCTTTTTCTTGCATACATTTACATTTATATCCCCGGCCTTGGGAGAAACGCCTACCACCATTCCCTCATAAACCTCAGTACCTGCATCAATAAAGAGTGTACCTCTTTCCTGGGCATTGAAAAGTCCGTAAACCATGGCTGTACCGGATTCAAATGCCACAAGAGAGCCTACTGTCCTTGTGGGAATTTCACCCATATAAGGCTGGTAGCTGTCAAATACGGTGTTTAATACACCCTCGCCCTTGGTATCTGTCATAAATTCACTTCTGTATCCGAAAAGACCCCTTGAAGGAATTTTAAACTCGATCCTTGTGCGGTTACCAACCGGCTGCATATGAATAAGCTCGCCCTTTCTGATACCCATTTTCTCCATAACAGAGCCTACGCAGTTATCCGGAACATCTATTACAAGATGCTCAATAGGCTCGCACTTTACACCATCTATTTCCTTATATAAAACTCTGGGTGTGCTTACTGACAGCTCATAGCCCTCTCTTCTCATGGTTTCTATAAGAATGGAAAGGTGCATTTCGCCTCTGCCTGCCACATTATATGAATCAGAATCCTCACTGTCGGTAACTCGTAAAGAAACATCCTTCAGCAATTCCTTATACAGTCTTTCTCTTATCTGTCTTGAGGTTACAAATTTACCCTCCTTGCCTGCAAATGGGCTGTCATTTACAGAGAAGGTCATTTCAACCGTAGGCTCGCTTATCTTTACAAAGGGTAAGGGCTCAACATTAGAAGTAGCACAGATAGTCTGTCCTATTGTAATACCCTCAATACCGGAAAGGCATACAATATCACCCACGGTAGCCTGCTGTACGGGAACTCTGTTCGTGCCGTCAAAGGTATAAAGGCTTACCACCTTTGATTTAAAGGGCTTTACTGTACCGTTATAGTCACAGACTGTAACCTCCTGGTTTTGCTTTATAGTACCTCTTTCAATTCTGCCTATTGCAATTCTACCCACATAGTCATTATAGTCTATTGAGGAAACAAGAAGCTGTAAATCCCCCTCAGGGTCTCCCTCAGGACAGGGAATATGTTCAAGTATCTTATCAAACAAGGGTCTGAAATCCTCGCCCATGCTGTCAGGGGAATAGGACGCCACACCGTTTCTGCCGGAGCAGAAAATAACCGGGCTTTCAAGCTGTTCTTCAGTAGCATCAAGGTCAAGCAAAAGCTCCAATACCTCATCCACTACCTCATGATTTCTTGCATCCGGTCTGTCTGTCTTGTTTACCACAACGATTATTTTAAGACCTAAGTCAAGAGCCTTCTGAAGTACAAATCTTGTCTGGGGCATAGTACCCTCAAAGCTGTCCACCAGCAAAAGAACACCATCCGCCATTTTAAGAATACGCTCAACCTCGCCTGAAAAGTCAGCATGGCCGGGGGTGTCTATAATATTTATCTTTACATCGTTATAATGAGCCGCCGCATTTTTCGCCAGAATTGTGATACCTCTTTCACGCTCAAGGGCATTAGAGTCCATAACCCTGTCGGTAACCTCCTGGTTTTCTCTGAATACGCCGCCCTGCTTTAGCATTTCGTCCACAAGGGTGGTTTTGCCATGGTCAACATGGGCAATAATGGCTATATTACGAAGATCCTCTCTTTTCACTGTAATTCTCCTTTTCTTTTTCGCTACTTGCTATTATACTACTTTTATTGCTATTTTGACTATATTACTTTTTAATAATGTTGCACAATAGACAGCCTGTTTTATTGTGGATAATTACAACCTGTCCTGATTTCACATAAAGAAACGGACTACCCGTCGGTAGTCCGCCTGTAGCTTAACAGCCGCAGCCGCAGCCGTTACCGCAGCCGCAGTCGTTGTTGCTTGCAGGATAGCTGCAACCATTACCGCAGCAGCAGAATAAAAGGACAAGAATAATTATCCACCAGCATGAGTTGTTTCCACAGAACATTATGAGTTTCCTCCGTAAATTTATTTAAGCCCCTTTCGGTGACTTATAGTACATAATATGCAAGGGCTTCAAATATGTTACACTATAGGGAAAATTTTGATTAAATAAGGAAAATTTGTCCATAATCATATATAAAGGAGGAGCAATATGGAACTGACTGATTTTACCGAAAAGGCAAACGAGGCTCTTAATATCGGGGTTTGTTATGCCATGCGCATGGGACACACCTATATAGGAAGCGAGCATATTTTATTCGGGCTGTGTGGCTGTAAGGGGGGAGTGGGATATTATATACTTGATAAATCCGGCATCACCACAGAAGATGTATCTGAAAAAATAGTCGCCCTTATAGGTAAGGGACTACCCACAAGGCTTTCCTTTGCGGATTTTACCCCAAAGGCAAGGAGAGTATTACAGGATGCGGTGACCTTTTCAAAAATGGCAACCAAACCCCTTGCAGGAACTGAGCATTTACTAAGGGGGATACTATCCGATGAATCCTGTTACGGCTGTAAGATATTAAGCGAATCCGGGGCGGATATAGGACAGCTATACAATGCCTGCTGTGATAAAAATGCCCGGGATATGCTTTTAAACAACGGCAAAAGGCTAAAGCCCCTGCCGGATATTTTACTTCAATACGGCAGGGATTTAAACGAGGCGGCATCAGAGGGCAGGCTACAGCCCTGTTTATGCAGAGAAAGGGAAATAAGGCGAATTACCGAAATATTACTTCGCAAAAACAAAAACAATCCCTGTCTTACAGGAGATGCCGGGGTGGGCAAAACAGCCATAGCAGAGGGGCTTGCGGAAAAGATAGTAAAGGGTGAAATACCCTTGCTTTCGGATAAAAGAATATATATGCCGGAGCTTAATTCCATACTTGCCGGCACAAAGTACAGAGGAGATTTTGAGGAAAGACTTAAAGCCATTATTGATACCGTAATCAAAAGCAAAAACATCATAGTCTTTATAGATGAAATTCACACCATTGTAGGAACAGGCGCTGCTGAGGGGGCTATTGATGCGGCAAATATTTTAAAGCCCGTTTTAAGCCGGGGAGAATTACAGCTGATAGGAGCTACCACCGTAAGCGAATACAGGCGGTATATAGAAAAGGACCCAGCACTAAGCAGACGATTCCAGACGGTGGAAATAAAGGAGCCGGACACCGCCACCACAAGAAAAATAATAGAGGGGCTTGCTCCCCACTATGAAAAATACCACAGTATAAAAATTTCCCCGGGGGCAATAGAAAGCGCTGTTCAGTTATCCGACAGATATATAAATGACCGCTGTCAGCCGGATAAGGCACTTGACCTTATTGATGAGGCATTAGCGTCCCTCAGACTTTTAAATACCACCCTTGATGATAATGTTTCCTTTACCCTTACCAAAAAGGATATAGCAAGGGTGGTTTCAGACCGCACAAGGCTACCGATAGAGCATATAACAAACACCCTTTCGGATAGCCTTTCCTCACTTGAAGAAAATATATCAAAAAGGGTAGTGGGGCAAAATAAGGCTGTAACCTCCCTTGCAAGGGCACTCAGGATAAGCAGGGCAGGTATAGGCAGAAGTGAGGGGCCTATGGGGGCTTTTATATTCCTCGGTAAAACCGGGGTAGGAAAGACCCTATGCTGTAAGGCTCTTGCAGAGTGTCTGTTCGGAGATAAAAACAACCTTATCCGTTTTGATATGTCCCAGTACAGCGAAAGAAATTCCGTTACCAATCTTATAGGCGCACCTAAGGGCTATGTGGGAAGTGAGGACGGGGGAGAGCTTATAGAAAAGGTACGCCGCACTCCCTACAGCGTGGTATTATTTGACGAAATCGAAAAGGCTCACCCGGATGTGTTTAATATACTGCTTCGTGTACTGGAGGACGGATATATTACCGATACCACAGGGAAAACCGCTGATTTTAAAAATACAATTATAGTCCTTACAGGAAATATCGGAAGTGAATTTATAAACAGCAAAAAGCCCCCTATTGGCTTTGAAAACAAGGGCGCATATACAGGGGAGGAAAGGATAAATAAGGAGCTTTGCAAATTTTTCCGTCCGGAACTGCTTTCAAGGATAGATAAGACAATAATCTTCAGAAGCCTTGACTTAAAGGATATAGGAAAAATAACCGAAATCCACCTTGATAAGCTGAAGGAAAGCTGTAAGAAAAGAGGCATTACTCTTTCCTATACTAAGGGTCTTGTGGAATATATCTCAAAAACCGCCCTTTCTTCAGACAGTAACGCAAGGGCAGTATCAAAGCTGATAAATGAAAATCTTGGGGATAAATTATCCCTTATGATACTGGATAATAATATTAAGGATGAGCTTATTCTTGATATAAAGGACAATGAATATATTATAAAGCAGGCAACCAGACTATAAAAAAATACCTCCCCTATGGGAGGTATTTGTTATCTGTTAAAGAAAATGCTGAACACATCCAGCTTTCCGAATATAAGTGACAATACAAGAAAGGGAAGTATCACTATTACCCCCACTATCCACACAAGGCGCTTATCCTTCTTTGAAAAGCCCCTGCCCGGAACAGCAGGCTCCTCAGGCTTAAAGGACAAGGTATCATCCTTTTTTATATCCTCAGGCCTTGCCACCATATCCTCATTATCGTCAATGTTTTCTTCCTTTATGTTATCAGCCATAATACACCCTTCTTAAATAAGACCTTTTTCTTTTGCCAGCTTTAAGATTATATCCTCTCTTTTTAAAATAAATCTTAACTGATAGTTCTTGCAGTCATCCATAAGACCCTCTATTCTTGAAAGAATATCATCATATGAAAGCCACTCTATATAATATCCAAGTCTGTTTTCCGACTCCTTTAAAATTCCTTCGTTAAAATCCTCTCCTACGGTTTTAAGCACATAAAAATGTGTCATGGCACAGAATTTTCTCTTTGCCTTGTGTTCTTCAATCCAGCCTAAATATTCGACTATTTCGCTGTTTCTTCCGGTAAGCTCATGTATTTCCCTTAAAAGAGCCTGAGTTTGGGATTCTGTAATAGGAATGCTTCCTCCCGGCAGCTTATAGCCCTCCATATCCGTAAGATGCATAACCGCTATCATACCATCTTCATTTACAAGTATGCCTCTTACGTTGTATCTTGTGTCATCCTCTATATATACGGGTTCTCCCCCGAAAAATTCGCTGTCAGTAATTTTTGCGATCAGCATATTATACTCATCCCCTGTACAGTAATTTATCACTCATATAATAGCATAAAGCCTTTTCTATTTCAATATGTATTTACTTGTCTGATTGTAGAATTTGAATATATGCTCAAATGCGTTGTTGTGCATATTGCATAATTGAAAACCGCCCCATAAAATGCTACAATAAATACTATACTAATAAAAAAGGAGCAAAAATGACTACTGAAATAAAAAATACAGAACAGACCCCAAAGTACCGCAGGGCAGGGCTTATGGATGAAATCAGAGGCTTTTGCATTATCTGTATGGTATTTTATCATGTGATGTTCGATTTGAATTATACCTATAACATACACATTCCCATTATGTTTGACGATTGGTTCGGCATAATAAGGGATATATTTGCAGGAACCTTCATGTTCATATCCGGTATGAGCTGCCGCTATTCAAGAAACAATGCAAAAAGGGGTATACAGTGCTTTTTTATAGCCATGGCAATAACCTATGTATTTGCAATAATTTCCCCCGGGGCACCCATACTGTTCGGCATACTTCATTTTATGGGCGTATCCATGATGATATATGCAGTTGCCGAAAAGCTGATAGTTAAAATTCATCCCCTTATCGGTGCAGGGGTATGCGTTGTGTTATTCCTTGCCACCATGGGCTTTACCTCAGGATATTTCGGACTCGGGGAATTTTTCGGACTTTCTATACCGGAATTATTTTACGAATCAGGACTTTTATTCCCCTTTGGCATTACAGGGCAGGGCTTTATATCAATGGATTATTTCCCCTTATTCCCATGGCTTTTTGTATTCCTTGCAGGAGGCTTTTTGGGATATTATGCAGTAAACGACAAATTCCCGGAATTTTTCTACAAGACCCACATAAAGCCCTTAGCGGTAATCGGCAGATACACAATATGGATTTATATTCTTCATCAGCCAATGGCTATGGCTATATTCTGGCTTATTTTCGGAAGATAAAAATTTTTCCCAAAACCCCTTGACATTTAAGGGTGAAACTGGTATAATGTTTTAGCATGGACTTAAAGTCTATGATCCTTGCTCACATTAGTGGGCTTAATATCCACAAGGAGGTGCTATAAATGGCAAAGCTTAGCGAAAAGTACGAGGCTATGGTTGTATTTTCACTTAAGAATGGTGAAGATGCAGTTAAGGCGCTTGTATCCAAGTTCTCTGATCTTATCAAGGAGCATGGTGAATTAGTTAATGTTGACGAATGGGGTGTTCGTAAGTTAGCTTACGAAATCAACTACGAGTCAGAAGCATACTATGTAGTATACAGCTTCGATTCAAAGCCCGATTTCCCTATGGAATTTGAGCGTATCATCAACATTACAGACGGCGTACTTCGTTCAATGGTAACAGTACGCAAGTAATTTAGGTTTAGTAAGATGTTTAGGAGGTAAGTAAGATGTTTAACAAAGTTATTATGATGGGCCGTATAGTTACAGATCTGGAGTTAAAGACTACTCCCAACGGTGTTTCTGTGTTGTCATTCCGTATTGCGGTTGACAGAAGATACCAGACCAAGGGAGAGGACAGAAAGTCGGATTTCTTCAATGTTACAGCCTGGAGAAATGAAGCAGAATTCATTTCAAAGTATTTCGGCAAGGGCAGAATGATTCTCATTGAAGGTGAGCTTCAGACAAGAGAGTATCAGGATAAGAACGGAAACACAGTACGTGTTACCGAGATTATCGTTGACCGTTCCACCTTCACAGGTGAAAAGGCAAATGCGTCAGCTAACACAGGTTCAAATTATGGTGGTGGTAGTGGTAATAATTCACCCTATCAGAACTACCCCGGTAACGCATCAGAAAGCCATCCCGCAAATGCTTCTAATACCGAACCCACTGTTTCAAAGGGTAGTACAGACGACTTCAAGGAAGTCGCTGAAGATGACGATGACGGCTACCCGTTCTGATTAAGATAAGGAGGATTAAAAAAATGTCTGATAAGGAAAAGACAGTTGCTCGTCCCGTAAAGCGTTCAAGAAAAAAGGTTTGTCAGTTTTGCGCAGACAGAGCTGAATTTATTGATTACAAGGATGTAGCAAAGCTCAGAAAGTGCATGACAGAGCGTTACAAGATTCTGCCCCGCAGAGTAACAGGCTGCTGCGCTTATCACCAGAGAGAGCTTACAACAGCTATCAAGAAGGCAAGACAGGTTGCCCTTATTCCTTACGTTTCCGACTGATTCGGAAAATAAAAGAATATTAAAGCCGGACATAAGTCCGGCTTTTTTGTTTTATAAAAAACCCCCTGAAAATTCAGGGGATAATTTTATTTAAGGCATCATCTCAAGGTAATCAATAAAATTACCTGTCTGCATTTCCTGGTCGATAAAATCCATTGCAGGCTCATCCGCACCGCCTGTAATACCGGTATCGGTATCATCAGGGAACATACCAAAGGCAAATAAAAGCTGGCCTACGATATAATACATTGACTTTTCGTTGACAGAAGTAAACTTTTGGGCGACCTCCATCAGCTTTTCTTCATCAAGAAGAGAGTCGAGTGTTTCTTCGGAGGATATATCAACTGAGTTGCTTTCGTTTGTTTCAGGGAAGGAAATATCCTTATATTCCTTAAGTAAGTAATTTATCTGAATACTGCCGGGGGTAGTATCTTCAGTACCGGGATAGTTTACGGTAACACTGCCTTCCTCATCCTTTACATCAAAGATAACATCAAACTTAATATTCTCACTTGCAGGTGCTGACTCTGTTTCATCATAGATATTATTCTGAATAACAGTCACATCAGCAGTACCGGTATAACCGCCCTTATTTTCATTGTACTCAAAATCAATGGTAAACATTTCGGCAATTAAAAGAGCACCGGTATTTTTGCCGTTCTGATTTACATCATAAAGGGCAAACACAACCTTTTCGTTTACGTCAATAATATCTCTGCCGATTATTTTATTACCCTTGGAATAAACCCTCATCTTAACCATTTCGCCGTTGCTGTCAGCCGCAGTTTGAAACTCAGTCTTTAAGTCCTCAGCCGCCTCAAGGATTGTTTCTTTATCCACACCAAGTCCGGTTAAAATGCTTTCATTTTCAGCCATCTGATTTAAGCACTTGCAAACATAATCGGAATATTTCTGTGGGGTAATGGTGATAGTATCAATATCACACTTGACATTGATATTACCATAGGATAAGCTGCCCTCTGTTCTTACAGCGGTGTCGGTAAAGTCGGTAATGTAGTTTTTAATAAATATCTCGGCTATATCCGTAAGATATCCGGTATCTTCACTTACAGTAATTTCTTCCTCAGCATCCGGCTCCATATTAACAAGGATATATTTATCGGTAAGCTGTGGAATACCTATCGTCATCTCATAGCCCTTCATCCATTGGTCTATGGTAATAAGGTCGGTATCATCAGAGCCTAAGGTAAGGGAAAAACCGCTTTCCTTAGCGGCAAGATTTTGTGTATAGCTTAATTTAAAATAATCCTTTACTCCGTCATGGTCAGCAATAAAATCCATATCCATGGAATTTTTTGTACTTGCCATATCTATTGCACTTTGTGACAAGGACATAAAATAGGTGGTCTCTAAGGTCTTAAGATCCTTTTTATCAAAGAATATCTTCCATGCAAAAAATCCTGCCACACCAAGCACTATAACAAGTACAACTATAAGCGCAATAATCGGCGCCTTGCTTTTCTTTTTCTTTACCACAGGAAAAGAAGCGGCGGAGTATTGATTTTGCACGGTGTAGTCATCTAAAGCATGAACGTTTATATTGTTGTTATACATACCGTGTATCTGCTGAGTATTGCCGGAATTATTAAACTGTGCCGGATTATCCACCATTTCCACCTTAGGGGTAAAGTCATTGGGATTTTCCGCTGAATCTGCTTCATCGGCAAATTCATTAAGCACATCTCTCCAGTTTTCGTTCTGATTGTTATCCATATAAACCTCCGTGTTATTATATTGTTTATATTCTATCATATTTAAGTAATATTTTCAATAGAATTTCGTAAAAACTGTAACTAATATCAAAAAACTGCCTTCCTGTATTCCTTATTCGGCAATTATTACAAGCAGGGGAATAATACTATTGAAATTAAATTCATATTATGCTATTATATTACTGCGGAAAAAAACCCAAAACCCAAAAGAGAAAGGTGATATTTATGAAGGTTATAGCAATAAACGGAAGCCCCAAGCCCGGGGGCAATACATACACCGCCTTAAAGGCAGTATGCGATGAGCTTGAGAAAAACGGCATTGAAACAGAGATTGTAAATGTAGGCAATTTAAAGCTTACAGGCTGTCGCGGTTGCGGATATTGCTCAAAGAATAACGGCAAATGTGTACTTGATGACGGACTTAATGAAATTGCCGCAAAGGTAAGAGAGGCTGACGGCCTTGTAGTAGGAACTCCAGTATACTATGCAGGAATTAACGGCACATTAAAGAGCTTCTTAGACAGACTTTACTACACCTCAAGCGCTTCAATGAGATTTAAGCCTGCCGCATCCCTTGCGGTACTTAGAAGAAGCGGCGGTGTTACATCAATAGAGGATATAAACCGTTTCTTCCTCTTTAGTGAAATGATAATAACCCCCACCAGATACTGGCCTGTTATCCACGGTCAGACCCCCGGACAGGTAAGCCTTGACACAGAGGGTATGCAGATAGCAAGGGGAATAGGCAACAACATGGCTTATCTCCTTAAAATGCAGGCAGAAAGCAAGGTAGAAAAGCCTGCTATGGAGCCTAAGGAAACCATGAATTTCATAAGATAACAAAAAGCCTGACTTTAAGTCAGGCTTTTATTTTTACTATTGTTTACAGGCTTTTCTCAAATACCTTATCAAGAGCGCCAAACAGCTTCTTTATAACAATAGGCTTTGTTACATGGTCGTTCATTTCTGCTTCAAAGGCCTTTTGCTTATCCTCCTCAAAGGCATTTGCCGTCATGGCTATAATGGGAATATTTGCAAGAGCCTTTTTTTCAAGGGCTCTTATGCCCCTTGTAGCCTCATAGCCGTCAAGGGTGGGCATTTGTATATCCATAAGAATAACATCAAAATCCCCGGGGGTGCTGTCCTTTACCATTTGTATAGCCACATCGCCGTCATTTGCGGTAAATACGGTAAAGCCTGCCTCCTCAAGGACAGTCTGGGCAATTTCCCTGTTAAGCTCATTATCCTCAACAAGAAGAATTTTCTTGCCCTTGTATTTTTCCTCTATGGGCTTTGCGGTGGGTACTTCCTGCTTTTCAAAGGGCTTAGCTAAAACCTCTCTCAGCTCAGACATAAACAGGGGCTTAGAGCAAAATGCAGTAACTCCTGCCTGCTTTGCCTCCTCCTCAATATCCGCCCAGTCATAGGCTGTCATGATGATAATAGGCTTATCATCACCGATTATCTGCCTTATTCTTCTTACTGTTTCCACACCGTTTAAATCCGGCATCATCCAGTCTATAATATATACCCCGAATTCCTCGCCCTGCTCCATAGCAAGCTTAGCACGAAGCACAGCCTCCTTGCCGGAGGTGGTCCAATCAGAGTGAAGCCCCATTGAGCAAAGCATCTTTGTAACACTGGCGCAGGTGTTATAGTCATCATCCGCCACCAATGCACGAAGACCTTTAAGCTGGGGGATAGGCTCTATTTTAGTTGTCTTTCCGGACAGCCTGAAGGGGAGAAGTATGGTAATTTCAGTACCCTTGCCCTCCTCACTTGTAACGGAAATGGTACCGTTCATCATATCAACTATATTCTTTGTTATAGCCATACCAAGGCCTGTACCCTGTATTCCGGAAACGGTGGTATTTCTCTCACGCTCAAAGGGCTCAAAAAGATGCTCCATGAACTTTTCACTCATGCCTATACCCGTATCACGGACCTTAAATTCAAATGAAGCACATCCCTTTAAATTACAAGGCTTCTGGGTAATTCTTACGCTTACAAGACCTCCCGGGGGAGTGAACTTCATAGCGTTGCTTAAAATATTCAGCAGTATCTGATTTAGCCTTAACTTATCGCAGATAATATTCTCATCCAGAATATCCACCGTATCAATATAAAAGTCAAGCTGCTTTGAATTTATATCCGCCTGAACTATTGTCTTTAAGTCGTGCATTATTTCCGGCAGATTTGCTTCCTTTTCTTCAAGCTTCATCTTACCGCTTTCTATACGGCTCATATCAAGTACATCATTGATAAGGGAAAGCAGGTGATTGCTGGAGGTCATTATTTTAGCAAGATACTGCTTTACAAGCTCGGTATTATCTATATGACGGGACGCTATTGCGGTAAGTCCGATAATGGCATTCATGGGAGTTCTTATATCATGGGACATATTGTTTAAGAAAACAGTCTTAGCCCTGTTTGAATGCTGAGCCGCCGCTAAGGCCTCCTTCAGATTTTCCTGCTGTATTGCTATTTGCTTTTCCATTTCCTTACGGCTGTCAATATCCATAAACAGTCCGTAGAAGGTAATAGGCAGGCCGTTTTCCTTTCTTATATGCTTTCCTGCAACCCTGTACCAGCGGTAACCGTTTTTCTTTGTTATCATACGGAAATCCGTATCAAATATGGTATTTCCCTCATAGTCCTGCTCGGCCTTTTCAAATTCCTCCTTAGCCTTTGCAACATCATCCGGATGGATTATACTCCACAGCCATTCAAGGCTGTTTTCATAGTCATTTTTATCGGTGTAGCCCACCATTTTAAGAGCCACATCACTCCATATAACCTCATCACGCTCACCGAAGGAATTATACTGTATGCTCCAAAGTCCGCTGTCCAATACCTCATGGATAGTGTTCATAGCGGAGTTTGCCTGCTCTAATTCCTCCAGAGCCTTCTGTCTTTCTCTTTCAAGGGCGTCATGCTCCTTTTTATCGGTTATATCAAAGAACACACCGAAGAACTTAACCGGTGTACCGTCAGGCCTTCTTGTAACATCTCCGTGAACTCTGAACCAGCGGTAGCCCTTGTCCTTTGTTTTAAGGCGGTATTCCACGTTATATTCAGTATTGCCGGTGTAGTCATATACAGCCTTGTCTATATTGTCAAAGGCAATATTCCAGTCATCCGGGTGTAAAAGATTAGCCCAGGATTCAAGCCTGTTGGGAAAGTCGTTTTCATCCTTATATCCCAGCATCTGCCTGAATTCATCGCTCCAGTTTACCCCTATACGCTTGCCCTTTTCGTTATAGTCCATACTCCACATACCGGAGTTTATCAGCTTATGTATAATGCGGTAATTGTTTTCCGTTTCCTTAATGGCATTCTGAAGATTATCAACAGCAAGAGTCCGTTCTTCAAGCATACTTATCTGCTTTGATGCCGCCTCGTCCGCCAGCTTTCTGTCATGAATATCCACAAACATACCCACAAACATAACAGGTGTACCATCACGGCGCCTTGATATTTTACCAAGGGCACGAAACCACCTGTACCCACGGTTTTTGGTACGAAGGCGATATTCAACATCATATATTTTCTTACCGGAGTAGTCGTTTATGGTGCCGTAGAAATCCTCCAGTACCCTTGGCTTATCCACAGGGTGAAGAATATCTATCCAAGCCTGTCTTGTGTTAGGAAATTCAGCAACCCCGTTATAGCCTATCATTCTGCGAAATTCATTACTCCACAGCACCTTAGACATTTCGCC
The DNA here is from genome assembly GCA_944388385.1 of uncultured Ruminiclostridium sp. Lineage (GTDB taxonomy): Bacteria > Bacillota > Clostridia > Oscillospirales > Ruminococcaceae > Ruminiclostridium_E. Next base: position 20,829 of record CALXIO010000023.1, read on the forward strand.
GGATTCATCAAAATCCACCGACCACATACCTGACCCCATAAGCTCATGGATAAGGTTAAGGGAGGTGGTTTCATGCTCCAGCCTTTCAAGGTCCTTCATTCTCTGCTTTGTAAGTCTTTGCAGCTTTTTGTCGTTTTCCTTCTGAATCTGATCCTCTGTAGCATCCTCTAAAAATACATAGTACACATTACCGTACTTAGGGGACTTAACATAGTGACCCCATGCCTTAAGCCAATGGATACTGCCTGTTCTTGTAATAATTCTGAACTGGGCATAGGCACGCTTTTCGGGGTTATCCCTCATCTGATCATCTATGCTTTTCTTCACCCCGTCAATATCCTCAGGATGAACTAATTTCCCGAAGGTAAGGGAGGTAAATTCCTCAAATTCCTGCCTTGTTTCACATTCATATATCTTTACAAGCTGTTTGTTGAAGTAGACAATGTTTTCCTCCTCATTGTCACAATAAACCATAAAGCCGCCGGGCATTTCCTCACATATTGAGGATACTATTGAATCTCTGTTAAGATTAAAGACAGAACCTATATTTGCGGGATTTTCCTTTTTCATAATATAACCTGCTTTTCCTTGAAATTTTAAAAAAATCGCCCTATTGATAAATAAACTATACACTGTAATTATACTTTATCACGATAAAAAAGTCAAGGACGGAATAAATGAAAAAAGCCCGCATAAGCGGGCTTATATTTTACTCCACAATAGTAACCTTTTTCATAACCTGGGGTTCTATTGGCTTATCTCTCATATCTGTGGGAACGGATGCAATCTCATCCACAACCTCAATTCCCTCAACTACCTTACCGAATGCGGCATAGCTGCCGTCAAGGTGGGGAGCATCCTTGTGCATAATAAAGAACTGTGAGCTTGCGGAATTAGGCATCATGGAGCGAGCCATTGAAATAACGCCCCTTGTGTGCTTAAGGTCATTATCAACGCCGTTCATGGCAAATTCACCCTTGATATGCTCACCTGAACCGCCCATGCCTGTGCCCTCAGGGTCGCCGCCCTGGATCATAAATCCGCTTATTACTCTGTGGAAGATAAGGCCGTCATAAAAGCCCTCCTTAACCAGCTTTTCAAAGCTAGCCACAGTAATAGGCGCCTTGTCGTGGTAAAGCTCGATAAGAATTTTCTTACCGTTTTCCATTTCGATTTGTACCATTGTTTTATATTCCTTTCATTACGGCTTGTAGCCGTTATTTTTTTATTCAGAATTTCACCCGGGGAAATTATCACCGCATACCTTTTAATATCCTTATCTTCTCTTTTTTATAAAAATCAGCATCAGTATAACCAAAGGAACAAGCAAAACCAAAAGAATTATTACAAACCCTGTATTATCAGTTGTATTAGTATCGTCATTAACAGGTGTTTCGTTACCGGGGTTACTTTCTTGTGCTGTACTTTGGGAAACACTTGTTATATACTCATCAGTTTTAAAATACTCCTCTGCCTTGAAAAATTCCCTTATTTCCGCAGAATATCCGCAATGATCCATAGACAGGGCTTCAATGGTAATATCAGTATAGAATTCAAAACAGCCACGGTATATCTCCTCGCCGTTTTTGTAATCGTTAAGGGAATTCCAGCCTGCATCCACTATAACTATCCTGTCATCAAGCCTTACAGCAGACCATTCATGATTTATTCCTGCATTGGTAAGCTCATCAAAGGTAATTCCGTCTGTTGCGGTAGCGCCTCTTACATTCATGGTAGAAAGCCCCTGAGCCTGACACAGGGCGTTAAACATATTAGCATATCCGCCGCATACAGTATGCCTTGTTTCAAGCACGTGTTCAAGACAGACTGTTTCAGCGGTTACGGAAATATCCCTTGCATCATGGTCATAGTAAAGATTATCACTTACCCATCTGCAGATACGAAGTATTTTCTCGTAGTCATCAGAAGCCCCTTGACATATTTCGTCAGAGAGATTTTTTACCTTTTCCAAAACAGCCCTTGTATGCTCAGGGTCATAATGACTGCATACATAAGCCGCCCATAGCTTAGAGGGGGTATTTACGGGATTTTCAATAACAGCCCTGTTTTTTTCAGCCGCCCCGTTATCCGGAAAGCACCAGTTACCCTCATCGTCCATTCGCATAAGGTATCTCATATAGCCGTTATTTACACGAAAATAAACATATTCATAGCCGCCGTATTTTTCATCCACCTGATTTAAATCAATTTCAAAGGAAAATTCCCCGGTGTCGCTGTTAAACTCCAGATCCTTTTCTGAATTAAAAAGTCCCCCTGCAAAGCTTTCTGCACCGGTATATTTGCCCTTGGCATAAAGGGTATTATCCTTAATCCGAAGCTCAGCATAATAATCCGGATTATTAGTAGTAAGCAGGGAATTGTTATTTTCCGCAAAAGCCCATAAGGGAGTAGCTATTTCCATAAGAATAACCACTCCCACAGCTACAGACTTTTTAATTATATCAGTCAATAACTTCATAGCCGGCATCCACAATAGCCTTCTTTAAATCATCAAGGCTTACATTATCGGGATATTCCACCTCAACCTGCTTCTTTTCAAGGTCAGCTGTAGCATTAACACCCTCAAAGGCCTTAAGGGTCTTTTCAACTGTTGCTGTGCAGTGTCCGCACATCATACCTTCAACTTTGATAATAGTCTTCATTTTTTCTTCTCCTTTTTTATTATTGTCAATTATCACAGGCTCTGTGATAACTTTCTGCTGTAATGTAACAGCAGAGGGCTTATAGAACCGCAGTCTTAAAGCGTTAAGCACAACAGTAACTGAGCTTACGCTCATAGCCGCGGCGGCAAACATGGGATTTAAGGTAATACCAAGGGGGGTAAGCACACCTGCTGCTATGGGTATACCTATAATATTATAGATAAATGCCCAGAACAGGTTTTCCTTGATATTGGTCATTACTCTGCGGCTAAGCTCAATAGAATTAGCGGCGGCGGTAAGATCATTACCCACAAGCACAATATCCGCAGAATCTATCGCTATATCCGTACCGGCGCCAACAGCAATACCTATATCCGCAGTAGTAAGGGCAGGGGCGTCATTTATTCCGTCACCGGTCATGGCAACCGTTTCGCCCTTATCCATAAGCTCCTTTATAATCTCAGACTTATTCTGAGGTAAAAGTGAGCTGTATGCCACATCAATACCTGCCTGTCTGCATATAGCGGCGGCAGTCTGCTTGTTATCGCCTGTCAGCATTATGGTCTTAATCTTCATCTTGTGAAGCTTACTTATTGCATTACCGCAGGAGGATTTTATCGTATCAGCGGCGGCAAGCATACCGAGAACTCTCTTACTGTCGGAAAGTATAAGCACAGTCTTTGCCTGACCGGATAATTTCTCAGCGTCGCTTACAGCCTTACTGCCGTTTTCCATAGTGTTGGAAATTGTCTTTACATTTCCTATTGTATAGGTAATGCCGTTTACATTTCCTCTTATGCCCTTACCGGGAATTACCTCAAAGCTCTCTGCATTACCGGGATTTAAAAGTAACTCCTCCGCCTTGTTATTAACAGCGGCGGCAAGGGGGTGATTAGAGGCATTTTCAAGAGCCGCCGCAATATTAAGCACCCTTGTATCATCCTCGCCATAGGAAATAATATCGGTAATAACAGGCTTTCCGTTTGTGATAGTGCCTGTCTTGTCAAAGGCTATGGTATTAACCTTGCCTGCAATTTCAAGAGCGCCTGCGGATTTAATCAAAATACCGTTTCTGGCGGCAGTACCTGTACCAACCATTACAGCCACCGGTGTGGCAAGTCCCAAAGCACAGGGGCAGGAAATTACCACAACAGATATAGCGTATGATAAAGCCTGCTCAAAGGGAGTGCCCAGCAAAAGCCAAACAATAAGGGTAACTATGGCAATTCCTATTACTATGGGAACAAATACACCGCTTATTTTATTAGCCAGCCTTGCAATAGGTGCCTTTGTGGCAGATGCCTGTTCCACAAGCTCAATTATCTTAGCTAAGGTGGTATCCTCGCCCACCTTTTCAGCAGTCATTTCAAAATATCCGTTTGTATTTACAGTAGCACAGATAACGCTGTCACCTGCGGTTTTTTCCACCGGGATACTTTCACCGGTTACACAGGACTCATCTATACTACCGTTACCGGAAATTATAACACCGTCACAGGGGATAGCATCTCCTGCCTTTACTATTACGGTATCACCCTTTCTAAGCTCAGAAGCGTCAATGGTTACCGGCTTACCATCCCTTAATACAGTAGCTGTAGTGGGGGTAAGATCCATAAGTCCCGTTACCGCATCGGCAGTCTTTTTCTTTGATCTGGTTTCCAGCATCTTACCTAAGGTAATAAGGGTAAGGATCGTACCGGCACTTTCAAAGTACAGATCCATTGAGTACTTGGACACCATTTCCATATCGGAATGTCCAAGTCCCCAGCCTATTTTATACATGGCAAATATGCCGTATATAACCGCCGCACTTGAGCCTACCGCAATAAGGGTATCCATATTAGGCGCCCCGTGAATAGCAGAGCCGAAGCCCTTTTTATAATATGCCCTGTTTACATACATAATGGGCAGACACAGTAAAAACTGAGTTAAGGCAAAGGTCATGGCATTTTCATGACCCAAAAGGAACGAGGGCAGGGGAAAGCCCATCATGTGTCCCATGGATATATAGAAAAGAGGCAAAAGGAATATAAGGGAGGTTATAAACCTTTTAAGCATATACTTTTCCTCGCTGTCATCAACAGCCTGCTTCTTAGGTGTGCTTTTTTCTTTATCTGCACTTACAGGAGAAGCACTGTAGCCTGCCTTTTCTACAGCCTTTATAATATCCTCCTCACTTGCCGCGTTTTCATCAAAGGTGCATACCATGGAATTTGCCAGCAGATTTACATCCGCCTGTGATACACCCTCAACACTGCCTGCGGCCTTTTCCACATGAGCCTGACATGCTGCACAGCTCATGCCACCTACAGAAAATTTTACGGTTTTCATACGAATTTGCTCCTTTCCGTAATGGAAAAATAAAAATGGACTTTTTTTGTCCGTTTTTATTATATCCCATCGGAAAAAGAAATTCAAGAGTTTAAAAATTTAATATATCGAATTATAAGGTATTACACATCAAGCTGCATAATATAGTCATCCATAACATAGCCGTTGCCTATATCAGTAACCACCGACTTTACATTCTTAAAGCCGGATTTTTCGTAGGTCTTTACCGCATTGGAGTTATCCTTGTTCACAGTAAGATAAATATATGCACAGCCATTTTCCTTAGCCACACCCTTTAAAAATTCAAAAACCTTAGTGGCATAGCCCTTTCTTCTTGCAGAGGAATGAACATAAAGCTTGCTTAAAAACAGCCGTCCCTCCTCTTTTACAATACCTGTAAAGCCGGAAATTCCATTCTCATCAACAAGCACATAATATTCATATCCGCCGTTTTTCATCTGCTCCTTAACAGCCTTCTCAGACTGAAATTTTTCCAGCATATAGTCCACCTGACCCTCAGGCAAAAGGGGAGTGTAGGTTTCCCTCCAGATTTCCTCCGCTAAGGAAACTATAGCCTTAATCTGCTGTTCGGTGGTAGCCTTTACGATTTCCATAACTGATTATCTCCATATTATTTTTATAAATTCCTGCTATTTCATTATAATACTAAAAAAATCCTCTGTCAAGGTTGACGAAAATGTAAAAATATTGTATAATATTCACGTTAATGTTTTTCCCGGCGAAAAGGAGTCAGATTATGAATAATTCAGAAAACACAACCACAGAAGCAAAAGCCTCCGGGGTAAAAGAGCATCACGGCTTTGCATCAAAGCTGGGCTTTGTATTGGCGGCGGCAGGTTCTGCGGTAGGTCTTGGCAATATATGGAGATTTCCATATCTTGCGGCTAAGTACGGCGGCGGTATCTTTGTACTTGTGTACATTATACTTGCTGTAACCTTCGGCTTTGCCCTTATGGTAACCGAAATTTCCATAGGCAGAAAAACAGGCAAGAGTGTTATCGGCGCATATACCGATATGAATAAGAAATTCACCGCCCTTGGCTATGTGGCGGCGGCGGTGCCTGTTATTATTTTCCCTTATTACTGTGTAATAGGCGGATGGGTGCTTAAATATCTTACGGTATTTACAATAGGCGGCGGCCATGATGCGGCACAAAACCCGGACTATTTCAACAACTTTATAGGCGGCAACATTGAGCCCCTTATATTCCTTATTATATTTATAGGAATTACAGCGGCAATAGTTTTAATGGGCGTACAGAAGGGTATCGAAAAGATAAGCAAGATAATGATGCCCATACTTATAGTAATGACTATTGCAGTCGCAATTTATTCCTGTATACTTCCCGGTGCAGTAGAGGGAATTAAGTTCTATTTAGTACCCGACTTTTCCAACTTCTCGATAAATACAATAATAGCGGCCATGGGTCAGCTTTTCTACTCCATGTCACTTGCCATGGGTATTATGGTAACCTACGGCTCATATATGAAAAAGGATATTTCCATTGAAAAGAGTACAAGACAGATAGAAATATTCGATACCGGCATAGCACTTCTTGCAGGCTTTATGGTTATTCCTGCGGTAGTAGCCTTTTCCGGCGGTGACCCCACAGCCATAAATCAGGGTCCCGGACTTATGTTTGTTACAATTCCCAAGGTATTTGATGTAATGCCCGGCGGACAGATTACAGGTATAGTATTCTTCCTTTTGGTTGCCTTAGCGGCTCTTACCTCATCAATTTCCCTTATGGAAACCATCGTATCAATAGTGGCAGAAAAGTTCAAAATAGGCAGAAAGACGGTTTGCTTTATAGTTCTCGGCTTCTCCCTTGTTTTAGGCTGTCTTTCAGTATTCGGCTATGGAATGTGGGCAGACTTTACTATAATGGGCAAACAGCTCCTTGACTTCTTCGACTTCTTCAGCAACAGCATCTTAATGCCTCTTGTAGCCCTCTTTACCTGTATTCTTGTGGGCTATGTGGTAAAGACAAAGTATGTTGAGGACGAAATAATGCTTAACTCTGAATTTAAGGCAAAGCACCTTTACAGAGTAATGGTTAAATTCGTAGCCCCCGTATTTTTACTGCTTATCTTTATCTGGTCGGTATTTATGCCTGCCCTTTAATAAAAAAATACAAGCTCGGTTTTTCCGGGCTTTTTTTGTCGCAAAAAAACACTTGACAAACGGTAAATAATATGTTAAAATACAATGTTACACGGGGCCGTAAAGGTTTCGACGGGGGTGGTGAACCCGATTAAGCATGCAGAGGTCGCCTCATCTCTTTAAACGGGGCAACTTAAAATTAAACGCAGACACTAGATCTGAATTAGCAGCTGCCTAAGCGCACTGCCGTCTGAGTGAGAACTGCTGCGATCTCACATCGGGCGTCGACCAGCAGCCAACGTCCTTAGCGAGATTCCTGTAGCTACCGACGCATTAAAGGAATACCGTATTTGTTATCCTGTAAATCGGAGAACAATGAGGGAATTTTAAATGATTTACTAAGCATGTAGAAAGATCGGCGGATCTGTTTTCGGACAGGAGTTCGATTCTCCTCGGCTCCACCAGAGTAGGAAGCGTCGAACTATTCTTCTTTCGGAATGAGTTCGCGCTTGTGTATAGATTTGGGAGCGTCAGATAGGGGCGCTCCCATTTCGCATTGCAATCATAGGACGCTGTATTTTGCGTTTTAAGACGTTTTAAGCCCGTTGGGATACTCCGATACCCTGGCGGGCTTTTTTGCGCCTTAAAACGCCTCTGATAGCGTCAGAGAAGCAAAGGCGGATGCAGGTGCGCATCTCGCTTCCGCTCGATGCTGGGATTGGCCGCCCTGCGGGCGGCTGGCTCGGGTCTTGAGTCTGGGTACAGCAGGGGGCGGGCATGTCCGATTTCGGGTTCTGACACACTATCGCGAAAAAATAGTGTGTCAGAACTTTCCCCAGTTTATCGGGGAGTACGGGAAGGTGGTCGATTTCTGACACACTTGCGAAAATTATAGTGTGTCGGTACTTTTCCCGTGTTCATCGGGGAGTACAACCATCTGACACACTTGACACACCTTTTTTTGAACTAATGCGCGCGAGAGAAAAAATAAGTATATAGATATATATAGGGAAAAAATTTCTCTGTACGCGTAGGTTGGAAAAATAGTGTGTTTAGCGTGTCAAGTGTCCGAGGAAGCCGATAAATCCTACGAAAGTACCGACACACTAAAAAAAATGGAAGTGTGTCAGAAAAACGGGCAATCGCTCGCGGAGGCCGATGAATGCGGGAAATCTCTGACACACTTCGAAGTGTGTCAAAGTGTGTCAGAGGTTCCCTCTCCTGCCGTGTACGGTCCTTCTTTTGCTTTCAGCTTCTTGGTGGCTCGTTCCACTTTCCAATCCGAAAGTGGAACGTAATATTCCTCGTGTTTATCGGGGAGTAGAGGCGGATGTTCCACTTGTTCCACTTTTTGAACGAAGCAGCGGAACATGAGCGCGCGGAAATTTTTTTCGGACGTTTTCCGCTCGTATACGAGTGGAAACAAGCCTCTGACCTGCGGTGATGCCTATTTTGGTATTGCATTCGATATGCTAACCGTGGTATTATAAGGAAAACGAATAGCAATTCGCGACAAGATTGCCGATGGACAGCGTGCGGGATATACCGCTGTGAGCCTGTCCGAGACCGGGCGCAGGCCCGGGAGGAAGCCGATGGAGGGCTTGCCCTCCGAGACTGCGAGGGACTGGCAAGTCCTGGCGGGACGGCAGCAGCGCCAACCGCCCAAGCGGGCGGCAATCGCACAAACGTGACGAGCGGCGGATTCGAGTTTCGACCTTATGGTCGGCTCGGGTCCGCCGCTTTTTGCGTTTTTGGAGCCTGAAAAAGCAAGTGAAGGAGGAGTTTAGATGGCATACAAAGAGAACGATGTCAAAGAGGCAAGCAAAGCGACGGCAAAGGGGTCGGTGAAGGTCCGCATCATCGGCGGCGAGGAGATGTCCATGGCGGACTACCGCGATTACATCGACATGCTGAACAAGAAGCCGTTCCTCACAAAGCGCGAGACCGTGGAGCTGTTCGGCATCGGGCTGAACCGCCTCGTGGAGCTGATGAAGCAGCCGGACTGCCCGTTCATCGCGCCGGGCGGCAACAAGCGCCACACCAAGGTGCACCGCGCGAGTTTCGAGGAGTACATGCGCACGCATGACATCTACGGGGAGGTGTAAATATGGGCAAAAAAGAAAACCGCCCCGTTGCCTGCGCAGCTTCCGGGACGGCCTCTACCTGTGATTATGATAGCACGTTCGTTTCCGCAGGTCAAGACATGACCGAGAACGAGCTGATTAGAAAGGTCACAGAGGAGTATCTGGCGGGCATCGACGCGGACATACGCCCCGCTCCCGAACAGGTCGAGCGGGAGCTTCTGCAGGCGACCAACAACGCCATTGAGGAGTACAACCTGGGTCCCCGCGACCCGAGCGCGCCAGTGGGCGCGAAGCAGAAGGACGCCTATCCCGACCAGAAGAAGGGAGACGCCCGCCTGCGCCTGCGCAAGCACCTGGACCCGTACCAGATTGCGCTGGTTGTGCGCGAGCTGCATCACGCGGTGGGCATCCTCTGGAAGGATGCGGGCGACGATGGCAACTTCGACATCGGCGTCTACCAGACGTCCGGCGACAACGAGGGCACCTACGACGTCTCCGAGGACGGTCTGACGCGGCTCATCCGCAGCTACGACAGCGCGATTACGATTCGCGGCGTCTACGAGACGATTGCGGTTCTGCGCACCATCTGCGAGGTAAAGGCGCGCACCGCCGACCGTGACCTGGTGGTGGTGAACAACGGAGTGTACGACTACGGGAACAAGATGCTTTTGGGCTTCGACCCGGATTTCGTGTTCACCGGCAAGGTGCGCGTGGACTTCGTTGAGAACGCCCCGAACCCCGTGATACATAACGACGAGGACGGCACCGACTGGGACGTCGTGTCCTGGATGGGCGAGCTGTCCGACGACGACAGCATCGTACGGCTGCTGTGGCAGATTGTCGGAGCGGTCATCCGCCCCGGCGTCAGCTGGAACAAGAGCGCGTGGTTCTACTCCACGTCCGGCAACAACGGCAAGGGCACGCTGTGCTCCCTCATGCGCAACCTGCTGGGGCGCGGTTCCTGGGAGTCCATCTCGCTGAAGGACTTCTCTTCCCCGTTCATGCTGGAGCCGCTGATGCGCATTTCCGCCGTAATCACGGACGAGAACGACACGGGCACATTCGTGGACGACGCGGCGGCGCTCAAGTCCATCATCACGGGGGACCCGTTCCAGCTGAACCGCAAGTTCAAGGAGCCGCGCACGGTCCTTTTCAAGGGGTTCATGGTCCAGCGCGTCAACGAGCTGCCGAGGCTCCGCGACAGGTCGGAGTCCATGTACCGCCGCCTGCTGGTCGTACCGTTCGAGAAGCGCTTCGAGGGCAACGAGCGCAAGTACATCAAGGACGACTACCTGAAGCGCAAGGAGGTGTTGGAGTACGTGCTGTACCACCTGTTGGCGGAGACCGACTACTACGAGCTGGACGAGCCGCAGGCATGCACCGCGCTCTTGGACGAGTTCCGGGAGGTCAACGACCCCGTTCGCCAGTTCCTGGGCGACGTGCTGCCGGAGGCATCCTGGGACATCCTCTCGTGGCAGTTCGTCCACGACCTGTACCGCCACTGGTTCCAGAGGAACATCCCGTCCGGCAGGCCCGAGAGCCGCAAGGCGCTCATCGCTGACATCAAGCGCCTCCTGCCGGAGTGGCATGAGTGGTCGTACACCGACAACCCGGTGTTCGTGCCCGACGAGATGAGGGCGCAGCCCGAGCCGCTGATTGCCGAGTACGAGGTGACCGAGTGGATGAACAAGGCGTACCGCGGTTCCGACCAGGGCCGTGTCTGCATGCCCGACCTGCCCGTCCGCGTGAGGGGTCTCGTGCGTACGGTGCCTCTCGGCTCGGGTGGTAACGATAAATCAGATTCAGAGGACAAGGAGGAGTAAGAGATGGAAGATTTGACACCGAATGAGGTGGCACGGCTCCACCTGAAGGCGAGGCACGGAACGCTCACACCGGAGGAGCAGCAGGTATACAGCGATTGCATGGCGAGGCAGATTGCTTCTGCTCAGCCGCCTTCGGGCGGCGAGCCGCCGAAGCGTGACAAGTCGAAGCGCAATGTCGATATTCCGAACGTGCTCGGCAAGATTGCGGGCGTCGCGCTGGTTGTCGCCGCGCTGGTGATTCTCGGTCCGCCGATTGCACGTTATGGGCTTGAGCTTGTCGATGGCCTGTTCGATGCTCGCGACTCGATAACCGCGCAAATAGAGGCGGTTCAGAGTCCGTCGGTTGAGTATTACAACCGTGGAGGCGACAGCGTCTATGTGTGCGGAGACCGCATGGTTTGGGTCGATACGTGGTCAGAGGCGTCGCATATCGACGACAAGTATTGGGTTTACCCTGTGACCTCTTATGTTACGGCCGGCATGCCGATGACGATTACGCAGTATTACGAGTGCGACCGCGACGGCAACATTGTGAGCGGGCCTTACGAGACAGAGGACGACGTTCCTGCGCCCGATGGTTGGATTGATGCATCGTCTGAAGTGTACGACATCAAGATTCTCGAAAAGGGTGCGCACGGCTGGGAATATCGTGGTCGGCTTTCGGGTCAGGCACTGGCACAGTGGCTGTCCGACAACGGACTTGCCGATGGCTCGACCAAGGAGCAGGTGATTTCCTGTATTCGTTACGACTATGACGGATATGAGCCGATGACCGGTGCCTATTCGCCTGATGCGGATGGTGCTGGTGTGGCTGGCGCCAAGCCGATTCTGGATGACATGTATTGGGTCGAAACGATTCCCGATTCGCAGATGTTTGCGACTGAATAAGCGAAGTTTATTTGATTAAAGGAGGTATCCGATATGGCAAATAAGAAGCGTTACTCGGACATTAACAAGGCCATCAAGGAGGCCGAGGCGAGGCGCGAGGAGTATTACAAGCAGGTCGGTCGTGTGATGCTCGAAGAGTACCCCGAGCTGGGGGATATGAACGTCACCGACATGCGCAGGGCCGCGCGCTTCCTGCGCGACAACCTGCCCGAAAAGGCATCTTCGAAGGGTGCCGAAGCGGGCAAGGCGACCGCCCAGAACGGAGCGCCCGCCGCGTCCGATTCGGGCGGCGATTCCGCCCACGATGCACGCGAGCCTATGCCCGTGAGGGACTACGGCGAGGGCATGTAAAGGAGGCAGTCGTGCCTCCATCCGGCACCCCGCAAGGGGTGTCCGGCGTGCCCCGTTCCGAATGGAGAGTTCTGCCGAGTCGTCGGCTGAAACCGGTTGGGAACAGGGCACCCCTGGGGGTTCGAAGGGGACAGCGAAAGCTGCCCCCTCGCGAGCGGGACGTGTACATACAAAACGGAGGTATTTTTCGCTGCAGCGAAAAAACCGGAAGTTTTGTAGGGACAAGTCCCATGCTCGCTACCTTTTTTCCCTGCGAAAGCATTTGCGAGAAATCGCGTCGAACAGACGCGGGCGATTGATAGAAAAAAGGGAGGTGTTGATATGGCAGTGAGTGCCGAAAAGAGAAGCAGCCGCGTGCGCCGCCAGGCGTCCAAGAAGCAGCGCAAGAACCGTACCGTGCAGGTGCGATTCTCGGACGAGGAGCTTGCTGCTTTGGAAGCGGTCTGCGAGAGCACGGGCATGACCCGCTCCGCCGTGCTGCGCAGCTGGACCGTGCCCGGCGAGGGCGCTGGCTCCAACCCAGTGTACGTGGTGACGAAGAACGCCGACGCGGAGCGTCTGGCGATGGAGGCGAGGCGCATAGGCGTCAACGTGAACCAGATTGCGAGGACGCTGAACGCCGAGGCGAAAGGGCGCGGGGGCATGCTCCGCTCCGACACC
>CALXIO010000024.1 GCA_944388385.1 uncultured Ruminiclostridium sp.
GGCAAAAAGGTGGTAGCAAAACGAAGCCGTCGTGAGGGCGTTTACAACCGAACAGGCGACTTTTGCGTGCCTTTTTGTCGAAAAGGAGGAGCAAGGGAGTGAAGCGAGGGGTAGGAGCCTGCCGACCACCCCGAGCATGAACGGACTTTGCGACGACGCAGGGAGGGGGCGGGGGGTGGGTGGAGTGCCGACCGCAGGCGAAAAAAATAAAAGGGGTCGCATAGCCCCTTAACAGGGTGAAATTCCGTCCACCCCCAAAAAATAAGGCAATCACCCCTCCCTTTAACATCACACCCCCCAAAAAAACAAAAACAAAAACCGTCCACCTGATATGCACCCCAAAAGTTAGACACTTTTGGAGGTGCATATCACCGGGGCGGTTTTTCTTATTCCCTTTCTTTTTTGAAATTATTCTCCCTCATCTTTTTAAGCATCCTCGGGAAGAAAATACAGAAAATTATGGTACAGCAGGTAGCTGAGGTTGCATCTGCCACCGATTCCGCAATAAATACCCCGTGAACACCTATGACCTGCGAAAGGATAATTGCTAAAGGCACAAGTAAAATCACCTTTCTTAAAAGGGCAATAAACAGGGATATTACCGACTGGCCTAACGCCACAAACATATTCTGACAGGTGCGCTGTAAACCGAATATGGTCATTCCTATAAGGAATAAGGGCATACACTCCCCTACCTTTTCAATAAGCATAGTATCATCGGTGAACAGTCCTGCTATAAATTCCGGGAAAATCATCATAAAGGTATTCATTATAAAGAATATGCTTACCATTATTGCAAGGGAATATTTAAAGCATAGCTTCACCCTGTCCGGATTATTCTGTCCGTAGTTGTAGCTTACTATGGGAACAAAGCCCTGTGCAAAGCCCGTAAGGGGTACTGTTGCAAACTGCATGGCACTTTGCATTACAGTAAGGGTACTTACATAAATATCCCCAAAGCCCTTTAAAATGCCGTTTAAAACAAATCCCACAAGACTTTCCGTGCTTGCCATAATAAATGGTGCTATACCAAGGGCGAATATTGAGCCTATTATCTTAAAATCCGGCTTCATATATTTTATCTCTATACGAAGGGAAGCCTTTTTTGAGCATAAAAAGCCCAGTACAAATACCGCACTGCAAAATTGAGAAATAACCGTTGCAAGTGCCGCACCCTTAACATTCATTCCAAGGCCGTATATAAATATGGGGTCAAGAATTATATTAAGCACCGCACCTATAAGCACAGATACCATGGCAATAGTAGGTCTGCCCTGGGCATTGATAAAGGAATTAAGCCCGGTGAAGATCATTACAAACAATGTGCCCACAAGATATATATTAAGATAATCCATGGCATAGCCTATGGTATCCTCACTTGCCCCTGTAAACATTAAAAGAGGCTCCATGAAGATATATGTAAGGGCAGAGGTAACCACCGTAAAAAGTACCAGCAGTACAAAGCCGTTTCCTAAAATCGTTCCGGCTCTTTTTCTGTCGTTTTTTCCAAGGGCAATAGACGCAAGAGGTGCGCCGCCTCCCCCTACTATTGAAGAAAAGGCGGAAATAAGTATAATCACCGAGGAGGTAACACCCACCCCGGCAAGAGCATCAGTACCGATATTCTCTATGTGGCCGATATAAATTCTGTCTACTATGCTGTAAAGCAGATTTATAAGCTGTGCCGCTACCGAGGGTAATGCCATCCTTAATATAAGGGGAAGCATTTTATCGGTGCCGAGCCTTCTTTCGTATTCGCTTACCATTAGTTATGACAGCTTCCGTTACAGCTATGGCCGTGGGATGAGCAGTCATGCTCCTCGTCCTCATGGTGATGTGAGCAATTTGCCTCTGTGCTGTAGCATAAAGTACCGTCAATGTACTTAGCTATGGCCTCATCGCAGGAGCCTTCCACACCGGCAAATACAAATATGCCGTTTTGTCCCAGGGCATTTATGGCGCCGCCACCGATACCGCCGCAGATAAGGGCATTTATATTCTGTGCGTGAAGCAGGGATGCAAGCGCCCCGTGTCCCTCATCGCCGCTGTCGATAATTTCTGAGGAAACCACCACTTTATTTACTATCTCATAAACCTTAAACTGCTTTGTGTGTCCGAAATGCTGGAAAATCTGTCCGTTTTCATAAGTTACTGCTACCTTCATTTTTTACTCCTTTCATTTATCCCTCTTAGTATAGCTTATCAGAGGGTCATTATTCATATTGTAACACTATCTACCCCATAAGTCAATAAAAATGGAGTAAAAGTATCCAATTTTAAAGTGTAAAATATTTTGAAAGTTTTAAAATACATCTTGCAAAATTTCCTTTAATGTAGTACAATAATAAGTAATACCTATCCCTTTTGGGGAAAAGTTTTGGTTATAGTGAAAGGACGGTTTTAAAAATGCAGGAAGACTTACTGGTGCAAATTCAGAATAAAATGGACACCTTTTCAAAAAGTCAGAAGCTAATTGCCAATTACATAATAAACAGCTATGAAAAGGCGGCTTATATGACGGCCTTGAAGCTTGGTAATGCAGTTAATGTCAGTGAATCCACGGTGGTGAGATTTGCCATAGAAATGGGCTTTGAGGGCTATCCTGAGCTGCAAAAGTCATTACAGTCCCTTATTAAAAACCGCCTTACTGCCTTACAGAGAATAAATATCACCAATGACAGAATAGGTGATGACGGTGTGCTTAAAAATATTCTTACACAGGATATGGACAGAATTCGCCGTACCTTGGAGGAGATAGACGAATCCACCTTTGAGCAGGCTATAAATAAGATCATAAATGCCAGAAGAATATATATCTTAGGTGCTATGAGCTCAAGTATTCTTGCAAGATTTTTAGACTATAACTTCCAGCTTATATTCGATAATGTACATTTTGTACAGGCTATCAGCACAAGCGGTATTTATCAGCAGATAATAAGAATGACAGATGAGGATGTATTTATAAGTATATCCTTCCCAAGATATTCACAAAGTACCATAAATGCCACCGCCTACGCAAAAAGCTGTGGTGCAAATGTGGTTGCAATAACCGACAGCAACGCTTCCCCCTTAGCCCCCTATGCAGATGAGCTTTTAATAGCAAGAAGCGATATGGCAAGCTTTGCGGACTCCCTTGTAGCCCCCTTAAGCCTGCTTAATGCCATGATTGTTGCCCTGGGCGCTAAAAAGAAGGACGATATAGAAAAGACCTTCGGCAAGTTAGAAAAGCTCTGGGACGAAAACGAAGTTTACAAGAAGGATGTATAATACTGATATAGTCATTATCGGCGGCGGTGCGGCAGGTATGATGGCAGGAATAACTGCGGCAAGGCTTTATAAGTCGGTTGTCATAGTTGAGCGTAACGACATTATGGGCAAGAAGCTGCTTATTACCGGCAAGGGAAGATGTAATGTTACAAATAACTGCGATAATGATACTGTTATGAAAAATATCCCCACCAATCCGAGATTTTTATACAGCGCCCTGTCTATATTTTCAACAGCGGATACTATGGCATTTTTTGAGGAGCTTGGTGTTCCCCTTAAAACCGAAAGAGGAAACAGGGTATTTCCCTTGTCGGATAAATCAAGGGATATAGTAAATGCCCTTAAAAACGAGCTTAAAAGACTTAATGTGCCTGTAATAAGGGCAAGGGCAGAAAAAATACTGACACAAGATGGCTTTGTTTCGGGGGTAGTTACGGATAAGGAAACTATATCCTGTAATAGCGTAATTCTTGCCACCGGAGGAAAAAGCTACCCCGGTACAGGCTCCACCGGTGACGGCTATAAAATGGCAAGAGCCTTAGGCCATACGGTAACTCCCCTTACACCCTCATTAGTTCCCCTTTGTACAAAGGAGGACACAGGGGATATAATGGGGCTTAGCCTTAAAAATGTGACTGTGACACTTTATGATAAGGATAATAAAAAATTGTACTTTGATATGGGGGAAATGCTGTTTACCCATTTTGGTGTAAGCGGCCCTCTTATTTTATCCGCCTCTGCTTTTTATAGGGAGGGCTGTAAAATAAGCATTGACTTAAAGCCCGCCCTTGACGAAAAGAAGCTTGATTCCCGTATATTAAGGGATTTTGAGGGGGCTAAGAATAAAAACATCTCCAATGTGATGAGGGGGCTTTTACCGGAAAAGCTGATTTTACCTGTACTTTCCCGGGCGGATATTTCCCCTGATACTAAGGTGAATGTTATTACAAAGGAGCAAAGAAAGGCTCTTATTTCTATCTTAAAGTCCCTTACCTTTGAGATAACCGGCACAAGGCCAATAGAGGAAGCAATTATTACCAAGGGTGGAATAAGTGTAAAGGAAATTGACCCTAAGACAATGGAATCAAAGCTGATACCGGGGCTTTATTTCGCAGGGGAAATAATCGATTGTGACGCATACACAGGAGGCTTTAATTTACAGATAGCCTTTTCCACCGCATACCTGTCAGGAATAAACGCATAAAAAAATAAGCCATCGGATTTCCGATGGCTTTTATTTTATACTGTGGGAGCTGTTATTTCATAATCAGCCTTACAGCCTCTCATAATAGCTTCAATTATTTCCGGCTCTGTTTGAGTCATTGTAAATCTGTCAAAGATACCAAAGCCGTTTTTACCGTTAAAGCCGTTATCCCAGTAGACTGTAACTATATCTCTCTTTGCCGCTGCATAGTTTACATATTCGCAGAAATATGCTCTGTAAACGGTGCTTCGTTCATCGTTGTAGGATTTATCAATAGCTCCGTATTCCCCTATGATAACACCCACACCCTTTGATATAAAGCTGTCGTAAAGCTTATCAAACTGGCTGTCCACATAGTCCTCGTTATTTCTTCTTATGGATTTTTCTGTGGCATTTACTCCCCACTTGAATATACCCTTTGCACTTTCCTTTAAGCAAAATTCATAGGGGGTGTAATAGTGTACCGATACTAAAAGGCGGTTTTTCTCGCTGTCGGTGGGTAACTTAAAGTCAGTTCCCTCAACGGTGCTGTCAATATCAGTATTCCAGCCGGGCACGAGTAAATATCTTGTGGTATTCTTTGAGCCTGCTTTTCTCACCGTGTCCACAAAGATCTGATTATAGGCATTGATATTGGCATAAGCGGCGGAATCGATACCCTCATATTTTCCGTTGAACACCTCGTTCATGGATTCAAATATAAGTCTTTCGTCATAGTCCTTAAATCTCTCTGCCACCTGTGTCCAGAGCTTTTCGTACTTTGCCTTTATTGTGTCCTGATCCTCAGCATCACATAAAAGCCAGCCGCCACCTACTGAGTGGTAGCCGTCACCGTGTACATTTATAATGGCGAAAAGTCCGTTATCAAGGCACATATCAACCACCTGCTGTACCCTGTCAAGCCACTCTGAATCAATGGTATATTCAGGGCCTTCCCCTATCTTTGAAAGATAGGATACAGGAATTCTCACCGACTTAAAGCCGGCATCCTTTACCATTTTGAATATGTCCTCTGTAATGGTGGGATTTCCCCAGGCGGTTTCTGAAGGAACCTTGTTTGCATTGGCCTCCAGTTGATTGCCTAAGTTCCAGCCGGGCATAAGATTTTTGGAAAATTCCACCGCCCCTAAGGTATTATCAATAACAATTTCATTGTCATTGTCATTATTGCCGCTGTTGTTGTCTTTGCTTTCCTCTGCACTGCTTACAGCAGATGAGGTTTCATTTCCGGTATCTGATGATGTGGCGGTATTACTGCATCCCACAATACCGGTAACCATAAGAACGCCGCTGAGTATAGCGGTTAAAATTCTCTGTTTCATAGAAATTCCCTTTCAGAATGTATTTTTGTAATGCTATCTTTAATTTTAAAGGTTTTCACACTTATTGTCAAGTGAAAATAAAATAAAAAATCGGACAAAATAATAAATAGTTTCTTGAATTTGCATCTTAACTCTGCTATACTGTAATTACCGACTACGGATATGAAAGGATAAAAAATTATGGAAAAGTTATTAGGATTTTTACCTCCCATGGGCTGGAATTCATGGAATACCTTCACCTGGGAAATAAGCGACAAGCTGATTATGGAAATAGCCGATGCCATGGTTGAAACCGGCCTTAAGGATGCAGGCTATGAGTATGTTGTTATTGATGACTGCTGGAGCGAAAAGCAAAGAGATGAAAATGGCTGTTTAGTGCCTGATCACTACAAGTTCCCCGGCGGCATTGAGCCGGTGGCAGAGTATGTTCATTCCAAGGGGCTTAAGTTCGGCATATATTCCTGTGCCGGCACTCACACCTGTGCAGGTCACCCCGGCAGCTTTGAGCATGAATTCAAGGATGCTGAAACCTTTGCAAAATGGGGTGTAGACTATCTTAAGTATGACTACTGCTATAAGCCCTTGCAGGTACCGGGGGAAATTTTATATAAGCGTATGTCCACTGCCCTTCGCAACTGCGGCAGAGATATTTTATTCTCCGCTTGTAACTGGGGTAATGACAATGTGTATAAGTGGATAAGAGAATCCGGGGCCCATATGTTCCGTTCAACAGGAGATATTCAGGACAGCTGGCAGTCCATAAAAAACCTTGCCCTTTCTCAGATGGGTAATGAATGCTACGGCGGTAATTTCTGCCATAATGATATAGATATGCTGGTTGTAGGTATGAACGGCTCCAGCAACAACGAATACATAAACGGCTCAGGTGATGACCAGTTTGCAAACAAGGACGGCAAGGGTCTTGGAGGCTGTACAGATATTGAGTATAAAACCCACTTTGCTTTGTGGGCTATTATGAATTCCCCTCTTATTATCGGCTGTGATATAAGAAAAATGAGCCCCTGCGCAAAGGAAATCCTTACAAACAAGGATATTATCGCCATAAACCAGGATATAGAGTGCAGAGGTCCCTACCGCATAAGCCAATGGAATAACCCTGAGAATATATTCTCCCTTGTAAAGCCCCTTGCAAACGGGGATTTTGCAATAGGTATGTTTAATTTCGGGGATGCCAATGCGGAAATGTCACTTCAGCTTTGGGATATAGGTCTTTCTGCTGCTGCCGGTGTGGGAGTTGAGATGTACGACTGCCATAAGCATGAGGTGGAGGGACAGTATTTTGAGCGCTATGTTACTACAATAGCACCCCATGACTGCCGTATGTTCAGAGCTAAGGTTATAAAGAAGTAATGGCTAATTACAGCACCTGTAAACAATGCGGAGCGCCTCTTCACAGCGACGATATAGCCATATATCAGAAGCTGGTTTTCAGAGGGGCTACGGAGTTTTTGTGTATAGACTGCCTTGCCCTATACTTTGACACCACAAGAAAGGTAATAGAGGACAGAATAGACTACTACCGCAAAAGCGGACATTGTACCCTGTTTCGGTAAGGAGGTACCATGGAGCTTTTTATTACAATACTGGTAACCTTTTTTGCCGGGGTGGGGGCAGGACTCGGCACCGGCTTTGCAGGTATGAGTGCGGCGGCGGTGATAACCCCCCATGCTCACCACCTTTTTGGGAATGGACCCCTATATTTCGGTGGGTATAGCCTTAGCCTCAGATGTACTTGCAAGTGCGGTTTCTGCCTACACCTACGGGAAAAATAAAAATCTTGATATTAAAAACGGCATTGTGATGATGGTAAGCGTGCTTTTGTTTACCGTTGTGGGAAGCTATGTTTCAAGCCTGCTTCCTCCTGCCACCATGGGTGGATTTTCCGTATTTATGACCTTTTTACTTGGTATAAAGTTTATAGTAAAGCCGGTTATGACCACTAAAAGCCAGATGGAGGAGGTTCCTGCCAAAAAACGGCTGATACAGTCGGTGATTTCGGGTGTTATAGTGGGCTTTATATGTGGCTTTATAGGTGCAGGGGGAGGCATGATGATGCTTCTTATACTGACCTCCGTTCTTGGCTATGAGCTTAAAACCGCTGTGGGCACAAGCGTATTTATAATGACCTTTACCGCCCTTACAGGCTCAATATCCCACTTTGCCATGGGTGGTGCGCCGGATATTCTTGTAACGGTGCTTTGTATAGTATTCACCTTTATATGGGCAAGAATAGGGGCTGTATTTGCAAACAAGGCCACACCCAAAACCCTTAACCGTGCTACGGGTATAGTGCTTGTGGTACTGGGTGTATCGGTTATGGGATTTAACTTAACATCTATGCTTACAGCCTAAGGAAAGGAATAATCATGCACAAAATTCAATTTGTCTGCCACGGCAATATATGCAGAAGCCCCATGGCGGAATTTGTTATGAAAAAGCTGGTAGCGGATAAGGGGCTTTCCGACAAATTTTATATTACCTCTGCCGCCACAAGCACAGAAGAAATAGGAAACGGCATTGATTACCGGGCAAGACGGCAGCTTATAAAAATGGGTATTCCCTTTTCCGACAGTAAAACAGCGGTGCAGGTGTCCCGACTTGACTATGATAAGTATGATTACTTTATAGTAATGGATGATTGGAATGTACGGAACATAAACCGCATATTCTTATCCGACAAGGAAGGCAAGGTACATAAGCTGATGAGCTTTACCGGAAGTAATGCTGATGTGGACGACCCCTGGTACTCCGGGGATTTTGACAAGGCATATAAGGATATACTTGCCGGCTGTACCGCCTTACTTCAAAAACTGACATAAAATTATCCCCTCGTTCCACGTGGAACAAGGGGGTTTTTTGTAATATAACAAAAGGCGAAAATGCTTTGGGTTGATTATCAATCCCAGAGGCTTTTATAAATCTCCACTATATCCGCCTTTGTTACCTCTCTCATGGTATTTGAAGGACTGCCGCTGGCTATTGCATCATCGGACATTTTGTCTATAAGGGAGAAGAATTTTTCCCTGTCTATGCCGTACTGCTCAAGTGTGGGAACCTCACATACCCTGCAAAGCTCCTCCACCGTCTTAATAAAAGCATTTGCCGCTGTGACGTCATCCTTACTGTCACTTGCCCCTGTCTCACGGGCAAGGGTTGCAAATCTGGGATAAGCTCCCGGAAGGGCAAACTTAAGACAATTTTTAAGCAACATGGCATTTGAAATACCATGGGGAACATGGAAAAGTGCTCCTATGGGTCTGCTCATGCCGTGTACTATGGTAACAGAGGCATTATTTATGGCAATTCCCGCTTCAAGGGCGGCTATTGACATTTCCTCTCTTGCCTCTATGTTGCTTCCGTCATTATAGGCAACAGGAAGATTTTTGATTATCCTTTTAACCGCCGATAAGGAAACAGTATCGGTAAGAGGCTGACGCTTTCTTGAGGTATATGACTCTATTGCATGGGTCAATGCGTCAAGTCCGGTGGCACAGGTTATGCTCTTAGGTGCAGTAAGTCCGTATTCCGGATCGATTATTGCAATATCCGGTATAAGACTGTTTCCTGCTAAAAGCATCTTGATTCCCTTTTGGCTGTCGGTGATAATGGTGAACTTAGTAGCCTCCGAACCGGTACCTGCCGTTGTGGGAATAGCAACCATTTTCGGAAAATCCCCCTCTATGGGTTTTCCGATAAAGTCGGTTATTTTTCCTCCTAATTGAGACATAGCGCCGATGGCCTTTATGGAATCCAGAGGACTTCCCCCTCCGATACCTATAAGAAAATCACAGCCGTTTTCCTTAAATGCCCTTATGCCCTCATCTATCATTCTGTCATCAGGCTCGCCGGTGATACCGGTAAATACGGCATATTCTATGCCGTTATCTTTAAGTGCCGCGGCAAGCTGCTTAAAGCAGTCCAGAGTCACCACGGTGGTGCCGGTAACTATCAAAGCCTTTTTGCCTAAGGCTTTAAAGCCGGGAACGGCGTCTAACACGCCGCCCCTTCCGCATATTACCTTTGACGGAACATAAAATTCTCTGCTCATATCAATCCTCATCAGCCTTAAGCACTGCATTAAGCATTACTGAAGCACCCTCTGTACAATGCTCCACAGAGGAGAATTCCGGCTCGCAATGTGAAAGACCGTCCTTTGACTGTACAAATATCATTGTGGTAGGAAGCATATATGCCGCAAACTGGGCATCATGTCCCGCTCCTGAATGTATATACTGATGCTTTACTCCCAGTTCCTCTGCCGCTGACTTTACATAGGAAACCAGCTTCTTATCCCAATATACCGTATCACGGTTCCATGCCTTCTCAACAGTACAAGTACAGCCTGCCCAGGTCTTTTCTGCACAGCTCTTTACTATGTTAAGCACCTTTTCAAGGATTTCGGGGTTTTCGTGACGGGCATCAAAGGAAAAATCAAAGAAATCAGGTACACAAGTATGTACACAGGGGTGGCAAACCACCTCGCCGGTGGTGTATACCAGATCCGTAATTCCCAGCTTGTCTATTTCCTCATGGAGATAACAAAGCGCTTGTGATGCAGCAAAAAATGCGTCCCTTCTCTTAGGCATGGGGAAGGTTCCCGCATGGGTGGTCTGACCATAGAATTTAAGACGGTAGTTGAACATGCCGAGTACACAGTCAACTACGCCGATGTCATTTCCGTTGTCCTCTAAGATAGGACCCTGTTCAATATGTGTTTCAAACATATAAAGGTACTTGTCGGGAGAAAGTCTGAACTTCTTATCCCCCATGAAGCCGGAATTTTTAAGGGCTTCGCCAAAGGTCTTTGTGCTGTCTAAAATACTGCGAGAATTCATCATATCCTCATATCTGAACTTGCTTCTGATATCCTCGGGAAGATAATCATAGCACACAATACCTGAGCACATCATGGCAGGAGGATAAAGTGAGCCCTCCTCATTTGTCCATATCATGGCTGTTAAGGGGTGCTTGTGGGGAATTTTCTGCTCTGCCACGGTTTCAAGTACCTCCATAGCACTCATAACGCCTAAAATACCGTCATAGTTACCACCGTTCTTTACCGAATCACAGTGAGATGCCATAACTATTCTCTTGGCATCCTTATCACTGCCGGGGAGAGTTGCATATATGTTTGCCACATCATCAATCTCGATAACAGCTCCGATGGCCTCCATTCTCTTTATAAATTCCTTTCTTGCCATAATAGCCTCAGGAGAAAGAGAATATCTTGTGATACCGCCGTGTCCGGCATCACCAAACCCGGAAAAGGTCTTTATCTTGTCTTCCATTCTTTCATAGCTGCAAGTATACATAGGTCATCTTCCTTTCTTTAATCCATAACCGGCGGTCTCAGACAGCCTTCCAGTAATTCCACCACCTCATCTGAGGCTACAAAATAGGGCATTTCGGTAAGCTCTGTCTCTATCACCAGTAAAAATTGATCCTCCCAGTCGTGAAGGGATATCATCTGAATGTGGTTTTCACCATTTCTGCCGTTTATTGCTTTAAGCACTTCATTTGCTCTCACAAAACCGTATAACCAGCCGTCCCAGGGAACCTTATAGGACAGCAGCTTTGATGTCTTGTCACTAAGCTCTATCTGCACCGGTAATTCGGATATGCCGTGAGGCTCCTCAAACTGCTGTGACATCACAAGACGAAATCTTCCTGTGGAAATCATATCCTCCAGCTTTATCCGGGATGCGTTGCTGTATTTCTGAGGTGACATCAGATCTCCCCCTTTCCTATATCATCTTATCAACTTCGGTAAGTACCTCGTCAACCTTTACCATTTCTTCCCTTATCTGTTCCTCGGTAATGATAAGAGGAGGTGAAACAAAAATCATATTCTCATGTGAATAGGTCATAAAGCCCTTGGCTTTAAGCATACCGATAATCTTTCCCATAGTGCCATTGGGATCCTTTCCGTAGGGTACTAAGGGCTCCTTTGTTTCCTTGCTCTTTACAAGCTCTATTGAAGTAAACAAACCGATATATCTTACATCCCCTACACTAGGGTGCTTTTCCTTAAGCTCCTCTAATATCTCGCCTAACACCTTGCCTGTCTTGTTTACGTTCTCAAGAATGTTGGCTTCATCATAAAATTCAAGGCAGGCAACACCGGCTGCACAGGCAAGAGGATGACCTGAATAGGTAAGACCGCAGGATAACATATGATCATCAAAGTAGCTTGCTATCTCCTTGCTTACGCATACGCCGCCAAGCTGAACATATCCGCAGGTAACACCCTTTGCAAAGGATACAATATCAGGCTCTACATCAAAGTTCTGGAAGGCAAACATTTTACCTGTTCTTCCAAAGCCTGCCATAACCTCGTCGCATATCATCATAATGCCGAACTCATCGCAAATGGCTCTTACGCCCTTAAGATATCCCTTAGGGGGAATAATTACACCGTTGGAGCCTGTGATAGTTTCCATAACTATTGCCGCTACGCTGTCAGGACCTTCATATATCACCTGCTCACGCAGCTTTGATACGTAATATTCCGCCGCCTGCTCCTCACTTTCAAAGGGGATTTTTTCTCGGTAAAGATAGGGATCGAAGAACTTTACAAAGCCGGGAATACCGGGCTCTAAGGGGTAACGTCTGGGCTCGCCTGTAAGATTACCTGCTCCGAAGGTTGAACCGTGATATGAGCGATAACGGGAAAATACCTTGTTTCTTCCGGTGAACATTCTTGCTATCTTTACGGCGTTCTCGTTTGCATCGGCACCGCCGTTTGTAAAGAATACCTTGCCCATGTTGTCAGGCATTCTGTCAATTATCATCTTAGCTAACTGTCCTCTTGACTCCACCGCATAAGAGGGTCCCATATAGCAGAACTTTTCAGCCTGCTGTTTTATGGCATCGATTATCTTTCTGTTACCGAAACCCACATTCAGGTTTACAAGCTGAGAGGACATATCCGCATATCTGTTGCCGTCATAATCCCAGAAGTAAATTCCCTCTGCTTTTTCCACCGGGATAGGATTAAGTCCCCCCTGCTTTGACCAGGACTGAAGATTATACTCTCTGTGATAATCCTTTACCTGCTGTGCTGTCAGCTTTTCCATGTTTATTCTTCCTTTCTTGTTTATTCGTCCTCAAGCATATCCGCCACATAAAAGGCAAGCAGATACTTCATTTTATCTTCCTCCCTTAATGTGGTTTTAAGGATATCCCTTATGGCCTTTATTTTATAGTTTACCGTATTACGGTGTACATCAAAGATTTGTGCAACCATCTGTACACTGCAATTATTTTCAAGATAACACCGTAAGGTGCTTACATAGTCTGTGCCGTTTGCCTCATCATGCTGTATAAGCTCTCCCAGAACAGACTCAACATAGCTTTTTAATATTCCTATATCCCTTACGCCGAATATTATCTTGTATAGCCCTATATCACCGTACTCAATAAACTCCCTGCCCCGCTTAAGGGCGACTGTAAGGGAGGATATAGCGTCCCCGTACAAGGTAGATACACTTTGCCAGCCGTCCATTTGTCCGCTGAGTCCTGCGGTTATCCTGTCCCCGTCGGTAAGGGTGGCCTTCAGCTTTTCAAAAAGCTGCTTCATACCCTCCGCCGGGCAATTTTGCTTTATTATAATAAGATTGTTTTCCTGAATAATGGCAGTTGCCGCTAAGGTAGATCTTTTTATCAGCTTTCCGAAGGTGTAATTATATTTCTTTATAAGCTCCGGCGTTCGCTCCCCGTTTATTCCGGTAAGCCTTACCGCCATTACTGTGTATCTGCTGTCATTGTGAAAGCCTGCACGAAGCATAGTGTTTTTATACCCTGACTCCTCCTCCGGGGAGAATATCAGATTTTTCATAGCCGCCGCTAAGCTCTGCTCGTTTTCCTCGCTATTCATAATACGATGACAGAATTCATAGGTAATATCTATTATTCTTTCCTGCCAGGGTACCGTAAACAAGGGAAAATCATGCTTTTCACAGAAAACTATAACCTGGGGAGGTATCTCGGTTATATACTGTCCTGTATTTATTACAAGTCCGACCGCCCCTTTATCTTTAAGAGCAAGGACAAATCCGATAAGCCAGTCCACTCCCTGATGACGTATTCCGGTGGTGAATACCAGCTCGTTGCCGTGAAGAAAATCCGTAAAGGTAACATCTTCAATTATATGCACCCACCTTACAGGGTTATCAAGACCGCTTTTACCGGCAATCAGCTTCATTCTGTAGCTTTTTCTCCCTCCGTCATAAAGCCTTGACAACAGTATCGACATAACCTTCCCCCCTTTCTTTTTAGATCTGACAGGCTCAGGGTTTATTTACTCTGTTTAAAACTCCTATGGCAGATATGGGACAGACAAGTCTGCATAAATGACAGCCTACGCAATTGTTAGCTATAAGGGTAGGCTTGCCCTCCCTTATGCCTATTGCCTGATGACCTGCATCCTCACAGGAAACATAACATCTCTTACAGCCGATACATTTTTCCCTGTCAAATTTCGGATACTGTAAGGTTTTTCTGTCAAGGTCATCTGCACTTACCATATAAGGTAATGCCCCGCCCCTCATATCCTCAATGGAGCTAAAGCCCTTCTCCTCCATAAAGGAGGAAAGGCCGTAGATAAGATCATCAATTATTCTGTAACCGTACTGCATTACCGAGGTGGTCACCTGAACATTACCGCAGCCAAGTAATATAAATTCCAATGCGTCCTGCCAGGTTTCTATTCCTCCCATGCCGCTTATGGGAGCATCCTTAAGCTCATCACAAACCGCTAAGTCATGAATAAAGCGTAACGCCACCGGCTTTACAGCCTTGCCGGAATATCCGCCTATTGCCGATTTTCCTGCCAC
This sequence comes from uncultured Ruminiclostridium sp., assembly GCA_944388385.1. Lineage (GTDB taxonomy): Bacteria > Bacillota > Clostridia > Oscillospirales > Ruminococcaceae > Ruminiclostridium_E. Next base: position 14,649 of record CALXIO010000024.1, read on the forward strand.
CGCCGGAAGAGGTACAATGCTGTCAAGATCCACCGCCGTAATGCTCTTAATTGTATTTATTGCCGCCAAACCGTCAGCGCCTGCGTTTATTGCCGCTATTGCCGGAGGCTCCATATTCGCAAGGTTAGGCGTCATCTTGGCAAGTACAGGTAGCTTAGTGCCCCGTCTTACTGCCGCTGTGTATTTCGCCACCAGCTCAGGATTTACTCCCACATCACTGCCAAGACCGTCACCGCACATCTGGGGACAGGAGAAATTGCATTCGATAATATCCACTCCTGCCTCCTCGCAAAGTCTTGCCAGCTCCTCCCATTCCTCTTCGTTTTGTCCCATAATGGAAGCAACTATCACCTTAGTGGGAAAATCCTCCTTCAGCCTCTTAAGGGCCGTCAGATTTTCGTTTAAAGGGTGGTCGGATATCTGCTCTAAATTCTTAAAGCCGATAAAGGGTATACCCTCCTTTGTAACTGCGTCAAATCTGGGTGAAACCTCATCCGGAATAAGAAAGCCTATGGTCTTATATACTATTCCTCCCCAGCCCATCTTCAGGGCTTTGGCACACATTTCATAGTTACCGGCTATTACCGACGAGGACAGGAAAAAGGGATTTTCGCATTTAACTCCCATGAATTCTGTCTTGAGAAGCTCTTTATCCGGAGCCTTTGCCTTTTCGGGTAAGGCTCTCGCCATTTCCCTTATGCGTATCGGCATATCATAGTGGATACAGGCCTTCTCACAGGGTGCGTCACATTTTTCGCAAGCCTTATTATCCACAAGCTGACTGCCTCTTTTATCATCGTTAAAGCGCACCGCCCTTACCATGCCGGCAGGATCAAAGCCCTTGGGACAACAAGCGGTACAGGCCGCTTCATAACAAAGCAGACATCTGCCTGCCTCACAGCTTAAATTAAGCATTGGCTTACCCCCCTTTTTTTATCCTCTTTTTCTCTTAACAAACTTGCCCCAGCCCTTTTCGCCTAAAAATTCGCCGTCCTTGTAAACAAGTCTGCCTCTTGAATAGGTGTGGGTCAGATAACCCTTAAGGGTAACTCCCTCCCATATAGTATGGTCGCAGTCTGAGTGCATTTTATCGTTTGTAATAGTAAACTCTGTATCAGGGTCGTAAATTACTATATCCGCATCCTTGCCCACTTCGATCGCACCCTTTTCGGTACAACCGAATATTCTTGCGGGATTGGAGCAACAAAGCTCAACCGCCTTCTCATAGCTTACCTTACCCTCGTTTGCCGCTGACAGCATATAGGGGAACATATTTTCAATACCTGCACAGCCGTTGGGGATCTTGGTAAAGTCATCCTTGCCCCAATCCTTTTCATAGGACTGGAAGGGACAATGGTCGGTGGCTATGGTTGAAATAATGCCGGAATTTATAGCCTTCCAGAGAGCTTTCTTGCTTTCCTCACCCTTCATCGGAGGTGAGCATACAAAGTTTCTGCCGTCCTCCCTTTTATATACATCACTTGTAAATTCAAGATACTGAGGACAGGTTTCTGCATAAATTTCATAGCCCTCTGACTGTGCCTGTGCCACCGCCTTTACACCCTCCTTGTTTGCAAGGTGTACTATGTAAAGGGGCGCATTTAATTCCTTAGCCCAGGCGATTGCCCTGTTGTCTGCCTCAGCCTCCACAAATTCAGGTCTGGACATATAATGATACCAGGCTGAGGTCTTGCCCTCGGCTAAATACTGCTTTGTTCTTGCGGCTATGATATCCTTGTTTTCTGCGTGTACCTCAATAAGTGCATTACAGGACTTTGCCTTTTCCAGCACCTGATAGAATACACCGTCATCAACTCCGAAATCATACACCATAAATACCTTGAAGCTGGGTACACCGTAATTTACCGCATCCTCGATGGTATCTATAAGTCCGTTTGATACATCCTTTACCGCCACATGGAAGGCATAGTCAACCGCCGCATCAGGGGCGCACATGGCATCTCTTCGCTTGATGGTATCCACCATAGATTCACCGAAATCCTGCAATACAAAGTCAAATACGGTAGTTGTACCTCCGCACGCCGCTGCCCTTGTACCTGCAAAGTAGTCATCGGAGGATATTGTTCCGCCAAATGGCATAGCAAGATGTGTATGTCCGTCTATGGCTCCGGGTAAAACATACTTTCCGGTAGCGTCCACCACATTGTCACAGGGTGTATCTATGCTTTGTGCTATAAGGGCGATTTTGCCCTCCTTTACACCCACATCCGCCTTAATTTTACCTGTGGGTGTTACAATAGTGCCGTTCTTGATAATAAGATCCATAAAAAATTCCTCCTTTGTTTTTATAGGGCCTTTGCCTTGATAAAAGCACTTTTCAAATGCTCTTATCAAGGCAGTCTTTCAAGGAAAGACCGCCCCTTTATACTCTTACTTCTTATATACAAGGACTAAAGCTGAGCGTTGGTAAACCTGTGCTACCTGGAGTAAATCCATACCGCCTGCATTGGCATTGATAAGGTTAGATACCCATGTTACACCAAAGTCAACCGTACCGTTATAAACTGCTGTTGTTTCGGAAATGTCACCGCCGCCGGAGATAATGTCAACAGTAAGACCTACCTCTTCATAGTAGCCCTTAGCCTGTGCCACATAATATCCCATAAACTGACACTGAGGTAACCATTTGAGCTGTACGGATACAGAAGTCTTTTCAGGTGCGCCGTCCTTTTCGGGATCGTATGTAAGATACTCGGTTGAACGGATATCATCAAGTGTAAAGGACTGGAGCTTTTCTGATGCCGCTGTGTCTTCTAACTTGATATACTTCTTTGCAAGGTCAAGAGTCTGCTGCATAGCCGCCTCATCCATCTGACCTACCTTATCAGCGGATACGGGATTTCCCTTTGTATCTGTGGTTACTACCTTTGCAACTTCCTTAGCCATATATTCCTGATGTCCTGCAGATACAGATGAGCCTGCCGCAAATACTATCTCTGCCGCCTCCTCAGGGTGTTCGCAGGCGTAAGCCCAACCCTTCATTGATGCGGTTACAAATGCCTTTACTGTATTGGGATTTTCCTCTGCAAATTTCTTTGAGCAGAAAAGATTGTCCTCAAGCATTGCTACGCCCTGGTCATTCATATCAATAATGCCGACACTGTCACCGTAGTTAAGTGCGCCGTCGTAATCGTTCTTTACAAGGCCAAGCTCGTTATAGGTCATGGCTGATGCAAGGGTAATTGCATCTGAATCAAACTGGTCCATTGTGAAGTCCTGGGTGATATAATCAATGGGAAGTCCGTACTTTGTGAGAAGTGCCTGGATTTCATACTCGTTACCAAGACCCCAGTTACCAACCTTGCCGGCTTCAGCAGCCGCCTTGATGCGTTCCTCGTCGGTCATTTCATCTGATGAGCCTGCGGAGCTGTTTTCTGTTGCCTGTGACTCTGTCTGTGATGTGCTGCTTGTTTCACTGCCGGAGCAGGCTGTAAGCTGTACCGCCATTAAAGCGGCAAGTGTGAGTGCCAATGTCTTTTTCATTTTCATAGTTTTTCTTCCTTTCTTTCTGTGGGGATTTTTATCAAACGGGAAAGGACTATCCCTTCCTGCGTTTCATAACTAAATGTTCAACCAGCATAAGTATTGCATAAAGTGCTATACCGATAATGCAGGCTACCGCTATATATGCCCAGGCGGTGGGGTACTGACCCTTTACTATATTCTCCCTTATCTGTCTGCCTACTCCCACCGTATCCTCTGCAAAATACTCACTTACAAGTGCGCCGATGATACTGGAGGGTACGCTTACCTTAAGGGCGGTGAATATATAGGGTATGCTGTTGGGAAGTCTCAGCTTTAAAAATACCGTGCCTCTTTTTGCGGCGTAGGTTTTCATTAAGTCCTCAGAAAAGGGCTTTAATTCAGTAAGGCCTCTGAAGGCGTTTATGCTCATTGAGGCAGTACAGAATATCATTACCACCAGCATTTTTGCCACGGTACTGCGCTGGTCTACCTCTGTGCTTATATCTCTTGTCCAGTTGTTGATAACCGGTGCCAATGCCACAATAGGAATAGCATTAAAGGCGGATACTATTGAAAGTCCTCCTGCTCCCCATTTAGGGAAAATCGTTGCTATAAGGGCAATTCCGTATCCTAAAACCGATCCCATCACAAGTCCCCCAAGAGCAACTCTTAAGGATATCTGTGTATGCTCCCATATAGCATCAGCGTTCTGACCTATTATCTCCCCTATTCTTGTGGGTAGGGGCAGGGTTATTGTGTCGGTGCCTAACAGTATGTGAAGCACCTCGGTTTGCCATAATATAAACAGCAGTACCGCCACACAAAGAGGTAATAGTACAGAGGCTAATAAATTAAGCCTTGCTTTATTCGTCATAAAATTACCTCCTGACCTCGTCTCTTATAGGGGCATATCAGCTTTTCTATAAGCCCCATAAGATAATAGCTTAAAATACCGATTATTGCGCTTATAACCACTATATCCCAGAATACAAGTCTTGTCATACCGCCCTTCAGGGACTGGGAAAGCATACAGCCAAGACCGTTTCCGCCCTGTAAGGTATCCACAAGAATTGAGGCTGTTATAGCCATTGGGGCGGATATCTTAAGTCCCGTAAAGAAATAGGGTATGGAAAAGGGAATATAGGTTTTTATGTATCTTTGAAATCCGGTAGCCGCATAGCTGTACATCAGCTCGTGCTTTTCCTTCTCCACCGCCTTAAATCCGGCTAAGGTGTTTGTTGATACCGGATAGAAGGTAAGTATGGCGGCAATTACCATTCGGGAGGAATCAATATCTCCGGTTATAGCAAGAATTATGGGTGCCATACCTAAAATCGGTATCATCTGGATTATCATAAGATAAGGAAATGCTATCTTTTCCACAATTCCCGACATATTCATAAGTAACGCCAGCAAATAACCTAAAACCGTACCGATAAGAAAACCAATGGCCGCCCTCGAAAGGGTTTCGCCGCAGCTTGTAGCTATAAGCTGTGCCATGGTCATTTTTCCGGTTACTGCCTTATCGCTGAAAAAGGACTCCACTATCTGCCATACATGGGGCAATACATTTATGGGAGTTCTTTTGGTAGCCGCCACTATAAAGGCGAACACCTCCCATATTGCCATTACGCCCACCACCCACACAAGGGTAACGGTGGTTTTGGATGCAAGTATTCTCTTTAGCTTAGTCAAAGCCTGTCACCTCCGTCATACTCCCTCGAAGCTGTTTCTTACCTTTGCCACAAGGGCTGTAAATTCCGGTGTATCCTTGATATCCATTGTTCTGGGTCTGGGTAAATCAATATCCACCACCGCTGAAAGTCTGCCGGGGTGGGGAGATAATACGCATACCCTGTCGGATAAGAAAACCGATTCCTGTATATTATGGGTAACGAATATAACTGTTTTATTGGTCTTTCTCCAGATACGAAGTAAATCATCGTGGAGCTTTTCTCTTGTAAATTCATCAAGTGCCGAAAAGGGCTCGTCCATCAAAAGTATTTCGGGACGGATCGCAAGAGCTCTTGCTATGCCTACCCTCTGCTGCATACCGCCGGATAACTGTCTTGGATAATGATCCGCAAAATCGGAAAGTCCCACCAGCTTCAGCATTTTGTCTGCCCGTTCTATTCTTTCCTTTTTAGGCACCTTCATTATCTCCAGCGGAAGCATTACATTCTTTCTTACCGTTCTCCAGTCGTAAAGCACCGCACTCTGGAATACCATGGCATAACGCTTTTTAAGTCTTGCCTGTCTTGGCGTTTCGCCTCCGATAAGCACATTTCCCGATGTGGGGGTGATAAGGTCGGCAATTATCCTTAAAAGAGTGGTCTTGCCACAGCCTGAGGGGCCCAACAAAGAAATAAATTCTCCCTTGTGTATATCAAAGCTGACGCCTGTAAGGGCTGTAACATCCTTGCCGTCGGTGGTCTTATAAACCATACCCACATTATCAAGCATTATTTCAACATCCTTCTCCCTTGCTGTCTCTTTTCTGATTTCCTCTGCCATACCGATCATCCTTTCCGCAGATTTGCAAGTTTTAAAATACAATCTTTCATAATCTAAGTAAAAAATACAGGAGCTTCGAGGACTTGCTCTTTAAGCCTCGTTGCTCCTGTTGGTTTCTGTTTGGTATGACTTTATTATACTACCCAATCTCCATTTGTGTCAATATCATATTTTATTTTTATTATAAACGCATTTTTTACCTTGTTGAAGGTGAATTTCTGTTGTGCAAATTTACAATATTGTGCCACAGCACCTTAAAATAATTGTGCTCCGATTTACATAATACATTCTTCAGCACAAAAGGTGTTATAATTTAATTTGCAAGTTTAAATTGTATTCCCTGCATTTTCTGCTAAAAATAAGGACCCCGAAGGGTCCTTGAATCAATATTTCTTCATCCTCTGTATTATCGTAAGCACCACCGTTGTGATTGTGTTATAAAGGGTAATTATTGTTGGGGCGATAAATTCCGGCTGTCTTGCTATTGCCATTATCATGGTGAGAAGTATTCCCACAATGCCGGCTACAATCGTAAAGTTCCTGCCGAAGATAAATGCTCCTGCAAGATTTTTAGCCGCCAGCACACTTCTTACAAAGGAGCTGAAGGTACCGTTTGAAAATACCTCTCCGCTTCCCCTTGAGGTGTACTTTGTGCAGTCTGTATACTGCTCGTGAGCCTCATGGGGTAATACGGTAATATATTCAGGGTCAAGGTCAAACAGCTTTATCAGCTTATCCTCGGTGATAATAGAATCGGTAGCCTTTACAATAACCCTTATATCATTATCCTGTAATATCTTAAGATATGCCTTTACATCAGGATTTGCAAGGGTTCTTATATAGAATATTGCAACTATCTCTCCGCCGATTGAAAGATATACAGGGTCGGCAAGCTTTAATATTTCCTCGTCACCCTTATGGTCGGGAACCTCAATATCGTGCATCTCCATGAGCTGTCTGCCGCCTAACATTACCCTGTCGGACTTTATCCAGCCGGTGATACCGCAGTTATCCTCATAAATGCAGTTATCCACCTTGCGAAGTAATTCCTTATCCCCCATTGTCACATCATAGAAAAGATAGGACATGGCGCTGTCACTTTGTATAGCAATACTTGCGGCTATAAGTATAGCCTCGTCTATGCTTACTCTGTGGATGGATTTTTTGGGAATTCTCTGCTTTATATTTGCCATTCCGATAGTTCCGGGAGGAAACAGTGTCTTTGCATCCACCAATACCGCTGTGGTATTGGAGAAATTAACCGCCGCATCGTAACCCAGTACCCCGGCACCCACCTCATTTAATTTCTTGGATGCCACATTAAGGGGCTGATTTATCATAAACAGCATTGAGAAGGGACAAGCCACTGAAAATACCCCTATTGCACAGGAAAGTGCAAAGAAGAAGGGATTTTCCGCCCCACCCACATCAACAGTAAACTGACAGCCCAAGGGGTTTAAGAATACCAGTATTCCCGTAAGGATACTTGCCGCTGCGGCTGTAATAAGGAATTTGCCGGAAAGTCTGTCCGCTTCATCATCACAGTAGCTGGACTTTAAAAAGTCGGTGAGAAATTCCGTTTTTCTCATGGTGGCAATAAAGGGGGCTACCCCGGAAATACAACGGGTAATTCTGGAGGTGGATTCATCCCTTGTCAGCATCTGGGTGTAATACTTTGCGTTTTCCGAAAGCATATTCTTGAAGTTTCGCTTTGTCCTTGAAATCATCAGCAGCTTTCCTGCGGTGTTAAATAAAAGCGATACAAGGGCGGTGGATATAAATATGGAGGAGTGCATCAGCTTAAAGGACTGCATATCTATAAGGTTTACTACTCCCCCGATAAGGGCAATGGAAGCGGAAAGTGCGCATACAGTATCACAATCCGGCCTCAGTGAAATCAGCTTTGAAAGTCCGTTACTGAGCACCGTTGAGCATACCGCAAATCCAAGTATACCAAGCACAAGGCTGATATAGATAAGTGCCGCCACATCTCCCCTTACACTTACTGCGCTGAAGGTTTCCACTAAATCAAGCTTATAGAAAAGATCAAAGTCATTGAAAAAGCTGATAAGGAAGGAAATTACGGTAATTACCGACAGTATGCCTATTCTTATTTTAAGTCCGGTATGGCTTGCACAAAGATCCGACCATATCTGACCTGAGGCATCCATGCTGTCAAATTCCTCAAATTCCTCTGCCTCACTCTCATCGGCAGTATCCTCATCCATATCCTCTAAAACAAAGTCCTTAAGTCGGGGCTTTTTGCTTATTGCCGCTACCGCCTCCGCCTTTTCCTTTGCTATTACGGGGTTTTCTGTGGGTAATGTATCTGTTGGGGGGAGTATCTTCTTTGCGTATTCGGAATTTATAGGCCCTAAGGGCTCCTTTGTGGACCCCTCGGACATGGTAATAGTCCTGTGGGCATTTATGGTGTCCTTGCGCCTTTGGGCTATGCTCTGATTTATCTTTTCAAGAAGCATACTCTGGGTGTGACTTTTAGCCACATAGGCCTTTACACCCTCATCATCCACATCATCATCAAAATCAAGGGCATCTGACTTTTTGATCTCAGCTCCCAGCTCATTTGTATTGCCGGAAACTATATCGTGAAGCTCATCCCTTTTTGGGGTGTCCTCCTCACTTTTCTTAGCCTCGTTTATGGCCTGTTCCTTTATCTCAACGGGATTGACAAGATCCAGCATATCGTTGGGATCGTCATTCTGTCTTTCCTTCTCCAAAAGCAAGGCACGGCTCTTAGCCTCCAATTCTTCCCTTTTCTGCTTTTCCTCCTCGGTTTCAACAGGTACAGCCTCAACTATAACCTCCTGCCGGGACTTGCTGTCCTCCGGATTTTCTTCAGCTTCAGTCTGCTCCTGCTGTTTTCCCGTAAGGATATTAAAAAGCTCACCGTTGGCATCCGCAAAGGTCTGGGTGCACTCTGCCGCCTTTTTCTGACGGATTATGGCATCAGCATCCAACTTGGGCTTTGGCTTTTCGGCGGTGTCATCCAAGGGCTTATTTTCCCCTTCGGATTGGCTATGGCTTTTCTTTGCCGCCGTAACATGCTCCAGTACATCATCAATATCCACAGGCTTTTTAGATGCGAGCTTGCTGTCGCCCTTTTTCGCCTCTAATTCGGCTAATATATCATCTACTGAATATCCCATCCAATCACCCTTTCATTACTTATTTGCCCGGCTTCGCACAACCTCATACATAAGTATGCCTGCGCTTACCGACGCATTAAGAGAGTTTACCCTGCCGTGCATAGGCAAGGAAACGATAACGTCACACTTTTCCCTTACCAGTCTTCCAAGCCCGAATCCCTCTGAGCCTATGACCAATGCCACCGCCCCGGAAAAATCCGTCTTGTAGCTGTCCTGTCCGTCAGCCTCTGCCCCATAAACCCATACATTGTTTTCCTTAAGATAGTCTATGGTTTTGGCAAGGTTATTTACTCTTGCTATCTTTATCCATGCCGCCGCCCCTGCTGAGGTTTTAAACACGGTGGAATTTACCGCGGCACTTCTCCTTGCGGGAATTATAACCCCGTCAGCCCCGGAGGCCTCTGCGGTACGGATAATAGCCCCTAAATTGTGGGGGTCCTGTATTTCGTCACAGATAATAATAAAGGGCGGCTTATCCTTGCTTTTTGCATTGTCAAGAATTTCCTCAACGGTGCAATAGCTTATGGGGGCAACCGTTGCCGCTACTCCGCCGTGCTTTTCTCCGCACATACTGCGTAGCTTGTCCTCGCTTACTTCCTTTATTAAAATGCCCTGTTTTTTAGCAAGGGCAATTATCTTGTCCATATTTTTTGCATTATTTGAAATATATACGGTGTCTATGCTCTTTTCCGCCTTCAGTCCTTCGGTGACGGCATTTTTACCGTAAATAATCTCATCCTTATCAGAAGGTGTCATATAGCCTCCTCGGTAATAGAATATTATTAGTATTAGTATAACACAAAATAAGCGATTTTGCAACAAATTTTTATCATATATTGTGATTTTCCCCATAAAAAAACCCCCTTGCGGGGGCTGATTTAATTAAAGGGTGTGCTGAAGTCCTTCCATCTCAGAATCCTCAGGCTGATAAATGTGGTAGTTTGCCTTACCGTTCTTCTTAACGAAGTACATAGCCTCATCTGCTGCGGCAATAAGGCTTGCACCTGTTTCGCCGTGTTCCGGTGAGAAGGCAATACCGATACTTGCCTTAACGTTAATAAATACATTTGCAAGCTCTGAATGATAGCCGGAATAAAGCTCATCTATAAGGTCAAGGGAGAGGTTTTCAATATCCTCGATCTGCTCCTTGTCGGTTACGCAAAGTACAAATTCGTCACCGCCGAATCTTCCTGCGAAGCCTGTACCCTTAACTCTTTGCTTAATGCTGTTGGATACATACTTGATAACCTCATCACCTACAGAGTGGCCGAAACGGTCATTGATGAACTTGAAGTCGTCAACGTCGATAAATACAACTGCAACTCTTGTCTGTGCTCTTCTTTCAATTTCAGACTGAAGCTCACGCTCAAAGGTGCTTCTGTTGTACAGCTGTGATAAGAAGTCATAGCTTGCACGCTCTGAAAGCTGAAGCTCCAGCTTCTTTTCATTATCAATATCAGTAACTACACCGATAATTCTTAAAGGCTCGCCTACACGGTCTGTAATGCACATTGTACGAACTGAGAACCAGGTAACTGTTCCCTGCTTTGTAAGAAGCTGATACTCTGCGCTGTGACCGCTCTTGTTTTTAAGAAGAGTGGAAAGATCTCTCTTATATGCGTCTGCATCCTCCTCGCTCATGAGCTTATCAATAAACTTACCGGGGGATAATGCAGCCTGGCTTGGAACAATATCAAACTTCTCCTTGAAGTTTTCGGATAAGAACATTGTTTCCTTGTGGAAGTCCCACTCAAAGAGCATATTGTCTGAAATATCGGAAATTGTACGGTGTAATTCCTCTGACATATATACATCATCAAGAAGGCCGTTAAACAACTCGGACATTTCCTTAAAGTCATTCTTTGTCTTAATATCAAAACGAACCTCGTGGTTGCCTTCATTGATTTCGTTTAAGATGCCTACCATTTCCTTAATGGGAGAAACGATGGAATGACGAACCTTTGTACTGATAAGGAAGCAAACAAGTGCAACTACGATCATGGCGATAATTGCAATACCTACGGGAATCATTATTGTAGTGGAGAAGGGACCGCCCTGTGCATAAACAGATACCCACTTCCAGCCTGAGCCGGTGGAGGTGTTGATAAAGTCATATCTTCCCACATAACCGCCTGCGTTGTAGTCGTTTGCGGTGTAGTTTGCTACGGTGTTGTCAGTAGCACCGGAGGTACCGCTGACTGTAAGAATATCCTTAAAGCTCTGGTCGGCAATTCCGTCCAGCTTCTGTACAGGTGCACCGAAGTTTAGGATAGTGCCCACACCGTCAGTAACTACCATTGTACCTGCGCCGTCACCGAAGGTAAGGTTTGCCAAAAGATCGGTAAGTGCCTTTACAGGTACTACCTCAGCCACATAGCCCACAACCTCGCCCTTGTCATTCTGTACGCACTTTACAACGCTGAAGGAATCCTCATTGTACTTATCCCCTGCTGAAATTACGGGAGTATATAATACAGAATCCTTGGACATATTCTTTACATTGTCATCAAAGGCATAGAAAAGCTCCTTGTTGCTCTGAACAGATGCAGATTCAGCCGCTATGCTGCCGTCAGGACGGATAAGCACTGCATTAAGCACGCCGCTGGAGGTTACCGCATTGTCAAGTAATGCCTTGGCAGCCTTATATTCATCTGAATTTTCAGCACCTGAGCCTGAAAGAAATTCAGCAGCAGCATTGTGACGGCTTATGTATGCCACATCATTTTCATAAATGCCGAAGCGCTGATTTATTGTTTCGCTCTGGGCAAGACCGGATGAATTGGCAAACTGGGCTGTTGAGCTTGTGCCAAATCCCATAATACTTATTGTACCCACTATACCTATAATAAGTACGGGTATCACAATGAACGTAAGCATCAGATACTGAAGTACGTCCGTAACCTTCATAGATTGCATACTAATCCCTCCGAAACGATATTGTCAAAAAAACCGCATTTATGCGGTACTATCGTTGTTAAGAATTTCGACAATGACTTAAGGGCAGAATACAATTCCGCCTTAAAACACTATCATTAGTGATAATTATACTATATTTCGTTCAATAAATCAAGTTATTTTATAATAAACTTTGTGCAATTTCTAAAATTCTATGTATTGTTAAAAAAACAGGGGCTGTTTTTATACAAATTATAAAAAACCCTTTTCAAAAGCCATTATCAATAATAAGCCCCTTGTATTAGTCCGGATTTTTGACCCTATATATTGTGGTGAATTTTTTTCGTGTAACGGTTACATTTATCTAACCCTTAAAACTTCTTTCCTCCACAAAGTTTAAGTTTAAAATTTGTGAAAATTCCACAGAAAATCTTATAAATAAATTGTTATTATTGACTTATTTAGAAAATTACGCTATAATTACACTAGCTTACTTTTTAATTAAGGGGTGAAAGGATATGTATATAGGCAAGTTCCACAAATACAAAATCGCCGCAATATGCGTTGCCGGTATACAGGACGATCATATTGCTCATGTAACCGATATTGTCACTGCCAGACTGAACAAAATCGGATACAAGATACTTATATTCAATTCATTTGTGGATTTTTATAATAACACCCCCTACACAAAGGGAGCCGCAAGCATTTTCCACCTTCCGGATTTTGAGCTTGTGGATCTGATGATTATTTTCCCTGAAACACTTAAAAACAAGTATGTCACAGAAAATCTTATAAGCTATGCAAAGGCATATAAGACACCTGTTATATGTATAGACGGCGAATACAGCGGATGCACCAACATAAAGTACACCTACACCGAGGGCTTTGAGGCGGTAGTGCGCCATGTGGTTGAGTTCCACGGCAAGAGGGATGTATATATGATGGCAGGCTTTAAGGGAAATTCCTTCTCTGAGGAGCGTATCTCGGTATTTAAAAAGGTGCTTTTTGAAAACGGCATTACCTTTACGGATGATATGCTGGGTTACGGCGACTTCTGGTCAGACCCCACCTGGAATACCATGACAAAGCTGGATGAATCCGGCAGAAAAATGCCCCAGGCCTTTATCTGCGCTAATGATACCATGGCTATTACCGTAGGCAGATTTCTTGAGGAAAAGGGCTTTAAGATCCCCGATGAGGTTATAGTTACCGGATTTGATGCCACCTACGGCAACAGGATTTATGCTTCCGCAGAATATTCCACAGCTACCCTTGACCTTGCCCAGATGTGTGATATTATCGAAATCACCGCCCAGGGCTATGAGGAGGGTGTGGAAATTCCCTGCACCAAGTATGTAAAATATGCCCCCTCCTTCTCCCAGTCCTGCGGCTGTCAGAAGAGGACATACGAATATAACAACGACAAGCTGCTTAAGATGAACGACTTTTACACCGCTACACAGGCTAATGAAACCCTTATAGATCAGTGTAACAGTACCGCTATCGGCTGTGATAATTTAAATGAGCTGGCACAGCAGCTTTCGGAATTTTCAAACGATCCCTCATGGATATGTATAAATGATGATTTTCTTACCGAAAATGCCACCATTATACCAAAGTCTTACCATAGCGTATATACCGATGAAATGATTTGCCTTTCCCATAAGGACGGCTATAACAATGAGTATCTTACCACATATAAAACCGTAAGTATACTTCCTGCTCTCGGTAAGGCTCTTAAAAAATACGAAAGAATTATGCTCAGCCCCCTGCACTTGCAGACAGAGGTAATGGGCTATTATGCTGTGGTGGTGGATGAATTCTTCCCCTTTGAAAACAGCTTCAGAGATATAAGAAGATTTGTGTCTGCGGTGGACTTCATTCTGGAGAACTTCCGCAACCGCTATATGCTTACCACCGCATATAAGGATCTTGAAAAGACCCACTCCATAGATCAGCTTACAGGCCTGCTTAACCGTCACGGATTTTATGCGGCATTTGATAAGCTCCTTCGCACAATGGATAAGAATTCAAAGCTGCTTCTCCTTTCTGCGGATATGGATGACTTAAAGAAGATAAACGAGGCCCACGGTCATAAGGCCGGCGATGAGGCGGTAATTGCCGTTGCTGAGGCGGTAAAATCCGCTTGTAATGTAAAGGGTGTCTGCGCCCGCTTCGGCGGTGATGAATTTATACTGGTTGAGCCGGTATCGGATGAAATGAATTATGCCACCGAAACCGCAAGCCAGCTTTTATCCAGCCTTAATTCCTACAACAAGACCTCCGGCAGACCCTTTGAGGTTTCAATAAGCGTAGGTACAAAGGCGGCAAAGGTCACAAATGTGGTGCAGTTCTATGAGCTGCTTCGCCAGACCGACCACCTGATGTACGAACAGAAAAGGCTTAAAAAGGCCACCATTACCGATACCCCGGATGAGGTGGGTATTAAGTTTGCCGCTGAGTCTGTTTCACAGTTTGAACAGAGAATACATGAGATATTTGCAAATGAAAACAATTTCTCATATTTCTATATGGACTATGACAACATTAAGTGGTATGTAAGCAAAAACGAATGTACCCCTAAGTGCATTATCTCCCCCACGGTAGGACCTTTAAGGGCATTATGGCAAAGCGGTGCTATATATCCTGCTGACAGACCTATCTTCAACGAGATAGTAATGAAGCTGAAAAGGGCTATAAATGAAAAGGTCACCGAAAGCTCAATAACCCTTCAGTTCCGTATTACCGATGAGGGCAGTGATAAGCCGGTATGGTATACAATGAAGCTTATCCTTGAAGAAAACAAGGAGGGAAAATTATCCGAGCTTGTAGGCGCATTAAAGCCCTGTGACCGTTCTGAGCTTGCGGATATTACTCTCAGAAGCTTCTATACCACCACCTTAAATCCCATAGATCTAAACAGACAGATAAGTGAAAATCTTGCTAAGAATGACGGTAAAAAGAGGGCGTTTATCCACTTTGATATTCGTAACTTCAAGCTTGTAAACGAAACCTACGGCGAAACTGTGGGTACTGAGCTATTAAGCCATATCAAGCATCAGCTCGAGCTTTACTCCACCCCGGAGCAGGTTGCCGCAAGACTTAACAGCGATGTATTTATGATTCTCACTCCCTATGAAACAAGGGATGATATAATGCAGATCATAAGGGATATTCAGGAAAGAATGTCCGACTTTAACAATATACACTATGAATTTGTATTCGGTGTGTATGAGGTAACCGATCCCACCATTGAGCCAAGACTCATGGGTGACAGAGCCTCTATTGCAAGAAATTCCATTAAGAAAAATGCCATTGAAAGTGTGGCATTCTATGATGAGAAAATGTTCAGAGCCTCACAAAACAGACTGTTTATTGAATCCAGTATGCAGTCTGCCCTTGAAAACCAGGAGTTCGGCATTTATCTTCAGCCTAAGTTCAGCATATCAAAGGATACCGCTGTTGGCTATGAGGCACTTGTAAGATGGTTCCATCCCGAAAGAGGCATGATTCCTCCCGGAGATTTTATCCCCCTGTTTGAGGAAAACGGCTTTGTAACTAAGCTTGATGCCTATGTATGGGATTGTGCCTGCCAGGTACTTGCAGACTGGATAGAAAGAGGCTATGAGCCGCTTCCTATTTCGGTAAATGTATCAAGAGCCCATTTGAAGGATGATTCCTTTATCAGGTATCTTGATAACCTTACCGCAAAGTACAATATTCCCAAAAAACTATTAGAGCTTGAAATCACCGAAAGCAGCGAAAGTGCTGAGTCAGTAAAGCTCACCCAGGAAATAAAGGAGCATGGCTATGTGCTTCTTATGGACGACTTCGGCTCAGGCTACTCCTCACTTAACACCCTGAAGAATACCCGTTTTGATGTTCTTAAAATAGACAGGGAATTCTTATCCAGCTTTATGAGTGACGAAAAGGGTAAAAAGATTATTTCCCACACTATTTCAATGTCCCAGGATGTTGGTCTTGACCTTATTGCTGAGGGTGTTGAAACTATAGATCAGGCTCAGTTCTTATCACAATGCGGTTGTGATGTGGCACAGGGCTACTTCTACGCAAAGCCTATGCCGGTACAGGATGCTGAATCCTATCTTATAAAATTACCCCATAAAAAGTAAAATCTCTCTTTTATACAAAACCCACTCTTTTTGAGTGGGTTTTTTCGTTGTAATTTTAAATAGACTAATTTAAGGGAAAATTGAGTAAATTTCCTTTGTAGATTTTTCATAAATTAAAGGATATATTTTTCACAAATATGTTAATTTGTTCTAAAAATTGTTGAAAACTCGGTTGAATGTGTTAATTTGCATTTTAAGAATAAAGGTATTATACTGTGAAAAAACGAAAGGAGTTTACTTAAAATGACTAACGAAAGATATGAGCTTAACAAAAATCTTGCCCAGATGCTTAAAGGGGGAGTTATTATGGATGTAACCACCCCTGAGCAGGCAAAAATTGCAGAGGCGGCAGGTGCCTGTGCGGTAATGGCTTTGGAGAAAATTCCTGCGGATATAAGAGCCGCAGGAGGTGTTGGCAGAATGAGCGACCCTGCTATGATTAAGGGCATACAACAGGCGGTAAGTATTCCTGTTATGGCAAAATGCCGTATAGGTCACTTTGCGGAAGCGCAGATTTTACAGGCCATTGAAATTGACTACATTGACGAAAGCGAGGTTTTATCCCCGGCGGATGACAAGTACCACATAGATAAGACTCGGTTCAGAGTTCCCTTTGTGTGCGGTGCTAAGGATTTAGGGGAGGCTTTAAGGAGAATTTCCAAGGGGGCTTCCATGATAAGAACAAAGGGCGAGCCTGGTACGGGGGATGTGGTACAGGCTGTAAGGCATATGAGGATGATGCAGGGGGAAATAAGGAGAATTTCCTCCATGAGCGAGGACGAAATATATGATACCGCCAAGGAACTAAGGGTGGATTATTCCCTTGTAAAATATGTGGCGGAAAATAAAAAGCTCCCTGTGGTTAATTTTGCAGCAGGGGGTGTTGCTACCCCGGCAGATGCGGCACTTATGATGCAGCTTGGTGCTGAGGGTGTATTTGTGGGTAGCGGAATTTTCAAGTCCGGCAATCCCGAAAAAAGAGCCGCCGCCATCGTAAAGGCTGTCACAAACTACAACGACCCTGAGCTTATAGCCAATCTTTCCATGAACTTAGGGGAGGCAATGGTAGGTATAAACGAGGATGAAATTAAGCTTCTTATGGCTGAAAGGGGCAAATAATGGATACCGTGGGGGTACTTGCCCTTCAGGGGGCATTTATTGAGCATGAGAAAATCCTTGCAAGCCTTGGGGTTAAGGCGATAGAATTAAGACAGCGACAGGATCTTGCAAAGAGCTTTGACCGGCTGATAATTCCCGGAGGGGAAAGTACGGTTATAGGGAAGCTGCTTAATGATTCGGATATGAAAAATCCCATAAAGGAATTTATTGACAATGGTATGCCGGTATTCGGTACCTGTGCCGGGCTTATATTACTTGCAAAGGAAATTACAAACGACACCGCCCGGCATTTATGCACCATGGATATTACCGCAAACCGCAACGCATACGGCAGACAGTTAGGGTCATTTTATACAGAGAGTAATTTTAACGGAAAAAATATCCCTATGTTATTTATCCGAGCTCCATATATAGAGGATGCGGGGGAAAAAGTGGAGATTTTATCGGTAGTAAACAACCGAATAGTAGCCGCAAGGGAGAAAAACCAGTTAGTCACCGCCTTCCACCCGGAATTAAACGAGGATACCTATGTCCATGAGTATTTTTTGAGCATTACTTAGTGTATAATTTATGTGGTGATATACTTAAAGATAACATTTCTAGGGTGGTTTACTGTTACAGGGCTAAAGAGAATATAAAAAGAGGGCTTACGCCCTCTTTTTTTGTGGGTAGAGTGGCGACAGCACACGAAAAATTCAGCGGTACACAAAATAAATTTAGGGGGATTTAAGGGGGCAAAGCCCCCTTAAAGCGGTCGCAGGGCGCCAGGCCCCATAAAAAGCGTGCGACAGCACGCAAACGGCAAAAAGGTGGTAGCAAAACAAAGCCGTCGTAAGGGCGTTTACAACCGAACAGGCGACTTTTGCGTGCCTTTTTGCCGAAAAGGAGGAGCAAGGGAGTGAAGTGAGGGGTGGACGCTTGCCGTCCGCCCCGAGCATGAACGGACCTTGCGACGACGCGGGAAGGGGGTTAGGGGGGATGGGGATAGCCGACAGCAGCCGAAAAAATAAAGGGGGCGCACCGCCCCTTAACAGAGCGAAAGCCGTCCGCACTCGAAAAAAATAAAGCGGAACGCAAAATAAACTTAACCATATAGGAGAAGTGGGCGCAAGTCCGATAAAACTATCTTAGTTTGAGAACAAGCCCTGCGACCTGTAAAGCGGAAGTACAGCAAGTTTAAAGAGGGGGTCCTGAAGCAGAATCTAAGTCTGGCTTTAATGAGTTAGGAGCACTGAACAAATGAAGGGGGTTTGGGGGAAACCATGTTTCCCCCAAGGGGGTTTGGGGGTTTACCCCCAAAACGTGCGTAAGCGCGTCCGGGGTGTGGGGCGAAGCCCCACTGAGGGGTCTAGGGGGGCTTGCCCCCCTATGTCGCGCGTCAGCGCGAAAAAGAATACCCCCTCCCTACAAGGGAGGGGGCGGGGGGTGGGTGGAGTGCCGACAGCAGGCGAAAAAAATAAGAGGCCACATATCCCCTTATGGGGGTACACTATGCCGCCAGCACCAAAAAAATAAAGGAGCGCACGACAAAAAAGTACCCCTCTCTAAACTCCATATAAAATACAGAAGACCACACCGCAAGGTGTGGTCGCTCCACTTCAGCAACAATTTCGGTTAAATTGAATATCGGTCAGAACTCCATATAAAACACAAAAGACCTCGCTCGAAAGAGCGAGGTCTTAATGGCTCCCCCTGTTGGACTTGAACCAACGGCATCGTGATTAACAGTCACGCGCTCTACCGACTGAGCTAAGGAGGAA
>CALXIO010000025.1 GCA_944388385.1 uncultured Ruminiclostridium sp.
TGCCTTGATTTTTGAAAAAATAATCGAAATAGAAAAATATTATGATTGGGAATCAATTTTTAGAGGTTCCCTTAAGATATTCCTTCATGGCGGCCTTGCACTTATCGGTATAAGGCATGGTGTCATATATGTGTAACACTCCGTTAAGCAGCTTGTTAAAGCCGGGTTTAAAAATATGTATTCCGTCCTCTGCGGCATAATCGGGATTAAGTCCTAAGGTAAGAGGATCACATAACAGGCTGTAGGCATCAAAGAATTTTACATTATCTAACTTTAATGAGTTTACCATTTTGTGGAGCGCCTCATTGTATGCAAGTATTACCCATTGGCTTGTAAATTTGTTGCCTAAGGTTATGGGGGTTATAGACGCTACTACAATATTACTCCGGGGAGAAACCTTTAAAAAGTTCTCTATCTCCTTTTGATAGGAGGCTACAAATTCCTCCTCTGAAATCATATTAACATCATTCATACCCATTGACATATAGATATAGGCAGGTTGAAGATAGGCTATGGCATCGGTTATATCCATTTGCCTGCCGCCGCATTTAAAGGTATAGTCATGAATATTCCATGTTGCTATATTACCCTTTGCATAGCTGTTCTTTATCGGAATATAGCCGCAAAGAGCAAAACCTGAGGCTATGGAATCCCCTACTATCACAATATTATCCTTGTACATTTCGTGACGCTGTTGGAGTAATGTTTCGGGTAAATCCGGCTTTGGGGTTGTGGTGGTGGTAATAGTATATTCCGGGGTAGTCTGTGAAGGCTTTTCGGTGGTGGTAATAGTATATTCCGGGGTAGTCTGTGAAGGCTTTTCGGTGGTGGCTATTGGGGTTGCTTGGGAATTTTCCGGGGTTTCCTGCTTTGTTTCCTTTGGGGTGCTATAAGCAGGCTTGCTTTCGGCAGCCCATGAGGTTTCTCCCTTTACGATATGGGAAATATTATCATTTTTATATTCTCCCCACATAAATAAAGCAATACCCAGAGCTGAAGCAAATACCGCAAGATATACTCCTATATATGATAAAATATGGCCGGGGGATTTTTTTCTTTCTGCCGGCTTATTTTTATTTGCGCTCATTTCAGATTGTCACCTGCACTTTCATTTTGTGTAAGCTAATTTTATCACCGATAAGCTGATTTGTCAACAAAATTCGACATTATTTTCAAAATAAAAAACCCTGATTTAAATCAGGGTCAGAATTACTTTAAAAATCTGTATTTTATATAATTAAGAGTATTGCCCTCTCCGTAAACCATAAGCATACGAAGTAAATTAAACAGCTTTCTTTTGGTGTCCGGGTGAATCATATAATGGTCATGATTTTTAAGGAAATATTTAAGGGGTGTGCTTTCGTCGTATTTTTCCTTATAATACACCTTGCAGGCCGCTACCCTGTCGCAAAACATTTCCGCAATATACTTATCCGGCATGGAAAATCCGCACATTTTCTTGTCCCCGTCTATCTTGTTATCTATCCAGTATTCAAAATGGTGCTTATTTCTGCCCTTGTGATGAAGCCATGCGGTGCTTTTGCCGGTGGCTAATTTTTCATTGGTGTTGGGGCTTTTATCCCCGGAATAATATAACACCCCTGTAATAAATTCCGCCGGGGAATATTTTGATAGGTCGTGAAGTAAGCCCTGCTTATAAAGTCCTGCCTTAAAGCAGAGCTTCATAACCTCCATTTTATGGGTGGTTATGGTGTTAAAATGACCCTTGATATTATTTCTTATATCCATTATTTCTTACTTAATACCTCTTTTTTCTTTGCAAATTTTTTAGCCAGCTTATTAAGTGCCGAATCTGTGCTGTCGGTCTTGCGAAGGGATTGGTCGCTTATTACAAGAACATCCCCTAAGTATATTTCCGTGTTGCCGTTGGGAACTATCATCTCGGTACCTCTTCTTATCATCACTATAAGAAGGGATGAGGGCAGACCTAAGTCCTTTATGGTCTTTCCTATCCAAAGGTGCTTCGGACCTATTTCGTATTCCTTCAGCATAAGATCCCCGCTGTCATAGTATGAGGGAACGCTTAATATTACATCATCCCCGGAGGATACCACCGTATTGCCGTTTGGTACTATGGTACTGCCTTGGTGCTTTAGCATAAGCACAAGGGAGTTTTCCGGGAAAGCAATTTCGCTTATTTTCTTATCGCACCATGCGTGATCCTCCGATACAAAGATACGCACCATGTTAAACTGCTCTGTTTCCTCCTGGTAGTCATTGAAGGTTTTAAGAACGCTGCTGGCGTTATCTATAAGCCCTAAGGACTGGGCGAATTTCGGCAGCAGAGTACCCTGGAACATAACCGATATAAGACAGACACAAAGCACGATATTAAATAAGTCGCTTCCGTTGTAGGAATCGCTTACCATAGCCATAATGGCAAAAACTATGGAGGAAGCACCACGAAGTCCCGACCAGGCTATAAACAGTCTGTCCTTCCAGGTATATCCCTTTGAGCAAATTGCAAATACCGCAAGGGGTCTTGCTATAAAGGTAAGGATTACAAATACCGCCAAGGCCGAAAGTATAATTCCCGGCAGCTGAGACGGGAATGACAGCAGACCAAGTAAGAAGAACAGCATTATCTGGCAAAGTCCTGTCATGCCGTCAAACAGATGTACAAGCTGAGTTTTATTTGGTATCTTATTGTTACCTATAACTATGCCGGCTATGTATACGCTTAAAAATCCGTTGCCGTTTAATATCTGGGGTAAAGCATAGGCGGCAAATATCATGGCGAACATGAAAATTATATCATACCCTTGAGAGCCGAAATTGAATTTCTTTAATATAAATACCGCTAAAAATCCCAGGATAAAGCCACAGCCAAGGCCTATTATTACCTGTAATACCACAAGTAATGCCATTTGCCCGAAGGTTCCGTCATTACCCAAAACAGCCAATGCCACTACTGTAAGCATATATGAAAAGGGGTCGTTACTTCCGCTTTCTATTTCCAGTAAGGATGCAAGACCGCCCTTCAGATTAAGCCTTTTTGAACGGAGTATTGAGAACACCGATGCCGCATCGGTGGAGGATATAACAGCACCTATAAGAAAGCTCTCCTCAGGGTCAAAGCCTATAAGAAAATGACATCCGGCGGCTGTTATAAGGGCGGTTAAGATCGTACCCACAGATGACAAAATTCCTGCCCTTAGTGCCACAGGCTTTGCCGCCTGCCAGTTTGCGGAAAAACCACCGCAGAACATAATAAACACAAGACACACAGAGCATATCTGTTCACTTAGCTTATAGTCATCAAAGGGGATTTTAAAAATACCGTCTGAGCCTAAAAGCATACCTACCGCCATAAATATAAGCAGACTTGGCACACCGATTTTAGCAGAGATCTGCCTTCCGATAATACACAGTATTATAACTACCGCAAACAGCAGCAAAATCAGTTCCATTTAAATGCTTCCTTTCCTGTTCCGTTAGTTCTGCTTCCCTTTTACCTTTTTATATCTTTATTTAACAAGGCGGGCAATTATCTCTACAGCCTCATCAATTCCGCAGGCGGCTGTATTGATACAAATATCATAATTACAAGCAAGACCCCATACCTTTTCGGTATAGTATTTATAGTGTCTTGCTCTTGCCTTATCCTTTTGTCTTATAAGATCAAGGGCATCCTCCCTTGATATTCCCTCTCCTCCGCTTACTCTGTTTATGCGGAAATTATCAGAGGAATGTACAAACACATTAAGGCAATCATATTCATCCTTTAATACATAGTCTGAGCATCTGCCCACTATTACACAGGGACCCTTGTCCGCAAGGGCTTTTATTACCTTACATTCAGCGGCAAAAAGCTGATCTGTAAGGGGCTGTGTATAAATGCCGTTTATGGCAAGGTTATATAAAAAGCTGGTTGTGGTGCTTTGCTCTGCCTTTTCAATATACTTAGGGTCAAAGCCGCTTTCCTTGGCGGTAACGTCTATGATAGTTTTATCATAGTAGGGTATCTCAAGCTTTTTGGCGAGCTTTTTGCCTATTTCACTTCCGCCGCTTCCGAATTGTCTTGAAATTGTGATTATCTTGCCCATAACCTTCTCCTTTTTATCGGCTTACGCCGTATTTTTCTGTATCATGGGTTTTATTACCCTGCGATACATAATTGTCATAAATATAGCCGCCATGCAAAGTCCCAGCATATCGCATATAGGCATTGAGAACCACAGCAGATTAAGTCCGCCTATCTGTCCCAATAATGCCGCTAAGGGGAGTGTGGGGAATATAAGGCGGATAAGGAATACCACCATGCTGTAAAATCCGTTGCCAAGTGCCTGAAAGCAGGAGCTTAATACTATTGATATTCCTGCAAAGGCAAAGGATATGCTGAATATCCTGAAGGCAGGGATTCCAATTCTTAAAATATCCTCCGAGGGATTGAAAAGGGATAATAAAAGCTCAGGTACTATCTGGAAAATAAGCAGTCCTATAAACATCATAACCGCCGCCACTATTGCGCCCAGCTTTACTGTCTTTACTATTCTGTCCCCCTTGCCTGCACCGTAATTATAGGCTATTATGGGAACAAGTCCGTTATTCATACCGAATACCGGCATATAGACAAAGCTCTGCACCTTAAAGTAAATACCAAAGGTGGTAGCCGCCGCTTCCTCAAAGGATTTAAGTATTACATTCATACCGAAGGTAAGCACCGATACAAGAGCGCTCATTATAATCGAGGGAATACCCACCGCATATATGGTCTTTATTGTACCGCCGTTTATCTTAAAGCCCTTAAAGGAAAGGGTAAGCTCTTTATTGCATTTTATCTGGAATACTATTCCGACGATACAGCCGATAATCTGTCCTATAACTGTAGCTAATGCCGCACCGGTAACACCCATAGCAGGAATACCCAGCGCCTCCACACCGAAAATAAGCACGGGGTCAAGTATTATATTTATTACCGCACCGGTGGCCTGTAATATCATTGAATATACAGTCTTTCCGGTGGACTGCAAAAATCTTTCAAGGCATATCTGCATAAAAAGTCCGAAGGAACAACAGCAGATAATTGAAAGATATTCAACACCGTAGCCAATTACACTTTGGGAGTTTGTCTGTATTGAGAAAAACAGAGGTAATGCAAAAAGTCCCACTATAAAGAATATTATGTAATTTACTCCGGTGAGTATAAGACCGTGTAATGCCGCCCTTGCGGCCTGCTCATTTTTGCCCTGTCCCAAAAGCTTTGATACAAGGGCATTCATACCTACTCCAAGGCCTGTCTGAAAGGCTATCATAAGGCTTTGCATGGGAAATGCCATACCAAGGGCAGTAAGGGCATCGTTGTTTATATTCGCCACAAACATACTGTCAACAAGGTTATATAATGCCTGTATAAGCATGGAAATTACCATAGGTAATGACATGGATACAAGCAGCCTCGGTATAGGCATAGTGCCCATTTTATTCTCTTTTAACTGTTCCAATTTCTTTTGTCCTCTTTCAATATAATTCTGTCTTTTTCGCCATTTATAGTATACCACCAAAAGAGGAAAGTGTCAATAAAAGCATTAGTCAAGTATTGAAAAAATACTGTCATTTTTTAAGGGAATATTTTTGGTTGAAAGATTTTCTATAAGCACAAAGCTGCCCTTTTCTATATCCATTATCATCTTGTCTATATCCTCTTCTGTGCCCTCTGCTTCCATTTCCACACTGCCGTCATAGTTATTTCTTACCCAGCCTGTAACACCGTATCTTTGTGCGGCATAATATGCCCGGTAGCGAAAGCCTACCCCCTGAACCCTGCCGTAAAAGAAAATATGCCGTCTTATTTTCATACTATCACCTCTTTATTATTGTAACACATTTTTCAAAAAAATAAAAGCAGACTAATGCCTGCTTTTACTGAAATTATTCATCATCTGAGGATAATTTATAGGGGGAGGTTCTTCCCTCGTCCTTTGTCTGCCATAATTCCACTATGGTATCAACAAGCTCCATAGCCATTCTTACCTGCTGTCCGGGAATAAATTCCTCAAAGTCGCTGAAGGTATGTCCGCAATGCTCACAGATTCCCTTTTCATAGCCTCCGGATATACCTATTCTCCATACATCTGCCCTGTCCTTTTTGTATTTGAAAATATAGTAGGTGTAGCCTATGTAATCAATCGCTCCCACAAAAACCATATCAAAGGGCTTTTCTCCAAGTTCGGCGGGGTGGGAAAGCCATTTTTCCATATCCCTTGTTGCCGCTTCGGTCTGTGCTTTATCCCCGGGCTCATATAACACAGGTAAATCAATATTGTCGCTTTCATTTTCATCAGGGAATATGCTTTTTCTATGGGGGTCTATTACATGATCCACATTTCCCATAAGGGCTATAAGCTCATCTGAGCCGTGCTTTATCTTATACTCCATTTCATTTCTGTAAAGGGGAATAAGCTGATAGAAATTAACATCATCACCGTTTGGAAGCAGGCAAACCTCACTTCCCTCCGGAACCTTCTGGGGGCTTACAAATAATGCTCCGCACAGCTTTGTATTGCTTGCGTATCTGTTTTGATTATCCATGGAATGTCCTAAGCCAAGCCAGGTCTTATTTGCTATGGGAAATCTTGCAAGATCCTTTAAAAGTCGCATGGGCCAGTACCATGTTTCGCTCTTTAAAGCATCCCTGCCAAATTTCCAGTAAGGGGGCAAGGTAAGTAATAATTCCGCCCTTTCAAGGTCATACTCATCAAGCTGCGGCGGAGTGTCCATTTTATGTGCGCCCATACCGATAGTAACAAGGGTGTAGAAATTTCTTTCCTTTGAGGGGGGAACTATAACAATATCCACATGAATATCCGGGGAAACCTGCTCATGAAAGACATTATCAAAATCCCCGAAGTATTCCTTTATATGCTCCTCAATTGCATCAATTTCCTCGGCGGCATAAAGCTCAGGGTCATATTCTTCATTCTGATACCCGGAAAGCTCCTCGTTTTCCCTCTTTGCATCCATACATTCCTGTATAAGGTTTAAAGCCTCCTTATTATCCGGTTCTAACTCCTGCCAGCGTTTTGCATAGGGTATGGCCTTCATCTCATTACCGTAAAGATACCGAAATCCATAAGCCATTCGCATATTCCATTCAGGGCGGTTTTCTCCCATTTCAATATCGCAAAGCAATATTCTTATTGCATGGGTAAGTGCCTCCTCTGCCATATTTGCCGGAGTACCTGCAGAGCCCTCTCCCACTATGGCATAGTTTTCAAGACTGCGTGCAATAAGGTAATTTATGCGGTAATCCCTTTGCTCTGCCGGTATGCTGAAAAGAGAATAAATACAGCTTAAATGCTTGTCATTCTCAGTCCATTGTTCTATTTTATCAAAAAAGGCTTCCTTGTTATCCTCATCATAGGCTATGGTTGAGGGGTCTTTTTTATCCATGCCGGTAACTATTGCTATGCGGCTGTTTTTCTTATGATCCCACATTACTATGTGGCCGTTTTGTGCAAGGGTGTTATAAACCTCCTCGCCTATGATTAAATCATCCTCATAGCCGATACTTCCGAAGGTTATATAAAGGCTGTCATTGTTAAGTATTACATTGTTTGCATCATTGGTAGTGAAAAAGCAGTAGCCCTCAATGTTCTCCCCTGAATCTCTGCGAAATTCAGCCTCGGATATACATTCCTCCCTGCCATCAATTCCCGGAACGGAAATAAGAGGAAAGGCAATAATGCCCTTTTTGTAAAGGTCATCAAAGGCGGTTTTAATTCTATCCACATTTACTCTGCCGTTTAAGAAAAAGTCCATGCGGAAAAATACGGAGTTTGTTATATCATCAATGTAATTATTATACTCCTCGTTATAAAAATCCGGCAGGTTTTCCTTAAGCATAGTAAGGTAATAATAAGCCCTTTCGTTCTCCCAAAGTCCCTTATGTACCTCATACATGGAAAGATACCATTCGCTGTCGGATTTTCCCTCATCCTCTATACTCAAAAGCAGCTGCTTTGCCTTTTTTAAAGAGGAGGTGTATTCTGTTTCGGAAGTTATAATTCCTCTGCTTCCGTTTTTCGCATAGCGTATAAGACTATCTGCAAGGGATAAAATTATCTCATAGCAAGGGTACTTCTCCATTGTGTTTTCAAGAATTATAACACAGCGGAGATTTTCTTCTTGTTCTTTTATTTCTGCTATCTTTTCAAAAAATGGAGCAGAATTATCCGGGTCATAGGGGGGAATTTCGGTGGTGTCCTCATAAAATCCCGAATCAATTACATAATTGCAGTTATCTACAAAATCCTTTGCCCCTTCATTTTCCGGGCATAATTCAAACGCCCTTTCAAAATAAGGAAGGGCTCTTTTTACATCACGAAGGAAAAACAGGGCATACCCTACTCTTGTGTACCATAAAGTGTCCTCTTTATAATAGTTTTCCAAAGGCATAAGTAATGCTAAGGCTTTCCTGTAGTATTCTCTTTCCTCAGTAAAGCTGTTTGCAATACGGTTATTGTAGGCTCTTGCAAGCTCCATATCAAGCGCCGGTGTACGGTCAGCTTCCGGGATAGCCTCAATAGCCGAAATTATCTTTTCAAATTCGTCGTTGTCGTGCCATATCTGACATTGTTCCAGTAATTCCACAGTTTATATTATTCCTCCTGTGCTTTTTCAAATAAATATTCCTCTACATCATCAGGATTGCTTATATCCACGCACATTTCAATATCCCAGTCCGCAAGTATAAATCCTGCAAGTTCGCTAAGGGCAGAAAGCACCTTTTTCCAGTATGGTATACAATGGTCATGCACCACCATATCAAGCCATATAGCGGTAACTATACCCTTATCGTCCACCGACCAGAACACATTGTGCCCCTCTCCCTCGCCCCTTGCAAGGGTGTCCTTGTCATCTATACGCAATTCCTCGTTTCCGGTTTCCACACCGTCATAGGAGGGGAGAAAATAAAGCGCCTTCACTATATCCTTGGATTTTATATTAAGCCGGGATATTTTGTTGTTGCCGCTGTCGTCCTCCTCCTTATATACATCTGTAAGGGACATTTCCTTAAGGCAGAAATTAAGGGCTTCTGCCGGCAGGAGCTGTACCATACAAAATTCATCCATATCATAAAATGCTTTAGCCATAATTACCCTTTCTTAAAGCTGTTTTAACAGCGTAAAAATATCCTCTTTTTTTGCAAGTCCCTCTGAAAATGCAGTAGCGCCTCCTGTGGCTGTTCCCAGCTTAAGGGCATACTCATAGTCTCCCTTTTCACTGCCTGCAATAAAGCCTGCCACCATTGAATCTCCTGCGCCTACGGAGTTTTTAACTACACCCTTACACACTCCGCACTTATGAACCTTGCCATATTCATCTATCAGTATAGCCCCATCTCCTGCCATGGAGATAAGAACATTCTGCGCCCCCATTTCATGTAGCTTTTTACCGTAGAATATTATATCCTGCCGGTCTTTAAGCTCAACGCCGAACATTTCCGAAAGCTCATGATTATTGGGCTTTATTAAAAAGGGCTTGTATTTAAGTACATTAAGCAGTAATTTTCCGGTGGCATCCACAACTGCCCTTACTCCCCTACCCTTAATAAAGGCAAGAATATTCTCGTATATGTCATTTGGAAGTGAGCCGGGAATACTTCCTGCAAGTACAAGAGTATCACCTTTATTTAATTCCTCCAGCTTTTTATAAAGCTGCTCTATGGCATACCCTGGAATTTCGGGACCCTTGCCGTTAAGCTCTGTTTCCTGTGTTGCCTTAATCTTAACATTTATCCTTGAAAAGCCCTTTTCAAGCTGTACAAAGTCGGTTTCTATTCCCATACTCCGTACTCCCTCTTCTATTGCCTTTCCTGTAAAGCCTGCCACAAAGCCAAGGGCCTTTGATTTTATATCCAGCTCCTTTAAAACTATGGATACATTGATTCCCTTTCCGCCGTAATAAATCTCCTCGGATTTTGAACGGTTTACATTTCCCACCTGCATATCCCCGGTATGAACCACATAGTCAATGGCGGGGTTGAATGTTACGGTATAAACCATTTGCAATATCTCCCTGCTGTGAAATTTTAAACTTATTTGTATGACAATATAATAACACCCGGAAAGATAAAAGTCAATCATTTTCTTTTAAAATCCTTTGGGAATTAAAAAAGCCGTACCCTATGGCACGGCCTTTATATAGCATTATTTAAAATAACTCGGTCTTATATTTTATGGAATCCTTTTCGGTAATCTCACGGATAACTCTGCAAGGGTTTCCTGCCGCAAGGGAATTTGGGGGAATATCACGGGTAACCACGCTTCCTGCCCCGATAACACAGCCCTCCCCTATGGTAACACCGCCTGCTATAACAACGTTACTTGCTATCCAGCAGTTTGATTTTATGGTAATGGGCTTTGCATATTCATCATCGTAGGCTTCCCCGTTTTCCTTATACTTCATATTTCTTTCCTGCCATCTGAAGGGGTGAACAGGGGTGGCTATTGTACAGTTAGGACCGAAAAATACATTATCCCCTATTGTTACGGGACAGGTATCAAGCACGGTAAAATTGAAGTTTGTATAGCAGTTTTTACCGAAGGTGGTAAATACACCATAGTCAAAGTATATGGGACCCTGTAAAAACAGTCCTTCGCCGTGGTTTGGTATCAGCTTATCCACAATGGTCTGTCTTATAATATCATCCTCATAAAGGCTGTTATACTGCTGACATAATTTGTGGGCTCTTACCCTGAGACCTGCTAATTCCTCGTTGCTGGGGTCGTAGATTTTTCCTGCCAGCATTTTTTCCTTTTCTGTCATTGTTATATCTCCTTTCGGGAAATTTTGCTTAACTTGCAAATATTCTATCATAAGAAAATCAAAAATACAAGGGGTAAGAGTAAAATTATTTTCACAATTTCTATTGAATTTTTCTATGGCTTATGATAAAATTAAATCAGCAATTTATAAGGAGGCAAAAATGGTTACAGACAGAATTGTAAATCTTTACAGAAAGGAATATAACGAATATATTGAAAATTCCTTTTCATGGTCGAAGCTGTTACATCAGAAATTTTTAAACGGTATCTGCTATTATCACCTGGATAATTTTGATAAGGCACTTAAGATATTTAATTCCCTTCTTAAAAAGGCAAAAACCGATACAGACATATGCGGAGTTCTTACCTTTAAGGCATTGGTGCATACTTTTTCCGGGGATATAACCTCCGCTGTTTTTGCCTATAAGCAAATGCTTTCAATAAACCCTGCCTTGCCGGATATATGGCTGAGACTTTCTGTTTTGTACAACAATACCGGTGAGCTTGAATTGTTCCGTCAGTGTAACTTGGAATGTCTTAAATACAGAAATGACCCTATTGCATACAGCAATCTGGGTAATTATTATTTCAAAACAGGAGAATATGACAAGGCTCTTGAATATTCCTTTAAGGCCATTGAAATGGACAAAGGTCTTCATCTGGCCATGGGCACTATTGCCATGGTGTATAAAATCAAGGGCGATATGAAAAACTGTCAGAAATACGCCGAATTATACACCATAAACGGCGGTGATGCTGAGGATATAAGGGGCGCTATTGAACAGCTCAATACCGCTGATATGTCGGATTTAGATGATTATGATGATCCTGCCGAAGATAATTTCAGACCATCGGGATATAATAAGTGCATATAAAAAAATCCTCTGCAAAAGCAGAGGATTTTTTGTTTATTCCTTTTCCCTGTCCAGTCTGAAGGCTACCGAGCGCTTTAAATATTCAAGATATTGCTCATCCCTGCACATGGATTTGCCCGGAACATCCGACAGCTTTGCTACCGGTCTGCCGTTTACATACTGTAGCTTTATTACTATATTAAGGGGCGGTACAAAGGTATCATTTGAAACAAATGTTCCTATACCAAAGGAAACCTTTGCCTTATCATGAAAATAATCATACAGCTCCTGTGCATGGTCAAAGTCAAGGCCGTCGCTGAAAAGTAAAAGCTTTGTTTTAGGGTCTACCCCGAACTTTTTATAGTGGGCTATTATCTTTTCGCCCCAGGCAAAGGGGTCGCCGCTGTCATGCCTTACACCGCTGTAGTTATTAACCATGGAACGGTTAAAGTCAAGCAAAAATAAATCTGTGGTAACTGTATCTGTAAGGGCTGTACCGTTATCTCCGTCATATTCGGCATACCAGTCCTTCATGGCATAGTGATTTGTATATGCCAAAGGAATTGAGTCTATGCCCTGATACATCTGTACAAACTCATGGGCGTATGTACCTACCGGGGTTATATTATACTTCATGGCAAGGTATACATTTGAAGTACCTACACAGTTTTTGGTTTCGGTGATAAAACGGCGGACAACCACATCCTCCCACTCACGGGATAATCTTCTGCGACAGCCGAATTCCGCAAAGTTAAAGGTATACTTACCCTCGTTCATGGCCTTGATTTTTTCATCCAGCCTTTCCCCGGCGGATTTTCTTAATGCCTCATAGTCATAAGCCATGCGGAAATAAACCTCGTTTATAATTTCCAGCAGGTATATTTCAAACTGCATAGCGGAAAATAAAGGTCCGTCTATTTCCACTACAAGCTCTCCCTTTTCGGTAAGGTCTATAGTTACATAGTCCCTTATGGGGTGATAAAGCCTTAAAAATTCCACATAGTCATTTTTAATAAAGCGGATAGAACGCAGATAGTCAAGCTCATCCTTCTGAAATCTCAGGGAGCAAAGGTGATCCACCTGAGCATTTATTTCCTTTACCATTTCCGGGGTGAATACAATGCCCTCATTTCTGCATTTGAAGTAATATTTTCCGCACAGGTCGGTATGCTTATGGAATATTACCTGATCCATATTGAATTTATAAAGATCCGTATCAAGAAGTGATACTACAACAGGCTCCAGCTTCATTTTAATTTCCTTCCTTTATCTCTATCTGACAGCTTCTCATGGTTTCTATTGCCGAATTATGCTTATCAAGTGTTACTCCTGCACAGCAAAGAGGATCCACCGATATATTTACCTCCGGGAAATTTGCCTTTAATATAAGGGCATTTGATACAACGCAAATATCCGTGCAAAGTCCCACAAGCTCAATGGAAAATTCCTCATCTCCTACCCTTTCCCTTATCAGCTCAGGAAGTAATACTGAACCAAAGGTGGGCTTTTTTACCGGGGTGTATTCTTTATCCGACAGGGCAAGAGCAATTTCCTCGTTTAATTCCCAGCCGGGTGTACCCTCTATACAATGGGGAACAGGGAGATTTTTACCCTCCGATGTGTCCATGTAATTTTCAAAGTGGGTATCATAGGTGACAAAAATATCCCCCTTAAATTCCCTTATTTTATTTACAACCAAAGGAACTATTTGCTGTGCCTCCTTAGTACCTAAAGCACCATCCACAAAATCCCTTTGCATATCTATAACTATAAGCAGTTTTCTCATGTTGTTCTCCTTGTAAAAATTGTGTATAGCTTAATTATATCATTAAATTGTCCAAATATCAATACAGAAATATCAAAAGCCCATTTAAATATTGAATTTTTTTCAAAAAAGCTATTGACAACAGCCAATAATTATGGTATATTAAAAGTCCGTTATGCGGATCTTACTCCTTAATAAAAGCATTATTACGAATATTGGTGTGTTTAAGAGTTGTATTATTTATAAGAGTGAATATAGGTTGTTTTCCGGATAGTAAGGAGGTATGACTATGAGAAAAACAGATTTAAATCGTTTAAACCCAGGTCTGATGAAGATTGATCCGATTGCCACCGGCAAAAAGCTGAAAGAGTACAGAAGGGCTCACCGACTGACTCAGGAACAGCTTTCCGGTTACTTTGAATTGTACGGAGATTCCGCTTCCCGTGTTGTAATAGGTATGTGGGAAACCGGTAAAAAGACTCCCTCAATTTCACACATAGTTTTTCTGGCAGAGCTTTATCAATGCCGGATAGATGAGCTGATCATCAGTTGCCGTCGCTCAAATGAGCGCAGTGACGAGGATCAGCTCCTCGTTTTTTATAGGGTAAGGGCGGAATTTTTTCCGTCCTTTTTTGATTTTTTTAAAATGTAAACCACAGGTTAGTGGATTTATATGGTTTTCCCTGCTATAATTGGGATACCGACAAAAAAGGAGGAATAACCTATGCTAATCGTTAAAAAGAGTACATCCGGCCTTCAGAGTCTGCCCCTTGAGAGTATGCTTTTACTACAGAGGAAAATATTCCTTGAAGAGGCTATCACCTACGAAAGCGTAAATCTTGTAATAAAGCAGTTACTTTATTTAAGAGAAGAAAGCAATGAGACCATTGATATTTATATTTCCTCACCGGGAGGAGAGGTAAACGCAGGGCTTTTGCTGTACGATCAGCTAAAGGGTATGCAGGATATAGAAATAAATATGTACTGCACCGGCTTTGCGGCTTCCATGGCGGCAATTATCCTTGCAGGAGGACAAAAGGGACACAGGTTCATTCTTCCTCACAGTAAGGTTATGATCCATGAGCCCCTTATTGCCGGAAGCGGTATAACCGGCTCTGCCACCTCAATTCAGCAGACTGCTGAATCTATAATGGAAACCAAGATAATCCTGAGCCGGCTTTTAGCTTATGACACAGGTAAAACCATAAAGGAAATAACTGCGGCTATTTCCTACGATAACACAATGGACGCAAAGGAGGCGGTTTCGTTCGGTATAGTGGACAAAATAATCGAAAGCCTTTGATTTTCCGTTTTTGAAAGGAGAGATATTTTATGAAGAGAGATCCTATTGTATTGGGTAAGGACTACATATTACCCGGTGATGATATCGGTATCAGCCGTCCTAATGCCAATGCCCTTATTGTGGGTACAACAGGCTGTGGCAAAAGCACCAGCGTAATAATGCCCACAATCGCCAGAAGCAAGTACAGCAACCCTGTTATATCCTTTGCTAAGGAATCAGAGGGAAACAAAATGGCAAAATATCTTTCCTTCAAGGGATATTGTGTCCCTGTGCTTAACCTTATTCACCCGGATAACAGCACAATTTCATACGATAATCTAAGAGCAGTAAGCTCCTTTGAGGATATATCTGCCTTAACAAGCGCCATAGTAAGACCTGTCATTAAAAAGACCAATGATGACTACTGGGTAATGAAGTCCTGTTCATTACTTAATGCCCTTATTGCCGCTACCCTGATGGAATCAGAGAATAAAGCCACTATTCAAGATGTGCTTAATATGTTTGATAAGACTGTTCCAAGGGAAAGTGACTTTCGGGATGAATTTACCACAGACCTTCACCCTTCTTTGAGAAATTACAAGAAAAAAATACGGATTGCTTTGCCTGTAGGGAATTTAATTCATGGGCAAGCCTTCCCATAAGAACAGCCGCCTGTATAAGGGATACCCTGGCAGGTGCATTAAGCATGGTTTTCCTGGAATCTATCCGCACTTCATTAAAGAAAAAGCCCTTTTTCAATCTCAACCGCTTTATAAACAGAAAAGAGGCTATAATAATCATTTCAAGCGGGGCGGATAAATCTCAGCAATACTATGCTAACTTGTTTTACAGGGATCTTATCCGTCAGCTTATAGAGCGAGCTCATAATATATACAATGGTGAGCTTCCTAGGGAAATTCGTCTTTTCTTTGATGATTTTGCCTGCACCTGTCCCATAGAGGGCTTTGCCGCTGATATTTCCCTTATGAGAAGTATCGGACTTTCCGCTGTGATGCTTTTACAAAGCGAATCTCAGCTGGAGTCAATCTATGGCAGCGACGCTCCCATAATCCGTCAGAACTGCGCTGTATATACCTACTTCCCCGGAGGATTTGACGACAGAAGCTGTGAAATAGTATCCAAAAGAATGGGGCTACCCTATGAGGATATTATGTACGCTTCTTTAGGCAAGGTATTTATAATGCAGTCCGGCAGAAAGCCGGTTTATATTCCCAGATATGACACACTTGCAAGTGAAGAATACAGAGAATATAAAAGAATAACCGAAGCAAGCTACCAATATTCAGAGATACCCTTCTGATAAGCCTTGGGCTTAAAAAAATCCCCCTGTTTTTACAGGGGGATTTTTTATTAAATGTTATCGGATTTAAAATGTATTATTTATTGGGTTTTTTAAATACATGATAAATTTTCACTAAGATTTTGCCATACCATTTAGATTTAATTTTCTGTCGAAATCCGGCTTTAACTTGATTTTGGGATTTAAAGAAAGTACCGTCATGGCTTTTCACCTTATAAACATCAAATTCGCCCTTTACTGTCTTGCCGTTAATTTTGACTTCGTTTTCATCAAATGTTACTCCGCAGGTGATTTCCAATAACTTCTGCTCTAAAAAATCAGGGAAAAACTTTCCCACTTCCCCGTGATTTTCCATATCGTTATTTATAACTACATCCGCCGAAATTTTGCAGGTGTTTATCAACTCTATAAGGGGAGCTACATGGGTCTTATACTGAAAATCATTTTTACTGCTGAATAAATGTATTTTTGTATGATGATTGTGAACAAGCTGTTTGAATATGATATTATTCAACCTTTGCACATTAGAATCCTTTACACTTTCATCAGTTCCCAGCATATAGTCGGTGGTTTCTTTTGCGGTATTTAAAATATAATCCGCTATTTTAGTCTGTGGTGCTCCGGCAATAACATGGCCGTAATAATATTTCATACCAAAATATAATGCCGCACTGCCGCCCTTTGATGAGCCTACCGTGATTATGTTTTTATTTGGTATATCATACATGGTTGAAATTTTGCTTATAAGGGAAACTACCGAGGTTTCAACCTCAAAGCTCATATTCTCCCCTAAATAATAGCATCCTCTGGGGCCATAGGAATCAAGTATAAATAATTTATTGTGATTTACCCCGTTTAATGCCCGAATATAATTATATGTTTTCTGAGGTGTTGCCTCAATTCTGTTAAAACCGGAAAAAATCACCAGCAAATACTTGCTGTTACAGGGGCTTTTTTCAAAGTGATATGTTATATCAAGATTGGTGTGGTGAATATCTTCGTTTATTATCATTAAATCCCTCCCAAAGTATTAAAAATTGCCTTGCGTTTTATCTTCTGTATAACAAAATCAAAATCTCTTAACAAAAATCAGCCGATATAAAATTAGACTGACTATTATTATAGCATTTTATTACAAAATTATCAACCTCATATTCATCATTACAGAAACAAAAGATACCCCCGGAACACGGGGGTATCTGATAAGTGCTTATGCGGTATGCTATACAAAATCTAAGCTAGAATATAGAACAACTAAGCTCTATACAAAAGCATATCTATGAATTATACAGGTATAGCGATAAATTGTAACTTTATTCTATATCATCCACAATTATCGTTTCAGTTTCTCCTCTTATCAGTTGACCGGAGGGAAGCGATATAAAGAAGTCAATTTTATATTTTCCGGGCTCAATTACCTCATATTCATAACTGCTATCCGGACCATACCAAGCCCTCATAATTACAACATTGTCTTTATAAATATAATAGGCATATTTAAGCTCATTGTTTTCATCAACTACATCATGACTGAATTTAATTTTCTTATTTTCATAGGAAACAGTATTGCCGTTATATATTAGCTCTTTTCCGCCTATTAATTTTTTATCTTTATAATATTTATTAAGAACAATTTTATCGGTATCGGTATTCTTATAAAAGCAAACATAAATTGCATAGTTGTCGGCTTTATCAATAGTAAAATCTGAAGTGCCTTCTGTTAAATCAAATTCATATCTATTTGTACCGCCTTCCAAAAGCAATGATATTTTTGTACCATCATAATTACTTAGCTTACTAAAATCCATATCGACTTTTAATAATTCGCCATCAATCTTAATGGATTTTAATGAAAAAGAGATACCGCAGGTAATTTCCATTAGCTTTTTATTCAAAAAATCAGGAAAAAATCTAGTTACATCGTTATGCCCGATAATATCATTGTCTATAACAACATTTGACTTAAGACTACGGGAATTGATCAATTCTAAAAGGGGTGCAATGTGTTCATAATACTGTTCGTCTTTTTCGGTGCTTAATAAATTTATTTCAGTGAAATTGTTATGCTGAAATTGTTTGTATATTATGTTATTCAGCTTTTCCACATTAGAATCCCTTACACTTTCATCAGTGCCCAGCATATAGTCGGCTGTAGATTTCTTACTAACGCCGGATAATACAAATTTAGCAATTTTAGTTTGAGGAACAGCTGAAATCACATGGCCATAGTAATATTTCATACCAAAATATAATGCCGCACTGCCGCCCTTTGATGAGCCTACCGTGATTATGTTTTTATTTGGTATATCATACATGGTTGAAATTTTACTTATAAGGGAAACTACCGAGGTTTCAACCTCAAAGCTCATATTCTCCCCTAAATAATAACATCCCATAGGACCATATGAATCAAGAATAAACAATTTGTTACAATTCAGTTCAGACAATGTCCGGATATAATGGTATGATTTCTTAATCTTTGCATTAACAGGGTTGAATGCAGAGAAAACCACAACCAAGTACTTACTATTGCAAGTACTTTTTTCAAAGTGATAGGTTATATCAAGATTTGAGCTGTGAATATCTTCGTTTATTATCATTAAAAGCACCTCCTGTTTCCGATATATTTATGTTGTTAATCTAAAAGATTCTTTTCAAGAGCCTCTGCAATTCTTCTGCACGCAAATCCGTCACCATAAGGGTTGCTGGCATGGGACATAGCATTATAAGCATCGCTGTCGCTTAAAAGTCGTGAAAACTCCTCGTAAATCTTTTCTTCGCTTGTGCCTACTAACTTCAATGTGCCGGCTTCAACGCCTTCAGGTCTTTCGGTGGTATCTCTCATTACCAGAACAGGCTTGCCAAGGGAAGGAGCTTCCTCCTGGATTCCGCCGGAATCGGTAAGAATCATATAACTGCGGCTAAGGAAGTTATGGAAATCAAGCACCTCTAAGGGCTCTATAATATGAATTCTGTCGCAACCGGCTAATTCTTCATCAGCCGCCTGTCTTACAACAGGGTTCATATGGATAGGATAAATTGCCTTAACATCCCCATGCTCGTCCATTACCCTGCGTATAGCTCTGAACATATGGTGCATGGGATCGCCTAAATTTTCTCTGCGGTGTGCAGTAATCATAATAAGACGGCTATCCTTTGCCCATTCAAGCTCAGGGTGAACATAATCATCCTTTACTGTTGTTTTTAAAGCGTCAATGGCGGTGTTTCCGGTAACGTAAATTGATTTCTCGGATCTGCCTTCAGCCAGCAAATTCTCTTTTGATAATTTTGTAGGAGCGAAATTATATTCAGCGATAATGGAAACCGCCTGACGGTTAAACTCCTCCGGAAAGGGACTGTAAATGTTGTGTGTTCTGAGGCCTGCTTCAACATGACCGACAGGTATCTGTAAATAAAAGCAAGCCAATGCGGTAACAAATGTGGTTGAAGTATCTCCGTGAACCAGTACAACAGAGGGATTAACCTCCTCCAGTACCTTCTTGATTCGTTCAAGAATTGTGGATGTAATATCAAAGAGTGTCTGCTTATCCTTCATAACAGAAAGATCATAATCAGGCACTACGTTAAATGCTTCAAGCACCTGATCCAGCATCTGTCTGTGCTGACCTGTAACGCAAACAACTACATTGAACTTGCCTCTTTGCTTTAACTCGTTTACAAGAGGACACATTTTAATGGCTTCCGGACGAGTTCCGAATACAATCATAACTGTTTTCATAATTATACCTCTTTACAGATTATTGTTTTCAACCGATCTATAACACGAAGATAATAATCTCCTTGATAGTGCATAGGTGCAAGACCCCATTTATGACGTTCATCAGCATAAACGCCTTCCATTTCATCTACGATATGAATGTTCGGCATATAACTCACTAAACGATCGTACATAAAGCTTAATACAGTATTGGCTTCACTGTTAAATTTTAAATAATTTTTAGGAAATAATTTTACATTTCCGTATTCATTGATATACCAATCTACTAATAAAGCACGATTCAAGATGATTTGATTCTGATCATACAATGATAATATTCGTTTGCAAAACATTCTGATCATTTCTTCGCAATCCATGTTGTCTTTTTTGGCACAAAATCGGTTTAAAAACTTAATACTAAAAGGAAACCGAATGGTACTTTGATACTCTAAACAAAGCTTATTACCATATACTCTCTTAGACAAAGTTTTATATTTTTTGGCATGAAAGCCTTGTGCCATTTCATTTGAAACTGTAAAGTAGCTGTTGCCAAGCTTACCTAAGGGAAGCCTTTCATCGATTAAATCGATGAGCAAATAATCACCGGGATTTTCTTCAAAAATATCAAATGTATTTTTTCTGAGATCCATCAAAACCATTCTTTTCTGAAATGGCGAATCAAGTTCTATTTGTTCATCACTTACCGAAACAGGCTCAGACATACATGATAAAACAGACTGTCGTGCAACATACTGCAGTAGCTTCATATCTTTCATTTCGTCATATTCAAAAATATCCCTGGATACGCAACTACCGTATATATTGAATTTAATCATAATGTATCGTCTTCATCCTGTAAAAAGATCAACACCTGATCCATTAAGGATGTGATTTTATTATACCAGTAGGTAAATTCCCTGGTATTTTTTTCAGGATTCAGGAACTTATGATATAATTCTATTCCCAAGGTATCTCTTAATTCAGGGCATAAATTCATCAAAATATGGAAATTTCTAATCAGTCCTGTTTCAATATGCTGGATAACCGGTTCAGAATTATCGTTGTCGTCAGAAATATATTTAAGATTAGCTTTACGAACCTTCTCTGCCTTTTCCCACTGGCTGATGTCATCGCTGATAGGCAGCTTGTTACAACGGCAATCTGTTTTTAACAATCTGTCAGCATCGATATTATCAGAATCATCATCAAATGGTACAGAGTAAAGGTCAGGGTTCCATGTCTCAATCAGTTCAAGTTGCATTCTAATGCTTCTGTGAACATTATAACTATAATGGAAAGCTTCACAATACTCCGGTATTTGTAACGGCATTATATGTGTAATTCCAAATCTATCACTGATGCTTCCAAAATGGTATCCATGACGATAGGTTAAATATAAATACTCATACTTTTCTAAAATAGTACTTCCGGGGAAATTGTTTAACTCTTCTGAAAGATAATTAACAAAACAATCCCTTGTAATATCACTGCTCAAAACATAGCAACTGCTGTAAAAATCATAAACATATCCTGCAAATTCGGCAGTATCAGTGCAATTAAAAACAGGATATTCCAACAATTTTCTTGAGGTATAAGGCCTTATTATAGCCTCTCCAAAAGCACCATTAATTTCAATACGATCAGTTGACTTATTTTTGGTATTGACTATGTTCTTGCTGAAATATGTTCCTAAATAAAAGCTTCTGTTATATTGATCAGCCTTAGCAATAGGAATTAATTCAATTGTCTGCTCATAATCATTATACTCATATCCATAAAGATTATTTAGTGTTACGGCTATCTTTAAATCATTTGAACCGGCAACATCCTTGGAATTAAGCTTTACCTTCTCCTTAGAATCGGGGATTAAAGTCAAAGCGGCAAACACGCAACGACTGTCTAAGCCACCTGTCAGGTCACAGCTAATACGGGAATCGGGTAAATGCTTAATTGTGGTGCTCAGATTATAAAGTATTTTCTTAGCACAATATGAAGTCATATTCTTATAAATTGATTCATGATATGCTTTATCACTACTTGTCATATTAAAAAGATGATTTTCAACAAAACGGCATCCCTTTGAATCCACTATCAGATTTTTTCCGAATGGCATCTGATAGCAGTTCTTCATATCCATCTTTACGGTAAAATTCTGCATCAAAAATTGAAGCGTTACTGTCGATAAGGTGATTTTCGCTTTATCTGTGTCTAATTCCGGTTTAATGCCGTGCTTTTTAATTGCAAGTAAAAGCAGATGATAGCTATTTGATACAAAGGTATACTTGTCATCTATATAGTAAAACCATCTGTCTATATAATAAATATCATTATAGAATGATACTGATGAATTGCCGTTTAAAACAATAGCGCTGTAATTTCCGATATTGCAATTCAATTTAGGTGCATCAAGTGTGCTAAGCTCTTTAGCCCCAAAATAATAACGGTCATTCTGAAAAGTATTTCCTGAAAAATAAATTCTCTTATTATCCTTTATAATGCATGCCCGTTCTTCTGAATATATCTGAACAGTATTATCGCCAAGAGTGGCTTTATGGTTAAAGGGGACACCCGCAATATCCTCAAAGCCATGAGAATCTTCTTTCCTGTTTATTACACACAGTAAGCTGGCGAAGGGCTCAGGCTGTGACATATAGGAAAGCTCTTTTTGAAAATATCCCGTGGGGGCAGGAGCACTAAGGAACTCCCGGTATTCTCTTTTAAGATTCGCATCAGAATAAAAAACCGGAGTTGTATCATTAGTGACGGTGTTTCCAAAACGCTTAAGGAAAACACAAACATAATATATACCGGTTTCATTTATTTCCCACTGATGAGTTGATTCTGTACTATATGACACCCTATCTACTATTTTTCTGTCCTTAAACAGATAAAATGCAAATAAATCTCCCGGCATAGGCTTATAGGTTTTCGCTTTAACTGAAATGGTATTTCCCTCAAGGGTAATTTCAGGTCGCTTGATACAATTGGATAAAATGCTGTCTGTTTTTATACCGTTAATAATTTCGCCGAAATCGTCGTTAAAGATATATTTATCAAAATCCTCAACCGATTTGATAGAAACCGATTCGTCGATTACTACACTATAAGGTCTGACATTGATATTATTGAATTTTCTGCAAATATGGTAAGCTTCTTCCAATAACCATACAATGTCCCCGTCTAATGTGGAAGTTCTGTAAAAATCGTAAAACAGCCAGTATACTTGTCCGCTACACTTCATCATTACTTTTTTGACGGCTTCACGAACGATCCTTGCTATCGTTTTTTTATTGACACCGGGGCGAATGGCTTTTTCCACAATTCCTAAACAATCAACTATGGTAATATCATAATTGTTATCTGAGGTTAAAATGCCAGCCTTTTTAAACCAACGCTTTAGTCCTATTGAGCCGACAACACGTATGGGAATGTTGAGATATACAACCGGTGCGCTTTTTTTAAATTCATTGGTGTCACCGATTTTTGCATGGCCCTGAACAAAATAGGATCCGCTTTCTTCAACTGTCCATTCGAAAGTATTTGATTTTTGCCAACCTATTCTATCAATTATTTTTCCGTCTTTAAAAAGATAGAAAAAATAAATGGTGTCAGGTGAAGGATCGTCAATGTTAACTGTTGCTATCAGCTTTGTATTTTTAAGGCAAGCATCAACAGATAAATTATGAATCTGACTCATAATACACTCCTTAATCTAACTATGATATTACAGCATGAAAGAATAATATCATATTACAGTTTATTTTCAATCAGCGCAATTTCCTTATCAATAGTATAGGGCTTGCTTGTCTGACTTCTTACACGCTTAGCCGCGTTTTCGGAAAGCCTAAGGAATAGATCAGGATCGTTATACAGCTTTTCTATTGCATCTGCAATTTCTGCATAGCTTTCAGCAGGAATAAGAATTCCGCAATTATCGTCCATAAACTCCGGAATTGCGGAACAGTTGTTTGCAATAGGAACAAGTCCTGAGGACATTGCTTCATCTCGTGATACACCCTGTGAATCCCATCTTGTTGTAGCAATATAAACA
This sequence comes from uncultured Ruminiclostridium sp., assembly GCA_944388385.1. Taxonomy (GTDB): domain Bacteria; phylum Bacillota; class Clostridia; order Oscillospirales; family Ruminococcaceae; genus Ruminiclostridium_E. The sequence goes on from CALXIO010000025.1 coordinate 23,782, forward strand.
CCAAATTGCTTATGTATTGCGGAAATTTCTGACTGTGTTAAAAATGTTTCATGAAGATGTACATTTTCAAATTTCTTCAATGGCTTATTTTCGGATTCAAAAAACTCTCCCTGGCCATAAATATCAATCTCTATATCTTTAAAGCATTTACGTTTAGACAATTCAAGGATACCCTTAGTGGTAAGATCATTTGCATATTTATTGCTTGCAAAAGGCTTGATTGTAAGAATCTTCTTTCTCATTTCGGTTGATTTTACCTGATAATCAAACATATCGGTGTCTATCATATTATGTATAACTGTATACTGAGAAGGCTCCAGTGTAATCTTATAATCGTCCATCACTTCATCTGCAAAATGCTGTGAAACATAAACAAAAGAAATATTTTTGCATACCTTAGCCTTTTCAAAAACCTCATACCAAAGCTGCATACGGATATCTGATTGTTTTTTGCCGTTTTCCAGCTCTTCTTCTGTCTTATAGTTATATTTTCTTTTCCACCATGGTTGAATATCCGCACCGTGTGACCAAATTATAAGGCGGATTTTTTTGATAAAGCCCTTTAAAATTTCCCACATTTCTCTGTCAAGGAAATGCACACAGACTGTATCAATACTTCCGCTTTCAAGAATGCTGATAAGCTCAGAGCCTTTTGTCTCAATTACATTGATACCCTCAAACTCTCTGAAACACTCGCTTGCATAAGGATTCATACGCATTACATCATAAGTCTTGCCGTCGGCTTTATATGATGTCATTCGCTTATGTACAAACATATTACGGTACAGCGCCTCAGGAGAGGGATAATGATTTGAAAGTACCAGTACATTAGAACGGGTCAGATAACAGGTATGGTCTGAGGATGCCGCTTCAGCTCCAATGATGACCTCTTTAATTGTAGAAGTACCGCTTCCCTTAGGACGGAAGCCTAATTCTACAGATACTGTTCCCTCCGGCAACTGGCACAACTCGTTTCGATTTAAGTGAGGGAAAACAGGAGACAGACGCTTGTCATCCTTGTCAAAGCATACAAGAACGCAAATGAGATCCAATGAACCTGCACCTCTAAACTGTACAGGAAGCTTGCCGTCACGCATCCATGGTGCAACTTCAAATTTTGACTTGCTTAAAAAGATGTATTCATGCTTACCCTCAGGTAATGCACTTTCAATTGTCATGGATTTTCCGTTTTTAACAAATTTAACCGGTTTATTTGCGGAATTATACATTGTTGAAATCTCTTCACCGGTAAATCTTAAAACTTCATCGGATAATTCCAAGGGCTTTATGTTTTCAGCAATTTTCTGTATCTGCTGAAGACCAAGACCTGTATCTGCAATTACAATATCCTTTGCAATATAGCAGTTAAACTCACTGCAATTTTCGCAATAGTTGAATTCATCAGTACTGTAAACAATGCCCTCAGTCCACTCATTCTTTGAAAGAAGATCGGCAATAGTCATGTCTGATGCGGTTTTTTTGGAAATTATAGAACGTCTTATTGCAACAGACTTTGCATAATTATAGCGCTCCCCTTCATTAAGAGAATATGCTCCGTTTTCTGAAGCATAATAGGAAGCCTTACCTACTGCATCGGCTGAAAGATATCTATATGTCAGAACAAGGTCGGTAAGGTAATGTTCACCATACCAGTCATTATGATCAAATACAGCCACCCAATCACAATCAAGCTTATTTCCTACAACAGCCTTTGCAGCTTCTGCCTCTGTTAAGCACTTATACTGCTTCTGAAGAGTCTTCAAAGGCTTGTTGCACACTAAATACAGCTTAGCAAAAGCATAGGACTGACTGTTGAACATTTTGATAATTCGATTAGCGTCCTTTTCATCATCAACCTTGCATAATACAGATACTTTAGGCATAGCAGGCTTCATTGAGGTGCCGTATACCTTTTCTGTGATATATCCAAGACGATCCTCGTACAAATCCTCTGAAAGTACCTTACGAAGTCCAAGAAGTGCATATTTCCTGAGTGTAACAGTATCAGAGCAATACTTCTGTAAATACAGGGACAGGGTTTTGTTGTCATCTGTACAAATTGTAAGGTCGCCGAAATAGTTTTTCAGACCTCTTGAAAAATTACCTACTGTAATTGTGCCTGAAGCCATCATTTCAAAAACTCTTCTTGCAAACATTGTTTGTGATTGCTGAATTGAGTTCATATTGATACCGTAGGTAAATCCCTTATATGCCTTGTCTATTTCATTTGAAGGTAATGAGCCGACTATATATGGATCATATCTTTTAGGGAAGGCGTGTTCCGGACGGGCATTACCATAGTTTCTGTCATATATTACAAACTTGTCATTCTCGCAAAATACATCTGCAAAGGAATCAAAAACCTTAGAGCGTTCCTTATACTTATGATAATAAGCTCCGGCAAAGCAGAATTTATCCTGCCTGTTATACTTATCTATGGGATTATGTGTTACAGGCTGAGCCGCAAAATGAAGATGATAAACCTTATCATGGCCAAGCTCTGATCTATATTTTGCTATACAATCTATATCGGTTGTAAATACAACATCGGCATAGCTTGCAGTAAGCATGAAAATGTCGGTATATACAGGATCTTCCTTATTCCAGAAAATGATAGGGACATTTTTCTCTCTGAGATACTTTGTAAGAGCTTCCATCTCCTCGCTGTATCTGTCAACCTTACGATACCAAAGCTTGTCCTTACCCTCCCATGCTGATTCTATAAACAGCATATCAGGCTGGAAAGAATCCACCTCTTCCTTCCAGTTCTGAGGTGTTAATTCTAAAAGCTTACATTCAGGAGAATAACTTTCTAAAGTAAAACGATCCATGATAGCTGCTACCTTCAGATCCTTCATCTTTACATCAGGTGCAGTAAAAACCTGTCCGGAAGTATTACCTTCTTTGGCATCTGTATTTCTTTTATAGCCGTGCTCCAGCATCCATTCAATGATTTCCTCACGGCGTTTTTGCCACATTAAAAGTTCATTATTCATATTTTACCTTCCCAGTTATTTTATTAAACCTATTTTTCTGAGGAAGTGATATATTTTAAGCATTATTTTTCCATACCACTTTGTTGTTATGCTTTGAATTGCCCTTTGATAACGCAAATTCTGAGCCTGAATACAGGACAGCTGCATCTGCAGCTTTGCTATTTTCTTGTTAAGCAAGTCTACCCTGTTATCCAGCTGTTCATTCATGGAAACAAGCTCCCAGACATACTGAACTAATGGTTCCTTTTCCTCTTTGACAGAATTGATCTTTTTTTCCAACTCTTCGTTCATTTGGATCAATTCCCATACATGGCGAACAAGGGCTTCCTTCTCTTCGGTCATTTCCGAAATTGTTGCCTGCAAGGTGTTATTTTCTTCACTTATTGCAGAAATTGTTTCCAGAAAAGCTTCTTTTTCTTCCTTTTGAGCCGCTATTGTTTCATCCAGCTGGGTTATACGGGAAGCAAGTTCACTACATTCAGCTGATTTAGCCTCAGCATCTCTGTTTGCCTGCTGATATTTTGCGGAAAAATAATCACAATAACGAATCAGCTCATCAAGCTCAAACTCGTATCTTACTTTAACATCTTTATCAGCAATATTATTTCTTTGCTTCATTTTCAATAGCCTCCCATACTTCCTTTGGAAGATATTTCTTCTGATATTCTCTCACATCAGGCTTAAAATACATTCTTTCCTTATCCGTCATTTCGGTGTAATCTCTGGCAAAAGCGCAATACGGCGCTATAAGTCGCTCAGGTACATCATCTGCAATAAGCTTGCCCTGATTTAACCAAATAATACGGTCGCAAAAGTTTTGCATAGAGTTTACAGAATGACTGACATAAATAATCGTTCTGTTTTTTGCTTTAAGCTCGCGCATTTTCTTTGTACACTTCGCTGAAAATCCCATGTCGCCTACCGCCAAAGCTTCATCAATTATCAGAATATCAGGAACGATAAAAACTGAAATTGAAAATCCAAGTCTTGCACGCATACCGCTTGAATAGGTTCTCAGTGGTTGATCTATAAATTTACCAAGATCGGAAAATGCCACAATCTTTGGTATTAATTTATCCATCTTTTTTTTGCTTATACCCATAAGAAGGCATTTGTACCGGATATTTTCAAGGCCGGTCATATAGGAGTTTAGTCCTGTATTTGCCGACAGCATATTGGCATATCCACGGCAATACAGCCTTCCTGAGGTTTGCTTTGTAATTCCTGCAATTATTCTTGAAAGAGTTGATTTTCCGGAACCGTTCATTCCGATTATGCCGAGAATCTCACCCTTCTTTACACGAAAACTCACATTATCCAATGCACGGTGTATCCTGTCACCATTTTTTAACCCGAGAAGGCATTGTATCTGAGTCAGGGGTTTACTGGATAAGTGATATTGCTTAGAGATATTTTTACATTCAATTGCAATTTCGTCCACAGCGATACCTCCTTACAGATAATCTACAAAACTAGGTCTCAGCTTTTTGTGGACCCATATACCAAACAGTAAAAATAATATTGATATTCCCCAGAAGTAAACATGCTCCCAGCTTTCAAATACCGCCATATCCTGATTAAGCATACTTGCACGAAATCCCTTAAGAATATATGCAAAGGGGTTCCATTTCTGGATATATTCCATAGGCGTTCCCTTATCACTCCAGCATACAGGAGTAAGGAAAAACATAAGTCTTACAATAGAACTTACCAATTTTTGCAAATCTCTGAAAAATACAGTCAAAGCAGACATTAAGAATGTATAGCCTATTAAAAAAACAAGCTCACACAACATAAAATACGGGACGAAGCCTAAAAGAGGTCCATACCGTATTCCTGATATCAACTGAACAAATACCAAAATCACCATATAGCAAAGATGTGTAATAAATTCAGTAAGCACTGTACTTACAGGAATAGTGCTTATCGGGAATTTCATATTTTTAATGATACCCGCACCGGAAATAATGCTGTTCAATCCGGTCATCATGGTGCCGGAAATGAAAAACCAGGGCATTAAGCCGGTAAGCATCCAACATAAATAAGACACACCTTCTACAGGAGAAGAAGCACGCATTCCGACGTAAAACGCAAGCCAATATGTCAGTGCCTGAAGAAGAGGATTCAGAAAAGTCCACAGCAGCTTCAGCTTAGTCTGATTGTACTGAAACAAAAGATTGTACAATGACATTGAAACCAGTCTTTTTCTGCATCTCCAACATTCTCTGCACACTGAACGTATTGCTTTGAACAATCATCTCATCTCCAATCTACTTGTCCTTCAAAACCCGGAAAACACAGTCCTTCAACATATTTTCGGTTGAAAACCGATCGGGATTTATGCCGGGAGTAATCTGACAGATACCGCCCCCAAGGTCGGTAAAATCCATCATATCACTTAATCTTTTCTGTGTCATAGTTCCGTTACTGATAACAGTTATACCGCATGAAATCATCTGCATCAATCTTCTTGAGCACATGGTCTCTGATTCTGTTACAGTATTCACATTGATAGCATATTCGTATCTCTTACATATCTTAGGAATATCTTCAAAGGGAACTGCATTTTTGACAAATTTTCTATACTTTTCCGGAAATCGGTTATTTTTATTTCTTCTTTCCGACTTCCTGTCGTAAATATCAAGTTTCCAGCCTTGTTTCAAGGCATAATCCAATAATCGTTCAAGGTCAGCACATCTGCCGGGCTGATCCGCAAACCAGCTGCCTGCAAAAACAGCAGTACCCGGAATAAAATCCCTGCCCTCCGGATAAAACATATCCATGTTGACTCCGAAAGGCATAACACTAACATTATGATGACCTAAAGCCTTATATTTTTCAACACACTCAAGAGCAGTGGTTAAGATATAATCAAATTTAATTGCCGTTTCAGTAAAATCGTACACCGGATGCTGAAAATATGTGGGGTCCTCCTTGTTCCAGAATATTGTTTTTATGTTGTGTTCCTTGCAATATTCAAGTATAGAATTCAATTCAGACCGGTTATCAAAACATAGCCGTTGGTCGCGGTAAATTCTACCGCGCCAACAGCCACCGTATTGATCAATTCCAAACCATGCCGATTCACAGAACAGTATGTCCGGATTAAATGATTCCAGCTGTTTTTTCCAGATATCCGGATGGATAAAAAGAGAAACAGAAAAATCAGAAAAATCCGACCATGTCATCTGATCGCATATATATGCAATCCTGACAGAGCTTTTTCCTTTATCCTTTACCTCCGGCTGTGAAATCCTCCGAAGGAAGCGTAAAGGGGAATTAAGATATATATAATGTGCAACAGAGCGTAAAACACTCTTATGACATTTTTTCATGACTTATAATAACTCCACAACGTTGTCGCCTTTAAGTGATTCTGCACAATTTCTTGTATCGAATATAACCTTATTCTTTATCTCAGAAGCATGCTCCTGAAGGTGGTGATGCTTAACCATTACAACTATCAGATCAACAGAATCAATAAATTCATTGAAATCCATGCACTGGTTTTCTGTAATCTTACCCATTACCATAGGATCGTAGCACTTAGGTGCAGCACCGAGATGATTGTGAATCTTCTTAAGCATCTGAAGTGTCGGGCTGTCACGGATATCATCAACGTCCTCCTTATATGTCAGGCCGTAGATACCGATTCTTTCTGTGGGTATGTTGTTCTTTTCTGCAATTTCAGCAGTACGCTCAAGAACATAATCAGGCATACCGTCGTTAGTAAGACGAGCTGTACGGATAAGCTTTGCAAGCTCAGGATAGTCGCCAACAAGGAACCACGGGTCAACAGAAATGCAGTGTCCGCCAACACCGGGACCGGGTGAAAGAATATTTACACGGGGGTGCTTGTTTGCAATACGGATAATCTCGTAAATGTCAAGTCCGTCGCTTCGGCAGATTTTAAGCAGTTCGTTAGCAAAGGCAATATTGATATCACGGAATGTATTTTCAACAACCTTTGTCATCTCTGCTGTTCTGATATCTGTAACCTCAATATCACCCTTGCAGAAGTTCTTGTATATACTCTTAATCTGTTCGCCGATTTCCTTGGAATCTGCGCCGATTGTTCTGGCGTTGTATTCCAGCTCATAAATCATGTTGCCGGGGATGATACGCTCAGGAGCGTGTACCAGGTGAATATCCTCGCCTAATTTAAAGCCGTAATCAGCAAAAAGCGGACGTACATATTTATCCATAGTTCCGGGAGAAACTGTAGATTCTACAACAATAACAGAACCCTTGTCGCAAACCTCGAGAACGTTCTTGACAGCTCCTATAACGTATGCAGGGTCTATCTTCTTAGACATTTCATCATAGGGAGTTGCCACACAAACAATATAAACATCCGCTTTCTGATATTCAGTTGTGAATGTAATACCGTGTTCAACAGCCTTCTGATAAAGCTCCTCAATTCCCTTTTCCTGGAAAGGAATAGAGCCACTCTTAAGCTTTTCAACTACGGTGGTGTTGAAATCAGTGCCAACTACATTAACACCGCTTGCGGCCATCATCAGTGCTGTAGGAAGTCCGATGTAGCCAAGACCAACAACGGTTAACTTTGCCATTTTTCTTCTCCTTTGATTTTATCTTTTCATTTTTAATTTAAAAAACAACTTAGGAAATTTGTTTTTTATTACTGAAATAAATACGCCAAACAGGAAAGTGGTCCTTTCCATTTTGCGTTTAAGAAGCCATGAAAGAATCTTCATTTTCCTGCTTCTGAGCTTTGCATACTTAAGACTTTCCACCACAGTTTCATCATTTATAATGGCACTGATTTTACTGTGCTTCTCTTTGGAAGCCTTTTTATTCAGATAGCTTGCTTCGTTTTCTATACAACCGATAATTCTCTCAATATATCTTCTTGACATATACTCGACAGATTTATCGTTAAGAGATCCCATATTATCGAAAAACCTGTATAACTCAAAGTATTCTGCTTTTCTTATCTCGAAAATGTTATCTCTTATTCTCTTACTCTGAGAATCAAGGTGATGCTCTCTGTAATAGTATAAGCAGGGATTTATTGTCAAAATACTGTCGCAAAAGCTTGAATATGTACAAACAAAGGTAAGGTCCTCGCCAAAATCCTTGTTCTGAAAGGCTATACCGTGCTGCCGTATAATATCCAGCGAGAAAAGCTTGTTGCAGGAGGAATACATAAGGTTGCTGTCCCATAGCTCTACAAGATTTTCTTGTATCGCAAGCCTGTTTGTATAGGAGCAATCAGGCAGCTCTGCATGGGAAAAAACCTGTCCGTCCTCTCTGGTATAGTAAAATCCAAATACCACCATTTTGTATTCTGAAGCAACGGCCTCGTTGAGAATCTTTATAGTATCCGGAGCTATCCAGTCATCACCGTCTACAAAATAGATATAATCGGTTTTAGCGAGCTCTATTCCTTTGTTTCTTGCAAAGGATGTGCCGCTGTGGGGCTGTGTTACCAATGTGCAGTCCTTGGATTCACAACACTGTTGACAAATAGCATAGCTGTTATCTGTGGACTCATCATCTATAATAATCAATTCAAAATCAGAGTCTGTCTGGTTAAAGATACTCTCAAGACATTGTCTGATGTATTTTTCTTTGTTATAAAGGGTAACAACAATCGTTATTCTTGCGTTATTATCCATATTTCAGTCACATCAAACCTTTCTAAATGCCATGCCTGAAATCATTGCAATCCTATGGGGATATGCAAAATAAGAGACTGGTAATTTTTAACGCAATACCTGACATTTCAGATAATCTGTTCCTTAAAATAAAAAGAACAACATAATTCGTCATAACAGCATAATCCACGATAATTATATCATGAATATCTTATTATGTCAAGAGATTTGACAGGAGTGCCCAAAATTTTACAACAGAAAAACCAAGGCTTAACTGCTGTAAATCATGCTATATAGGGGGATTTATGAAATGCAACTAACGAAAATCAAATTGAATTAGATAAAATCACTAATTTTTTTATGATTTAAACTAAAAAATTGCACAAAGTATATTAAGTATAGGGAACCTCTAAAAATTGATTCCCAATCATAATATTTTTCTATTTCGATTATTTTTTCAAAAATCAAGGCAAGAAA
>CALXIO010000026.1 GCA_944388385.1 uncultured Ruminiclostridium sp.
CCCTCGGTATGGGAAAACACCCCGGTGGCGGTGTTATTCTGATAATCGTTAAAGCGTTCGGAGGTGTGGGAGTCGTTAGTAAATTCGCCCACAGCATTACCACGGTTTATTTTTACCTCATGGTAGTTTTCAATAATGCTGTCCTTTAAATCTGCCAGTTCATCATAAATATTTGCAAGACAGAATTTCGTTCTTTCGGTCAGGGTATTTAAATACCCGTCTATATCGGATAATCTTTCATTATGATTATCCGACGGGTAGGGAGCATAGGATATGTTAAGATTTTCAGACAATGTCGCTTCCCTCCTGCATATATGATTTTATTCCGTAAAGCAATACCTTTCCAAGGCTGTCAGTACCTGTTACCCTGCCGGATATTCTTATACGATACCTGTCACAGCGCTTTATTATCACGGGAATTATAAGTATGCCGTTTTTATCCCCTTCGCTGAAGCTATGGGTATATATCTGCTGAAATTCTCCGTCGTTATAGCTTATCTCCGCTTTTATATGAGCTGTACAACCTACCTTACATTCTGCCCCTATGCGAAGGGCGATTTTCCCCACATTTCTCATTTTATCATCCCTGCCTGCTATATGGCCTGTAAGATAACAAAATTCCAGACTGTCGGTATATAGGCTGAAATCCTTGTCATAGGGCTTATTAAGGCAGATAAGCTGGTAGGAATTATTTATATACCTTAGAAAATAAAGCTGTCCGTTATCCGCTAAGGGGGTTATTACCCCGGGGATATATTCCCTGTGCCAGGATTTTCTGATACAGTCATAAACATAGGTATCCCCATTTTTTGCGGTCATATATATGCTGTTATTATCCGCCACTCCTGTCATGGTGTCTGTGATGGTTTTTCCCGTATCGGTATCGGCTCTTACCGAAACTGAGCCGTTAAAGGCGAATATTCCCTCAGGGGCTTTATAGTAAAGCAGTCCCCCTGATTTACACAGGGATTTTTCACTTCCCTTCTGAACACCCCTTAATTTAAGCTCGGACACGGTGAAGTTTGATGCCTTTGTGCCGTATACAATATGTACCCTGTCCTCCTTGAAAAAGAGAATATTACCTCCGTAGGAGGTAACGGCGGTAAATTCGCCGTCACTACCCACAGAGGCTACATAGCTGTCGGTACTTATTCCCTTGTATTCGCCCCAGCAAAGTCCGTCACCCAGCTTGGAACAGCATATCTCATGACCCTTTCTTTTGCAGGCCCACAGTCTGTTATTATATTCCGTCACAAAGTCAAATTCCGGCTTTGTTTTGGTTATAACCGCGTTGCTTACCCCCTGTGCACCGCTTGAAGGACCCATGTCAAAAAGCTCAAAATAGTTAAGGTTTTTATACCTTGAGGCATCAAAATATATCTCGATATACGGAGTCGGGGCAGTTTCATAATTTTCTATACGCTGTATGGTGAGATTGTGCTTAAACTCCCTTGTAACAGAGCTTAAAGGAGAAGTGAAGGTGTAGCTTAATGTAACGCTGTCACCTACCGCAAATTGCAGAGCCTTGTTATAATTATCATGATAGGCTGATTTTACCACCTTTAAATAAAGGGATTTTCCGTAAACCACCGCAGGCTTATAGGATATGGTGTTGCTTTCCGTAAATGAGCCGGTGGTGGAAATATTTTCCCCGTATCTTACAGTCGCCGGAGAGTTTGCGGTATTTACTTCGATCATATCAGGAAATATATAGATATAAGCCCCCATATTGATAAGCGTCTTTTCCCCTTCCGAAAGGGTAAGAGCCACCCTTTCAGAGGGAAGTACAAGGTGGGTTTTTGTTGTATATACCGCCTGTCCGTTTTTAAAGGTGATGCCGGTTACCGTGTCATTTATCTCCTTTGCATAAATGCCCTCCTTTGTGGATAAGGCCGGATAAAAGGAATTATCCATATTGAAAAGGTCGTCGCAATACTGCATATCATAACTTTTTACGGTATTTATCCCCTTAAAGCTATCGGTGGATACTGAGCTTGTTTGTATAATTTTCATTCCGGGCAAATACATAATATACCTCCTAGCCTATAAGTGCGGATACCGTTATATGGTCATGATTTCGGTTATAAAATACGCAAAAGTCAGAATAAAGGGCGGTAAGCAATGCCGTATCATTATTATATCGCTGATATTCACCGTTATAAAAATCGGTCATGGAGCAGATATAAAGAATATATATCTCATCATAGGGGGAGGGGAGAAAAAGCTCTGTTTCATCGGTTATATTATCAAGGTCGGTAAAGCTCTCCCCCTCATTTTTATATACGGAAAAGATCTCGTTATAAATTCGCTTTTCCATATCGCAAACCCATTTTCTCTTTATATCCTCTGAGTAGGCACCGGGTCTTATGCGGTCGGCATTTTCAATAGCCTCTCTTACCCTCATCAGCCCTTGCCCTCCTGAATGATAAGGGAATCCTTCCAGCCCTCATCACGGTAATATTCCGCCGCCTTTCTCTGCTCCTGCGCTCTGTCAAGGGCAAGCTTGATATAAAGAGGTACGGTTACCCTTTCCCCTCTTTTAATAAGATAGTTATTGCAGTTTACGGAAACAAACACATCATCTCTGTACTTGTCGTTATCCTTAAAAAGCTGTATTTCAACAGGCTGTGTGAGATCCATTTTTTCGTTAGTCTTCTTTTCCATATATTTTCCCCTTTCTTTACTTATCAGTTAGCCGCTGTCTTTGCAGAATAATCAGGTGAACAGCTTTCGATTCTTATAAGATATTCATCTGAAAGAATTTCCGCTGTGCGTACCGCCTTCCAGCCTACGCTGGCTCTCTGGTTAAGAGGGTCATCACCATAGCCAAGCTGCTTTATAATATGCTGAAGTCCGCCGCCGGTAACTTCAGTTACCGCATAGGCATGAGCGCCTATCACAAGGGTGGAAAATACCGCAAGGCCAGAGGGACAAGTGGAGTCCTTTCTTATCTTTGCCTCTGTGGACTTTACAAATCTCACATTACCGATAGAGCCTATTTCACCCTTGAAAATGCTTTCAGGGTCGCTGTACTTATGTACATCTATCCATTCAGGTGTTCTCATAAGATCATACGCCACATAGGGGTGGATAATGGCCACATAGTTTTCCCCGTCAATGCCGTCTGCATTCATTCCCTCAAGCTGTGCCGCCGCCTTAAAGATAGTGTCAACATTAAGTACACAGGTTTCATCAAGGGCTGTTCTGTCAAGTACCTCTGTGCCGTCGGCCTTGGGAGGATAAATAACATGACTGCCTGAATTAAGTATTTCTCTTGTGATGGTATCAAGAGTTCTGCCGGACTGACTGCCTAAAAGCTTTGTGGACTGTACCACGTTATTGTCAATGGCAGTAAGCTCCAGCATATCAGAAAGCTTGATATAGTCGCCGTACTGGTTTACATTGGCTGTAATAGTAGATACGGAAAGTGAATTACCGCTGGGGGTAACGCCCTCTGTAAGGGGTGTGGTGGCCTTTGCAAGGGGGCTGTACTTTCTGAACTCTATTGTCTTACCGCCGTTTTTGGGAATGGGGTACTTATCCGCAAAGCGGTCATGCACCAGCTTAGGCTCCGCCATGTCAATAAGCGTGTTTTCGTAGAAGGTCTTCATCTCGGCAGATAAAGAGCTTTGGGTGGTTGTCTGAACACCGAACATTCTTAAATTAAGCATTGAATTCATATAATTTCCCTTTCTTGTCAGTCTAAAACTACACGTTCTCCCCGTTCAGCACGCTTAATAAGCTGTGAACGTTCCTTTTTGGTAAGCTTGCTTCCCCTCTTTTCGGGAGGAGTGCTTTCGGTAAGGGCGCTTTCCTTTACCCTTTCGGGAGTGGGGGTATTTATAAGCCCCTTTTCCCTTAATGTTTCTATGGCATACTCCATAGCCGCACCTATTATCTCATCCCTGTGGATAAGCTCATAGGCACTTTTAGGATCCAGTCCCTTATAAAGCAGAGAAAAAAAGTTTCTGTCCCTAAGACTTCCGTTAAGATCAAAGCCGGGGTACAATTCCTTTACCTCCCCCTCCTTTGATCTCCAGGATTTAAGCCTGCCCTTCATATCACGGTTGTAATTGTTAAGCTCTATATCTGTTTTAATAGCCCTTTCAAGACTGTTTATGTCCCCGGGTCTTACCTGAAAACGCTGAGCCGCTAACAAAAGCACCCTTTCTATTTTTTCATCTCTCTGCTTTTTAATAAGGCTGATAAGCTCACTTCCCTTACTTGCCTGTGCTTTTTTATTTTCGGGCTGTGGCTCCTTTACGGCTTGCTTTAAAGCCTTTTCGTTCATTTATTCACCTCCTTTCATAAATATCTATGCTGACCATTTCAGGGTAATTGTCAGAAAGCAACGTAAACCCTGTGGCAATAGCATCAACCCCGTCATTCACCCTTTCCTCATCGGTGATATAGGAAATATAGGCATTTCCGCTTTTAAGGGAAATATCTATAATATCGGTTTCCCCCTCGCACTCAGCGTCATAAAGATACTGGGCTATTGTCTGGGCAAGCATACTTATAGCGGCACAGACTATACTGCCCTCCTTATTTCTGCCTGCGTGACCCATAAGCCGGATATTTCTTCCCAGACTATTCTTTTCTATTGTTACTGCTGTCATTTTTTCTTGCCTCCTTTAAGTAGTTTTTCTTTATCCTCTCAATGGAATCCTTTATGCTTTCCTTACCCTCAAAATCCATCATATCAATGCAGGCAAGAGCCTGGTCGGATATTGCCGGATTGAAAAATCCCAGCTTAAACAGCTCCTTTGCCAGTTCATTCTGAGCCGCCTTAGAAAAGGGGGATTTTTTAGCCGCTTTGCACACTATATCAAAAACCGGCTTACGGCTTTTTACCTCCATGCCGAAAATTATCTCGTCCACCGGTCTTATAAGGGAATTATCAAAGGCAGCAAATTCATTTTCCACCCTGAAAAATCTTGGGCTGTCATAAAACTGTCTTATAAGCTCAATAACAAGATAGCACACCTTTGAAAAGGCGTAATATGTACCCTTTAGCATATCCCTTGACAGCTTGTTTCCTGCCTCCTGTAATGCGGCAATAGCACTTGCGGCAGTAACTCCGTTTGATGTACCGCCCTGTGAAAAATCCCTGTTGCCGCTGGTTTCCTTCAGCTCCTCTATTTTTCTGTCCATGGCCGCCATTACCGATGAATCCAACGGGTCAAGGCTTATTTCTCTTATGTCCTCGTTTGTTATGTTTCCTGCCACATGAACAAAGGGTCGTCTGAAGTCCGCAAATTCCTCCTCCCTGACGGCGCTGTTTTGCTTTATGAAAAATCTCTTACGGCTAAGCTGTACGGTATGCTCAAGTATCACCTGTCCTAACTTATCTATATACCCCTGGGCATCCTTCATAATGTCAATATACCCAAACCCACAGGGACTGCCCTCCTGAACAAAAAGAGGATCCAGCACAAAGGGGTATTTTCCGTGATCGTAAAAGCCGTTTTTACATAAGGGGTCATCCTCGCTTGAATAAAGCACATTATCCCCGGCGAACTTAACATAGTGAAGCTGTGTTTTACCCTTTACCTGCTTTTTATAGTACCAGTCGATTACGGCGGTTTTATGCTCTGTTGAAAAGCCGTCATCCGTCTTATATCTTGTGAGCCCTATATCATCTCCGCTTACCTTATCGGATAGCTCAGGGTATAATTCCTTTAAAAGATCATCCTCCACTAAGGTGACATAGAATAAATTTCTGCTGTCGTTTATATTCTTTATGCCGGGCTGCCAGAATAAGTTAAGGATATCTATATTCTTTATTACAATATCCCCCTGCCCCTCATTTTCAGAGGGATCCCACATTACCGACTGACACATTGTGCCGTTTTTCAGCTTGTACCACCAGCCGTCGCTGTACAGCTTTTCATATCCGCATCTTTCAAGTATGCAGGGTAAAAGCCGGGATAATTCCCTTGCCGCCTCTTCATCATCCTTCTGTCTTGGCAATACACAAGGCTCAGGGATGTTGTCCATGGCATCTGCGTGCTTATTTGCTATGGAATTAAAAAGCCAGGCGCTTTTGGGCATGGGGCGGTTTATATCCCCTCTTTCATATTCCATCTCCCCCCAATGGCGCATTTTCCACCATTGTTCGTTTGATATGATACGGTTATCCGACAGGGATTTTCCTGCCTTGTAGTCCTTTAAGGTCTGTCTTGCCTTGGCAAGGTCTGTTAGTGTTATGGTTTTTTCCTTCATAATTCCTCCTTATATAGTGTAAAAGGGTATAGCAGGCTTGTCTGTTTCCAATTCC
Organism: uncultured Ruminiclostridium sp.; assembly: GCA_944388385.1. GTDB lineage: Bacteria > Bacillota > Clostridia > Oscillospirales > Ruminococcaceae > Ruminiclostridium_E. The sequence continues at coordinate 6,281 of CALXIO010000026.1, forward strand.
GGTATATCAAGCCTTGGCCGGACCGGTGTCTTAGGTGCTGTCATGGGCTTTGACATAAGCACATAACGGCATTCATCATAGATATGATCCTCCCCGTCGGTATCCACATCCTCAGTATTTGTGCTGTCATAAACAAGGGCAGGAATTGTGCGGATAAAGTGACGGCAGGTATTAAAACAATAAAACATGGCTCTGCCCTCCTCATCAAAGGAAAAGCGGTAATGATACTGCATTTTTCCTGCTATACGGGTATTATCCCCGGGACTCCACAGTATGAAATTAGGTGCTCCTGCCATAAGGTCGGCAACACTCTCCCCTCTGCTTCTGTCAAAAATTGAGGGGTCGGCTATTCCCATTATCTGCCGTCCTTTAAGAAGAGGGCTTTCATTTTCTAACCGCCTTATGTTCTGGGCTATCTGCGCCGGATTCAGCATTATTCCGGTGTTTGGGGTTTCACTGCAGCCGTAGTATTCCGCTATTCTGTATATACAGCCCTTTCTGTCAACCGCATACCACCCCACCGAAAAGGGCTTTGCGTATCCAAAGTCAAAACCCCTTACAACTGTCCAGTCTTGTGGTATTGTAAACGGCTCTATAACATGGGTCCAAAGCCTGTCCTTATAATGGGCGGGGTCATCCCTCCATTCGGAAAATACCTGTCCGTTAAAGCTGTCCCAATCCCCATATAACAATGCCTTCTTTTCAGCCTCGGGAAGGGATGCCAGATTTGCTATATAGTCCGGGTCATTTTCCATCAGCTTTTTATTGTCAAATACATTTGCCGGAACAAATACCCTGCTTCTGCTTATCTTCATTTCCTTACCCTCGGGGGTGGTAACGGTGGATTCGCTGACTATGGGGCATAAGGGCTTAGCTCCGTCTATAAATCTCTGCTTTACCCAGCCGTGGCCTATTCCGCCGGGATTTGCAGTAGCCCTTATATATACCCTTGTGCCCTTACCACCCGGACGATTTCGGGAAAACATATAGCTGTATTCCTCCCAGGTAAAGTGGGTCAGTTCATCGAATCCGATAAAGTCATACCGCTTTCCCTGATACTGCACCCTGTCCTTTGGGTACTGCATAGATCCGAAATAAATCTTCGCCCCACTTGGAAAGGTCCAGCAATGCTCTGCCTTATTGTAGCTTGCCCCCTTATATGCCGCCTTGTACATTTCCCCGGAACGGTCAATAAGCTCGCTTAACTGGGGATAGGTCTTTCGTAAAATAAGCCCCCTGTAATGGGGAATATCCACCTGCCGCAAAGCCTCCGCCAGAAGAGCGTCACTTTTTCCCCCTCCTGCCGCACCGCCGTAAAGCACCTCATATTCATCCCTCTCCATAAACATTCTCTGCTTTTCCTGGGGGCTCCAGAATATTTTCCTGCTCATTTTATCTCACCACAGGCAGGCAGTACCACCACACCTGCCTCATCCTCATCCTCGTCCTCTGTCTGCCCGTCCCAGATATATCCGCAACGGTTTTTAAGCCAGAATATCTGGGCGGTGGTACTGGGCATTACGTTTTTCTCTACTATCTTCACTATCTCCATAGTGCCGTCTTTATTAAGCTGTCTTGTTATCTCGTTATTGGTGTAGCCTATGGCACGTTTAAGTAAGGCATTCTCCACCATACGGTCGCTGAACTCCTTATCCGAAAGAGCCTGCTTTACCACCGGCAGCTTTTCACTGAGGGAATTAAGCTCCCTTTCGGTAAGTCCTATCTGTCTTGCTATATCCTTGACCCCAAAGCCCTTAGCCGCAAGATCGGAAATTTTTACAAGTATCACAGGGTCGGTGATAAATTCCTGCTTTTGCTTTTGTGTCATTCTTCCTCCTCGCCGTCAAAAACCTCTCCTCCGCAAAGTGGGCATCTTCTGTATTCCTCGCAGGCCTCATGCCCCCACCATTCTCCCCTTGGTTCAAAGCTGACCTTAAGCTCCTCATACTCAAAGCCGCACCCACAACATTCACAAATATACATATTTTCCCCTTTCTGTACTGACAATAGTACACCAATTATGCTATACTGTCACCAAGGAAGAACCCACACCTTTATGTCAGTCAATGTTTTGTTGACTGATTGCTTACAAAACTCAAAAAACCCATATTCATTCCTTATCTCAGGTGTGGGGATCTTCCTTCGATATGAAATATAGTCAACATTCTGTTGCCTTTGCATAATAACATATTTTCTTCAGTTTGTCAACCCTTTGTTTACTAATTTGTGCAAAATTCTAAAAAGTTTGTGTATTTTTCACGAAATTGAAAATACTTGTCAACAACATATTGACAACTCCCGAAATATATGCTACAATGGGATAAACAACAAATCGTGATCTTACATAAAAAGAAAGGAAGGTGCTCCCATGAGCATTTTTTCACAACGGATAAAACAGCTCCGTAAGCAACAAAATGTCACCCAGACCCAGGTGGCGCAAAAGCTCGGTATCACAAAGCAGGCATATAGCCTGTATGAAAACGGCAAAAGAGAGCCGGACTTTGATACCTTAAAGGAGCTGGCAGAATTTTTCGGCACAGATACCGATTCTTTGCTTTACGGCAGCGACAATATACCGGTATCGGATCAAAGACTTAAGTTTGCGCTTTTCGGGGATGCTGATGTGGATGATGATGTTTTAAGTGACGTAAGGCACTTAGCCATGCTTCAGCTTCAGCTTAGCCGGGATAAAAAGAAGAAGGACTGACTCTCATATTAAGGGGGTTACTATGAAAAAGTTAAATAAGATAGCAAAAGAAAACGGCATTCCCATTGTAGAAATGAAAATGAAGGGCAAGCAGGAGGCTCTTTGCTGTTCGGTGAACAATTCCTATATTATTGCCATAGACCCCACAAAGGTAAAAAGCAAGGCTGACCTGCTTGTAAAATCCGCCCATGAGTTAGGGCATTGTATGACCGGCTCGGTTTACTGTATGTCATATATGCCCACCCCCAGAGAAAGGCTTGAAAACAGGGCTGACAAATGGGCTATTATGAATCTTATCCCTGTTAAAAATCTGAAAAAGGCTTTACGGGAGGGAAATACCACCCTGTGGGAATTGGCGGAATACTTCGGGGTAACTGAGGACTTTATGGTAAAGGCATTAAAGCTATATAATATGTGGAACGGAGAATAAAAAAATCCGGGCTTATACCCGGAAATAAAAAAGCTGCTGTATAAATACAGCAGCTGTTTTTTATTCTAATATTAGTCCGGTAACGGAAATGTTGTAGGTTATTGAGGTATAGGGTACTTCCTCGCCCTCTATAATAAGTGCAAATCTATAGCCTACCCAGTCAATTTCCGTTTCGGCGGCAACAAGACCTGTCTTTTCATCTCCGTAAACTATTGTGCCGATTTCAGCACCTCCCCAGCCGTTTGCAAGGCCGTTATCCGAGCCGCTGGTGGGGTCAAGGGTAACATTTACCGGTATTTCAACTATTCCCTCATCAGTTTCAAGTCCCAGGGATTTTACCAGCACCTTAAAGGTGGCGTCCTTGTCCTGATTTATAAAGCCTAAGTTTATAACATCGCTTTCCTTATCAAAGGAGGAGGACTGTACGCTGTAATCTTTGTTTCCTGTCATGTCTATTGTGGTGGTAGGTGAGGGTCCGGGATTTTCTGCCTGACCTGTAATTATAAGAGGCTCATACTTAACATCGGTATTGTCAATAGCTTCTTCCGGTCTTTCGGTATCTCCCTTTTCAAACTTCCAGTTAAGAAGGCTTATCTCCTCCCCGGAAAATACTATATACACATTGTGGTTTCTGCCCTCAAAGTCATTTACAGATTGTGAGATCACATTTTCATAGTCCTGATTGTCAAATTCAACAAAGGCTACCGCATCGCTGTTTACATCATCAAGTCTTATCTCAATTCTGCCCTTGCCCTTAACATTTGCCGTAAAGGACTTTATGCCATACTGAAAATCCACACCTCTTACATAAATGTAGCTTCCTGCCGAATTACTCTTTGCCGCTACTACACCCTCGGCTATAGGCTCTGTATAGCCTATTCCGGCTGAGGTAAAGGCAGTAGCACCGCTGTTTTCCTTATATGGGTCAAGTAATTTTATCTGCTTTACACCCTTTCTGCTGGCGGCAGTAATGGGAATTTCCCCGGTGGCCTTATCCATAGGGAGATATTCCACCATAAGACTGCGAAATCCTCCGCCTAAGTCCATAGCTTCATCTAAAAGCTGAGTATGGTGGAATATGTAGTTAGTTCCCTCATACTCCATAAAGTGGGTGTGGTTGTTTGCCCACTTCATACCGGACTGTCCCTCTGCATTTTCTCCGGCATTGTAAAAATATGCCCCTCTGTACTCCCAACTGTCAGCCTCCAGGGGAGTTTTTGTGGTCATATATGCCATACTGCACTGTGGGGGCTTTGGCTTGCCCTCAATATCCCAGCCGTCCCTTGCCTGCCAGTCGGTACAGTAGGTGTAATAATAAGTGCCGTCTATGTAATTAAGCTCACTTGCCTCAAAGAAATAGGGAGCATCTATTGATACAAATTCGCTGTCAAAGGATAACATATCCTCCCCTAATTTTACCACCTTCGGTATATTGGTATGAACTATTCCCCCGTCCGCAGGAGAACCGCCGCCGAAGGAAAGCCAGCCTACTCCGTTTTCATCTATACATACACCCGGGTCAAAGGGTGAGGGGCAATTTTCCAGTCCCTCCATACCTGCGGTAATAAAGGGCTTGCCAAGGGGGTCAGACCAGGGGCCCAAGGGGTTTGTGGCGGTGATTACGCCTACACCTGTACCGTTATTTGAGAAGTAAAGGTAGAAGTGTGTTTTTCCGTCCTCCTCTACTCTGGAAGCTATTGAGGGCGCCCAGGAATTTATTATCCAGGGGGCAATTACCCCGGTTTCAATTCTGCCGTGGTATACCCAGTTTACCATATCATCAGTTGAAAATACCACCAGGGATTTTATCTGATCATAGTCATTTTTCGTATCCTGTTCATACTGCTGATGATCGTTAGTGCCGTATACATAAAGCCTTCCCTCATACTCAACAGCAGTAGGGTCTGCACAGAATATGCTTGCGGAAATGGGATTGGCATTGTAATCAGTCTTATACAACTCCTTGCTCACCTCGTCTATTATAATGCCGTTATCAAGGCTTTCCTGTATATCCTCATCGGATATGGTGCTTTCTATTGCCGATGTAGTATCAATAGTTGTTTTGTCGGTTTCCTCTACGGAGGAATTTCCGCCCTCACTACATCCCGACAGCATAATAGAAAGCGCCGGTATTAAAGCCATAATGCCTGCTTTTTTATTTCTGAAGCTCATATGATAACCTCCTTTATTTATTGTAATTTCATTATAGGGTATGTAAATTTCAAAGTCAATAGCATATATTCGTTTTGTCCACTTTATTATTACAAAATACACCTTTTTCTATTGACTTACCGCCCTTTATCCGTTAAAATAAATATGAGGTGATATATATGCGTAAAAAATTAGCGGTAATTACCGCCCGGGCAGATGACAGTTCCCAGTCAAGAATAATTACCGGAATATGCGCCGCCGCACTTTCCTATGATACGGATGTTATAGTATTTTCAAACCTATATAACTATGTGGAAAATGATGATATCCTTGCCTTTGAAAATGTGATATATGACTTTTTTCAGCCCCGGGATTTTGATTGCGTCATAGTTACCGCAGAGGCATTTTTTGATAAAAGTCTGCTTTATTCCCTGCTTGATAAAATAAAATCCGCAAATATCCCCTGCACCGTAATAGGAGAAAATATCCCCGGCTTTTACTATGTGGATAATGACGATATAACCGATATGGAGCTTATTACTACCCACCTTATAAAAAATCACGGCTTTAAAGATATTGATATATTAACAGGCCCCTTTGGTAATGATGTGGCAGAAAACCGACTTTCCGGCTGTAAAAATGCCTTTATAAAAAACGGCCTTGATTTTTCCAAGGTACGGGTCTTTTACGGAGATTTCTGGCTTGACAGCGGGGAGCAGTTAGCACATAAATACCTAAGCGGCGAATTATCCATGCCAAGGGCGGTTATTTGTGCCAATGACAGCATGGCGTTCGGGCTTTGTGATGTGCTTTCTGAAAACGGGGTGGAAATTCCAAAGATAATTGCGGTTACCGGATATGACACCTACGGGGAGCGTATCTATCACAATCCCATAATAACCACCCTTCAGCGAAAAAGGGAGGAAATGGGGGTAAATGCCTTTAAGTCCATATACCCTGAAGTGAATATAAGCAGTAATGAGGAAAACGAGGTTATAACCGGGCTTTCCTGTGGGTGTGAGGTAAATTTGTCATACCTTGAAAAGGAAACCAGACGGGCAAGGATAGGTAAATACTTTAATATGACCACCTCTGAAACAAGGCTTTCGGATAAGCTCACCCTTTGCCTGTCCCTAAAGGAATACTGCGAAACCCTGGCAGACAGCTTTTATCTTTTGTTCGGGGCAAAACAGCTTTACTTATGCCTTGATAAAAACTGGCAAGGGGATAAATATGCCGGGGATGAATTTCTTTGCTGTAATATAAAGGGAGGGCAGGAGGTTTCCTCTCCCCTTACCTTTACCGATAATAAGGAAATGATGTATTACATTACCGCTAAGGAAAATCCCGGGGTGTATTATTATTCCCCTCTGCGGTTTCAAAAAAGGCTTTACGGCTTTACGGTGCTTTATTATGACTATGTACAATGCTATGATGTAAGCTACAGGGATTATATAAAAACAGTAGCCAATGCCCTTGAATTTCTTCGGCTTAAAAATGACATTGACTACCTTACCGCCTGCCGCCGTGACTATGAATTATATGACTCCCTCAACGGCTTTTATAATCTGAGGGAATTTTCAAAAAAGCTGAGTCTGCATAACACCGGCTTTATATACGGTATAAGGCTTTCCTTTTTAGCACAGGCGGATTATACCTACGGTGAGGGCTACAAAAACGAAATCATCACCCACCTTGCAAGGGGCATAAAGAAAATATGCCGTCAGGATGAAATTTTATGCCATGACGGTAAGGGAAATTTCCTTATATTTAGACGAACAGAGGATAAAAAGCTGTCCTGCTGTCTTGATGTGATAATATATAATGTCTACACTAAAACAAAGGAAAATACCATTCTTATAGCAAAGGATGTATTCCCGGGAAAGGATATAAAAACAGCCCTGTCAGAGTTATGCCTTATAACCGAAAGGGGACTTGAAAAATATTCCTCCCTTACCGCTAAACCCCATTATAATGCCCTTTGCGAAATAAGGCATAAGCTATATAAAGATCCGGAAAAGGCATTATCCGCAGATACTATCTGTCGGCGGCTTTGTATCAGCGGAGGATATTTAAGGGCATTATATAAGCAATATTTCGGCATACCATATAACAAGGATGTAATAAATGCCAGAATACTCCTGGGTCGGTATCTTTTATCCACCACCGCCGCCGGAGTTTATTCCATAGCCAAAAGATGCGGATATAACGACGAAAAGTATTTCACAAGGCAGTTTACCGCCCTTACAGGCTATTCCCCCATAAAATACAGAACAAGCTATGAAATATAAAAAAAGCGGTACTTATGTACCGCTTTTTTCTTCCTTTTCTATTTCCTTCATGGTATCTCTGATAACATCCGCTATGGTAACAGCTTTCATTTCCTGCTCCATGGCATTTTGTATTCTTATCAGCTTTTCGTCCATTACCTTATGGATATTTCTTCCCACAGGGCATAGGGGGTTGGGGTTTTCGTGAAAACGGAAAAGCTGTCCGTCCACACACTCCACCGCCCTATATATATCATAAAGAGTTATCTCATCGGGAGCTACGGCAATAGCCACTCCCCCACTTCCCCGGGTGATAGTTACAAGCCCGGCATTTTTAAGCATACCCAGTATTTTTCTTATTATAACCGGATTTGCATTTACGCTGGAGGCTAAAAAATCACTTGTAACCTTTCTGTCCTTTTCAAAGGCGCTGACACAGGCGAAAATATGCACCGCTATGGTAAATCTGCTTGAAATCTGCATTATTTAACTCCTTAATAGTCTTTACCCTATTATATTACTATTTTCTCACCCTGTCAAGAAAAATCCCCCTTTTTATAAAGGGGGATATAAATTATGAAAGCGGAGGATTATCCTTAGAACCTGTATTGACAAGAGTTATCTTAACATGACCGTTACCATAATGGCCGTATTCAATACCTGTTCCGTCTGTGGTAGGATTATCCTTTACCTGAGGAGGTCTATAATCCCTGGGGTCCTCATATTTGGGGTTACTTGTATATGTGCCGGTGATTTTCTTATTGTATGTTACCGCTTCGGTTATAGGAACATACTCAATAGATGGATCATATCCGCCCATATAGGTATTGGTAAATACATATTCAGTGCCGTTATAATCAAATACAGAGTTATCCTTATGAACGATAGTCTTAAAGCCGTTTTCCTCAGTCGGTGCATAGTCAACCGCTAAGCAGCCATCATAACCGGATATAAAGGATGAGCCGCCGGCAGATTGTACATTACATTGAACATGTATGTTTGATCCTGCACAGCCTCCATAATAGCCGCCTCCTGCACCGCCTACCGCAAGACCTCTGAAGCAGTCAATGCCGCCCTTACCAAAGGTACCGTTAAATCTGGAATCTATAAAAGACTTTCCATGGTTGGGTTCCTTTCCTAATTCTCGTAAATTATCGTCCGGTCCGAACATATAACTACTTCCTCCGTACCTTATTATCATACCGGCTCTGTTTCCGATTGTGCCGCCGCCGTCCTGCTTACCGCCCTCTGCATATATCTGAGGTATAGTACCATAGGGGTAACCGGGGTTGCTGTTGTGTCCGATATTATAAATACCTGTGGTCCAGTCATGTCCGGTTGTCACATCATTTATTGCAAAGTCGATATTTTCCGAGCCATAATGCATTCCCATGATTCGTCCGGGTTGTCCTACAAGGCCTCCGGCATTACCGCCTACATCATTATACCTCATATCAAAATTGGAAGCACCGCCGCCTGCCACCATTATTCTTGAGGCAAGGGAAGAATATTCATCCCATGTTTTTGAGGCAGCAACAATTCTTACATCGGTAGCACCACCGCCGCCGGCTACACGGTCCCAGCTGTAGTCATGTCCGGCACCGCCGTTATAGCCTCCAAGCTCGGGATTTTGAACTGATACATGACCATCATGATCTGGATCACCGGTACCCATCTTACCCTGACCGCCTATATAGAAGTAAAGGGTTGTTCCTGCTTCAAGGTAAATATCACTCTTTGTATAGCCACCTCGTCCGGGCTGAGATATACTCGGTTCATAATCTCCATATTTGTCTTCTTTACCTGTTCCGTCTCTAAAAGTGCTTCCTTCTTTACCGCTGGCGCCCCAAAGCTCTATTGAATACCAGCCGCTTATGGGTACCACATAGGTGTGATATTCATTTCCGTTATATGTGGCTTCCTTATAGGCAAAATCAGTTGTCATTGATATATATACTGCTGTAAGGGTAGTATCATCCTGAAGTGAGCTTATCATATCGGTGGTAACTGTGGTGTCCCCATTTTTCCAACCCACAAATAAATACTCGTCGTCTATGGGTGTACCTTCAGGAATTTCGCCCCATATAAAGTTACCCACTCTATCAAAATAAGCCTTCTTTGTCCTTACACCCGGTGTGCCAAAATATCCGTTATCGCCTGCATCAAAGGTTATCTCCTTTAATTCTTCAAGCTTCAAAGCAGATACCATCACATTAAAGGCGGTTTTATATATTCTTCCCTTAAGGCTAACATCAGCATTAAGGCTGAAGGTCTGGTTTGCAAAGGAAGGACCGTTATCTACTATAAAGTCTGTGCTACCGTCGGCAGGCATAACACTAAGTGCAAAATCCACGGGTGCTGAACTTAAAGTATAACGCTCAACCTCGTTATTTTCGTATACAACGCTTATAATGAGGTTATTTTTATCAAGGGTGAATTTAGAGCCCTCCTGCCCTACGGGGATAAGTCCTGTATATTCAAGCTGTACGCCTGCAACCTTAAGCTGGGTGGGTATGCGGTTTTCCGCAATATCCACATGGCTTACAAGATCATATCTTGAAAGGGTATTTTCATAAAGCACCGCAAATTTATCGTTATTGCCATTAGCTGAAGTAAGTGTACAGGTAGCCTTAAAATCAGCGGTGGAGGGTGTGACGGGAGTATAGATTGCGGTTGTGGTTTCTGCTTTTATTACGCTTACACGCTGTTTTCCGTAGCGTGATACATCTGTTTCGGTAATTTCGTACTCTCCGGCAGGAACTCTTATTGTGGCACTGCCTGATTTAGCGCCGTTTTCAAGAGTAATTACCACATTCCACTCTTTACCCAAAGTATCATCCGTTTTCTTTACGTTAAAGATAAATGAGGGATCGCCGTAGCTTTCTACCCTGTCATCTATCTGCTTTTTAATGGTTATCTCACAGGTAGCAAGGGGATCCTCACATTCGATTTCCTGTATAAAACCGCTTGTAAGGGAGTTTACCACCAGCTTTATATTATCCGCTGTGGAATATCCGTCCGGGGCTTTGGTTTCGCAAAGCTCATAGCTACCCCAAGGAAGAGAATATACCGTTATAGTACCGTCAGATGCGGTTACCGCAGTAGTTGTTGATGCTGTACCCTTTGTAAATGCTGCACCGGGGTGCTTTTCTGCCATAATTTCAGAAAGCTCAATTTCACCATCGGGAGAATCAAAATAATCTGACTTCGGCTCATATACATAGACGATATTTCCGTCTACTGTTACCTGTCTTAATAATACAGCATTACCGCCTGTACGCAGTTCAAACTCTGCACCGGGAAGAGTCTTATCCTTTCCGTTCTCTTGCGCTCTGTCGCCGTTTACATCAAGGGCAAACTTAGTTACCCTTATATCTCCCTTGGTCTGCTCGTTTTCGGCTGTTACCTCAATGGGAACATCGGTGGCATTTGCGTCAATAGTAAAGGCAAAAAGCTCTCTGCATTCCTCCTGCGAGGGACGCTTATAGCCTGTGGGGGAGGTGGTTTCATGGAATAATACTCACCCCAGTCAAGACCGGTGTAGATATATTTATCCATGGTATCAATCAAGGGATAGAATACCAGTCTGCCGGTGGAATCTACCCTGTAATTTCCAGAGCCGATTTTAACATCGTTCTCAATAGTATCTCCCTTTTTGTAAAGATCCATTATCGCACCGATAAGCAGGGATTTTGTTTCCATATCCACCTTATTAAGCATAACAGAGCCCTTTTTCCTGGGGTTTGTCATGGTGATTTGCGTAACTATTTCACTATCGGTTGCTCCATAGTCATTAGGGGAAATGGTAAATTCTTCACTATAGGGCGACTGATTCATCTCATAGCCCTCAGGAGGCAATATTTCCTCAAACTTATATGTACCGTAAACAAGGTCTGTTACCTTTAAGCTACCGTACATATCTGTACGAAGATATTCCTTGCATATTACCCATTGATCGGTAGTATCGGGCTTCAGCATTAAAAGGTTAAACCATGCGTCCGCCAGCTTTATGCTGTCGTCCTCTGCATCCACCTTTGTAAGCTCCGCAGAAAACAGTCTTTCCTCCTCTGCATGGGTTACGGATATTTCTATATACTCCGTTTCAACACCGGTGGCAAGAGCCTTATCCACTACCGCATATAAGGGGGTTTCATCTAAAATATATCCGTCCGGTGCCATAGTTTCAACAAAGTAATAAACACCTAAGGGCACATCTGATATAACAATCTTGCTTTCATTGTTTGTAACAAGATCCGTGGTGGTAGTAGATGTGCTGTCTATATCATCAAAGGAATAGTAACCGGGGGTATTTGTGGTGTATAATTCCATTAAAACTCCCTCACGGGAATAGAAGCTATAATGAGCCCCCTCAGGAATTGTAATACTGCTATTATTTTTATCCACCTTTTGCAAGGTTACTCTGCCTGCAATAGCATGATTATCCACATGAACAGGTATAGGCGAAGCGGTATAGCTGTATAAAAGCTCCTTCATTGTGTTATCAAGCTGATATCCGGCAGGAGCTTTTACTTCCTTGTAATAATATCTCTCACCGTATACAAGACCGTTTATCTGAGCCTTACCGAAGCGGTCGGTAGTAACTGTGGTAACAAGGGTGATCATATCATCAGCATATATCTCAAATACCGCCCCAGGAAGGGTAATATTTGTATTTGCTTCATCCTGCTTTATGATGAAAATTTCAGTACGCAATGTAACTGTGGAGGAAGGTGAAACTATATCGTTATATTTTGTTTCATCATGGGGCATCCACTTTACAAAGCAGTTATTATAGGCACTTTCATCAACTGAGCTTTGAGTAGGTGTGGGAGAACGCATCTTTATATAAGCAAAAAGATATTCGTTCTTATCAACCGGCGCTTCATAATAACCGTCATGAAAACTATCTGTATTAAGCTTTATGGCTACTGCCACCTTAGTACCCTGAGCTATATCCGGAAATTCCCAGATTTTATTATCAGCAGAGTTAAGGAGCGTCCATCCGGTTAAGCTGTTATCGGTTACTGTATCCTCGTTTACATCCTCTCCGTCGGGAACTATTTTATAGTAAACCTCAGTGGTAAAGCCCTTGTTACAAAGCTTAGCGGTATCAACAGACAAGGGTACACCATGCTATACGGAGCCTCCTGTTTCGGTAGAGGAATATCCCTCGATATAGTCATAAAGTACAATATCTTCTGTGCGTATATCTCTTAAGGAAATACCGATCTCATAGGTATAAACAGTATTGCTGTTATCAGCGCCTGCATTTTCGTTATAGGCATTTATATCTATCTTTTCGGCTGTATCAACCTCAAAATCCCTGCTGTAATCTATGCTGTCCCCTCTCTTTGCCGCTTTTATTGCACGGTTCTGCCATGAGGAGGGATTTCTCGCAAGGAAGTCACGGTGATATGAGCCTGCAAGAAGTAAATCATTATTTCCTGTAACAGCAGGCTCTGCTCTTACTTCATTCCACTTGTTTGTATCTCCTGCTTCTGTGGTATTCTTGCGGATAACTATATAGCCGTTATCCAATACCGCAGTTCTTGATTCAATGGTGAAGTTCTGGTCTGTGCAAGCATCCAGCACCTTAGCATCAATGGAGGTGGTGTAGTTTACAGATACATTTATTCTCTTGCTTAATTCAAGGGGTCTGTCTCTAAAGTCAAACTCCAGATATATTACCTTTCTTCCGTCAGAAAGGGTCTTTATTTCAATATCCGATACATGGCTCTCAAAGGCATCATTATCTACTTCAAGGCCGGATGTGTCATAGGCAAAGCCGGAAATAAAGTTGCTGTTTGAGAATAAGGATTCGCTCATATTAAATTCCTTGGGGAGAATTGAATATAAGGCAAATTTTCTGAGCTCGCCGGCGGCATCGGGGTTGAATATTTCGCCCGATGTGATTACATCCATATTATAGCCGGTATTTGATGAACCTTCCATTCTTGAGGGCTCCCAGCTTGTTTTTGAGCCCATCATTACGCTTACCTCACGAAGATAACACTTAGCGTATTCTCTTCTTACAAAGTTACCGTAATTTTCATCATCATTTCCTATCTGAGTAACGGTATCAACATCTGTAACATTGCAATACTGAGGACTGCTTACTCCGGCATAGTCATATTCCTGTAAGGCATTATCATAAAGCATACGCATAAAGCCGTAGTTTATGATATGTCCGTCGTTTGCTATGCGGTTGTTTTCCTCTTTAGCAAGCTCTGCGTCCTTATCAAGGTCTACATATAAGCCTGCTGTTACAGAATATCCAAAGGTACCCTTACAATCCTTTACCTTTATATAGAAGGATCTTACCTTGTTATCTGTTTCATCGGGATAGCTAAGGGTATAGGCTTTTCCGTTGGGTGTAATATCACTTGCCATAAGCTTGTAATCAGACCAGGTGGGGTCAACCTTATTGGATACATAAATATCCACCTTTTTACCGCCTGCACCGGGGAGAGTAACATACTTAAAGTAATATTCATTTCCGGACAGCTTTCTGTATCCGCCGCCCACAAGGGCTATTGCAAGATCATCATCACCTATAACTAAATCATAGACGGTGTCTTCGGTAAGGCCTGTATTATCTGCGCCGGAAGGTAATGAGGGAAGTCCGGCTGCCCCATCGGGTGCGCCGGGGGCTTCAGGTGCACCGGGTGCACCGGCAGGCATATCGCCCATTGTACTGCTTGGAGCATTATACTTCATGTTGGTATTTGCCCTTAATGTAAAGGCTATATCAACACCGTCGTAAAGCTTATTTACTATGAGCTTTTTGCCCTCGTCCTGTGTATCATAGCCGCAATCCTTAAAGAAGCTGATACCATATCCGCCGTAGCTTAACTGATAATCATTTACGGTGTCGGAAAAATCATCATAATAATCATTATTGGTATCGCTTTTTAACAGCTCAGGATCCTTTTCGTCATTATAACGGCGTTCAAAGTAGGCATTGAGCTTTACATTTTTGCTGCTGAATTCTTCCTTATTATAGCCTATATAATAATCCCAGTAATTGTAGGTGCTGTAATCGTCGGATTTGCTGGACACCACATAAAAGCCCCATACAGTTTTATCCCCTACAACAATTTTCTGAAGGTTTATATTCTGGTTTGAGTTTGCCCTTCTTATAATAAGATGATCTGAAGTAGCATCTCCGTTTTCAAGGGCAGTCTGTACCTCCTCAGGTAATTCTACCTCCACAAAAAGTCTGGAGGCATTTATACCTCTTGCCTTATATGTCTGTGTGAGATTTACTCTGTAGGGCTTCCAGATATATGTCTTATCCGCAGTTTCATAATATGCCCCGGATACAACACCGTTACTGCCGGGTATCGGTCCGATAGAAAGGTTAAACTCATCCTCTACTGACTGATATGTATAGTTAAGGGCGGGAAGATTTATGGTTTCACCGCAAACAGTAAAGGTGGGGTGTATAGTCTTTGAGAAATTATTTATACCATCTCTTGAATTAAAGCGCCAGATAATATCAAAGCCACCCTGCTTACTGTCATCTGCATAAAAGACATTCTTATTTACATAGGTGAATGTATCGGTCACAAAATCATAGGATACATCCCAGTCCATATTGTCATTTGCGGATGCGCCGTATTCGTCAATGCCGATGGTATCACCGATAACCATGCCGTTACGCTTTATCATCTTCATACCGTCGATCTTGATGACAATATCTCCGGGGTTATATCTCTGTTTACAGCTGCTTACATCATACTGAAAATCCAGCTTTACCTCCACTGCCCCGGCGGTATCCTTTATGTCTGTCTTTTCGGTGGGTCTTGTGTTGTCGCCTACCGACCACCAGGCATATGCCTCCCATTCGTTAAGCACATTTGTGCCCATATCCTGGGCAAAGGTATTAAAGACGGAAATGTCGGTTATACCCGTCAGCATTATTACCGTCATAAAAAGAGCACTAACTCTTGTTATTATTGATTTTGATCTTAATTTATACATTGTGTTGCCTCGCTGAAATATATATAAAATTTATCAGATAAAATCATAGTTATACATGATATATTATAATTTTATTTTCCTTATAAGTCAAGGGTTTTAAAGCCATTTCAGTAATATTTCTTATTGTATTTATGTACAAATTTTCACAGCATAATGCCGTCTTAATTCTAAGTAATATTTCAATCTTTTAATTATAAACCCGGTTGCCGCCTCTTAACCAATTTCAAATGTAAAATATGCCTAAATTTTTTCAAAAATCACTTGTAAAATATATTGAAAAGTGCTATACTAAATTTTAAAAAAACAAAAGGAGGACGAGTCAATGAGACTTGAAAACAAAGTAGCGATCATTACAGGCGGCAGCCGTGGTATCGGTTATGCCATAGCTCAGAGATTTGCCCGTGAAGGTGCAAAGGTGGTTATCTGCGCCAGCCGTGAAGAAACAGCGGCAAAGGCATTGGCATCATTAAGAGAGGAATTTCCCTCAGCAGAATTTGAGGCTATCTGGCCTGATTTATCCAGTCTTGAAAGTGTAAAGGCAGAGTTTGACAAGGTAATCGAAGAGTACGGCAGAGTTGATATTCTTGTAAACAATGCCGGCATTTCCGAATCCACACCTATTTCAAAATACACCGAGGAGCTTTATGACAAGGTTATGGACCTTAATGTAAAGGGTATCTTCAACACCACAAGAGCAGTAGTTGACAAGATGACAGAGCAAGGAAGCGGTGTTATTCTTAATACCTCCTCCATGGTTAGTATCTACGGTCAGCCTGCCGGCTTTGCATATCCTGCATCAAAGTTTGCGGTAAACGGTCTTACCTTATCCCTTGCAAGAGAGTTAGGTCCTAAGGGTATAAGAGTAAATGCAGTAGCCCCCGGCATTACCGAAACAGATATGATGAAGGCAGTACCCAAAGAGGTAATCGAGCCTATGATAAAGCAAATTCCTCTTCGCAGAATGGGTCAGCCTGAGGATATTGCAAACGCCTTCTTATTCCTTGCAAGTGATGAGGCATCCTATATTTCCGGCGTTGTATTAAGCGTTGACGGTCTTGCAAGAACCTGATAAAAAAATTATCCCCTGCTTTTTGCAGGGGATTTTTTATCCTTTATTAAAGTGCCTCTGAGCCTTCCTCGGGGAATTCTGTTATCTCCCCTTCAACACCTTCCTCATCAAAGGTGAAAGTGTTATTGCCCTGTGCGTCTGTAACCTCAGCATAGCCGGAATCCTTATTGTTTATGGATACCACCATATCCTTGAGATTTTTTATATCAGACTTAAAGCTCTCTCCCTTTTCCTTAGCAAGAGTGCTTATTTTTTCGCCCTTTTCCTTGCTTGCGGCTACTATGTTATTCATAGTTTCGGAAAGCTTTTCGCTGCCTGTTTTCAATGCGCCTGCACAAGCCACGCTTGCACGGTTAAGCTTTTCTGAGCAGGACTGCTTTACTGTAGCTACCTTCTCGGGATTTTTGTCTGCAAACATCTTTACAACTACTGCTCCTGTTGCAAGTGCCGCTACTGTTGCCAGAAATACATATTCCTTTTTCATGATGATATTTCCTTTCCTTTCAGGCGATGCCTGTATTTTAAACCTCATACATATAGTATATACTATTTTTTTCAAAAAGTAAAGGCTTATTTTAATAAATTTACAGCTTCAAGGCGATAAATGGGCATACCCATGTCGGAAAAGCGCTTTTCATACTCTGTTACAATATTTCCCTCAAAGTCGCTGTTATGTAAATCAAGGCTGATATTTCTCAGTATAAAGCCGTTTTCCGACAGGCTCTCTATGGAAAACTCAAAGAATTTTCTGTTGTCGGTTTTCTGATGAATTTCTCCCCCGGGGATAAGAATTTTCTTATATATATCAAGAAAAACCTTATGGGTAAGCCTGTGCTTTTTGTAGGATTCCTTAGGGTAGGGACAGCTGAAGTTAAGATAAATTCTCTCTACGGAATTTTCCGGGAAGAATTTTTCCAGATATTCTGCCTTTCCCATAAGAAATTTTAAGTTAGGAACATTCTCCTTTATAGTAAGCTCCATGGCGCTTACTATAACATTTCTTGCCATTTCCACCGCTATATAGTTTATCTCCGGATTTCGCTTTGCTATCTCCACCGCAAAGGCACCCTTGCCACAGCCCACCTCCAGATGAACAGGGTTTTCATTTCCGAATATCTCCTTTACATCAAGGGTACGCTTCTGAAATTCTCCCCTTTTCTCAGCGGCATAATCAGCAAGCCAGCCTAAATTAACGCTGTCACAGGCCTCAAGACGCTGTTCCAGATATTTTTTATGCCTCATTCTCATTTTTTTATTCTCGTCTTTCTCTGTCTATTGTAAGCAAAACGTGATATGTTCTTATAGAAATCATATCAACTATCTTTCCGTTTTCATTGTCATATACAACAACATTGATTCCCCTGTTGTTAAGGGAAAAATCAGTACCGTTAAGAATTATCTGTGCGCTTTGCCTTGATGACTTTAAATCCGCATAAAGTCCGGGGGCAATTTTAATGCCGGTTTCACTAAGGGTCTGTTTTCCCCTCTTCTGATAAATAACCTCCCCCTGCTTATAAATAGCCATATAATTATCATAGTAAGGCTCAAGCTTTGACAGCTCATCCAGTCCCATAAGATTTAAATGATCCTTAATAACTTCATTTATCCAGGTACCGCAATCTCCCTTAGTACAGAAAATTGCTGTATATTTATCTGAGGTATAAAGACGGGATAAATACCTTGCAAAATCCGTCTCTGTTTTAAGGTTATAATTAAGCTTATCCTCATTTTCAAGGGATACAGCAAGATTATTATAGGCAGGTATCAGGCTTATATAGGGGTTTACTCCGTGAAATCCCTCTGCGCCTACGGTAAGGCCGAAATAGTTATACCACAGATTAGCAACCAGCACCACAGCCATAAGTGAAGAAAATACCGCCACAGGGTGACTTGTAATTCTTAACACAATATTTTTTCTCTTGTATCTTTTATCATTAAGATAATGGTAATTCTCTATTTTATATCTGTTATCCGGCTTATATATAAACATATTTTTTATATAATTCTTTACAACAGAGCCCTTCTTTTCCTTCTTTGGTTTGCTTATAATAACCTCATCCGGAATTTTTTCCTCCTGTGAAATACGGGGGCTTTCAGCAGTATTTTCTGTGTCGGGGATATTTTCAGCCTTTTTAAGAGCAGATTTTTTATTTTTAAAATATTCATCCACAGTGCAGTCATCAATGGCAGTCACATAGGCAGGCTTTAAATAATAGCTGTCAAGCCCCTGCTTTATTACATCATCCTCATCAAGCTCAGGGTTTTTAGCTAATACCTGCTTTATTTGTCTTTTTTCGGCAAAATAAATCTTTACCCTTTCCTTATAGAAATTAACTATTGAGGGTATGAACATTATCATAAAGATATAGGGGTACATTGAAAACCTTTCAAGTACAAAGTGCTTTGTGGATATAAACCACAATGCAAAATTAAATATTGCAAAATTAGTAAATAAAGCGGACTCCTTTGGATATACCTTGCCGTAATCTCCGAAATGGGAGAATAATGCCACAAGCATTATAACTCCCGGCACTATCATATATATGGGTGAAAATCCGTTTGTCAAAAAGTTCTTATCAAGATAAAATTGATAAGCAGGAAATATTTTTACCGCTAATCTCAGTATCTTCCATGAGAACAGATATACGAATAAAACCGAGCCGGCATATATACTGATTACTATCTTGGTGGGCTTTAAAAGTACGGCAACAAGATACATGGGTATAAGTATAACTGCGGTACTGTGGAAAAGAGTGCCTAGCAATATAAACAGCATCACCATAAAGTGATTTCTTTCCTTAAAGTATCGGTATCCAAGGAAAATAAATGCGAATGCCAGCGCCTGTCTTATAAAACTTAAGGAACAATAGAAGAAGGTAAGGCTTATAAACATTACGGTGGAAAGCCATATATTTTCGCTGTATTTGAAAATTATATAGGCTATTGGCACAAGTATAAGAAATGCCATTATGGCATAAAATACCCTTATATCTCCCGTGAAATAACTAATCAGCTTTTCAACAAAGGAAAAACCAATTTCAAATCCCATGTGGAAGGCTTCGGAAAAGCTTCCCTCCCGTGTGGTCCTGAAATAAATGTAATAGGAAAAATAGTCATTTCCCATGCCGTATCTGAGGGCAGAAATAGTATACATAATACCAAAGGTAACTATAACATAGCATAGCTTTTTACCAATGCTTGGCTTGTATTCAATTAAAGGATAGGCAAGTATAAGCACAACTGCCATCATTATAAGATAAACTGCCATATTATTTCCTTTCTAACAAAAAAAGGCAAATCATAGACTGATCTGCCTTTACACTATAAGCTGTAAACTTAAACGGCAAGGGACAAGCCTTCACCCTTTTTATAATACTATGTATTTTCCCTCAGTCATAACAGGGGCAATATCAAGAGTGTAATCACAGTTACACCTCATATTTTCTCTTTCAAGAGTTCCGCTGACAAAACGATATGCCGTATCGGAGGTATTATTTACCTGACTTAAATGCCCTAAAATAATTCTCCTGGTGCCTGCCCTTACAAGCTCCCTGCAAAATTCTCCGCAGGCATTGTTTGAAAGATGCCCTATCTCAGATGAAATTCTCTTTTTAAGAGAATAGGGATACCTTGGGTTTTTCCTCAGCATATCTATGTCATAGTTGGCTTCAAGATAAACCGCATCACATCCGGTAACGCTTTTTCTTACCTCCTCAGATACATATCCAAGGTCGGTACATACCGCCACCCTATGCTCCCCAAGTGAAAGGGTATATCCAAGTCCCTCTGCACAGTCATGGGAAATATGAAAGCAGTCTATTTTCATATCAACAGGGGCACATTTAAGCTCCGATACGGTGTGAAGATTATCCTCTCTTGCCACACCCTCTGAGCTTGTAAGCTCATTTATTGTGCCGTTACTTGCGTAAACCGGTATATCGGTATGCTTTGTAAGCTGAAAAAGTCCCTTTACATGGTCAATATGCTCATGGGTAACAAGTACCGCCCTTACAGCCTCAAAGGGTATACCGTTTTTATCAAGACCTGTTTTAAGTGCCTTGAAAGAACAGCCACAGTCCACAAGCACACCGCTTTTACTGTCGCCGATAAATACGCTGTTGCCCTTACTTGAACTGCATAAGGGAACTATCTTAGCCATATCAGAGTGCCTTTCTCATATCCTTATCATCCGGGAAATATCTCTTAACTATATCCGCACCGAGGCCTCTGAGCTTTACTTCCATTTCCTCATAGCCACGCTCAATATGGTGGATATCCTCAATTTCAGTAGTACCCTCGGCGCAAAGTCCTGCTATTATAAGTGCCGCACCGGCTCTTAAATCACAGGCCTTTACAGGTGCTCCCATCAGCTTGTCCACACCCTTAACAACCGCCACACGGCTGTCAACGGTAATGTCCGCATTCATCCTGCGTAATTCCTCCACATACTTAAAGCGGGTTTCAAATATGCTTTCGGTAACCATGCTTGTGCCCTCACACATAGAAAGAAGTGTGGTCATCTGGGGCTGCATATCGGTGGGGAATCCGGGGTGGGGTTCTGTCTTTATATCTGTTCCGTGATAACGCTTTGCGCCTATAACACGCATATTATCAACATCATCCTCAATTTCAACAGTAACACCTATCTTGCGAAGCTTTACTGTAATAGGCTCTAAGTGCTTGGGGATAACGTTTTTAAGCAGTACATTTCCTCCGGTAGCCGCTGTCGCCACCATAAATGTACCTGCCTCTATCTGATCGGGAATAACCGAATACTCTGCGCCGTGCATGGAGTGTACTCCCTTTATTTTAATTACATCAGTACCTGCGCCCATAATATCAGCGCCCATGGAGTTTAAGAAGTTTGCAAGGTCAACTATATGGGGCTCCTTAGCCGCATTTTCAATTATAGTAAGACCGTCCGCCTGACAGCAGGCTAAAAGTGCGTTTATAGTGCCGCCTACTGTTACCTTGTCAAAATAAATCTGTGTGCCGATAAGTCTGTCAGCCTGTGCATCAACGATACCTTGACTGATATTTACGGTAGCACCGAGTGCCTCAAAGCACTTGATATGCTGGTCAATAGGTCTGCTTCCTATATCACAGCCGCCGGGAAGAGGAACACTTGCCTTTTTAAATCTTCCGAGCAAAGCCCCGAGAAAATAACTGCTTCCTCTTGTGGAGCGTGCCAGCTCATAAGGAACCTTACTGTCGTTTATGCCTGAGGTATCTATTTCAATTTTATTCTTTTCCAGTCTGTGGATAACTGCACCCATGGTGGAAAGTATCTCTAAGGCTACCTCCACATCGCTTATCATAGGTACATTATCTATGATACAGGTACCGCCTGCCAGAATTGATGCAGGTATAATTGCAACTGCCGCATTTTTGGCACCGCTTATACGCACCTCACCGACAAGAGGCTTTCCCCCGTTTATAATAAACTTTTCCAAAATAGCACTTCCTTGTAACTTTATATAAAGGCTTTTCAAAGCCGGAAATTATCATTTCAAAGGAACTTTTATGCCCGTTTTTCCAGTCAGATTTTACTTAAATTTTATGTAAAATATGCTTTAGTGCACAAAGTCCTAAAATATTATACCATATAAAAGAAAAAAATAAAAGTGCAAATTTCTATCTCTTAAATTTTTCAGCATATTGCACTATATAGTGTTACTTATTTCGTTCAATTTATACATTTTGTATATCCGTATGAAATTGCAAAAAAATAACCCCCGTAAAAAGGGGGGTGAACTGCCCCAATTTGTACGGACAGTACAAAAACACCCTATGGTAGGTAAAATCAGGTTTTAAGCAACATACTGA
>CALXIO010000027.1 GCA_944388385.1 uncultured Ruminiclostridium sp.
TTTATTATAGTATCTTTATTATACCATAATCTGACGATTTTTTCAACACTTTTTTTCTGAATTTTTAGAGGTTACCTATAATATTTATAAAATAATAAAATATTGATATAAGATATATTGTATTAAGCTTTAGTCATATCTTTCGTCTATTACTCTTACTGTTTTCTTTTCGCTTCTGGGTAAAAGTCCTATCTCTACCACCTTTACTATGGGGGTAAAGCCTATTTTACTCTTAACCTTGTCTTTGATTCTTCCGGCAAGCTCGTTAAAATCAACTGAGCCGTTGGTTTCCACATAAATACGCATGGTGTCCTTGCCGTCAAGGTGGGAAATGCGTATCTGATATTCGCTGGATATTTCGGGGAATGTACCCAGTATTTCCTCTATCTGGCTTGGGAAAACATTTACGCCCTTTATCTTTATCATATCATCTGTTCTGCCCATAATAGTGCCGATTCTGGGGAATTTACAGCCACAGGCACATTCGCCGGGTACTATCATGGAAAGGTCATGAGTTCTGTATCTGATAAGAGGCGCACCCTCCTTTACAAGGGTGGTTATTACTATTTCGCCGAGCTGTCCATCAGGGAGATTTTCACCTGTTACAGGGTCTATTATCTCAATGTAGATATAGTCATCCCAGTAGTGCATACCTTTATTTTCCTTACAGCTGATACCGATACCGGGGCCGTATATTTCTGTAAGTCCGTAAATGTCGTAAAGCTCTATGCCAAGACCCTTAGAAATGCTTTCACGCATTTTATCGCTCCAACGTTCTGAACCGATAACGCCCTTCTTAAGGTGGATTTTATCCTTTATTCCCCTCTTTTCGATTTCCTCAGCTAAAAGCAGAGAATAGGAGGAGGTGGAGCAAAGAACGGTGGTTTTAAGATCCATCATCATCTGAAGCTGTTTGTCGGTGTTTCCGGGGCCCATGGGGATAACCATTCCTCCAAGTCTTTCTGCACCGTTTTGAAAGCCTATGCCCGCTGTCCAAAGTCCATAGCCGGGGGTTACTTGTATTCTGTCCTTGTTTGTAATTCCGGCAAGCTCATAGCAACGCTTGAACTGTATAGCCCAGTCATCAACGTCCTTTTGGGTATAGGGGATAATTACAGGAGTGCCTGTTGTACCTGAGGAGGAATGTATACGCACTATCTGTTCCTCGGGAACTGTCATAAGTCCTAAGGGGTATGCGTCACGCAGATCCTTCTTTTCTGAAAAGGGGAGCTTTTCAAAATCCTCTGCACTTTGAAGAGTGGTTACTCCTGCCTCCTTTAACTTTTTGCCGTAGAAATTGTCAGCCTTAATAAGAGCCGCTATACGGTCATTTACAAGCTCTAACTGTTTTTCGGAAATCTTCATTTTGTTTTCGTCCTTTCTTATTTAATAAGCCCTTGGGCTTCATCAAGCGCCGCTGAATTAAGATCAAAAAACTTAGGATTTACCGTATTTATAACGGCAGTTTTAATTTCCTCCATGGTAAAGGGCAGACAGCCCCTTGTAACTGCCGCACCGAGCATAAGCATATTAAGTACCTTTGGCGAGCCTATTTTCTTGCAGGCCTTGTCTGCATCAAATATACATATATCCTTGACATTCGCTTTAAGGTAATCTATCATTTCTTCCCCATTATATGACCCTCCGCTAAGGGCGGCTGTTACCGGCATAATGGGGTGGGAATTTAAAATAACAGTACCGTCGGATTTTAAGTAGGGTAACATTCTCACCGCTTCAGCAGGCTCAAAGCCGATAATAAGATCCGCTGTACCCTGTGAAAACATGGGACTGTAAATATTTTCTCCCATTCTGAGGTAGCTGAAAACGCTTCCTCCCTTTTGTGCCATACCTATGGTTTCGGCACTCATTACAGGAATATTTTTAGCCATTGATGCGGTGGCAATCAGCTTTGAGGTAAGAACAATACCCTGTCCTCCCACACCGCAAAGAAGTATATTCTTATTCATTACCCTCACCTCCTGTTATAGCGCCTGTGGGACAAACCTGTGTGCATAATTTACATCCGGTGCAAAGGGAATTTTCTATCTTTACCTTGCCGTTTTCAAGGACAATTCCGGGACAACCTAAGGTTCGGATACATTTCTTACATTGTACACACTTGCTGTCATCTATTTTAACCGGCATAGCGGATTTAATAAGCACAGCACAGGGTGAACGGAAAATTATAGCCTTTACTCCCTTTTGGGCGCTTACACGCTTTACGCAGTCAACAGATGATTTTAAATCAAGGGGATCTACCGTTTCAACTGTCTTTACACCGATACCGTGAAGTACCGCTTCAATATCTATCTTTTCTACTATCTCACCCATCATTGTACGGCCTGTTCCCGGGTGGGGCTGGTGGCCTGTCATGGCGGTGGTGGAATTATCAAGAACTATAAGGGTCATATCCGCCTGATTGTATACCGCATTTACAACACCTGTAATAGCGGCGGCAAAGAAGGTGGAATCTCCCACAAAGGCAAAGCAGGTGGTGTCAGGCTCTATTTTTCCTATGCCCTGGGTAATATTCACTCCTGCACCCATACAAAGACAGGTATCAACCATATCAAGGGGCATGGCATTACCGAGGGTATAACAGCCTATATCACCGCAAAAGGCGGTCTTTTTGACCTTCATGGCTTCCTTTACCGCAAAGAATGAGGCTCTGTGGGGACAGCCTGCACATAATACGGGAGGCCTTACGGGAAGTGCCGGAGGCTCATCTCTTGTTACCCCCTTTGGTATTTCAGTTCCAAGAAATAAATGGAGATTTTCCGCAACGCAGCCGCAGGTGTTCTCTCCGGCAGGCTTTACATCATGGCTTAATTTACCTCTTATCTTTACATGAAGCCCGTACTTTCCGCAGATATATGTAAGCTCCCTTTCGATAATCGGGTCTAACTCCTCTATGCAAAGTACCTCATCAAGGCCGGCGAGAAATTCCACCGCTAACCTTTCCGGGAAAGGAAAGGGTGTTGCTACCTTTAATATTTTCACGTCCGTATGTTTATCAAGGGCATCCATAACATAGGTATAACTGATACCGTGGGTGGCTATTCCCTTTTTGCTGTGGGAATTTCCTGTAATGGAATTTCCGGGATAGGAAGAAAATTCCTCCCTTAATCCCTCGTTTCTCTCTTCGATTTTTATGTGATTGTTATAGGACAGTCTGGGGAATATTACCCACTTAGAGGAATCCTTTATAAAGCCCTCAGGGGTGTTTTTAAGATACTCCTCAGGGTCCTTTACGAAAATTGAAGCATAGCCGTGACATACCCTTGTTGTGGGACGGAAAAGAACGGGTGTGCCGTATTTTTCAGAGTATGCAAAGGCATCCTGTATCATGTTATATGCCTCCTGCACGCTTGTGGGGTCAAAACAGGGCAGCTTTGAAAATGCCGCAAAGTGCCTTGTATCCTGTTCAGTCTGGGAGGATATGGGGCCCGGGTCATCCGCTACCATTATTACCATTCCGCCCTTTACCCCCACATAGGCAAGGCTCATAAGAGGGTCAGAGGCAACATTAAGTCCCACCTGCTTCATGGTAACCATTGTACGAGCGCCGCTGTAAGCACCACCGGCGGCAAGCTCTAATGCCGCCTTTTCATTTACCGACCATTCCACATAAACATCCTCCGGTCTGCGCTTAGCAACAGTTTCCAGTACCTCTGTAGAAGGGGTACCGGGATAACCGGATATAAGATTCAGTCCTGCCGCCACAGCCCCCATGGCTATAGCGGCATTACCCATTAAAAATTCAGTATGCATAATTTTCCACCTTATTAAATTAAATTCCTATCCTCTTATTATATATAAAATCAGGGGGAAAGTCAAGGAAATTAAACTACCGACTTTAATGCAGCTTTAAGAAATAACTTGCAATTTAATAAAATCCATGCTATAATTTCCCTGTGAATAAAGGGGGAACATATATGCCGAAAATTAAATGGGT
Organism: uncultured Ruminiclostridium sp.; assembly: GCA_944388385.1. GTDB lineage: Bacteria > Bacillota > Clostridia > Oscillospirales > Ruminococcaceae > Ruminiclostridium_E. The sequence goes on from CALXIO010000027.1 coordinate 3,956, forward strand.
AGGAATAATAAAGGACAACCGGGAATATGAGCAGGGAGATTTGTCCGAAAATGCTGTAAAGCTGAATGTACCGCAAACCATAGGAGAAACTATGTCAAGGGCTATTCCCTTTATAATTCCTTCGGTTGTGCTGATAACAATTTCCATGATAGCAAAAACCCTTCTATGCGGTGAAAGGGTTATATCCTTTGGCTTTCTTGTTATAGGAATACTTGCCGGATTTTTGCTTTTTATTGTTCATGAGCTTTTACACGCAATAGTATACCCAAAGGGTGCTACTGTTTATATCGGAATAATGCCCGGGCAATTTGCGGCGGTGGCGCTTGCATCATATCCTTTAAAAAGAAGGCGCTTTATTTTAATGTGCCTGCTTCCCTACATCCTGGGAATAATTCCATTGGTGATATTTTATTTTATGCCGGCAGAATTAAAGGCTCTTAACGGATTTTTATTCGGTCTTGCCACGATAGGACTGTCATCACCCTTTACCGATCTTTATAATGTATTCATAGCACTAAAGCAAAGTGAAAAGGGTGACAGCATACAGTTTTACAATGGCGGAATATATAAAATAAAGGAAATCTGACAGGAATGGCAAATATTTCTTTTTGTACAATATAAAACACAAAAACCTCGCTTATATAAGCGAGGTTTTTTATGGTACTTAATATAATCCGGGGTATCGAAAAAGCCTACTTTCCCCTTATTTTGACATAGTAGCATCGGCCTTTGTAATAGTCTGTTCTATTTCCTCTTCGTTCAGATGTCAGCTCTTCTACAAGGGAATTGATTTTATTCTTGTTTTCGGAAATAATATAGAACTTACTTAAGCCACTGTGCTGTAAACTCGTGCAGCCGGCCTGAAAACGACATAAAAATTTGATTTTAAAGTAAATTTATGTTATACTGATTTAAAATATTGTTTAAAGGGGAAAATAAAATGATTAAAACACGAGATGCCTATTGGGACAACTTAAAAAGCATCCTTATGTTGCTTACTGTTTTTGCCCATATTTTATTTCAAATGCAGAATTTGTTTGAAATAATTAACTTTATTGTGGATTTAATTTATTCTTTTCATATGCCTGCATTTGTATTTGTTTCCGGCTACTTTGGAAAAAGCGAAAATTCCCGTAGCTTTAAAGGAATAATAAAGCTCATAATATTGTATTTCATATTTAACACCCTTATGGGATTTACATACGGCTTTACATCACTTCTTCAGCCGGTTTATTCCTTCTGGTATCTTATAGCCCTTGTGGCGTGGAGGCTTACAGCCCACCACATAGCAAAATTCAAGGAAATAATACTTATTCTTTTTGTGGTGGCAATTTTTGCAGGATTTTATTCAGATATAAATAACACCTTTGCCATAGCCAGAATAATAGGCTTTTATCCCTGGTATATGATGGGATTTCTGATGACAAAGGAAAAAAATAATGAGCTTTTAAATAAAAAAGCATCCAAAAGAATATCCTTGGGACTTGCGGCCGCCCTGTGCACTGTTTTACTATTCGTATTGGGAAATTCCTTCTTTCAGTTCAGCGACCATATGCTTCAGATGGGGGCTTTTGGTTTGCCTATAAACGCCTTCGGCAGAATAGTGCTTTATATAATAGCCTTTTTGGGAATAACGGCTTTAAGGTGTATTACCATGAAAAAGGAAATTCCCATTGTTACCATGATGGGTAAAAATTCCCTTTGGATATATGTTCTCCATCGCCCTCTCACACTTTTAGCAAGTGACTTTCTGATTGAAATGGATAACCCGATTATCATAATACTGCTTTCTGTTCCGATAACTATTGCTATCTGCCTTATCACGGGAAATAACCTTGTGACAAAATACCTGGATAAATTCCTTTACGGCTGTGTATCTGTTTTTGTTCCCTCTGATGATAATAAAAAGCATATAGTTTCACGGTTAGCATTAACAGGTGTTGCGCTTATATTTGTGACTAATGTTATCAGCAGCTATTATGCCAATTTTACCTTTGAGGATTTTAAAAATTTTATAACCGGAGAAAAGCCTGTATCGGATTCGGAAAGTGATGAAACTGACACACCGAAGGATATAATCTATCCTGTTATGAATAATGAGCAAAAGGCGGATTTTGAAAAAGCCTTCAGAATAACCTTTGCAGGGGATCTTATACTTCTTGAGGATCAGGTTAAACGGGCATACAACGGAAAGGAATATGACTTTTCCGAGGTATTTTCATATGCCAAGCCTTATATTTCCTCCGCTGATCTTGCTATCGGTGTATTTGAAGGACCTATGGCGGGTGAGGATGCAGGCTATACCGCAGGCAATTATGATGACGGCAAAAAGCTGTATCTTAACTTTCCCGACAGCTTTGCAACGGCTGTGAAGGATGCCGGCTTTGACTTGGTGACAACTGCCAATAATCATCTTCTTGATAAGGGAGAAAAGGGTGCTTTAAGAACACTTGATGTACTGGATAGGGTGGGACTTGACCACACCGGTTCATACAGAAATGAAGAGGAAAAGAAAAATAACCATATTAAAATAATAGAGCTTGAGGGCATGAAATTTGCCGTACTTTCATACACCTACGGCAGTAATTATATAAGTAATGACACGCTTATGAACGGAGAGCTTTCATATATAACCAACTTAGCCTGTGGTACACAGGGTGAAGAATTTGAAATGCTTAAGAGTATGGTTGAACAGGATTTTGCAGATGCAAAGGCGCTTTCTCCGGATTTTATAATAGTTCTGCCCCATATGGGCACACAGTTTTTAAATTCTCCGGATGAAGAACAGACAACCTGGTTTAATATCTTTAAGGAAAACGGAGCGGATATTATTCTTGGGGATCATCCCCATTCTGTACAGCCGGCAACAATAGAGGAGTATCAAGGTAAGGATGTTTTCACCGCCTACTGCCCCGGAAATTTTGCAAATATTTATCGGAAAAATCAAGGTGACACAAGTATGCTTATTGATGTGTATATAGATCCCGATACCAAGGAGATTATCGGAGGAGGTATAGTTCCCCTTTATACACATTCAAGGGCGGACGGAAATTACAGAGCTGTTCCAATTTATGAAATAATGAATAATAAGGAGCTGAGAAGCCAGCTTACCACCGATGATATTGTCCTTGCAGAAAATGCCAATAACATTATTACAAGGGTGGTTTTCGGCAGCGAAATGGATATTTCCTCCGTTACAGAAAGATATTATTTCAATAAAGAGGGATTCTTGCGAAATAAGGTTACAGGTGTCAGTCTTACAGAGGAAATGAAGGAAGGCACGCTGTATAGTGAAATGAGCCAGGTTGATTCGGTATGCTTTATCGGTGACAGCATTACAGAAGGAACCAAGAACGGCGGTTGCCCCTGGTATGAACCTGTTGAGGAGTTTTTCCCGGATAAGAAAATTCTGAACTATTCAAAGGGCGGATGTACCGTGTCATATATGATAGAAAAGGCAGAGGAAATTCCGGATGCAAGCCTTTATGTGGTGGCTTTAGGTACAAATGATGTCAGGTACAGAGATGAAAGCACCTGTGCTATGACAGCTAAGGACTATGTTTCCGCTATAAATGAGCTTTCAGATAAGTTAAAGCAAAAGCCTTCATTTTCAAAAATAATTTTTATTGCTCCCTGGTATTCTACTGACGGCGATAAATTTACGAAATTATCATTTGAGAAAAAAACCTCACTTAATAACGAATTTACCGCCGCACTTGATGAATATTGCAAAGAAAATTCAATTCCCTTTATCAATGTAAATCCCAAAATCAGAGAAATGCTTACCTTGTACCCACAGGGAGATTTTCTTCTTGACCACATTCACCCCAATTCATCAAAGGGGCTAATAATGTACTCTGAAGTTGTTTTAAGTGCAGGCTGATATTATAATCACCATTCAGAATGAAGAATATGACGTACATTTAGCAACGGGATTTTAATTTAAAGAGATTAAAGGGCTTTAAAACCATTGAAGAAGATAAGAAAACCTCGCTTATATAAGCGAGGTTTTTTCTTTCCCTAATTCGGTAAATGAAGGGTTGCTTTTATATTATATGAAAAATTCCCCCGGGGGTAAGTCGGGTAGTCATATAGAAGTTTTGAAAATAACAAGGCTAAGACTAATTACAGCGGATATGACAACACCACCGTATCAAACGCGATACGGTGGTGTTCGTTTTTTTGAGGCAGCATTGCCGATTGCCCTCGGAGAGCGCAAAGACTTATGATAGCTTCTGCTGTCGTAAGTATCTTTGCGTTACTTTCACAGAAAGTAACAAAGGCAAGGTTAGCTTTATTAAAATATACGCAAGTTAGCAGGTGCGTAACAAAGCGGTATTGTATCGAATTGGCATTAGGTCGTTCTTTCAAAAACATAATAGTCTGTGTCAAATCCGCCCCAGCGATAATCACCGCTTTTCCATTCAATGAAAAGATATTCTTTGCCACCAATAGTTTTAATTTCATACGCACAGGCGCTGTTGTTCATTTTCTGAGTACATACCCCTTTGTCCATTCCTGCATATTTCTGGCACTTATGATTTCATCTCTGTAAACGCTGATACATTCGCCATTTGCTAAAAATTCTACTTCTTTGAAATACGGCTCAAATGAAGTTTCTGCTTCGGGTAGGAAGTCTTCTTTATGCTCCACAAAGCCGGCGGCTTTCCATTTGCCGATAATTGCTTCGTCGTTTGAAAACGGAATGTTGATATTATCCTTTCGGGCAAGTTCAGATGCTGCGTAACGCTTTCTGTCAAGCTGTCTAAGCACAAGCAACGTTGTTAAGCCACTTTGGAGATAGTCATAGGATTTGAGCTTAACAAACATATAAAGTCCGTCCGACTGCTTTTCAAGTGAATATTCATTGACGTACGAGCTTTCACCATTATCGATAAGCAGCTTACCCTTTGTCCACGAATAACACCAATACCACTCTCCATCGGGAAGAAAAAATATTTCACGATTTTTATTTCCTATCCCAGATAATGAAAGCTTGTTGTCAAGTTCATATTCGGTACGATTATCGTACTCTCCGAGTATTTCCCATTTTTCTATGATTTTTTCATCATTTTCAAATGGCAGATATACGTTTTCGTGTAAAGCTTCAAATTTTTCTGCTGTCATAAAAGTCCCTCCTGAAATTTTTTCACGGAGTGCATCAAGACTGCGGATAGTTTCATTAAGCTGATTTTTCTTGTTGTCGAAAATAATCTGAATTTCATTTTTGGTAATATTTCCTGAAATAATCTGTTTAATTTCTGCAAGAGAAAACTCTGCTGCCTTTAATTCACTGATACGCTTACAGACTGTAATCTGATTTTTTGAATAATGCCTGTATCCCGTAAAACGGTCAACATAAACAGGCTTCAATAATCCACAATTATCATAATAACGCAGAACTGAGAGTGGCAGATTACAGATTGCCGCAAATTCTCCGATTTTCATTGATGCTTCCTCCGAACATAGATTTAAGGTACCTTATGTGCATATTATAAGCTTAAAGTATGGTTTAGAGTCAATGGCTTTTCAGAAATATCCGAAGGTGCGTAACAAAATAGTTCCTTCTTTTAATGTTTATTCATCATAATACTCATATCCATCGCTGATTCTTTGAATTATGCCTCTAAGCAGTGCGTTATCCCAATCTACTCTGTAATTCCTGTAATCCCATTCAGGAACATCGCTAAACCCATCGCTCGAATAATAAATTTCTGAATGTCCGTCCTTGTCGGTTTTCCTGATAGCTTCAAGAAGTTCAGATGCTGACATATCATCGACAATGCCACGACCTGCACCGTCAAGGATTTTGGGGTAAGCTGTTCCGTGTCCTCTCGGCATATCGCCTATTTCCAGAAGTTCTATATCAAACACCTGACAACAACCTAAATCGTATGTCATTTCAATTGTATCGCCCACGTTCAGACCAAGCATTCCTATTTTATAAGCTCCGAGCAAATCGTATCTCTCGTTATCGTAATTTGGCAAGTCCTCAAAATCTTCCTCGGTAAGAAAATATGTTGTTTCCTTGAATTTCATTTCAAATAAATGGTACGCCATTGTATCAAAGGACGCAAGAATCATATATCCAAGCTTGGCGAGAGTGTAGTTGGAAGATACTGCGGCTATTCGCCATATTTTGTTGTCGCAGTCTGCGTATGTGATTTTGAATGTATAAACCTGTACCGCCATATATTCGACCTCATTTCTATTAAGTATTTTTCAGCCTTTGTATGCACTCATCCAAATGCACACCCGAATAATTATTCTCCCGCTCCACCATAGTCACAGCCTTGTCCAAATCAACCCACATAAGGTTGTCAACCTCGTTGGAGCTGCCGAACTCGCTCGCCTTGACATAAGCGATAAAGCCCGTCATAATCAGATTTTTAGGTGCGAAATAGTAGCTTTGCACATACTCGTAGGAAATCACACGCTGTCCCGTTTCCTCAAGTACCTCGCGGGCAACGGTTTCTTCGAGAGTATCGCCCTTTTTCAGATACCCAGAGCAGAGCGTGTAATTCTTCGATGAAATATAATTCTGTTTCAGCAGTAGCACCTGATTATTTTCGTTGATTATTGCCACAAGCACACAGCTTGCAGGATTATCAAAATAGAATTTGTTGCAGCATTCGCAATATTTCTGCTCACCCTCATCGCCGATTGACTTGTATGTAAGCGGCTTACCGCATTGTGCTCAAAAGTTGATATTCATAAACTATGTACTCCTTTTTTACCATTCGTCATCAGCTTTGAAATTTTTATAGTAGCTTATAAAATCATCTATTATTTCGTTTCTTGGACGAATGTATTCACTTTTCACGCCTTTCAGACTTTCAATCCATTCAATGTCAATCATACAACCCACATCCATATTAATTTTGTATTTTGCTTTTTCAATCAGAGCAACATCTGTTTCATCACCCAAGCAATACAAGTACCCACATAATAGACGAATGTATTCAGAACTTCCTGATTGATAATTTACAATTTCATTTTCAATAAGGCTGATTATTTCTGATTTAGAAATATTATTGAAATTAAATCCATATTTTTGAATAATTTTTTCTGCTCTCTGTTCGTTTGTCATTTCAGTACCTCCGCATAATCATCAACACAATTAATGTCGCACCAGACCTGTACCTCTATGTAATAAAATTTATCACTGATGTGCCGAATAAAATCAATAGCTGAGCCATCATAATCAAATATAGCTTTAATAAGCATATCCTTTGTAAGCATTGTAAATTCACCTTGCTTTTTATGAACAGCCATACTATCGCCGTATGTAAAGCTGATACAGTTATCGGGAATGCTATTCAGTGGTATTTTTGTCACTGTTCCATTACCAAACCATTCATTAAGATATTCGCTGCCTTGAAGTACAAATGAAAGAGGATGCTTTTCTGTTGCTTTTCCGCCCATTTTGACAAATTGAGAATATAAAAGCTCATCAGTTTTTAATCGTTCAGGATAATAATTTTCAAAATCCGCAAAGCGATAAAATGCCGTTGTGTCTTTGTTTTGCTGTGCCATTTCATAAGCAAGAGCAAAGGCTTCTTCCTTTGGTAATCTCATAATATTTTTCAGAGGAACACAGCTTGGGTGACAATAATTCACTATGTATAAATCGTCTGTAATCATTTCAACACCTCCCAAAGTCCATTCAAATCCGTAACCATATAATCCTGCCCGAAATCAGCATTTCTGTCTCTTCTATCAATCAGAACGGACTTGCAGCCAAACCTTTTTGCGGTTTTAATATCCTTTTCTTCATCGCCAATCATAATTATTTCTGAAGTGGCAACGCCGAATTCTTCCGCAATATCCGAAAGTCCTTTGGGGTTAGGCTTGCGATAACCGCAAGAAATAGACGAAACATACATATCAAAATAGGGCAGCAGTTCGGGGAAATAGCTCTTGTGCAGCTCATCGGGCATTCCGATTGCTACATCTTCATAGTTAATTTCCTCCATAAGATGTTCTTCCATATAAGTAATTGCCTGTTGCATTGCTGCTATCCACTCCATACTTTATTCCTCCTGTTGAAACCCATTATATCAGCAATTTGAGATAATTGCATTTCCCAGCTTGCGAAGATTTGTCAGGTTGTAAAATTCTTATCATTTTACTCTATAATTTTTAAGTGCATTAAATGCCCCTGCTTGCATTTCGGACAGTAGAGAGGATAGTTTATAAGAATTGTATCCTCTCTTATTCAGTCACGGGTTTTACCGCCACAGGTTGGGCATAGGAGCCATTCTGTATTATTCATATAACACCTCAAACCATTACACTCCAAAAATCACATAATTATATCTATTAGCTGAAGAAGGAACATAACCGCTTTTTGATAATTCAGAATACTTTGCTATATACGCCTTTAAAATTTCCCTGCTCATATTCGTAATATCATTGCGTTCTATTGCTTCTTCGGGTGTAAGTAACAATACCTCACTATTTTCAAATTTGTCCGATTTCGGTGTTCCCGAAATATACTCCATTACAAAAACAGCACACCATTGTTCAGGCTTGAACTGCATAGCAATTATAGATTTTGCTTTTGCGGTAACACCTGTTTCTTCAAGAATTTCACGTTCAATCGCCACAGTAGGCAGTTCGTTTTCCTGAACGAAACCACCTGGCAGCAAAATTCTGTCTTTAGCATTTCCATAAGTATGACGGACAAGCAAAACCCTGCTCTCTATTTCAACAATTCCGCAAACTGTATAATATTTGTTATTCATAGCTTAATTCCTTTTCAGTTTAATAATAACGCCCTCGTGAAGAACGGTGAAATCTTCATTTTCAGCATTTAATATGCCCCTAAGTTCAGCACGGAATTCATAGATTTTATCTTCTGTCAGAGTTGCACCTATACCTCTGCTTGCAACCATTCTGTCGCACCAACTTTCTTTTGAAAATGGCAAGCGAAAATCCTTTTTCATAACTGTTTCAACTGAAAAATCCTTGCTTAACCAGTGAAAATCAAGCCTGTCTATACGTTTCATAAAACCGCTCCAGTTAGGATTGTAACGCTTGACAAGTTCAAAACTTTTACGGATAATTTCATCCTCATCGGGAAGCCAAGTGAGAAACATAATATAAAGACTGCCGTCTTTTTTCAATACCCTATGCAGTTCAGGCAGCAGCTTTTCCTTATCAAAATATACCCAGCACTGTAATGCTGTAACAACATCAAAGCTGCCGTTTTCAAGGGGGAGGTTATGTGCGTCGGCACAAATAAAGCTTATGTCAGGTACAAGAGCTTTGGCTTGCTCAATCATTTCAGAGGATAAATCCACGCCTGTATAATCACCGCCATAATGTACCATATTCATAGGCAGAATTCCTGTTCCTGTGCCAATGTCAAGGATTTCCTGTTTAGCCTGCCCCACACCAAGAGTGTGAAGAATTTCCCAGAATTCCTGTGGATAAATATTTCTGCTCTTTGCGTAAAGCTCTGCTGTTCTGCCCCAATCGAAATTATTTCCGCCGTCAATAGCCATATTTCTCAGCCTTTCATAATAAATCTGCTCGGAAAGATAGAATGGGGTTGGGGTATGCTGACAACCTGAACGATATTCGGAAGCTGATATGCCGAAATATTTTTTGAAGCTCCGTTCAAAAACCTCCAGCGTATCGAAACCGCAGGCAAAGGCAATTTCAGTAATGCTTTTATTAGTTTCTGAAAGCATAGCCGTACTATTCTGAATACGGACTACATTGACATAACGCATAGGTGTAATGCCTGTAAATTCTGTAAAAAGCCTTGAAAACTGTGGAACAGAATAGCCTGATGTTTCAGCAAGTTCGTCAAGCACCATTTTATTACCGAAATTTTCATCTATGAATTTCAGTGTTTCACATATAAATTTCCGCCTATTCATTCTATCACCGTCTTTATTATAGCATTTTGGCTGAAAAGTTGCCCGACTATTTTTATCATATTAGACTATATTATCAACCGAATACATCCACTGATTTTTATAGCAACCAACAGTTGCTAAAAATTATATATCACAATAACATTTGCCATCTGATTCATTTACATATATCTCACACTGCGAAATATCTTCATACTGCGGCAAAGTACCAAGTGAATTCCTTATAATATATTTTCCCATTAAATTAAAGGTATCGCCATCTGATATTTTACCACTAGAAAGTGTTCCTGTAATCCAACCTCTCCTTAATAAATCTAATAGCCACTCTTTTTTCTGTGTCAAAAGATTTTGAGTGATTTCATTATTTATATCAGTAAATGCCATTAACAAGTATGAAAGCGGAACACCGTTCTGTACAGTTGCTTGTCCATTTCCAAACGAAAGGAATATATCTCCTAAAGGATTTAACAATTTGTCTATCCATTCTGTATCTGCAGGCTTTATCGCTGAAATAAATCGCAACACACTAATTCCTGCAACTATACACTCACCTTGCATACACGAATTGCCGAAACAGGTATCCTTTACTCTATTCAATGTATTTTCTATCATTTTGTTAATTGTATCATTTTCAGGTGCAAATAAATATAACAGTCTCAAAATTTCTAACTCATAATGATTAGCATATAATATATGTGTTTTCGGCAAATATCCTTGAACAAGTCTTAACTTCTTATTTTTATTATAAGGAGGAATATAATAGTCGGGATATATATTATCTGTATCGGGATTAACTCTCATTCGATTTTTATATTTTACAATATCATCACGGCAAGCAACTCCATCTAAAAAAACTGATACTGCTTCCTGTTTCTCACTAAAAGATATATCATCATCAACTATCATTCTTCTATTCGATTCCATAAGTAGCTTGTAGTTACTCATATAAGAAATTTCTTTTATAAAAAAATCGTCTTTGCGTTTACCTTCTAAAAGTTCCGAAACACTTACATCAAGCTCGGTAGAAATAATTTGAAGAAGAGACAAGTCAGGCATACAATTACCGTTTTCCCAACGTGAAACGCTACGATTATTAACACCTAATATTTCTGCAAACTGTTCCTGCGTAAGGTTCTTCGCTTTTCGCAAAGAGGCTATAAATTTGCCAACATTCACTTGGTTCACAACAAATCATCCTTTCAAAACCATTCTACCATACTTAAATCGAAATGAACACGACACAAAGTGAGAATTACCTATCAAAATGATTATACCATATTATCCCTGATAAAACAACTTTCACACTTCATTACTATTCATATAAAAAGAAAACCGCCCGAACTCATAAAATTCGGACGGTTACAATATCAGAAATAAATAACAAATCCGAACACATTCTTAGTAACGAAAGTGTTCGGATTATGCGTTATTGGCTCCCCCAGCATCGTTAAATCCGAACCAAACACACTTAATTCGAGAGGAATCGTTTCCGAATCCTCCCGACAATTAAAGTTAATGACCAGTCTGTCATCATACACATAAATTGAATTGATAAAGGTATCGACAATTCTCTGTTTGTTATCGTGGTTTGCAAGGTCAAAGTCTGCCATTCTTTGCAGCCAGAACTTTACTTGATCTTCGGTTAAAATCTGCGTCTGTATTTCTTCCCTTGCAATCTTGACCTCAATATCAGTTTTCAAGTCCTCAAGCTCTTTCATTCGATTTTTGGTTGTAGATGTTATAATACCCTGTTCTATGGCATTCATTACATTGCCAAGGCTCTTTTCTACTTCTGCTAATTCTCTCTGAAGAAGTGGGAGGGTAGTATTCTCCTTTTGCTGCCACATCATAATATGGTCTACGATAGCATCCAAGGAATGACTCTGAAATATACTTCTCATAGTCTGACTGATGACAATATCCTCAACTACATCCTTTTTAAGCGGCTTTCTATGACAGCCAGCCTTTTTCTTTGCTGTTGTACATTTATAATAGTAATACTTCTTACCCCTGCGACCTGTTCCACTTTCACCAACCAAGTATTTTCCACAATCCCCACACATAAGCTTTGTAGTCAACAGGTACTTATCATCTGCCTTATATGTAGAGGGAGCATATTTGTTCTTGACAAGTCTGTCCTGTGCCAGTGCAAACAGTTCCTTTGAAATGATTGCTGGAATGCCATCCGGAACAACTATATCCCTATAACTGTACTCGCCTATATACTTGCGGTTTTGTAAGATAGCCGATACCGTTGTCTTTGTCATTGGCTTCTTGCAGGATGAACGGATACCATTATCATTTAAGTATTCCACAATCTCCCTAACCTGCTTACCATTGACATACATCAAAAATGCGTCCTTGATAAACGGTGCGGTCAGTTCATCAATCTGATAGTGCTTGTTCTCATCAACCTTATACCCTACGGCGATGTTACCTCCATTGTACTGACACTTGAGAGCGTTCTCTGTCATACCCCTGATAACCTTCTCGGAAAGTTCAGCCGAATAATATTCAGCATAACCTTCAAGTACCGATTCAAGAATAATACCCTCTGCGCCCTCTGAGATTACCTCCGTTGCAGAAACGACCTTTACTCCGTTCCGTCGTAGTGTAGCCTTGTAATGTGCTGAGTCATATCTGTTTCTTGCAAATCTATCCAGCTTCCAGACAATGACCACATCGAAAAGCTCTTTTGAACTCTCCTTAATCATTCTCTGAAACTCAGGACGATTATCCGTCTTTGCTGACATTGCTCTATCTATGTATGAACCAACCAATGTGTATCCCTTGCGGTCAGCAAATGCCTTGCATTCACGAAGCTGTCCCTCAATACTTTCTTCTCTCTGGTTGTCACAAGAGTATCGTGCGTAAATTACTGCTTTCATATAGCGTACCTCCTGTCTGTGGGTTTATTCAAAGTCTTTTCTATATTATATAGTATACCACATTCAAAAGAATTTGTCAACGCTTTAAAGTGCTAAATCGTATTTTTACACTAATAAAAACAGGCGGCAAAAATTAAGGGGTATCAGAGTTTTCCTTATCCTTACTCTGGAGATGTTCTGCATAAATTCTTTTACCCCTGTCCGAACTGAAAAAATCAAGCATAGCAGGATAGAAGCTTGCCACCAAAGCGTCGAGCTGTTCTGTAGTAAGTTCTAATTGTGGTTTCTTCTGCTCCTCCATACGTCACTTTCCCCCTTTTCCAAGGGTATTAACAACCTTCTTCAATGCCCTGCCCGCTTTGAACACAGGGATACGCTCTCCTCTGAGGTCAGTTACAATATCAAAAGTACCGAACCCTCCGATTTTGATTTCTTCTCCCTGCATTATCAAAATGCGTATGGTATCCATTACCGCCTCAACAGAACGATAGGCTTTTCCTCGACTGATACCTTTCTGTTTTGCAACTGCGTCTATAAATTCATTCTTATCCATTATACTCTGCCCCTTTCTCCTATGCTCTTCGGAAATACCCTGCGATAAAATGTGATGTATCTTCTCTTTGTCGAGCCGATACGCTTCTGCGGACGGTATCTGACTTCCTTGCTCATTATCCAATGCACCTTAATATAATTAAGGGCAAAAAGCTGTTTCAGAACTGTCTGCATATTGAATGGTGCAAGGTTGTTTTCAATAAGAAGTTTATCGCACATACCGATAACAACACTCGGTATCAGATATATGTACTCATCATCATAGTACCCCAGCAGCACCTTGTTCGGCACAGTATTCATATACTGCTTCACAGGGAGCAGATAATTATTGTTATCTGCAATGAACCTCTCGACGAGGTGCATAAAGCAGCAGGTCTGTTTATCTTCAAGTATCATTAATAGGTATCCCTCCGTCAAATTGCTTTGCGTTTCACAGGACGAACCTCAGCGGCGAGCTTTTCAAGGCGCTCCTGTATTTTCTTGATGTCATTGCCGTTCTCTTTATAGTAGAGCTTCTTTTCCTTATCAGAACCATGAGCCAACAAATCAGAAAGATACTCCACATAGTCGGTTCTTTTAAGGCTCTCAACAAACAGCGGGTGTAGCTGTTCCCACTGATTTTTGGGAGCATAGATTTTTCTCCACTCGTTGAGCTTGGATAAATACTCAGATACGGCAAGATTAGCATTTCTCAGCCAAACATGAAAATCGTTCTCAGACTTTAGCCTTGGATTAACAGGAACGGCGATTTCCCCATTAAAAAGGTCAAGTCCAAAATCATAGCTGATTTTCTTTGCTGCTTCAATCTGAGGGATACCGAACAGCTTTGCAGTAAAACCTGTGCAATCTCCAGTCGCCCCACAGCCGAAGCAGTAGAAATGATCGTCATAGACCTTCAGGCTTGGTGTTCTGTCATCGTGAAAGGGACAGCAAGCCATACCGGAGTGGTTCATCTGCAAGCCGTAGAATTTTGCCACGTCCTGCATAGATACCCTGCTGCGTATTTCATCAAAAACATTTTCCAATGAAACAACCCCTTTCGTTTTGTAATCTGAAAGGGGCTGAATTTTTATGGCGAGGTCAACTGCCATGTTTACGGCAGTTGTGCCTCACGATTTTCCTCTGGAGTGAGGTTCAGAACAATGCGGCGAAGAATCGTTCTGAGAATCAGACACTTTCATAAGTACCTACAAAAACGGCACTTTTTTTAAGTCTAAATCCGCATATTTTTTGAAGTTCTACATTTTGCACAATCCAAAGCAGGCTAATCCGCTTGCGGTTTAAAACATCCTACAAACTTTTTCAGGCACACTTAAATTTTCGGGATTATTTGTAGGTACTTATGAGAGGGGGTATAAATTTCTGCTGTTCGCCGCCGCAGAAATTAAAATGAGGGGTATCCCTATTCAGGGAAAACCATCAAAATGATGGTGTACGTATTCTTTTGTTTTAGGTATGCATAGCAAGCACAGAAAGTACCGTATACTTTCGGGATATGCGGCTTTTTGAGTTGTTACCCCCTCAAAAAGTATCAGCCGGACGCCGCCGAGCTGATAACATACCCCCTTTTTAGGTTGCACCTAAGACCGCTATATAAAAAATTGGAGGTGTCAATTTTTATGAGAAAGCACAAGCAAGTGAAACGCAAGGAGGTTGTATTTTCCCTCGACGAGTGGAGTATTATCGAAAACAAGGCTGCTGCTGTTTCTCTGAAAACAGGAACATATATCAAGCAGGCAGCCTTGAATGGCAAAGTTACCTTTTATAATGCGACAGAGGTTGCCCCTGTTATGAACGCCCTGCGTATCATAGGCGGCAATATCAATCAGATCGCTAAAAAGGCAAATGAAATCAACAGTATTCACGCAGGGGATATTGAGAAATTGCAGGAGGAATACAATTCTGTATGCCATACGTTAAATCAATTCCTATCCACGCTACAGTCAACCGCAGCTTAGCCTACATATTAAATCCCGACAAGACGGAGGATTTGGTATATACCACCTCCCTTAATTGTATGGCTAACGCCAAAGACGCATATCTTGCTATGAAAACAATTTACGAGCATTATTCGGGAGAGAAGTTTAACGCCCCTATCCCTTTAGAGGGCAAGGGCAGCGTTAAAGCTATTCACTACATACAATCATTTTCGCCCGACGAAAATATCACTCCCGAAGAAGCTCATCGAATTGCAAAAGCCTTTGCGAGAAAGACTTTCGGTGATAATTGTCAGGTAGTGATTGCAACGCACCTCGACAAAGGGCATTTGCATAATCACTACATACTGAACACCTATACCCTTGACGGTAAAAAATTCAATGACAATCAAACCACGCTTAAACATATCAGAGAATATTCCGACAGGGTATGCCTTGCCTTTGGTATTCAACCGATTCTTGAAAGCAAGGGCAAGGGCAAAACTCTTGCATACAACGAATGGGAGCATAAAAAGCGTGGCACTTCGTGGAAACAGCAGATACGTCTTGATATTGACAGGCTCATAGTTTCGGTAAAAAACATTGACGAGCTTTTGTGCGAGCTTGAAATGATGGGTTACTCCATCAAAAGAGGCAAGTACATTTCAATTAAAGCACAGGGGCAGGAACGCTATGTTCGCACAAAGACGTTAGGGGAGGACTACACCGAAGAAAGCCTTGTATCCCGTATCTTGTGGCGTGATGTAGGGTCAAACATTTCGCTGACAGGAGAGCCTGCGCCTATACGCTCCGACTACCTCAAAGCCATTGATGAAGTCAGCGAGCTTGCACGGACAGGGCAAAAAGTTCAGCGAAAGCGTGACAGCTCTATGCCATATACCCCTGAAAACGATATGGACGTTTACAAACTGTCCGCCCAGCTCACTATCATCAACCGTGACAATATTCACTCTATCGGAGAGTTGGAGGGCAAGATTGAAACTCTGAAATCAGAGTATGAAAACGCAAGGCAAGAGCTAAACGCCTTATCTGCAAAGCAGGATAGTTTAAGCAGCCTTGTGGAACAGGCTGAAAAATACTTTGAGCTTCTGGACAAGCCGACACTTACTCTGAGCGAGAAACTGAAACTGAATATATGCAAGCAGGCAATCAGCGGTCATAATATTCAGACACGCTCAGATCTGGAGCAGCTCAAATTCACCTCACAGGAAACAGCTAAAAAAATAGCACTCCTCAAAGAAAACTTTGAAAAGTGCAGACGGCTCTATGAGGTGTATTCCGACATCGCTCATACCTACTATGATATTTCAAGCGGAGATTATATCTCACGCCTTGTAGCAGAGGAACAGCAGAAACGAGAGCGTGAAGCTCAGCAGAACAAGAAGAACAAATCTATATAACAGAAAAAGCGGCTGCCGATGTCAGTTAAGACAAATGGCAACCGCTTTCATTATATAGGGGTCAGATTAAATTGCTTGGAATAAAGGAGTTCTTCTCATCAATAGGCATAGGCTTATCGCACATACATACGATACCGCCGTCACCTCTTGGAATAGAAGCCTTATCAAGAAGCTCATACTTCTTGACCTCCTTACGGTTAGGGGAAGCTGATTTCTTGATTTCCAACGGGTGTATATATCCGTTCAGCTCTACGAACACATCTATTTCCTTTGCGTTTGAATCACGATAGTAACAGATATTTGCCTTGGTTTTTCCGTAAGCGTAATTTTTAAGCAGTTCCGTCACTACATAATTTTCAAAGTAGTGTCCGCTTGCTGCTCCGTTCATCAGGGTATCCCTTGTAAGCCACATAGAAAGATAAGCACAAAGTCCTGTATCGCAGAAATACAGCTTCGGAGTTTTTACAAGCCGTTTCAGCTCATTATTGGAATAAGGCTGGAGAAGATAAACAATGCCAAGTCCCTCCAGTATCCTTACCCAATCCTTTGCAGTAGGCTCTGATATATCCGCAGCAGTTGCAAGGGTTGCATAGTTTACCTGTTCAGCGGTAAGAGCCGCACAGGTTCGGAGCAGCTTCATAAACTTTGCTAAATTCGTAACGCCGCCTACCTCTGCAACATCACGCATAAGGTAAGTATCTACATAGGAGCTGTAATACTCCTGACGCATTTCCTCATCTGCGTTCTGCACCTGCGGCATACCGCCCCTCCAGATATGCTCAAATACCTCTGTAATGTCATTCGGAGTAGTTAAGCTCTGACGCTCCTGTAAATTTTCAAGCGAAAAATCAAGGGGCTTATCAAAAAGCACACCCTTCTTTTCTCTCTGCGAAAGGCTATACAGCTCCAGTATACCAATTCTGCCTGCCAGTGTTTCACGGACGTGCTTCATCATACTGTACTGCTGCGAACCTGTCAGCCAGAACTGACCTGTTTCCTCTGTATTCTCACACATCAGCTTGATACGCTCAAAAAGCTGAGGTGCGTGCTGAACCTCGTCGATAAGTATCGGCGGCTTATAGGTCTGGAAGAACAGTGCCGGATCAGTCTGCGCAAGCTCTCTTACCATAAGGTCATCAAGTGTTACATAGGTTCTGTTCGTGCCTTTGGCAAGGTGTTTGAGCATTGTAGTCTTGCCAACCTGTCTTGCGCCTGTTACAAGTACAACTTTGAAAAATGCGTCCATTTGCTTGAATTTGCGTTCAAGCTCTCTTGTAATGTATTGCATAACAGCCTCCTATTTTATGAAAATCTAAAGTTTACTTCATTTTATCATAATCGTGCGATGTTGTCAAGAGAAATATTCCTCACATTTCCGTATAACGCAAACTGACACGGCTCATAAAGTCGTGTCAGAGATATAATAATTAACTCTTTCCTTTTATTGGCGTAAGTACACCCTTATCCATTTCACATACCGTATCACAAAGAACCTCAATATCCTCTGCGGAATGAGAAGCGAGTATTATTGTTTTTCCTTGTTCTTTTAGCTCTAACAGATATGTTCTCATATCCTGAACGCCTTCCTTATCCAGACCATTCATTGGTTCGTCCAATATGAGCAAATCAGGATTTTCCATTATCGCCTGAGCTAAACCTAATCGTTGTCTCATTCCCAGCGAATATTTCTTCACATGACGCTTCAGATTCGGATCAAGTCCTACTTTCTCCATTGCTGCTTTTACTTGCTCGCCGCTGATTTTCTTATTTAAATCAGCAAGCAATTTTAGATTTTTATATCCCGAATAGTAGGGAATAAATCCGGGAGTTTCAATTATTATTCCCATATTTTTAGGGAAATCACAGTCCTTACCTACATGTTTATTATCAACAATAATCACGCCTGTTGTCGGCTTAACGAATCCGCATATACATTTCATAAGCATTGTTTTGCCCGAACCGTTCCTTCCGACAAGTCCGTGAATTTTCCCTTTTTCAAAAGATATGCTCACATCTTTTAAGATCGTTGTTTTCTTTATTGTAAGGTTCACATCGACTATTTGTACCAAATCATTCATAAAATACCTCCACTATTCATTTTCAGAGACTACTACGAAGTTGGTTCTTTTTATTGCTGCAAAAGATATGGATATTAACAAAAAAATCAGCACCAAAAAGTACAAAATTGAATATTTAAAATCCAATACAGGTTTTTTGAAATACTCCGTAAAATGCAAGTTTATCATTGTATGAGCCATAGGGAAGCACCACATAGCATTAGCCTTAATTATTCCCAATGCACTTCCTATCGCTATAATGCTTATAGTTGTAACAGACCCCAATTGTTTAAGGTTGAACGTATAAAACAACAGCAATATCGCAGATAACAGGAACAGATACAAAAACGTAGTCAAAAAAGACATTGAAGCAGCCATAAACGGTGTCACCTGATTGTATAATTCTTTGGTTATCAAATTTGCGGCAAAACTTGATGATTTATCAGGAAAACTTATTTCGTACCTTGTAACAGCAACACTCCAACCATTTGCTAAAAAGGAATCAAAAATTATCGGCAAAAAAGAACCTATAAATATAATGCTCATGAATGTAAAAGCTGCCAAGAAAAAGAAATTTAATTGTCCCAAAAACCAATTTACTCTTCCTACACGGCTGAGGACGAACACGCCGTTTTTATCAAGTCTAGGATAATCTGAAATCAGAAATAAATATACAGCAGGCATGATTAAGCATAAAAATTTTGAATTTAAAACAGCTATAAAAGGTTCTAAAGCATTCAGAGGACTATTCATTTCTTCACTGAGAGAGACTAATGGAGAAATTGCAAAATTCCACATAAACACTATTGCACAGAGCAATATAATCATTCTCGGATTATTCAACCATTTCTGGTATTCTACAAATGCAATGCTCCAAGATTTCGCAAAAAAAACTTTACTCTCCATAATCTAGCCTCCGATTCAAAACAATTACATAAAACACAAATGCAATAATCACTTCCAAAGCATAAATCAAATATAGGGGATTTATCTCACTGCTCTGAACAAATATACTCTTTAAATTGCTTGGATATAAAAAATCCATTGACACCATTGCCTTATAATTCCCGTCTTGGATAAGTTTTGAAGATATACGAGATAGTATTGTATAATAGAAGTGCATAAGAATGAACGGAAAACAGCATATTATATACTTATTCTTGATAAACGAAGAAAGAGCCAAAGCTGGAATCACCGACACTGTTCCATATAAAAATACTCCTCCATACTGCTGAAAAAGAATCGGTACAACATTATTTTCAGATGAAAAAATGGCACAAATCACAATAGAATACACTATAAAGGCTGCTAAAACCAAGATACCTCCGCTTATGAGTGCGGACAGAAATTTTGCAGTATAATATGTAAGCTTTCCGTTTCTGCTGATTGTCATTCGGATATTTCCACTATTTCTCTCCGAGCAAAACGAAAAAGCAAAAGGAATAGCGGTTAATACAGGCAGAAAAATTGTTAAATATGGACTTAATGAATCTCTTAATATGCTTGTGCAGTTCAAATGTACATAACTGTATTTCTCAGAGTTAATCAGAATTTCAAATACAGAGATTTCTTTTCCTGAACCATCAACATATACAACAGCAGTGAAACATAATATGAAAGTCATAATTGTACTTAATATAAACGAATGGTTCAGTACGATTTTTTTTAGGTCGTTTTTCAACACCCTCAACACCGTTATCACCTACCAGTTCCTTGCAAAACAACGTCTAACTGAAAGAAGATTTCTCCAGTTACCATATCAACATAAATATACTTTTGAACATCACCATAGGTATTAGGCTCTCCTTCATCTAAGAACTCGGATGGATCAACATCAATAATAAACTCCCAGACAGGATGCGAATCGAGCACAACTCCTGCAGCAAAAGCACTTTGAGTGACAATAGTAATATTACCATTATCATCAACAGATTCTTCCCCTATGTAATCATACTCAGGTGTAAGCGTATATTTAATTCCTATATCTGAAACAGTTATATCCTTAAAATCAGTAAATGTTCGTTCGCAAAGCTCCAAAGCGCTCTCTAAAGATATACATTGCTCTATTCTCTCTGCATTTACAGGCTCAATGAAGCCGTAACCGTTTGTAAATGAACCAATCTCGCCAAAACTGCTCATTTGAATTTTAATGCTATTATTGGTATATTTCATACGCATACGATTCGTCTTTTCGTCCATTTCCGCATATTGTGTGAGGCAGTCTAAAGGGACACCATTATAGCTCTGCTCAATTGCAATTTCATACAGATAATGGTCTTGAAATTCCCTTACTATTACTGTCTTAACCTCATAATCGTATTGCGGGAATAATTGCTTGTATTCGTTTTGCAGCCATGAATTTACATGGTCAACAGCTTCACCAACAGAATATTCTCCGTTATCCAGCATATATAAATCGGATAAATCATCGCCTCGGTCTATATGATATATTCTTACATTTCTTCCGTTACAAGAAAAAGAAATGTCAAATATATTGGGCTTTAACATAGCTATGAAACCGTTGTCGCCCACACAACCATACATTTTATCTTCTTCATTCCAGAAGCTGTATAAATCAGAACCTGTTTGGTCTGTACTCAGCTTGATATCTTGTGCCTCTATCTCTTGCTCGGTAAAAAACATGCTCAATGCTTTTTTGTAGTTGCTCTCAAAATTCCCCAAATAACGAAACTTCATTGTATTGATTTCACTTGGACTGTTGACACTAATACCATTAGCTAATTCAAACTGCTTATATTGTTTTTCCAAAGCAATTTTTGCATTACTTTCTATCTCGGAAACATCTATATATTTAAAGGAAGAATCTACTGTAACTTCCTTGTTGTTCTCGACATTATAGCTGTTCATTTCTTCCTGAACTTCCTTTGGTACAGGTGCGCAAGCACAAACATTTACTGCAAACATTGCTGATATAAAAAAAACAATAATTTTCTTCATAACAAACACCTCATTACATGATATTCTAAACGCATAAAACCTGTATGCGAATAATATACACATACAGGTCTATGCCAATTATTTAACCGTATATTTCACCATATGCATAGTGAGAGCCACTGCTGTAATTGTTAAGTGAAGCACTTGCATAAACAGATCTACCTACAGTAGCACCTGATGAAGAAACCTCACCGGGATCTTCCATAATAGCGGTAATGCCACTATTAGAATACAAAAACACATAGGCATCGCTTGTTGCAAGATTTACTGTAGTAAGCTCCATCTTTGTAACAGATGAAGAGGCTGTAAAGTTCCACTCCTGTCTGGTAACCACATCAGAACTTGGCGCACCATACGCCTTATGCAGACAAATGTCATCGATGTATGCAGCACTAGCTGATACTCCTCCAAAGCCGATAGCCATAGTTGCAGTTGCCATAACAGCCGCCAGAATTCTTCTAAACTTAGTATTCATAGTATTTTCCTTTCTGATTGTCATACGACATATCTCTGTTTTAATATATCTCACACATCCCCGTGCGCACTATGGGATATGTTTGATACTTAGATTGTTTTTGTGGAACTGTATTTCTCAATCGTCTCGTAGTTACTTCCTGCGTATACCGTAAATATAGTATACAGACGATATGTTCCACTTGATAAACCGCTTTTTAAATTGCTCGCATAGCCTTTGTAGCCCGAATCAGTTTCCTGCCAGCTTCCCACCGAAGTCCATGAACCTGATGATGTTTTCTTCTGCAACACCTGATAAACGGAAATTTTTGTTGTTTCGCCATAATAGCCCGTTGCAGAGCTTGTACAGGTTGCCGTTGATCCTGATATACTTAATGAAGAATAACAATCACTTGTATAACAGTATGCCGGTGCAATTCCATAGTCATTCTCTGAAGCAGACACCATATTTCCGGTTGAAGCCAAAAGCGTTGCGAACGCCATCACAAACGCCAATATCTTTTTCTTCAAAAAAGAACACCCCCTTTTTATATGCAATCTCGACTTTGAACTCTTTCTCGCTCATTCGATTAAGCATAACAAAACAGAGAGTGTAATCCTGATAGAAAATCTAAAAATTTTTGTCTATTCTACTTTTTGTACAGATTTCGACATTTCAATTAGTTCATCTTTACCAACATTGGTACTTACAGAGAATACATAGTCCTCTGTATTCCAAACCAGATGATGATAATTATGATTATCGAGGAAATATACTGCTTCATATTCATCAATCATTATAGTTTCGATAGAGGTATCCTCTGTATTCCAATTTGTATCATATTCCGATTTAACGCTTTGCTTGAAATCAACTATATACGGCTCATTCAGATAAGTTACGTTATATACGAGGTCGTCAGTGACCTCCCAATTTACAACGAACCCATCCAAACCGCAGGTAATTTCATAAAGCTGTTCAATCTTTTCAGGTGCTTCATCATCATCTGATGAAATAAAGGTTGAAAACTTCTCATAAACACCAATGAAGAATTCCGCAATAGCACTTCGGGCAGCTTCAACGTTCATAACAGTTGTAAACGTACCTATCAGCAATACAGCTGCAACACAGGCAACACGCTTACCAACTGTATTTATCATGCGGAAATAAGGCTTTTTCCTTTGAGAAACCAATCGCTTCATATCACGCTCAAAGCTTTCAGAAAATTCGTGTTCTTCCTCATATCTCAGTAGTATGTCACACTCATCTGTCACAATGTCATTTAATGCCTTTATGAATTTCTCAGCCATTAAAATCACCTCGTTTCTCTAAGGCTTCTTTCAGTTGCTTTTTTGCTCTTTCAATTCGCTTCCAGACTGTATCTACTTTAATATCCAGCATCTTTGCAATTTCCTTTGGAGTAAAACCTCTTACATAGTGCATAAAAATAATATCTCGATAGATTACAGGCAGCTCTGAAATCACAGCGATCAACTCATCGTATTCATATTTTTCAAGGAAATTCACATCAACAGGCGAGTCGTTATCATCATATTCCACCACACGTTCAGCTCTCCGTTTATTGCTGTTATATATGTTGATAGAGTGATTCCTAACTATAATAACAATGCAAGGCTTTAATTCCTGACCGGAAAGCGATTTTATTTTCTCAAAATTATTGGCTATTGAAATAAAAGCCTTCTGCACTGCGTCCTCAGCGTCCTCCTTATTACGCAAAATACCGTATGCAACAGCATACATACCTTGCTTATATGTATAATAAAGCTTCTCAAAGCTGTGTTTATCTTCATCACTGTCTAACATTGAAAGGCATATACTTAACATAGTTTGTTCTCCTTTTATGTCGATTTTGAACTTATATTATTATACACCATTAAACGCAGCTTTTCAATTGAAATGTTATTATTTTACATTTGCAAATATTCACTTATGGCAGCAACGCCTATAAGTCAATCAAAATTAGGATAATTTAAAGTTTATTTTATTTTTTCGATACTTGCGACACTTTCAATTTGTTTGAGTATGCTACAATAATAGTGTAATTGGTATTTGTATTCAAATGATTATTTTGTAGAACGGAGGAAAACAATGTCAAGCTTAAGAAAGTTCAAAAGAGGTACAAGTTCACCGCTTATTAGAGAAGTTGCACGTAGACAAGGAGTATCTGAAAGAGAAGTGATTACTGAAATTGAAAAAGCAATCAAATATGGAATGAATTCTAAAGAACCCGAAGCTATGGCGTTCTGGTCACAATTCAATGGCAGAACTCCTACTGTAGAAGAAGTTGTTAAAGTGATGGTTAATAAAGCACAAAAAGAAATAAAATGAAGAAATCCGCCTGTATAGCATACAGGCGGATCAGCCTGTCGAAAAAGTCAAGCATTCGCTTGGCTTTTTTTGATAGAAATGGTATAATAAAGAAAAGGCAGTGTAAA
>CALXIO010000028.1 GCA_944388385.1 uncultured Ruminiclostridium sp.
AAGCTCCAACCAGTTCTCCTAATTGCTCTTGCGTCAGCCCTCGCTGTTCCCGCAATTCTTTTATTCTGTTTTTCATAGTTCCTCCAAAAGTAAGGTTAATATTATAATAAAATTATATGTGTTTTCGCTTGTAATGTCAACCTTACATCTGTTTTCTGCTACACAAATATCTATAAATACAGGAAACGATACCATGTTTCAGATATCGTTTCCCTATATCATACCCTTATGAATAAATCATCTCATGCAAAACAATTTCTTCTGCCCGGTTGTGAATGTTATTGCAATGCTGCACCCATTCCATTTGACAGGTACGCTTTAATTCCTCGGTTACGCCCTCGGCAGTTTTCATCTGCTCCATGATGGTGTCTAACCGTTCCTGTGCCTGTTTGTTCAGGTCTGCAAGATATGTCCATAGCTCTCCGGTCAATATCAATGTGTTCAATCTGACTGGGTGGACTTCTCTTAAATATTCCCGGTGCATCCGTCCGTACTTTCCGATAGGGCGGTGTTCCTCCGGCAGCTTCAAATCTGGGATATAATAATCCCCAACAAGGATATAATCAATTCCGTTTTCCGTTATTCTTGGTTTCAATTCGCTCATGTTCCTTACCTCCTGTGGAAGCAGGCTCGTCTGGTACTAACTCAATCACATCGGTAATCTCACAATTCAGCGTTTCGCAGATACGGGCTAATGTATCCATGCTGATGTGCTTTCCCTCTTTGCTCATGTTGGCAATCATATTCGTTGTCATACCGGCGGCAAGCCTTAAATCCTCTTTCCTCATATCACGCTCTAACAGTGTGTGCCAGAGTGGTTTATAGCTGATGTGCATATTGTTTTCCTGCCTTTCTATCCATACCACCGGGGCGGCTGCCCCGGCAGGAACTTTTCTCTTATTATAGCACCAATCTTGTGTAATCACAATTTATTCTTGTAGACTGCCGCTGATACCGTCTGGATTGTGCTTTTCCTTTCTTTTTGTTCCCTTTAATTAGCCATGAACTGCTTCATACCCTGTGACTTAGCACCGGGGTTATCGTTACCGTAGCCTTCGAGAAGGTTGATTACGCCCCATACGCCAAGACCTGCACCGAGAGCGATTACGAGTGTCTGAAGAACGTCAACAGCAGAGTTAAAAAATTCCATAGTTAAAAATCTCCTTTAAATTAAAATAGTTTTGATTGTTGTTAGGACACAAAAACAGCCGTCTGATTATTCATCAGCGGCTTTCGTGTCATCTTCGATTGTTTCCGAACAGTCGTAAACCTCAACAACTGTATTCGGTTTTACTGTGAGCTTATGCGACAGATACTTTTCTACATCGAAAAGATTTCTTTCGTCAGCGTCGGAGGTCAGAGCGAATTCTGGATGCTTCGTTAAATCATACTTATTACTGAGAAAAGGTCTCACGCCTCTAAGCTGCAAAATACACTTGCTGCCGTCCATTACGCTGAGTTCGTCCATCGACATAAGCTCTTTACCTGTTTTCTGATAATTCAGGGAGTGCGAGGTTTCTTTGCCCCTGCTTTCACCAGTGTTATACAGGTCAATGGTTTCCTTTCCGAGAATTTCGGAAATTTCTTTCAGAGTGGTCTTTTCCTTACCACCGAGAAAGAGTGTTGTATCGCAGTTGCCCACGATTGTATCCGCATTATCCTTGTAAATCGCCTTTAACTGACTTTGTGCCTGCAAGATGATTGAAGCTGAAATTTCTCTGCTTCGTATCGTTGCTATGAGTTTGTCGAATTTTGGTATTTGTCCGATATTCGCAAACTCATCGAGTATAAAGCGAACGTGAACAGGGAGTCTGCCGCCGTATTTATCGTCGGCTTTGTCACACAACAGATTGAAAAGCTGAGTGTACATTATGGCTACGATAAAGTTAAAAGTATCATCGGTATCCGAGATTATGACAAAAAGTGCCGTCTTTTTATCGCCTAACGTATCAAGCTCAAGTTCATCATCTTCTGTTAATTCACGCAACTCCGCAATGTCAAAAGGTGCAAGTCTTGCACCACAGGAAATGAGGATTGATTTTGCGGTCTTTCCCGCCGCCAGTTTGTACTTCTTGTACTGCCTTACGGCAAAATGCTCAGGATTTTCCTGTTCAAGCTCCTTAAACAGTTTATCAATCGGGTTTTCAAAGCTCTCGTCATCTTCTCGTGCTTCACTGGCATTTATCATCTCAATGAGAGTATTCAGATTTTTCTCATCGTCGGGAGCCTCGTACCAGATATATCCGATAAGAGCCGAGTAGTAAAGTCTTTCAGCCTTTACCCAGAAATCCTCACCGCTTTGATTACCTTCGCCTTTTGTATTGGCGATAATCGTGTTTACGAGCTTCAGAATATCCTTTTCGGAACGGATATACGCAAGCGGATTGTAGTGCATTGATTTCTTGAAGTTGATAGTGTTAAGCACCTTGATTGCATATCCGCCCTCTTTCAGAGCCTTTCCGACTTCGTTCAGCACCGTTCCTTTTGGGTCAGTTACCACATAGGAGCTATGCATTTGAAGAAGATTAGGCTTTACATAAAATCGGGTTTTACCTGAGCCAGAGCCACCGATTACAAGGATATTCTTGTTTCGTGCATACTTGGGTCCTGCCTTCGGTCTGCCGTCCATCGTCAGACGTTCCGTTTCGGTAAGAATGACATTATCCTCGAACTTGTCAGCCATATACGGCTTAATATCTTCGGCATTACCCCATCGGGCAGAGCCGTACTCACAGCCTTTACGGTACTTTTTAGCGTCCTTGCCCTTGATATAGATAGCGAGTTTTATGATTACACCGCCAGCGATACCAATGAGAATATCAATGGGATTGAAACTCGGCAAGGGATTGAGGAAAACCTCACCCAAGCCGTCCATACCGTTCATTATCTTGTCGCCAGGTTCTGTTCCAGCGGCACTTGTAAATGCCTGAGATACCTTGTTGAAGAAATATCCGAGGATAACAAAGGGCAGAACCTTCATTACTTTTTGCTTACCCCATTTCATTACAGTTCTGCCTCCCGTGTCTTGTTTTTCTCTCTTGTACGTTCCTGAGCCTTTTGCTTGACCTGCTCACCGAGAGTTTTAAGCTTTGCCTTGATAGACGGCTTTTCTTTCTTTTTGAGTTCTTTTCCGAGAAAGTCCTTGAAAGCAGCGTTCATAACCTCTGCGTCCTTTGCCTTGAAAAAGATGAAGTATCTCGGCGGCTTTTCAGAGCCGTCCTTTTTGAGAGAGTAGTCGATACCGTACTTACGGGCGGTCTTGTTGAAAGACTTAATGTTCTGGTCGGTAACTTCGATATTCGTGAGCTTTTCGCCCTTTTGAATAAGGTGTTTCACCGACTGCTTGCCCTTGTAAACCTTCGGCTGCTTGTTTTTCCGATGTTTCAGATACTCGCCGATAACAGCTTTCAGCACTCTTGCGGTCATTTTCGTCGCTCTGACCGACAGCGACACTACTTTTTCGGAGTTTTGCTCCTGCATTGCTTGCCTCCTTTCGGATTATTTTTGCTTCTTCTAAGGGATTTTGAGCCGTAAACTCATTGTTTGTCCTCCTTTCGGGCGTAAAAAAGCAGCCAAGTGTTTTAATACTTGACTGCTATGTAAAATATTCTGTTTTAACTGTTCGCTAAACTGGAATTTGACAAGCCGTTATTGAATTTCCTTGATAAACACTTGCATTCGCCTTGTTACAAGCTCATGGCTGTTTTTAATTTCTTCTTTATCTACCCATTTGTAAGCAATTGTTTCTCCTTCTTGAAGAAGAATGGAGTCTTTGTCACATTCGATATCGCATAAATATTCCACATAAATAGAATGATGTTTATTATGAACGACACGACCAATTTCGATTAAGTTTTCGGAACAAATGCCTGTTTCTTCTCTTAACTCTCTAACAGCACATTCTAAGGGGAGTTCTCCTTTTAATGCGGAGCCACCTGCGGTTAATTCCCACATACCGCCAAAATGCTTCCTTTTGTCCCTTTGCATAAGAAGATATTGTCCATCAGTATGTCGTACTGCAATTTCGCAAACTAAGTGATAAATCCCGTCTGGGATTTCATCGCCTCTTACTAACACAATGTTGTCAAGCTTGTTAAATTGATTATCATATGCGTCCCATAGTTCCAGCATAGTACACCTCCGCCAAATTCCGATTTATCGGCCTGTTCAATCTTGCCTTATTATACCACATCTCACCGAAAAAGTAAAGGACGGAGAACTACTCCGTCCCATGAAAATCGTAATTGACCTCAGCTGTGTAATAGCTATCGTAGGTGCTGGGAGCATTGAACAGCGTGGTTTTCAAATACGACTTAATATTTCTGACCTTACTCGGATTGTTCTTCAAGCACTCGAAAACATATTCGATATGTCCCGAATGAACCTTGAGCATACGGCTTTTTACCATTTCGGAGGGGATTTCGGTTTTAGCGATTGCCTGCGTATCGCTCTTACAGCATATACATTCAAGCATTATCTCCACGATTTCATCAGCCGTTCCTTGTTCAGATATGAACTGAGGGTATCATACTCAATATTTTCTAAAACAATGCTGCGATATGCTTCAATCTCATCAATCCCATCAGGCAGATTGATTGATAAGATATTATAAGGCTCTTTATTTTCTTTTTCTTTATTTGATTTCTCTTTACTTAATTGTGCCGAGGACATCTGTTTGGGTTTTACCCGTTCGGATTTTTTCCGTTTAGGTTCATCATAATGGCGTGGCTTCATTCGTATATCGTAGAATATTTCACCATAAGTGCCATTCTTTCTTCGTTCTCGATACCGAGTGATATATCCCGTTGCTTCAAGCTCCTTTATAATTGAAGCAATAGTATCTGAACACTCACGATTGATTTTTGACAAACCTGAGATTGTCATATCCCATTTTTCAGGGAGCGACAATATCTGAGAAAGCAAACCTCTGGCTTTAAGAGAGAGTCGTTTATCTCGCAAATGATAATTTGACATTACTGTGTATCCGTCTGCTGTTTCAACTTTGCAATACGCCATCAGCATTCAATCTCCAGTATAAGAATATCGTTCTCTCCGATTTCTCCAAATTTTTCTTCAAAAAAGGTATTGACAAACTTGTCAAGATGTGCTTCATACACTGCCGCTTCGATTTCATCGGCAATTCTGCCCATTTCCTCGACCTCGGCACGGAGCTTGTCATACTCTCGCTTGGTTTTAATGAATTCAGTCGTGCTTGCACCCTTAATAGTACGGGGATAGACGAATGTTCTGTACTCCGAAGCGTCAAGCTCCGCTTTCAGATTTGCAACTTTATTCCTGAGTTCCGCACTGAAGAAAAAAATCTTGAAAAAAGTCTTGACATTTTCCTCAGTTTGTGCTTCGGGTTTTTCCGAAAAATATTTCAGAAAAGACTTGACATCTGACAACTTTTGTGCTATGACCCTCTCAAAAAAAACTCCAGAGAAGGGGTTGACAAATCTGCCGTTTTGTGGTATGGGAGAATCCTTAAAAATTTTTTTAGAAAAGGTATTGACATTTCTGTCATTCTGTGGTATGGGACTTCCGTTGACCTTACTGTTGTTCATAATAATTCCGCCTTTCTTAATGTTGGGTTGAGCTTATCATATATTCAGGGAATAGAAAAACCCCGTATCTAACGGTTTAACCGTCGGATACGGGGTAATCTTTTTATTTACCAAGTTCAAGGCTCATCACGAGAGTTATATCTTCCCACTGATTTTGCCTTAAATACTTGCCGTTAGCCTTCTTATAGGCTTTTGCCATTTCGTAGGTTATCGGAAAATCCCATTGTATAGCGATTTTCTGACTAATCCCTATCTGCAATAGCTGCCTGTGCAGCTGCAAGTCTTGCGATGGGCACACGGAAGGGTGAGCAGGATACATATGTGAGACCTAACTTGTGGCAGAACTCAACAGATGAGGGGTCACCACCGTGCTCGCCGCAGATACCTACGTGAAGCTCAGGACGTGTAGCCTTACCAAGCTTGATAGCTGTTTCCATGAGCTTACCAACACCTGTCTGGTCGAGCTTAGCGAAGGGATCGTTCTCAAAGATCTTAGCATCATAGTAAGCATTGAGGAACTTACCTGCGTCATCACGTGAAAAGCCGTATGTCATCTGTGTAAGGTCGTTTGTACCGAAGCAGAAGAATTCAGCTTCCTTAGCAATATCATCAGCTGTAAGAGCAGCTCTGGGAATTTCGATCATTGTACCAACTTCATACTTAAGGTCAGCACCTGCTTCAGCAATAACTGCATCAGCGGTTTCAACTACGAAGTTCTTAACGTACTTTAATTCCTTAACCTCACCAACGAGAGGAATCATGATTTCGGGAACAATATCCCAATCGGGATGAGCCTTCTTAACATTGATAGCAGCCTTGATTACAGCTCTTGTCTGCATCTTAGCGATTTCAGGATATGTTACAGCAAGACGGCATCCTCTGTGACCCATCATGGGGTTGAACTCGTGGAGAGAAGAAATGATGTTCTTGATTGTTTCAACTGACTTGCCCTGTGCATCTGCAAGTGCCTTGATGTCAGCTTCTTCTGTGGGAACGAATTCGTGAAGCGGAGGATCTAAGAAACGAATTGTAACAGGGTTACCTTCAAGTGCTTCATAAAGAGCCTCGAAGTCAGCCTGCTGCATGGGTTCGATCTTAGCAAGTGCTGCTTCTCTTTCTTCAACTGTATCTGAGCAGATCATCTCGCGGAATGCTGCAATTCTTTCGGAATCAAAGAACATGTGCTCTGTACGGCAAAGACCGATACCCTCAGCACCAAGCTCTCTTGCCTTCTTAGCATCAGCAGGAGTATCTGCGTTTGTTCTTACCTTAAGAACTCTGTACTTGTCAGCCCAAGCCATGATTCTGCCGAACTCACCTGCGATAGTAGCATCAACTGTGGGGATGATACCGTCATAGATGTTACCTGTAGAACCATCAATGGAGATAAAGTCACCCTCGTGGTAAACCTTACCTGCAAGCTCAAACTTCTTGTTTTCTTCATCCATCTTGATGTCGCCGCAACCGGATACACAGCAAGTACCCATACCACGAGCAACAACGGCAGCGTGTGATGTCATACCGCCACGAACTGTAAGAATACCCTGAGAAGCCTTCATACCTGTGATGTCCTCGGGAGATGTTTCAAGACGAACAAGAACAACCTTTTCGCCTCTCTCGTGCCATGCTACAGCGTCATCAGCTGTAAATACGATCTTACCGCAAGCAGCACCGGGAGACGCACCGAGACCCTTACCTGCAGGAGTTGCAGCCTTTAATGCCTTCGCATCAAACTGGGGGTGAAGAAGTGTATCAAGGTTACGAGGATCGATCATAGCTACTGCTTCTTCTTCTGTTCTCATGCCTTCGTCAACAAGGTCACAAGCGATCTTTAAAGCAGCCTGAGCTGTTCTCTTACCGTTTCTTGTCTGGAGCATATAGAGCTTGCCGTGCTCAACTGTGAATTCCATATCCTGCATATCTCTGTAGTGATTTTCAAGGATCTGGCAAACCTCTGTGAACTTAGCGAAAGCTTCGGGGAACTTCTGTTCCATTTCGTTGATGTGCATAGGAGTACGAACGCCTGCAACAACGTCCTCGCCCTGTGCGTTTGTAAGGAACTCACCGAAGAGGCCCTTAGCACCTGTAGCGGGGTCACGTGTGAATGCAACACCTGTACCACAGTCATCACCCATGTTACCGAAAGCCATCATCTGTACGTTTACAGCTGTACCCCATGAATAAGGAATATCGTTGTCACGTCTGTATACGTTAGCTCTGGGGTTGTCCCATGAACGGAATACTGCCTTTACAGCGCCCATTAACTGAACCTTGGGGTCTGAGGGGAAGTCTTCACCGATCTTAGCCTTATATTCAGCCTTGAACTGGTTAGCGAGCTCCTTCAGATCGTCAGCTGTAAGCTCAACGTCCTGAGTAACGCCCTTTTCTTCCTTCATCTTGTCGATAAGCTCTTCAAAGTACTTCTTACCAACTTCCATAACTACGTCAGAGTACATCTGGATAAATCTTCTGTAGCAGTCCCAAGCCCATCTGGGGTTGTTTGACTGTTCAGCCATTGTTTCTACAACCTCTTCGTTGATACCGAGGTTAAGAATTGTGTCCATCATACCGGGCATAGATGCTCTTGCACCGGAACGAACAGATACAAGAAGGGGGTTGTTCTTATCACCGAACTTCTTGCCTGTGATCTCTTCCATCTTTACGATGTACTCATTGATCTCAGCCTGAATTTCGTCGTTGATCTTACGGCCGTCCTCGTAATACTGTGTACAAGCCTCTGTTGAAATTGTGAAGCCCTGGGGAACGGGAAGACCGATGTGGGTCATTTCTGCAAGGTTTGCACCCTTACCGCCCAGAAGCTCTCTCATGTTAGCATTGCCCTCTGAGAAAAGATAACAATACTTCTTTGCCATTGGGGTATTCCTCCTAAAAAATAGATATTCTGACCGACTTGTCCGCCGCCTTCCTGCGGAAGGCCTGCCTATGCAGACAGACTTGTCAACCATACAATAGTATTATAGCAGATACCCCGGTGAATTTCCAGTATATTTTGAAAAAATTTTTGAATTTTAATGAGAATTTTATATGTTATTTTTGTAAACTATGACAAATTTATGTTAATTATTTATTTATATCCCTTAAAAATTTACATGGAATACAAGCCGAAAATCCGCAGAAAATAATATCGTCCGGACAAAAAGGAGGTTTTTATGGGAAAAACAAAGAAAAACAAAAATTCATGTGATAATAAACGCCCCACAAAACGGGCTATGAACGTAATTTCCGCAAGGACATCCGACACCGACCCGGAGGGAAGCTACACCGGAGTATGCGAAAACAAGTCGGAAGTGCCGGTACAGGATGCGGATGACCTGTAAATCAGCGGAAAAATATTGAAAAATGCACCTTTTTGTGATAAGATTAAATAAATCACAGAAAGGTGCAATCAATATGAAAATCATCACAATAGACAAGCTGAAAGAAAAAGCACTTTCCCCCGGGGAATTCATAAGGGAATGTGAAAGCGCATACGAAAACACCGTAACAGAAACCGCAAGGGCTTTGGCAGAGAGCTTTGAGCAACACCCCATAGTGCTTCTTGCAGGGCCCTCCGGCTCAGGTAAAACCAGCACCGCAAAAAAGCTGTGTAAAGCCCTTTTGCCCTATGGTATCAAAGGAAAGGTAATTTCCATGGATAATTATTTCCTGCCGGGAAGACCTGCCCCCTCAAAGGATGGCAAAATTGACTATGAAAAACCCGACAGGGTGGATTCTGCCCTTTTGTCACAGCATATGAGAATACTTGCAGGGGGCGGTGAGATAACCATGCCCAGTTATGATTTTGAGGATAACACAAGAAGCGATGGTGAGAAATTCACAAGGGATAAAAACACCCTTATTATCCTTGAGGGAATACACGCCTTAAACCCGGATGTTACCGGGGCATTACATGAATATTCCGACTTTATATATGTAAGCGTCCGCACCCGTATAGCCGATGAAACGGGAGTGCTTCTCCACCCCTCAAAAATAAGGCTTATAAGGAGAATGTGCCGTGATAAGCTGTTTCGGGGCAGGGATTATCATGAAACCATCGCAGGCTATCAGAGTGTGCAAAGGGGCGAAAATATGTACATAATGCCCTATAAGCACCTGTCCCGCCATGATATAGATACATTTTTCGGCTATGAGCTGTTTATTTATGCCGGGGTATTAAGGGAAATCCGCGAGGATTTTAACGAGTGTGAGGAAAGAAACGATATGTACAGCGTGCTTCCCAGATTTTTAAATATGGTAGAGCCCTTAAGCCCTGATTTAGTGCCGGAAAATTCGATTTTAAGGGAATTTATCGGCTAAAATATACTATACAATTTACACAAATTTAACAGGCATTTTTAGAAGAATATCACCGAAATTAATATAAAGCTATTTACTTTTTAAAATAAAGAGTGTATAATAGGATTATCGGTTAAGAGAACCGCCGCCGGCAAGGGCCGAAGGTTCTTTTAACATTGATGTTTGATTATTTAAAGGCGAATGCTTTTAAATGCTTTTTTCATTTTGTTATCTCTGTTATTTGAGTTGTTTTTATCTTATCTTATGCGGCATTTATGCCGTATTTTTTTTGCATTGAATACAAGGCATAAAAGCCGGAAGGAGAAGCTATGAATATAATGATTGTGGGCTGCGGTAAGGTAGGCGTAAGGCTTGCGAGAATACTTACCGAGGACGGCCACGATGTATCGATAATAGCAAGAAGCGCGGCAGAGGTGGAGAAAAATCTTGAAAATGATTTTTCCGGAAGTATACTTTGCGGTGTTCCCATAGACCAGGATAACCTTAAAAAGGCAGGAATTGAAACCTGCGATGTTGTGTGTGCGGTAACCGATGACGATAATACCAATATAATGGTAGCCCAGCTTGCAAAGGAATTATACGGCATTGAAAAGGTAATAAGCCGTATATTGGACCCTGAAAGAGGGGATATATTCGCCCACTTCGGACTGGAAACGGTATGCCCCACAAGGCTTACGGTTGAGGCTATCACCTCCGCATTAAAGCCTGTACCGGATGACAGATACCTGTCCTTCGGAAGTCATGCGGTGAAGTTTTTCACAATGGATATACCAAAGGAATTTATCGGTATCACCTCCGATGAAATAGAGTATGAGGACAATGAAACTCTCTTTGCAATAATCAATCATGAGGGCACAATGACTGTTGTAAACGGCATAGTTACCCTTCATGAGGGCGACAAGCTGATTTTTGCAAAGTCCATATAAGGGGGTAAACATGAGATCACTTATTATCGGCGGCGGTAAGATAGGCTATTATCTTGCAAGAGTGCTGCTTGAAAAGGGCTACACCATTTCGGTTATCGAAAAGGACAAGGAGGCCTGCCAGAAGTTTGCGAATGATTTAAGCATCCCTGTTATAAGGGGGGACGGCACCAGTATTTCCGTACTGGAGGCGGCAGGAGTAGAGGATGTGGACAGTGTTATTGCGGTAACCGGCAGAGATGAGGATAACCTTGTTGCCTGCCAGCTTGCAAAAAGACTGTATCAGGTGAAAAAGACCATAGCAAAGGTAAACAATCCCAAAAACGTAGCCACCCTTAAAAAGTTAGGTGTGGATATAGTAGTAAGCTCCACCGAAAACATTACAGGACAGCTTGAACGAGAGGTTGACAGCGGCAAGATAAAGGAATTACTGCCGCTGGGAGGTAAGGCGGCGGTATTTGAAATAGTGCTGGATGACAGCTTTAAGCTGGGGGGAATACCCCTTATGGATCTGGAAATTCCCCAGAATGTAAATATCATTTCGATTATAAGAGGGGAAAACGAGCTTATAATCCCCCGTGGTATGACCACCCTTGCTCCCGGGGATAAGCTTATGATTCTTGCCAATAACAAGGACAAAAACGACATACTTAAAACCCTGAGAATTGAGTAAAATTAATGTTTTAAAGCATAGTTTTGCCTGTATTTTTGTGATATTGTACAAAGTATAGTCATTGTTTAACTAAGCTCCATTATCAGTTTAACAAAATTTTCTTTTGTTACGGCTAAAAAACAATAACTATCTTGAATAAATTGCTATTTTAAGGTATAATTTACTTATACTATAGGGTTTTATATATAAAATCCGACTTTTGTCGGAAAAACCAAATCAGGCGGAATTCCGCCGCACAAAGGAAAGGAAAGTATTTATGATATCACCTTTAAGCGAAAAGGAAATCACCCAGAAGCTCACCGAAATACTTCAGCTTGACTTTTTAGCATCTCCCGAGCAGGCTACCCATGCACAGATATACAAGGCTCTTTCAAAGATCGTTGTAAAACACTTAAAGGAAAAGCGCCACAGATTTATGGTAGACGCTAATTCCAAGGGAAGAAAGCAGGTTTACTATATCTCCATGGAATTCCTTATGGGTCGTTCCTTAAAGACAAATCTTTATAACTTAGGTATGCAGGATGAGGTTAAGAAGGCTCTTTCAAAGATCGGCGTAAAGATGGAAAACATCTTTGACGAGGAGCCTGATGCAGGTCTTGGTAACGGCGGTTTAGGTCGTCTTGCGGCTTGCTATCTTGACGGTATGGCTACCTGCGAATTTCCCTGCACCGGTTACTCAATTCTTTATGAATACGGTATCTTCAAGCAGAGAATCATTGACGGCTGGCAGACAGAGCTTCCCGATGAATGGTTACCCGGCGGCCGTGCATGGCTTGTACCTGTTGCAG
This sequence comes from uncultured Ruminiclostridium sp., assembly GCA_944388385.1. Taxonomy (GTDB): domain Bacteria; phylum Bacillota; class Clostridia; order Oscillospirales; family Ruminococcaceae; genus Ruminiclostridium_E. The sequence continues at coordinate 12,266 of CALXIO010000028.1, forward strand.
ATCACGCTATTGAGGTGCACTTTGACGGTGAGGTACAGGAAAAGTGGGAGGAAAACTACCACACAGTAAATCATGTAAATTACACCACAGTAAACGCAGTTCCTTATGATATGTATGTATCAGGCTATGATTCAAAGGGTGTTTCCAAGCTTCGTTTATGGAGCGCAGAAAGTATGTCCTTTGATATGAATATGTTCAACCAGGGCAACTACGCTAATGCTATCGGTGCTTCAAATATTGCTCACTCTCTTACAAAGGTACTTTATCCCAACGATAACCACCTTGAGGGTAAGGCATTAAGACTTCGTCAGCAGTATTTCATGAGTGCGGCATCAGTAGGCGATATTGTTATGCGCCACATGAATGTATACGGCACACTTGAAAACCTCCACGAAAAGGTTGCTATTCATGTAAATGATACTCACCCCACACTTGCTATCCCCGAGCTTATGAGAATTCTTCTTGATGACTGCGGCTATGACTGGGATAAGGCATGGTACATTGTAAAGAATACCTTTGCTTATACAAACCACACAGTAATGGCAGAGGCTCTTGAAAAGTGGGATGTAAACCTTATGCAGAGAATTCTCCCCAGAATTTTCTCAATCATTGTAGAAATCAATAACCGCTACTGTGCACAGCTCATGGAGCTTACAGGCGGCGACAGCGCAAAGGTCACAAGAATGTCCATTATCAGCGACAACAAGGTTAAAATGGCAAACCTTTGCTGTGCTGCATCCCACTCTGTAAACGGTGTATCCAAGCTTCACAGCGAGATTATCAAGGAAAGCGTATTCAGTGATGAATATTCAGTAAATCCCACAGCCTTCAAGAATGTTACAAACGGTATCGCATACCGCAGATGGCTTCTTGCTTCTAACCCCGGTCTTACCTCACTTCTTACAGAGTGTATAGGCGACGGCTTTAAGAAGGACGCATCAAAGCTTGAGCAGTTCAAGAAGTTTGCCGATGATAAGGCTGTACTTGATAAGCTTGCAAAGGTAAAGAAGGAAAACAAGGACAGATTCGCTAAGTTTGTATACAATACCACAGGCACAAAGCTGAACACCGATGGTATTTTTGATGTACAGGTAAAGAGACTTCACGAGTACAAGCGTCAGCAGCTTAATGCCATGAACATTATTGCTGATTATCTCTACCTTGTAAATAACCCCGATGCTCCCTTTGTTCCCAAGACCTATATCTTCGCATCAAAGGCTGCTCCCGGCTATTATATGGCTAAGCAGATAATCAAGATGATCTGGTGCATTGGTGAAGAATTAAAGAAGAACCCCAAGCTCAACGAAAAGCTCCAGGTAGTATTCCTTGAGGATTATAAGGTTACATTATCCGAAATTCTCATGCCCGCAAGTGATATTTCCGAGCAGATCTCCCTTGCAGGTACAGAGGCATCCGGTACAGGTAACATGAAGCTTATGCTTAACGGTGCTATCACAATGGGTACCTATGACGGCGCAAATGTGGAGATCCACGGCGCAGTAGGTGCTGATAACATCTTCATCTTCGGTATGGATACCGAAGAGGTAAATCAGCTTCAGGCACAGGGCTATAACCCTCAGAAGTATTATAATGAGCACGCACTTATCAAGAACATTATCGACTTTATGTACAAGGGCGTAAACGGTGCTACCTTCGAGGAGGTTGCAAACGCACTTCGCAATACAGACAGATATATGTGCTTCGCTGACTTTGACAGCTACAGAGGAACACAGGCTAAGGCAAGTGAAACCTACAAGGATAAGTACCTTTGGAACAGAATGTCACTTATCAATATCGGTTCTGCAGGTATCTTCTCTGCTGACCGTGCTGTAAGCGACTATGCACGTGACATCTGGCACCTTAACTGATAAAAGACGGGTATCATACACAGAATATAATGGGATAGAATGTATTGTGCCACAGCGCAGTACATTCTATTGCCTTATATAGGATAAAAAATACGGCACAAGGAAAGGTGACTATGAGTATACCTATTTATGACAGCTTTGATCTGAAATATAAAAGCCCCTTTGGAGCAATAAGAAGGTATCAGCCCTCTGTATTTGCCCTGAGATTTCCGGAAAATATGAATGTGGCAGAGCCGGTACTGGTTATGTTCCGTCCCGGTGAAAAGGAGAGATTTATTCGCCTTGAGCTTACCGACAGCACCACAGAAACCCATGTTTATTCAGGTATCTTCAATCCCCAGCACTTAGGACTTCACCATTACTATTTCACTCTGCTTATTGACGGCAACCGCCGTTACATAAAGAGAAGCGGAGCCAGTATAGGTGTGCTTGACAACGGGGATTTATTCCAGCTTACTGTATTTCATGAGGAAATGACCGCCCCTGAATGGATAAAGGGTGGTATTATGTATCAGATATTCCCGGATCGTTTTTGTAAAAGCAAAATTGCCCACGAAAATATCCCCGGGGACAGAGTTATACATGAAAACTGGGAAGATACTCCCCTTTACCGCTCGGACGAAAGAGGCATTATAAGAAATAATGACTATTTCGGCGGCGACCTTAAGGGTATAGAAAGCAAGCTCCTCTATTTTAAGGAGCTGGGTGTTACCTGCCTTTATTTAAATCCCATATTTGAATCCCATGAAAATCACCGTTATTCCACCGCCTGTTATGAGCATATTGACCCTATGCTTGGCACCGATGAGGAATTTGAGGAGCTTTGCAGTAAGGCTAAGGAGTACGGCATAGATATTATACTTGACGGCGTATTTTCCCATACAGGTGCGGATAGTATCTACTTTAACAAGTTCGGCAGATACGGAGCTCACGAGGGCGCATATAATGACCCGGACAGCCCCTATCGTCCCTGGTATTGCTTTTCAAGATACCCCTTTGAATATGAATCCTGGTGGGGTATTACCACACTTCCAAATGTAAATGAAAATAACCCGGAATATACTAAATATATCTGCGGTGACGACGGAATTTTACAAAGGTGGATAAAAAAGGGAGCAAGAGGCTGGCGACTTGATGTTGCGGATGAATTGCCGGATGACTTTCTTGATAATCTTAATGTGGCAGTAAAGAAAATGGGTGATGACAAGGTTATTTACGGTGAAGTCTGGGAGGATGCTTCCAATAAGGAAAGCTACGGTGTTCGCAGGCGTTACCTTATAGGCGGTCAGCTTGACAGCGTTATGAATTACCCCTTTAAGGAGGCTATCATAAACTACATCAAGTATTCAGACCCAATACCCTTCAGAGATGGTATAATGACTATCTTAGAGCATTATCCCAAGCCCAGCGCGGATATACTTATGAACTTCCTTTCCACCCACGATACCGAAAGAATTATAACTCGCCTTGCCGGTGAGGATGTGGGCTGGCATGACAGAGAGTGGCAGGCTGAAAGATACCTTACCCCTGAGCAGTATGTTTACGGTGTTACACTTTTAAAGTGCGCCATGGTGTTACAGTTCTTTTTACCCGGTGTTCCCAGTATCTATTACGGCGATGAGGTGGGACTGGAGGGCTATAAGGACCCCTTTAACAGAAGATGCTACCCCTGGGGCAAGGAAAATAAGGATATTCTTGAATTTACAAAGGAATTAGGCAGGATAAGAAAATCCTCCGCCGCCTTTGCACAGGGAGAAATGAAGTTTATTTCCTGTACCGCAGAGGAATGTATCTTTGCAAGAATTGATAAGCTGAACCGCAGAGGCGCCATAATATTCTTAAACAAGTCAAAATACCCCAAAAGCTATGATTTAAAGGCTATTCTCGGGGATGAATACACCGACATTGAGCTTATAAGAAAGCCAAAGGGCTGTGGGGATAAAACCCTTGATATACCGCCCTTTGATTATGCGGTTGCATTATGTGATATATAATAAAAACCCGGTTAAAAACCGGGTTTTATTGGCCCGGCTTAAAGCCGGGCTTTATTTATTTTATAAGGTCCTTTATAACCTCGCCTGCTATTATAAGTCCTGCCACCGAGGGCACAAAGGATATGCTTGCCGGTATGGACTTGCCGTTTTCTGAAAGCCTTTCCTTAGGGGTAACAGGTAACTCATCAGAGTATAAAACCTTAACATTTTCTATGCCGAGGTTTTTAAGCTCCCTTCTCATTACTCTGGCTAAGGGGCAAACTGAGGTTTTGCTTATATCCGCTATTTTAAAGGCGGTGGGGTCGAGCTTATTTCCTGTACCCATTGAGGATATTACAGGGACGTTCTTTTCCTTTGCCGACTTTATTATAGTGAGCTTTGCGGTAACATTATCAACCGCATCTATAACATAGTCATACTGTGAAAAGTCAAATTCTCCGGCGGTATCCGGTAGGAAAAAGCAGTTATGGGCATAAACCGCAGCCTTGGGATTTATATCCAGTATGCGGTTTTTCATAACCTCCGCCTTATACTGTCCTACCGTAGAGCTAAGGGCTATTATCTGCCTGTTGCGGTTAGAATTACTTATAACATCCTTATCCACAAGGTGGATAGTACCTACTCCTGCCCTTGCAACAGCCTCAGCTACATATCCCCCAACTCCGCCGATACCGAATATTATGACGGTTTTATTTTGAAGAAGCTGTACCTTGTCATTTCCTATAAGCATGGCGGTGCGTTCGTATAAGCTGTCCATATTACTCCTTGCCGAATGTGAAGCTATCCATATCGAATTTTGTACCCGGCAGGAATACAAAGCTAACATCATATACCCCGGACATCTTGTCGATATTAAACTTAACCTTAGTATATTCATCTGCATGGGGGAATTCAAGTATCTGTACTGTGGATTTTCCGTTTTTGTCGGTGAGCCTTAACTGTACGGTACAGAAATTAAGGGGCGTACGGGCTTTTATGGTGATATTGTCAGCACCCTTGTTAAAGTTCATTTCGTTAAACTCTATAACAACATTGTTGCCTATCTTCTCTATTGCCCTTTCGCATACCTCAAAGCTGTCACCGTAAACCTTATCGCAATCTGCGGCATAGTTTTTCTTATAGGCTCTTTCCACTCTTACAAATTCAAATCCACCGAAGATACAGTTTCTGTCTATAACAAAGCTGATATCCTTAATTCCCTTTAAAGTTTCCGGAAGGGCAAATTCCTCAGGGTATGCCCTGTCCCAGCCTCCGTTAAATGCCACATCAAAGGTACCGATAAGCCGTCCGCCCTTGTCTGCATTTCCCTCATAAAGGGATACAGGGTATGCCTCTCCGCCGCCGCTGTTACCAAGGCTTATAATTATTCTGTCTGTGCCCTGAAGCCCAAAGTCCACATCGCTAAAGCCTATTACGGTCCGTCCCTCAAAGCCGCCTAAAGCACCTCTTTCAATGGTGTTAAGTGTCTTACTGCCAAAGTCATAAAGACAGCCGGCATTGAAAATATAGGGATTTTTTACCGCACTGCCAAGGCCTGAAGCGGTATATTCAAGCTCGGATATAACATCCGGGTGGGGCTTTCCGTTTTTAGCGTAGGCACGAAGCCTGAAGCGTCCGTCACCCTTAGCCTCAATAAGGGCGGTGTTATTTTCAAAGGACAATACCCTTGCAAAGCTAACCTCCACACCGTTATCTGCCACACACTTAAAGCCTATATCGTTAAATGTGGCATTTTCCGGATGAACTATTACCTTTACCTCAGCGGTTTTGTTATTTTCATTAAGCTCATAGGGAATAGGCGCTTTAAGCTCCAGCTTTCTTATGGGAATTTCCTTATTCATATTCTTCTTAGGATAAGGGAACTGATTTTTGGTAACAACGCTAATTCCCTCTACCTCATATTCGGGGGCAACTGATTTTAACACTAACTTCGCAGGATTAAGCCCGGGGCTTTCTGCTGTAACTGTTATTTTTCCCGGATTAAGGGTGGATTCCACAATAGCCAGCAGCTTACCGCTGAACAGCCTTCTGTTACTTCCCTTGTAGCTGTCATAGTCTGTGCTGTCGCCGTTATCTAATCCCACAAGCCTTGCATTACCGGTAACGGTTACCTTAATTCTGTTATTGGCATTGGGAACAAAAAGATTTAAGTGATCCTTTGTGCTTATTTCCACAAAGGCAAGAGAACGGCCGTCGGCGGTTATCTCCTTCTTGTCGCATTTAAGCACTATATCCTTTGGATCAAGGGCATTAACCATAGTAACAGTAAGGGTAGGCTCTTCTTCCCCCACCTTCTCATAGCCCCTTACGAAAATAACCTTTCTTTCGTCATAGGGGATTTTCCACATGGCTCTTGGCATCTCTCCATGCTCATGGTCAATAGTCACCGGAGGATATTCATCCCCCTTGTAGGTAAGCACCAGCACAGGGAGATTGGAATATGCGATAATATCAATCATCTGGTCCTCATTATAGTCCCAGTTACTGCCGATATGGATAAAGGGCTTTCCGCCCACGTGCCACATGGACTTATAAAACCAGTAGGACTCCTTGGGGAAGCCTGCTGTATCAACTATACCGAAGTAGGAATTTTTAGTGCTGTATGGGGTAGGCTCACCTATATAGTCAAAGCCTGTCCATACAAACTGTCCCATGCAGAACTTTCTGTCCCTGTCCATGGTAACGGATTTTTCCGGGGTAGCACCCCAACCCACTACGCTGTTTGATAATTCAGAGCACTGCATATCATCATGGGACAGCTGAGGCACCTCCGCAGGGAAATGATATATACCCCTTGAACGGACTGTGGAGGCGGTTTCGCTTCCGTATATGCACCAGTCGGGATGAGCCTTGTGGTGCTCATCATACAGCCATTCTGCATAGTTATATCCGGCAATTTTAATAAAATCCGCCACCTTCTGGGCGTTTTCCCAAGCCATGTAGTTTGAGGCTATTGTAGCCCTTGCATTATGGGAGGGGTCATACCTTTCAACCTCCTCCACCAGCATTTTAGCTATTTCAAGTCCACGCTCGCTTTTATGGGTATCGCTAATTTCATTACCTATGCTCCACATAATAACGCTGGGGCTGTTTCTGTCACGCTTTATCCAGGCTTCCACATCCTTTTTATACCAGTCGTTGAAAAATCTCGCATAGTCATATTCATTCTTGGGGCTTTCCCACATATCCACAAATTCGCTGTTTACAAGTATGCCCATTTCGTCACACAGCTCCATAAACTCCCTTGCAGGAGGGTTATGGCTTGTACGGATAGCGTTTACACCCATATCAAGCATTATTTTAAGCTGTCTTTCAGCCGCATCTCTGTTAAATGCCGCACCGAGGGCTCCAAGGTCGTGGTGCAGACATACACCGTGGATATTACACTTTATGCCGTTTATCATAAGTCCGCAGTTAGGGTCATACTGAACTGACTTCAGTCCGAAGCGGACAGCCATTTCATCAAGAAGCTCACCCTGTTCATCATAAAGCCTTGCCCTTAATGTATAAAGGTTAGGAAATCCCGGATTCCAGGGCTTTAAAAAGTCGGTATAAATAGAGGTTCTTTCCCTGTCATCGCATATTTTCTTAACAGCGGAAAGCATAACCTCTCCGTATTTATTTTCTATCTCATAGCTTATTGTACCAACGGTTTCTCTTGACAATTCTGTTTGAATAACTATCTTCCAGGTGGCATATCTGTCCGCCTTTGAGTAATTTCTCTTTGTGTGGATATATATGCCGTTTTCGGCAATGTGATTTTTGGATGTTTTTCTTATATGCACATTACGGAAAATACCTGCACCGCTGTACCAACGGGTATTGGGGGATTTATGATTTACTCTTACAAGTATCTCATTATCCCCTTCCTTTAAATACTCTGAAATATCAAAGGAAAAGGCGGTATAGCCGTACTTCCATTCTCCTGCCTGCTTGCCGTTTATATAAAGGGTGGTATCCATATACACCCCATCAAAGCAAAGTATAAAGCAGCTATCCAGTTCCTCTTTTTCTATACTCAGTGTCTTTCTGTACCATCCGCAGCCGCTTTCATACAGCTTTGAGGTATCGTATATAAGCCAGTCATGGGGGATCTCCACATCGTACCAGTGAACATTCTTTAAAGCCTTCATTTCGCTGTCGGGTGGAGTAAGGGTAAATTGCCAGTTGTCGTTAAATAGGGTTTTTCCTCTTTTAAGCATTTTCTTTACCGTCCTTATGTTTTTAAAACGTTATTTACTTAATTGTACCAGTTATTATATATACTTGTCAAGGGAAATAAGGCTTTTTAAAAAAATTTTATTTTTCTTGACTATTCCGTCGTTTTATTGTAAAATAAATGAAAGCCTGTTTTAATCCGGTAACAGACAACCATTATTTCAAGATAAACAAAAGCCCGGAAATATGTTATACAGCCTGATATTTATTTTAAATTATTTGTGATTTTGATGAAACTTTTTTGTTTTATTTTCCTACTACTAAGTAGATGACGAAAGAGGTGAGCCTGTGGGCACCGACAAGGGTCATGAGGAATATTTTAACAAGGTCTATGATGCCACATTTAATGCGGTATCAAGATATGTTGTCAGCAAATGCGGCAGCATAGAGGACGCAAAGGATATTATCCAGAATATCTATGCCAGGTTCTTCACCCGTATTACCCAAAAGGGGTATGAGGATATAGAAAGCCCGGAGGCATTCCTTATAAATATTGCAAAGTTTGAGTGCAAGACCTTTTATTCCGATAAAAAGAAAGAATCCGATACATATTCCTTTTCGGATTATTCCGATGAGGAAATGGTAGCAATAGAAGCCCGGATGTCAAAGCATCAGCCGGAGCTTGAGGATGTAATTTCCGATAAGCTGCTTGCAAAGCAGATTTTTGATGATATAATGAACACCGATAAGGTCACCGGCAGGATATTTCATTTATACTTTGTCTGTGATATGAAGCTGGATCAGATAGCCGCCGAAATGGAGCTTCCCTTATCAACGGTGAAAAACAAGCTCTACCGCACCATTGAGCGACAGAGAAAGAAATTTAAACTGTGATTTTACGAAAGGAGGCATTTTTTGTGAATACCAATGATTTTTACAAACAGCTCATGAGCGAATATTCATTTGATCGTGAAGAAATAAGAAATGCCGCTATGGGTAAAATCACCACTAAGAAAGCGGCAAAGAAAACACCCTTCCCCGTAAAGAAGGTTATTTCAATTGCAGCTATGGCGGCGGCTATGGTCCTTGCGGTAGGTATAGGCTCAGTTATGCTGTCAGCACCCCCTGTAAGTATAGAACAGCCTGCCTCCTCAATTTCTCCCACAGAGAGATTCCGCCTTGCTATTGAGGCTTACGAAAAGGCAGACGAAAACACAGAGGAAACAAACCTTTATGTTACCTTTGACAAGAGCGTATCAGCAGTTGATATGCAAAATATCCTTGCAAAGACAGACAGCGAGGGTAATATAAGAGTTATTGAGGTATATCTCAGTAACAGCTATGTAATTTCCGGCAGTGATAATATCAAGGCGCTTTTTGATACAGATAAGGAAAATATCCTTGCTGTAAAGATAAGATGCCCGGGTAACTTTATCCGCAGTCTTACAGATACAAACGGTGTATACCTTGTAGAGCCGGAGGAAATATTTGCGGATGAGGGCTTCTCTGTACTTGACCCCACCGAGGAATATCCTCAGTATACAGTAGCCCCCGAAACAAAGCCTCCCGTAACTACAACAGTTACCGAAACCACACCTGCCGAAACAACTCCCGCTGAAACCACCGGAGAAACCACTCCTGCAAGTGAAAGCGAAGTAACACAGTCCACACCGGCGAGTGAAACAACTGCCGATACTCCTGCAAGTGAAACAACTGCACCTGCCCAGACACCGGCAAGCGAAAGTGAAGCACCTGCAACTGAGGACACACCGGCAAGTGAAAGTGAAGTTACCACCCCTGAGGCAACACAAATCGAGCCTGTGGAAACCGAAGCAGCTCCCGATGAAACAGAGGCTACAGAAACGGTATAAATAAAATATAAAACCCTGACTTTATGTCAGGGTTTTTTTAATATCTTTCTTTTATTATATTTACTCCTATGATACCGCCTATACATCCTGCAACAGGGCATAATATCAGCTTTAGTATAATGCTTTCTCCTGTGAAGCCTCCGGTTATAAGGGAGGATATAAGGCACAGGGTAAATATTATCACCGCTGAAAATGTACCGGCTATAAAGCCGTTTTTACCCTTAGCCCCACCGGTGAATATTCCTGCCACAAGGCAGGCGGCTATAAGTATCACTCTGCCGGTTATCACAGCCTTTGCTTCATCCCCTTGTATAAGGGTGAATATTCCGCCGCAAAGACAAAGAAGAATAAGCAGGGTAATAAGGCCGGATAATATCCCCCTTATATAGGGTCTTGCCCTGCGGTAAAATACCCATTGGCTTTTTGGCCTTATCATTATTTTTCCTCTGCGGATGTCTGGGGTGCTGAGGTACTTTCAGGGGTGGATAAGGTCATATCCGCCGAATTTGTACTGCTTTCGGTTACATTGGCGGCGGTGTTCATATCCTCATTATCCGCCTTAAAGGTATATCCGCCTATGGAAACAGAGGTTAAATCCCCGTCCTTATCGGAGGTTATAACAAATCCGCTTCCCATGGTAGCCCCGGCTATTTTTGTACCCTCACTTTCCTGTGTGGCAGTTACCTGTGAGGGGTCAGATGCGGCTTCTATGCTCTTTGTGATATGCTGCATGGCGGATATAAAGGGAACATCATCCATGCTGTAATCAAAGGTAAGTCCGTCGTAGGTCACCCCGTACTTGCCCTTGCTGTCAAGGGTAACTGTCATACCCTTTACGCTTTCCGGCGAGGAAAAGGTAGCTATCCACATATCGTTTGTTCTTTTAAGCTCTAAATCAGCGGAAATACCGCCGCTTTCCACCGTTCCTTTAAGGGAAATATCCCCGGTAAAATCCGGAGGGGTAATATTATCCCCGTTGTTGCAGCCCGTGGCCGCCATTAAACCGCATAGTAATACTGCACATAACGCTGTCTTTTTCATAGCAATGTCCTTTCTATGTGTCAGACAACATTGTGACAGCCTTTATACTCCCAGTATTGAGGGATATTCAAAGGGTATCTCAGCCGGCATTACACTGCAGATACCGCCTTCCCTTGCCATTTTTTCAGCGGCAAGACCGAAAATATGACTTCCCAGTCTTATGCTGTTTATGGGGGATAAGCCCTGGGCTAAAAGCGCCCCTATTGTACCGCTTAATGTATCACCGCTACCACCCTTTGCAAGGCCTGCATTACCGGCAATGGTTACAGTCACCTCACCCTTGTGGGATGCACATACCGAGTAAGCGTCCTTTAAAAGAAGTGTAACTCCGTATTTTCTTGCAAAGTTCTTTGCTACGGTTATTTTATTCTTTAATATCACCTCAACGGAAAGTCCGCTTATGCGTGAAAATTCCTTGGGGTGGGGGGTTAAAATAAGCCGTCCGCTGTTGTCCTTTATCTCATCTATATGCGCCACTACGGAATTTATTCCATCTCCGTCAATAAGAACAGGACAATTTGTATTTTTTATAATTTCCCTTGTAATAAGCCAGGTATCCTCATAGTCGCCCATACCGCAGCCTATTACCACAGCGTCGGTTTCCTTTGCGGCTTTAAGTATCTTTTCCATATATTCATAGGAAATATGGGGTTCATCTCCCACAGGAAGATATACACATTGATGAAGGGAAACAGATGCCGCCCTTATTACATCCTTTGTGGAGCAAAGGGTAACAAGCCCTGTACCCATTCTGAGGGCCGCATGGGTGCAAAGCCAGGGTGCGCCAAGGCACTGTTCATTTCCGGCGATAATAAGCAGCTTGCCGAAATCCCCCTTATGGCAGGAGCGTGTTCTTCTGGGGAACAGACGAAGCAATTCATCATCATTTATTCTTATGCAGTCATTGGGGTAGCAGTCTATGGGTATATCTATATCCATAGGCAGAATATCACCGCAGAATTTAACAATATCCGCACTTAGCTGACCTAACTTCACAGCACCCAGAGCAATAGTCAGATCCGCCACAAATGAGCCCTCATCCGCTGTAAGATAGGTAAGGTCACAGCCGGATGCCACATCCGCAGAAACTCTGTATGCCCTTGTTTTATTACAGATAGAAAAGAGGTTTTTAATTTCCTCCTTTAATTTACCGTGAAAGCCTGTACCGTAAACACAGTCAAAAATAAAGTCCGCCTCATTTACGGCATCATAGATCTTATCAAGATCTGAGCTTAAAAAGTACAGCTTGTCAAAGTAGTCCTTGTTTTTGTCAAAGCACTCCTTGGCAGGATACACAGAGGGAATATCCCCGGTAAGCACCACCGTGCTTTTTATCTCATGATCGTGAAAATACTTTGCAAGAGCAAAGCCGTCACCGCCGTTATTACCGTTGCCGGAGATTATTACCACCTTATGGCAGGGCAAAACCTTTCTGTACTTGCAGGTGCCCTTTCCGATAGCACAGCCTGCATTATCCATAAGCATAGCCTTAGAACGGAAATCACGCTCACATAATTCCTCCGCTTTTTTCATGGTAGCATTATCTACCGCATAAAACATATATTTCACTCCTCTTTTTATAAATAAGCCGCATCCTGTGATGCGGCTTTAATTATTCTTTATCGCCCGGGTTATCCTGATTGTCGTTTTCTGAATTTTTATTCCTGTTCTTTTTCTTAAAGGGGAAAACAACAGCCTTTTTCTCATTTTTCTTTTTCACATAGGGAGGATGCGGGAACATAACCGCCTCTCCCGTTTCAGGGTCAATATGATGTATATCCCTGTATTCGTTTGAATCGGAGGGGAGATTTTTATCCTCCAGTCCGTTTTTGACGCGATTTTTAATAAAGCTGTAAATCACCGCAAATAAGGGAATACCGATAATAAGTCCGGCAAAGCCGAATATTGCCTGACCCACAAGCATACCGAAAATTACCCAGAAGCTGGACAGTCCGGTGGAGTCGCCTATTATCTTAGGCGCAAGCACATTACCGTCAAACTGCTGAATTATTATCATAAGAATAAGGAAGTATATGCACTGTATGGGGTCTGCAAGAAGCATAAGAAGTACGCAGGGTACTGCACCGATAAAGGGTCCGAAGAAGGGAATTATGCTTGTGATACCCATAATTACACCTGCAAGCAGGGCATAGGGCATATTGAATATATTCATAATGACAATATAAAGAGCGCCGATAATAAAGCTGTCTATTAACTTACCTGTGATAAACTGTCCGAAGGACTTATGAACATCACGGGTAGCGGAAATTATCTTATTTGCGTGCTTTGTGTTAAAGATACAGTATATTATCTTTTTGGCCTGGGCGGCGAATAATTCCTTGCTGTTAAGGAAATATACCGCAATAACAAGGCCTAAAAGTATATTTGTAAACAAGCCTAAGATATTCATGACATTGGAGGAAATAAGATTCCATATATCATTCATCTGAGGCAGAAGGTCGGTGGTAAGCCATTTGTTTACCATATCCGAAATTCCGTTTGTAAACTGAAGTACATAAGCCTCCAGCTGGGGGTTGTCCTCAAATATCTTTTCTACCCAATTTGTTACCTCTCTTATATACTCAGGCATATTGTTTACAAGGGCGGTGATGGTTTCAATAAGCTGAGGAAGCATTATCCAGGTAACGCCGGTTATAACCGCAAGGGCTATAATCATAGTAAGGGTAACGCTGAGCACCCTTGCCACCTTTCTTACGGGAAAGGTTTTCGCAGGCGGCTCTTTACCGGGATTTTTCTTTAAAAAGCGTTCTCTTTTCTTATCCTGTATGGTGTAGAAAAGCCGTCTTAAGCAGGGCTTTTCAATATAATTTGCAATAGGAGATAAAACATAAGCTATAATAAAGCCGTACAATACCGGAGTCAGTACAGACAAAAACCGTCCTATATTTTCCATTATCTCACCGAAATGATCCAGAGATAAATAGAAGACTATTGCGGCGGCTATTGTGAGAAATCCGGTGACGCCCCAGTAAAGGTAGCGCTTATCCCATTTGAATTTCATCGGCTGAACTCCTTTCAGATACTACTATATTTATTATAGGATTATCGGCGGGTTATGTCAAGTATATTCATAAAATAATTATAATTTTTAACTTGGTGAAATTGACTGTAATTTAGTATAAATGTTATAATATTTTTTACCTTTACAAAACTGTAAATTACTTGACTTTTTTCTCTCAAAGAGATATAATTATAGAAAGATTTTTAAATACGCGCATATAGGCATTACTGTATGTGCGTATTTATTATACGGAAAATGTAGGAAGGAAGGAAAGTAAAATGGCTTTTATTTATTCAGAACCCTCACATACCTTCGGTGAGTATCTTTTAGTACCCGGTTATTCTTCATCCAAGTGCATACCGGCTAATGTTTCACTTCGTACACCTGTTGTAAAGTACAAGAAGGGCGAAGAAAGCTCAATTTATATGAATATTCCCCTGGTAAGTGCTATTATGCAGTCTGTATCAGATGACAGAATGGCAGTAGCCCTTGCTAAGGAGGGCGGTATATCCTTTATATACGGCTCACAGTCAATAGAGGACGAGGCGGCTATGGTTGCCCGTGTTAAAAACTACAAGTCCGGCTTTGTAACCAGCGACTCAAACCTTTCTCCTGATATGACACTTGCAGATGTGCTTGCATTAAAGGAAAAGACAGGCCACTCCACAATGCCTGTAACCGAGGACGGCACAGCAAACGGCAAGCTTGTTGGTATTGTTACAAGCAGAGATTACAGAGTTTCAAGAATGTCCACCGACACAAAGGTAGAAACCTTCATGACCCCCTTTGAAAAGCTCATTACAGCCCCTGCAAGCACAACTCTTAAAGAGGCTAATGATATTATCTGGGATCATAAGCTCAATGCACTTCCCATTGTGGATGACAACGGTGTTCTTAAATATTTCGTATTCAGAAAGGACTACGAACAGCACAAGGAAAACAAAAACGAGCTTCTTGACAGCAAGAAGAGATACATAGTAGGCGCAGGTATCAACACAAGAGACTATGCACAGCGTGTTCCGGCTCTTGTTGAGGCAGGTGCGGATGTACTTTGTATCGACAGTAGCGAGGGTTATTCCGAATGGCAGAAGCTCACCATAGACTGGATAAGAGAGCATTACGGTGACAGCGTTAAGGTAGGCGCAGGTAATGTAGTAGATAAGGACGGTTTCCGCTTCCTTGCTGAATGCGGTGCTGACTTTATCAAGGTAGGTATCGGCGGCGGTTCTATCTGTATCACAAGAGAACAGAAGGGTATCGGTCGTGGACAGGCTACTGCTCTTATTGATGTATGCGAGGAGCGTGACAGATACTTTGAGGAAACAGGTATCTATATTCCTGTTTGTTCAGACGGCGGTATAGTTCATGACTACCACATGACACTTGCTCTTGCTATGGGTGCTGACTTTATTATGCTGGGCAGATACTTCTCACGCTTTGACGAATCCCCCACAAACAAGCTGTTCATGAACGGTATGTATGTTAAGGAATACTGGGGCGAGGGCTCTAACCGTGCAAGAAACTGGCAGAGATACGACATGGGCGGCGACGCTAAGTTATCCTTTGAGGAGGGTGTTGACAGCTATGTTCCCTATGCAGGCAGCTTAAAGGACAACGTTACCCGTTCTCTTGCAAAGGTACGCTCCACCATGTGTAACTGCGGTTGCCTTAATATTCCTGATTTCCAGAAGAACGCAAAGCTCACCCTTGTATCATCCACAAGTATTGTGGAGGGAGGCTCACATGACGTTATCTTAAAGGAAAGCAGAAATTCAAGAGCTGAATAATAAAAAAATAAAACCCCGGAATTTTGAAGTGAACCCCAAAGTTTAGACAAAATTAAATATTAAATTGCTTGTGAATGAGTTCGGTATTGCACCGGGCTCAT
>CALXIO010000029.1 GCA_944388385.1 uncultured Ruminiclostridium sp.
TGCCGTTTGCGTGCTGTCGCACGCTTTTTATGGGGCTAGCGCCCTGCGACCTCTTTAAGGGGGCAAGCCCCCTTAAAGCCCCCGGACGCGATGACGCACGTTTTGGGGGCAAGCCCCCCTAGACCCCCCATTGTATTCTTATTGTGGGCGTAAACCCTAATAAACGATGCGCCAACCAGTAATCTTGCCGGGATTGACAATAGTGCAGAAAATGGTATAATAGAAGTTGAAAATAGGCTGTGAACAAATTTCCGGAAACGGTAAAATGGATTGTTATGAATATATTGCAGATTTAGTTTCGGCGGTTAAACTTACAAAAAGGCAACAATTGTTAAAAGAAACTATTATGAAGATATTGAAAAAGGAGTGATTTTCAATGATGAGAAATCCAACAACAGAAGAAATTGAAATTTTAGATAAATTAGATGATAAGAACTTAACCAAAGAAGGAAAAGACAACTTGATAGCAAAACTAAAAGAGATAGATGAAATAGAAAATAAAGGCTCGCCGTTCAGTTATTAACACCCCACCCCGGGCGTGCTTTTTTTCACAAAATTAAATAATAAGGTTACCGTTCACATCTGTGGGCGGTATTTTTGTTTATAGTATGCTGTGGGTACTCTGCTCTGCGACCTCTTTAAGGGGGCAATCCCCTTTAACCCAAAAATTCCCCCTAAACCCAAAATTCCCCCAAAACAAAAACGGCCCTGCTATGCAGAGCCGTTATTACTTTTTCTATCAGATCATGCTTTCTTCCCAGCAATCAGGGGCAGTAAGACCAAACATCTTTACTACTGTGGGTGCTACGTTTGCAAGACCGTAGTTTCCTTCCTTGATTGTGTAGGTTACATCCTTATCATAAATGATAAAGGGAACGGGGTTAAGTGAGTGGGCTGTTCTTACAGCTACCTCGCCCTTCTTGTTCTTTTCAAGCATTTCGTCTGCGTTGCCGTGGTCAGCTGTTACCACAAGTGTAACACCGTATTCGTCGCAAACCTTGATAAGACGGGCTAAGCCTAAGTCAACTGACTCAACACCGGCAATAGTAGCATCAAGGTTACCTGTGTGGCCTACCATGTCGCCGTTGGGGAAGTTACAACGTAAGAAATCATATTCCTTGCTCTTGATAACCTCAATAAGGTCATCAACAATATCAGCTGACTTCATCCAGGGACGCTCGTCAAATGATACCTTGTCAGAGGGAATTTCCTTGTAGGTTTCTAATTCCTCGCTGAACTTTTCGCTCTTGTTACCGTTCCAGAAGTAGGTTACATGGCCGTACTTCTGTGTTTCGGATACGGCATACTGCTTTAAGCCTGCCGCTACAAGCACCTCAGAAAGGGTGTTTGTGATTTCGGGGGGATTTACAAGGAATCTTGCAGGAAGCTTTAAATCTCCGTCATACTGGAGCATACCTGCAAAGCATACATCAGGCTTTGCGCCTCTGTCAAATCCGCTAAAATCATCCATATCAAATGCCATTGAAAGCTCAATAGCACGGTCACCACGGAAGTTAAAGAGAATTACGCTGTCCTTATCAACTATCTTGCCAACAGGCTCGCCGTCCTTTGCAATAACAAAGGCAGGAAGATCCTGGTCAATTACACCCTCATTTTCAGCACGGAGTGTTTCAAGTGCCTCCATAGCTGATGCAAACTGTCTGCCCTCACCCTTAACGTGAGTGTTCCAGCCACGCTCTACCATAGCCCAGTCAGCCTGGTAACGGTCCATGGTGATCTTCATACGACCGCCGCCGCTGGCGATCTTTCCGTCAAAGCTGTCATCGTTCAGGGAAGCAAGATAATCCTCTAACTGCTGAATATATACCTGTGCAGATGTGGCAGGAACATCTCTTCCGTCAAGAAGAACATGAACTCTTGCCTTGCTTACGCCCTCCTTCTTAGCTTCTTCAAGCATCTTGAAAAGGTGAGCAATATTTGAGTGAACATTACCGTCTGATAAAAGACCGATAAAATGAAGTGTGCTGTTGTTAGCCTTGCAGTTGCTAACCAGCTCCTGCCATGCTTCAGATGAATACATCTTGCCGCTTTCGATGGATTCATTTACCAGCTTTGCGCCCTGGGAATAAATCTGTCCGCAGCCTAAAGCATTGTGACCAACCTCAGAGTTACCCATATCATCATCTGAGGGAAGACCTACCGCATCACCGTGAGCCTTTAAGCGGGTGTTAGGGCATTCCTTTAATAATCTATCAAGTACAGGAGTATTTGCCAGAGTTACAGCATCTCCAAGACCTGTCTTGGAAAAGCCGATACCGTCCATTACTACCAGTAATACAGGTTTAGCCATTTTCTATAATTCCTTTCGTTATCAGCCGTTGTGAGCAGCCATAATAATTGTTGTGAAATCAGCAGCCTTTAATGAAGCACCGCCGATAAGACCGCCGTCTACGTTTGTCTTTGAAACAAGCTCAGCAGCGTTGCCGGCATTCATAGAACCGCCGTACTGAATTGTGATGCTTTCAGCAACCTCTTCGCCGTAGAGCTTTGCAAGTGTTGCACGGATAAATGCGCAAACCTCCTCAGCCTGGTCAGCAGTTGCAGTCTTGCCTGTGCCGATTGCCCATACAGGCTCATAAGCGATAACGCACTTCTTAAGATCATCAGCAGAAATATCATAGAAGTCAAGCTTAATCTGACGAGCGATAACTTCCTCTGTAATGTTGCATTCACGCTCCCAGAGTAATTCGCCTACGCAAACAATGGGCTTTAAGCCTGCCGCTAAGGCTGCCTTTGTTCTCTTGTTTACTGTTTCATCAGTTTCAGCAAAATACTGTCTTCTTTCGCTGTGGCCTAAAACTACATATTCAACGCCCATTTCTGCAAGCATATCAGCAGAAATTTCACCTGTGAAAGCACCGCTCTTTTCAAAGTGGCAGTTTTCAGCACCAATCTTGATGTTTGTACCTGCTGTTACATTAAGAGCAGTTTCAAGGTTTGTAAAGGGTACGCAGGCAACGATCTCAACATCATTTACATCTGCTACCATGGGCTTTAATTCTTCAAGTAATGCCTTAGCCTCAGGACGAGTCTTGTTCATCTTCCAGTTGCCGGCAATAATTGCTTTTCTTACATTCTTCTTCATTGCTTTATTCTCCTTATGATTATTTTTATAAAATTCAATCAGCTCTTTTATGCTGATACCGTCAATTTCAGCGCCCTCCAGCTTACAGTCTGAAATATTTACGCCGGAAAGATCGCATCCCGTAAATTCTGCGCCGGTGAGATTTACCTTGTCCAATACCGCCCCGGTCATATCCGATTCAGCAAGGGCAGAACCGGAAAGGTTGCACCTTTCAAATCGGCAGCCGGACATATTGTTTTCGGAAAACTCCCCTTTTATCTCACAGCTGTGAAATTTCGCATCTGTGATACAGCAGGACTCTGCGCCGTGTTCGGTGATTTTGTCGTTCATAAACATTCCTTACGCATACAAAACAGGAGAACAGGCTTGCTGTTCCCCTGCTTAAAATAATTACTTATCCTGGATAACGTCGATACCGGGAAGTACCTTACCCTCAAGGTATTCAAGAGAAGCACCGCCGCCTGTGGAGATGTGGCTCATCTTGTCAGCAAAGCCAAGCTGTACAACTGCTGCTGCAGAGTCGCCGCCGCCGATGATTGTTGTAGCATCAGCCTCAGCAAGTGCCTTAGCAACTGCGATAGTACCCTTAGCAAGTACGGGGTTCTCGAATACGCCCATAGGACCGTTCCAAACTACTGTCTTAGCATTCTTAGCTTCGTTAGCAAAAAGCTCCATTGTCTTTTCGCCGATGTCAAGACCCATCATATCAGCAGGAATCTTGTCAGCGTCTACTACGCTTACTTCGATTTCAGCATCGATAGGATCAGGGAATGCTGCTGCGATTGTTGTATCAATAGGAAGAAGAAGCTTCTTGCCGTTCTTCTCAGCCTTTTCAATCATTTCCTTGCAGTAGTCAAGCTTTTCGTCATCTACAAGTGACTTACCTACTTCATAGCCCTTAGCCTTTAAGAAGGTATAAGCCATACCGCCGCCGATGATAAGTGTATCGCACTTTTCAAGAAGGTTAGAGATAACATTAAGCTTATCTGCAACCTTAGCGCCGCCGAGGATAGCAACAAAGGGACGAACAGGATTTTCAACTGCGTTACCTAAGAACTCGATTTCCTTATTCATAAGGTAGCCTACTGCTGTTTCCTTAACGAACTTTGTAACACCTGCTGTTGAAGCGTGAGCTCTGTGAGCTGAACCGAATGCGTCCATTACGAATACATCGTTGTCAACTAATGCTGCAAGCTCCTTAGCAAAGTCTTCGCCGTTCTTTGTTTCTTCAGCGCCACGGAAACGTGTGTTTTCAAGTACAACGATTTCGCCGTCGTTCATAGCTGCTACTGCTGCCTTAGCATTTTCGCCTGTTACTGTATCATCCTTTGCAAATACAACCTTGGTGCTTACAAGCTCTGCAAGTCTTTCTGCAGCAGCCTTAAGTGAGAACTTGTCCTCAGGACCGTTCTTGGGCTTGCCGAGGTGTGAGCAAAGTACAATCTTTGCGCCGTTTTCAACTAACTTGTTGATTGTGGGAAGAGCTGCAACGATACGGTTATCGTTTGTGATCTTGCCGTCCTTCATGGGAACGTTGAAGTCAACTCTTACAAGGACCTTTCTGCCCTTTACCTGTAAATCTTCTACATTCTTTTTGTTCAGTTTGCTCATGGTGTTTAATTCCTTTCGCTTTATGCTTTATTTATGTGGGGCTACCCCCATAATATACTATACGGGCATATTCACGCCACTATTTATATTGTACCAAATATTTGTACGAATTTCAAGTAGTTTTTTCAAGTTTACTGAATTTTGACTATAATTTTTAATCAATAAACATTATAAGCATTACCCCAAGGGCAATAATCAGTATGGGGCACAAAAAACAGCGGAGCTTTTCGTACTTGTTTTCCCCATCCACCGGCTTTAATTCAAGGAATTTTGATACCGCCAGCAGCATCACAAGGAAAAATCCGCCGAAATAGGACAGGTTGGTGATAAAATCCCCCACCGCAGCTATAACATCCACCACACCGTCAAGTATCCATATACCGGACTTTAACATATCCTGATAGGTGGTTATGGTCACAAGGAAGTTATTTAGAAAATGAAGTATTATCGTGGGGATTATACTGCCGTATCTTACCGCCACCGCACCATATAAAAGGCCGGTGAAGAAGGCATAGGCGAACTGGTCGAAATTTCCGTGGGCAAGTCCGAATACAAGGGCGGAAATAATTACCGCCGGCGCATCTCCCATTACCCTTAAGGGGGTTAAAAGCAGCTTACGATAGATAAATTCCTCTGCCAAGGGGGCTACTACGGCGGTTACCCCAAGGATTATAAGTCCTGCCTCAAAGGAGGAGGGAGCCATAGACTCCATTACATCCTCTATTTCCCCTGCCCCGAAAAATGCCTGTAGAAAAAGATTTATTAAAGTTGTGATGTTTGATCCCCACATACCGAGGGCAAAGCTACAGAGCAATAATATAATGGGGGGTAAAAATTTTAAAAAGCTGTTGTCGTATTTATGGTATTTGCTGTATAGTGTCCTGTATCTGTGATAAAGCACCGACAGCACCGCAATTTTCGGAAGATAGGATATAAGGGAGCTTGAAAAATATGTCACAAGGTTATAGACTATGTCATTTTCCAGAAGCCCCAGCTTAAGCAGACACAAAAGCAAAAGCATTACCACACTTGAGAATAAATACTCAACTGCCGTTATTGCTATAAGCCCTATGCCAAGCTCCGCCGCAAAGCGTCGCATGGTACAGGGTTTTATTTCATCTGTGCTTTCTATCTCGTTTAAATTCTGAGGTGAATATCGTGCCCTTATATATTCTGTTAGATTCACTTAAAACCTTATCCTCTCATAATAAGACTTAATACAAGTCCCAGTATCATATAGGCAAAGCAAAGCACCACACCCACAATAAATGCGGGGTTTTTAATGGTGGCCGTAAACTTTTCCTTTTTGGTAAGCTCCGGATAATTATTCTTAGGTCTGTAAAGCCGTAAAATCTTTATTTTGCCTATGGCGCTTGCAATACCTACTATTATCATGATAAATATAAATATCATCCATGCCACAAGGGCAGCAAGGCTTGCCTGCTCTTCACCTGTGAGGGCAGCCCCTATGGAGGTTTTATGCACCGCTTCCACCGTTGTTTCAAGGGACATTATAACAAGTGCCACCGCCGACAGGCTGTTTACTATAAAGTGGATTATAGTGCCTGCCACAAGACTGCCTGTTGCGTATCTTACATAGCCAAGTACAAGTCCCAGTACAAAGGTATAGCAGAACTGATGCACATTACCGTGGGCAAGGGCAAATAGGAATGAGGATACCATTATTGAATATCCGTAGCCATAGGGCTCTACTGAGGTCTGGATAATTCCTCTGAACCAATATTCCTCCACCACCGGGGCAAGTATGGAAAGCTGGAACACAAGAAAGATTATATTTATTATCTGTGTTCCTGCATCTCCGGAGGTTACCGGGTTAAAGGTATTTGCCACCGCATTGGGATCCCCGAATATTAAAAAGGAAATGGCAATTACGGCAATATTCATTATCTGTCCTGCTCCGTAGCCCGGAACTACCCAGGATACCGCCTTGCCAAGTCTTTTATCCTTATTATTGTAGCAGGGCTTTATATCCCTGAAAGATTTTTTATACACTAAGGATGTACCAAACACACCGCCGCCGTATATTATGATTATTGACACAATGGAGCTAAGATAATATAAAGCTGTATCATTCATTACCCCGTCAAGAAATCCAAGACCTAAAGCGGCAAGCTCTGCAAGTATCCTTGTTGCAAATATAACTATTACAGCAAGTCCTGTTTGCATGGTACATTTTTTAAATTCCGCAGTTACCATATATATTCCCCTTTATTTAGGCTTCACCTAACATTTTAAGCACATAGTTAGGAAGGGCAAAGCAGCCCTTGTGAAGCTCTGTATTGTAATATTTTGTTTCAAGACCTAAGCTGTTCCAATAATCCTCGTCAAGGTCCTTTATTGGGTCAATTCCCTTACTTGCAAAACCGAAAAGCCAATGTCCGCTGGCATAGGTGGGAATATGTGCCTGATATACCCTGCAAAGCTCAAATACCGACTTTATACGCTCATGGGCTCTGCACATGGCCTTGGCATCATTTTCGTAAAAGGGGCTTTCATGCTGATTTACAAGTACACCTGTATCTGTAAGGGCATTATAGCAGTTGCCGTAAAATTCCCTTGTGAAAAGTCCCTCGCCGGGGCCGAAGGGGTCGGTGGAATCCACTATAATAAGGTCATACTCTCCCTTTTTGTGCCGTACAAATCTCAGTCCGTCGGTATAGTGCTTTGATACCCTGGAGTCATCTATTGATACGGTCATTTCCGGGAAATATTCCTTGCATACCTCCACTACCCTTTCATCTATCTCCACAAGGTCAATATGCTCTATTGTCTTATAACGGCATAATTCCCTTACCGTACCGCCGTCACCCGCACCTATAACAAGCACATTCTTTATATCCTTTTTTACTGCCATAGGTATATGAACTATCATATCATGATAGATAAATTCATCCTTCTGGGTTATCATTACATAGCCGTCAAGGGCAAGCAGTCTGCCAAACTCCATGGACTGGAATACATCTATTCTCTGATATTCACTCTGCTCGCTGTGAAGCTGTTTATCAACACGCACAGAAAACCTTACGCTTTCGCTGTGGTTTTCGGTAAACCAAAGATCCATAACTGCTCCTTTCTTTATTCTTTAAGTATACGTATATTCTTAATTTCAAGATCCTCTGTACCGGTAAGAAAGCATCCCTTCTCCCCTGCATACTTAATATATGCAAGTATCTCCTGGGTTATCTGCTCTCCCGGGGCTAATATGGGTATTCCCGGGGGATAGCACATTACAAATTCTCCGCTTATTCTGCCGGCGCTTTGCTCAATGGGAACTGATTCCTTTTCCCCGTAAAATGCCTGCTGGGGAGATAATCTCACTATGGGATTTATATATTCATGGTCAAGCATACCTGTCTTGTCCTTGGAATAAATTCTCTTTATATCATTAAGCGCACCTATAAGGCGGTCAAGATATAATTCCCGGTCGCCTATTGAAACATAGGCTAAGATATTTCCTATATCGCCGAATTCTATCTGTATGCCGTAGTTATCCCTTAATATATCATAAACCTCAATTCCTGCAAGGCCTATATCCCTTGTATGCACCGACAGCTTGGTTATATCAAAGTCGTAAAATGCCCCTCCGTCGCAAAGCTCCTTTGAAAAGGCATAATATCCCCCTATGTCATTTATCTCGCTTCTCATATATTCCGCATAGGACTGTACCTTTGCGAATATCTGCTTTCCGTTTAAGGCAAGATTTCTTCTTGAAATATCAAGGCTTGACATAAGAAGATAGCTTCCGCTGGTGGTCTGCATAAGGTTTATAATCTGTCTTACATAGCCCTCGCTTATATTATCCCCGGTAAGCAAAAAGCTGCTCTGGGTAAGTGAGCCGCCGCTTTTGTGCATACTTACCGCAGATAAGTCAGCACCTGCGTGCATTCCTGCTATGGGCATATTATCCCCGAAATAAAAATGTGTGCCATGTGCCTCATCCGCAAGTAAATACATACCGTGGCTGTGGGCAAGCTGTGCTATTCTCTTTATATCCGAGCATACGCCGTAATAGGTGGGATTGTTTACAAATATAGCCTTTGCATCCGGGTTTTCCTTTACCGCCCTTTCAACTTCCTCATAGCACATACCAAGAGGGATTCCAAGGGCTTTATTCACCCCGGGATTTACATACACCGGTACGGCTCCCCCTAAGATAAGGGCATTTATTGCGCTGCGGTGAACGTTTCGGGGCATTATTATCTTATCCCCCTGCTTACATACCGCTAGCACCATGGCCTGTACTGCGGCGGTGGTTCCGTTCACTATAAAAAAGGCATTTTTAGCCCCGAATGCCTCTGCGGCTATCATTTCCGCTTCCTTTATTACCGATACCGGGTGGCAAAGGTTATCAAGGGGCTTTGATGAATTTACATCCGCAGTCATACAGGCTGTACCTAAAAATTCCGTCAGCTCCGGATTACCTCTGCCCATTTTATGGCCGGGTACATCAAAGGGAACTATGCGGTTTGTTCTGTACTCCTTCAATGCCTCATAAATAGGGGCTCGCTCCTGTGATAGCATTACTATCCCTCCCTTAATATATATTCATACCGGAATAAATCTCAATCATCTCACGGCGCAGGCTTTCGGTTATCCTCAGTCGCTCCTTGGGTGGTATGTCATATATATCCGTATTGAAAAGATAATTCTTAAGATCCATTTCACGAAGCATAAGCCTTGTGTGAAATATATTCGCCTGGTATACATTTATATCCGTGGCATCGTATTTTGTCAGGGTATAGTCATTTATAAAATCCTGTATGGAGGTTATATCATGGTCAAGGTACAGCTTATGTCCGCCTAAGTCCCTTGTAAAGCCTCTTACCCTGTAGTCGATAGTTATAATATCCGAGTCAAAACTGCCTATAAGATAATCAAGGGCATTAAGGGGGGAAATTTCTCCGCAGGTGGAAACATCTATATCCACCCTGAAGGTACTTATACTGTTATTCGGATGAGATTCCGGGTAAGTATGCACCGTTACATGGGACTTATCCAAATGGGCTACCACCGTTTCGCTCTCGATCCTTCTTGGGTCAAGGGGCTTTCCCTCCACAAGTCCTAAATTACAGGACTTATCTATATTAGTTGATGCAGTGGCCTTTTCGGAAATAAGCAGGGTAACGCTTGCCCCCTGGGGGTCATAGTCCTGCTTTGATATATTAAGCACATTTGCCCCGATTATATCCGTAACGTCGCAAAGTATTCCTGTTAATCTCTCTGAATTATACTGCTCATCAATATAATCTATATAATCCCTTTGTTCCCTTGCACTTTTTGCATAACAAATATCATATATATTAAAGCTAAGAGTTTTAGTCAGATTATTAAACCCGTAAAGCTTGAGCTTTTTTTCCAACTCGGTCATCACAGCCTTTCTTATATTAGTGCATAATACACCACTTATAATAATACAGTAAAATGGGGGAGTTGTCAATATATTTTTTTAGGCTGTGCGCCACACTCCGTTAAGGGGCGGTGCGCCCCTCTTATTTTTTTCGACTGCTGTCGGCTATCCCCATCCCCCCTTACCCCCCTTCCCCTCGGGAAGGGGGGAGAATTTGTTGCGCACTTCGTGCGCCTATGTGGGGCTTCGCCCCACCCCCCAAAAACAAAAAAAGGAAGCTCACGCTTCCTTTTCCTATTCGCTCTTATTCGCTTTCGCTCTTATTCGCTTTCACTCTTATTCACTCTTATACACTCTTATTCATTTCAACCAAGGACTAATGCCGGGGAGGTGCCGCATACATAGCCGTTTGCATTTATGCCCGCATTGTTGCCGTCAAATTTTCCGGTCTTTGCGCTCCAGTCAACTGTGGCTGTGGGAATAAGTGCGCCGTTTTCGTCGTATGCGGTGGTTAAGTCGGATACCTCTGCGCCGTTTGAGGTTTCGGCGGTGTATACAAGGGCTTCAACATTTCCGCCCTTTAAGGCTACCCAAATATAGCCCTGCTTTATTTCCGGGAAGGTATGGCATAACTCACTTAAAAGTAATGCCGTTCCATTATCACTTACGGAAATTCTGTCTGTGGTGGCTGTAACCGATGCCGCCCCCTGCCAGCTGAAGCTACCCTCACTATGAAATCCGCCGGGATTGTCAAGAGTTCCGTTCCATACCGCTTCACCGTTATTTTCCGTAACGGAAATCGTCAGTATGGCTGTGTTGTTTAAAAGCATACCCTTGTTTTCAGCATCAACCGTTGTCAAATGCTACTCAATAATTCGCTCCATGGAATTTGCCGTGGATACGGCACTTGTAACATTGGCATTGGTTACAAATCCAAGCATGGTGGGAATAAGTATAGCCGCTAATACGCCTATTATGGCAATAACCACAATAAGCTCAACCAGGGTAAATCCCTTTTTTAAAATATTGATTTTTCATATATTTGCGCTCCTTAAGTATGATAGTTAATATTACCACACTTTTATATGAAAATCAAGGGTCTTTTTTCAAATCGTGCTGACTATGTGTCATTTTCAGCTCATCCACCAAATCAAGGGCGGGCAACCAGCCTATATAATAGGCAGTTATGTCGGATATTTCGTTGGTTATCCTGTCACTATAACTCTTCTCTGTGCCAAGCTCATGTTGTATAAGCATAATCTCATTGGGGATATTTTCCTCAACATACTCAATCGAAATGTTTGATGTACCGTAATTTATACCGAAGCTGTCCTCTTGATAAAGATCGGGCGCACCGAAACAATGCATCATTTCATGGGCTATTACAGAAGCAGAAATTCCGCTTTCATATAAGCCATAGGGTAAAAAGCACATCTCATACGGATAGGTTAAAGCCTTATCGTAAACATAATCCGCAAAGCTCCATACCCTCACATAATCATCCTGATCAAACTTATCCTTGTAGTCATCAGTAAAGAAAAGATATACCACGCTGTCATATTTATCATTCATATCACAGTTTCCCTTTATAAAATCAGCAAGGTCGATTCTTTCCCAACGTCCGCCGTTAAGATCATTTACCACATTCTTAAAATCTCCTGTGATAAACAAAGGGCTTTCTGTGTTTTTGGCATAGTCAATATCCACCTCTACACCATATCGGCTTGCATTCTCCTTTAGATAGGTACAAGCTGTGTTAAGGGCGGTAAGTATGTTATCTATTCTTTCCTTATCCCCCTTATCCTCCATATCCCATTGTGAGCCGGGGTCAGAGGCAAATATGGATACCACCCCCACCCTGCCGGTTAAAGCCCTTGCACTGCCTAAGGTTTCCGGGTTAAGATATCGAGGCTCGTAGGGTGGCTCCGGCTTTTCGACCCTTATAACGCCGTTTGCAAAAAGACTGAATACTATAACCGCCGCAGAAATAAGTATAAGCACCCCGGACAGCACCATTTTAAGTTTAACAGACATTTTATCACCTCAATAAAAAATCCCCCGGTGACCTTGTCACCGAGGGAAATTTTATGTACTTAATTTACTCAAAGTCTAAAGGCTTAAATCAATTAAGATTAAGTAGCAGAAGCAGCACCAAGTGTCAGCTTGGGAGCTGTACCTACGATAAGACCATCAGGAGAGATACCTGCTGTGTTGCCGTCCCATACATAAGTACCTGTTTCAAAATCATCAGCAGTGGGGAAGTTTGTTGTAACTGCTGTGTTTGAATCTGCTGTGTAAGCAACATATAAGCAGTTACCACCAACAAGGTAGCACCAAGCATAAGCTGACTTCATCTCAGGGAAGAGATCTCTAAGAGTGATAGCGAGTAATGCTGTAGCATTGCCTGTATTATCAGCCTTTGTAGCATCTGCGTCAACAGTTGCAGAACCCTGCCAGCTTGTTGTAGAGGTCTCCTTGAATGCGTTAGTAAGGCCTGTAGAAGTACCAGGAGCAACAGACACTTCAGTAACATTAAGTTCCCAACCGGTATCAGTTACTTCTATTGTGATAGTAGCGATGTTGTTCTGACCGAGCTTCATGCCGTAACCAGCTGTATCAGCGTCGGTTAAGAAGTTGTCGATCTGCTGTTCGATAGAAGCAGCAGTAGAGTCAGCTGATGTAACTCTTGAGTTAGTAACGAAACCTAACATTGTGGGGATGAGGATTGCTGCAAGTACGCCTATGATAGCGATAACAACGATCAACTCAACCAGTGTAAAGCCCTTTTTAGCTCTGAGCTTACGTAATTTCTGCATTTGAAATTACCTCCTATAAAAAAATTTTTTATTATTAAGGGACTACGCCCTTAATTGCAAAATTCCGTTGGATCTGCGCCCTTCGGTTTTCTGTACTTAGATAATAACATAAATTTTACATTATTGCAATAGGTAAATTGAAAAAAAGACCTCATTATTACAAAATTAGTTGAATTTATATATAACCTGTGAATTGTTATTGTTAATTTTGTATAACATCTGTGTAATCGTTTACATACATAAGGGTAATTTAGAAAGTTTTCACTTTCTTAAACTTGTTTTTTAAGTTATAAGGGGAAATGTAACGTTGTAACGAATTACATTGGGGGTACTATTATATATTATATGGGGTGGTTTTGTTAAAGGGCTATTGTCCCACTTTTTTCTGCACGGGTGCAGAGGGGTAACCCCACCCCCCTTGCCCCCTTAAGCGGTCGCAGGGCGGCAGCCCCGATTTACTCCCCCCCTCCCTATGAGGGAGGGGGGTAGGGGGGTGGGTGGAGTGAAGTCTGAAGCCGTTCAGGAAAAAAGTGCGCATAGCCCCTTATTATCAGACAACATCCCCCACCAAATAAAAACAAAACCCCTGATTGCTCAGAGGTTTTCTTTTATTCCTTTATCCCCTTATCAAGCCCTGCATTAAGACTTGCCATAAGCTCCTTTGTGGGGGTGTCATATATATCAAAGACAAATTCCTCTCCCCGTTGCTCATACTTTGCCTTACATAGCTTTCTGAAGGGGAGTAATTCCACCAGCTTAACGTTATCATAGCGGTTTGCCATGTCATTAAGCAGGGCTATGTTTTCCTCGGTGGCATTTACCCCGGGAACTATAACCTGCCTTATCCATACTGTAACATTCTTTTTTGCCGTAAGCTCTAAAAATTTCAAGGGATTTTCAATGCCACAGCCTATATGCCTACGGTAGTCATTGTCATTTGTCATCTTGATGTCAAGAAGCACCGTGTCGGTAACACTGAGCAAAGCTTCCACCTTGTCATTTATAATGCACCCTGAGGTGTCAAGACAGGTGTTTATGCCGTTTTCATGGCATTTTATAAACAGCTCCCTTACAAATTCCGCCTGAAGTAATGGCTCTCCCCCGGATACGGTGAGGCCTCCCTCCTTGCCGAAATAATTCCGACAGCGAAGAACTCTTTCAAATATCTCATTTACCGTGGCGGTAATGCCCCCCTCAAGGGGTCTTGTTTCGGGATTGTGACAATATCCGCACCGTAGCGGACAGCCCTGTAAAAACAGTATACACCGTACCCCCGGGCCGTCTACCGTGCCTAATGTCTGTATGGAATTATATCTGCATTCCATTATACTGTTTCGTGGAATGTACGGCTGATAACCTCCCTTTGCTGTTCCTTTGACAGCTTATGGAAGTTTACCGCATAACCGGAAACTCTTATGGTAAGGTTGGGATAAGCCTCGGGATTTTCATAAGCCTCCATCAGCTTTTCCTTATTAAGAACATTTACATTAAGGTGGTGAGCATAGTTTGCGAAATATCCGTCAAGGATCGTAACAAGGTTTGCCACTCTCTGCTCCTTTGTTTTGCCTAATGCGTCGGGAACAATAGAGAAGGTGTTTGAAATTCCGTCCTTGCAGTAGTCATACTGGAGCTTAGCCACAGAATTAAGGGATGCCACAGCACCGTTTACCTCACGGTTGTGCATGGGGTTAGCACCGGGTGCAAAGGGCTCACCCTTCTTTCTGCCGTCGGGGGTTGAGCCGGTTTTCTTACCGTATACAACATTTGAAGTAATGGTAAGTGCAGAAAGTGTATGTCTTGAATTTCTGTAGGTGGGATTTTTCTTAAGCTCAGCAGATACACGCTGAATAATGCCCTGGGCGATCTTATCAACTCTGTTGTCATCGTTGCCGAACTTGGGGAAATCTCCCTCTGTTTCAAAGTCAATAATATATCCCTGTTCATCTCTTATGGGCTTAACCTTTGCAAACTTAATTGCGCTGAGGGAGTCAGCCATTACGGAAAGTCCTGCAATACCGAATGCCATCATTCTGTCAACATCTGTATCATGAAGCGCCATCTGTGTCTTTTCGTATGCGTACTTATCGTGCATATAGTGGATAACGTTCATGGTGTTTGCATACAGCTTGCATAACCATTCACGATATACATCAAGTCTGCCTCTTACCTCAAAGTAATTAAGAACATCCCCCTGCATAGGCTCCATCTGAGGACCTAACTTCATACCGCTCATATTGTCATAACCGCCGTTTATGGCAAGAAGCAAGAGCTTCGGAAGATTAAATCTTGCGCCGAAGAACTGCATCTGCTTGCCTACCTTCATAGCGGATACACAGCAGGCAATAGCATAGTCGTCGCCGTATTCCATTCTCATAAGGTCGTCATTTTCATACTGGATAGAGTCAGTATCCACAGAAACCTGTGCACAGAACTTCTTGAAGGGCTCAGGTAAACGCTCGCTCCAGAGAATAGTCAGGTTAGGCTCGGGAGATGAGCCTAAGTTATAAAGGGTATTTAACATTCTGTATGAGCCCTTTGTAACTAAGGGAACGTTATCTGTTGTGATACCGCCTACGCTTTCGGTGATCCACATGGGGTCGCCGCCGAAAAGCTCGTTATATTCCGGTGTACGAAGATGACGGGCACTTCTTAACTTCATTACGAAATCGTCAATAAGCTCCTGTGCGTGCTCCTCATCAAGAATGCCTCTCTCCATATCACGGCATACATAAATATCAAAGAAGGTGGAGGTTCTGCCAAGGGACATAGCCGCACCGTTTTGCTCCTTAATTGCGCCAAGGTATGCAAAGTAGGTCCACTGGATAGCCTCTCTTGTATCTCTTGCAGGCATACTGATGTCATAACCGTACATAGCTGCCATTTGCTTTAGCTTGTTTAAGAAGTTTATCTGCTGGAATAATTCCTCAGAAAGGCGGATAGAATCCACATCCATAGTACCCTCGCCAACCTTCTTCTTATCAAGGGTTTTCTGCTCAATAAGATAGTCGATACCGTAAAGGGCTACTCTTCTGTAGTCGCCTATAATTCTGCCTCTGCCGTAAGCATCGGGAAGTCCTGTAATGATACCTACATGACGGGCGAGCTTCATTTCATCTGTATATACTCTGAATACACCGTCATTATGTGTGGTACGGTATTCAAAATGCTCCTCAACGCTGTCACCCAGCTTATAGCCATAAGCCTCGCAGGCACTTCTTGCCATTCTGATACCGCCGAAGGGGTTTACACCTCTCTTTAAGGGGGCGTCAGTCTGGTAGCCTACTATAATTTCGTTTTCCTTGTCAAGATATGCCGCAGGGTAATTGCAAAGGGATGAAACCACATCCACATTTATATCAAGTACACCGCCGTTTTCTCTTTCCTTCTTGAAAAGCTCATTTAATTTATCATTCATCTTCTTTGTTCTCTCGGTAGGACCGGATAAAAAGCTTGAATCTCCGTAGTAGGGTGTGAAATTGCTTACGATAAAATCTCTGGTATTTATTTCTTCCTGCCATACACCGGGCTTGAAGCCTTCCCAGTATTCCTTAAAGCGTTCCTTTAAATCTGCCATTGTTATAACCTCCTTAGAAAAAAACAAGGGCAGTCCTTTATAAAGGACTGCCCAGACGGTCGGCTAAATATATATTATCGCTGCACCTGTGTTAATTCACATAATCCGTCAGCAAACGATAATCATTGCTACATTTATAATATAACATACTTGCTACCCAATGTCAATAGAATTTTCAAAAAAATAATATGTAAAATTTATATGGGTTTGTGTTGAAAATCACTAAATGCCCGATCCTGATTTGACAATAGTGCTGAATTATAGTATAATAATATGAAATAAATTTTTTAAGGATGAAAATATGGCAGATAGAGTTGTATTTATTGCTTCTGTGATAAAAAAACATATATTGCAGTTCCATCTGCCGTATATGAAGTGGTTTAAGGACAGGGGCTATATTGTGGATGTAATAGGGGCGGATGATTATGAACCGGGAGAGGACAAGACAATACCCTATTGCGATAATTATTATGAGATACCCCTTTGCCGTTCTCCCTTTTCCTCCCTTAATTTTAAGATATATAAGCAGATAAAGAAAATTGCGGAAGAAAATAATTATGTGCTTGCCCATTGTCATACCCCGGTAACATCGGTAGTGGCAAGAATGGCGCTGAAAAAGTCAAGGAAAAAGGGCACTAAGGTATTATATACCGCCCATGGCTTTCATTTTTATAAGGGTGCGCCGAAAAAGGCTGTTATATATAAGCTGGCAGAAAAGCTGATGATAAATAACACCGATGCAATTATCACCATAAATGAAGAGGACTACAATGCCGCTGTGGGCTTTTGCAAAAACAAAAAATGCAAGGCCTATAAGGTTCCCGGTGTGGGGGTTGACCTTGATACGGTGAGAATGGGCTGTGACAGGGATAAAACCAGGGACAGCTTTGGTATACCGAGGGATGCCTTTGTTGTAATGTCCAATTCTGAGATAAATAAGAATAAGAATGTAATTACTTCAATTAAGGCGGTGGCAAAAATTCCGGGGGTGTATTTGTTTATTTCCGGAAGCGGAGACACCACCGAGGTATGCAGGATGCTTATAAAGGAGCTTTCCTGCGAGGACAGAATTATTTTAGCCGGCTACCGTAAGGATGCAAAAAGACTTCTTTCCATGGCGGATGCCTTTATTCTTCCCTCCTTCAGAGAAGGGCTTCCCACAGCGCCCATAGAAGCTATGGCGGCAAATCTGCCGATAATAGTGGCGGATAATCGGGGAACAAGAGAATATGCAGTACAGGGCGAAAATGCCTTTATATGCTCACCTGATGATGTAGAGGGCTTTGCAAGGGCAATAACCACCCTTAAAGAGAACCGGGAATTAAGGCTTACCATGGGAGAAAAGGCAAGAAAATCCGCTGAAAAGTATAATCTTTCCAATGCCCTTAAAGCACATGGTGAGATTTACGAAGAATATCTGAAGGGGTAATGTTATGCCTTTGATTTCTGTTATAATGGGTGTATATAATTGTGAAACGGACCGTCTTTTAAGGGCGGTGGATTCTATACTTTCCCAGACTGAAAAAGATTTTGAGCTTATTATATGCGATGACGGAAGCAACAAAAAGGGAAAGAAAGCTCTTTCATCCCTTCCGCAAGATAACCGCATAAGGATAATTACCCTCGGTAGAAACGGAGGTCTTGCAAATGCCCTTAACAATGCCCTTGCTGAGGCAAAGGGTGAATTTATAGCAAGGCAGGATGATGATGACTATTCAGCACCGGAGAGATTTTTTGAGGAGGTAAAATTCCTCAGGGAAAATCCGGATATAGACTTTATCGGCACAGACTGTAATTTATTTGACAATGAGGGAAATATATACGGCAAAAGGACAATGCCGGAAAAGATTGACAAAACCTCTTTTCTTTTTAATTCCCCCTTTATACACGGCAGTATGATGTTCAGAAGAAAAATTTTTGACAAATACCGTTACCGCACCGGGGACAGATACCGCAGGTGTGAGGACTATGACCTTTTCATGCGGCTTACTGCCGACGGTTATAAATCTACAAATATAAACAAATGCCTGTATAATTTCTACTACGACACAAAAACCCGTTCCACCCCCTTTGCAAGAAGAATTGATGAATTTAAAGTAAGGAAGGATTGCTTTGGCAGGCTGGGGCTGGGGCCGAAAGGCGCAATATACTGCTTAAAGCCCATAATATCCGGGCTGATACCCTCAAGGGTATTTATGTGGATTAAGAAAAAGACCGGGAGGGTATAATAATTGAATTTTGGGGTGCGAGCCTTATTAAAGGGTTTTGCACCCTTTTTTATTGTATGGGAGGAACAACGGCTTGCACCCACAATAAGAACACAACGGGGGTTTTAAGGGGGCTTGCCCCCCTTAATAGGGTGTGGGGCGAAGCCCCACAAAAATAGCGTGCGCCAGCACGCAAAACGGCAAAAAGGTGGTAGCAAAACAAAGCCGTCGTGAGGGCGTTTACAACCGAACAGGCGACTTTTGCGTGCCTTTTTGCCGAAAAGGAGGAGCAAGGGAGTGATGTGAGGGGTGGGCGCTTGCCGACCGCCCCGAGCATGAACGGACTTTGCGACGACGCGGGGCGAAGCCCCACAAAAAGCGCACGAAGTGCGCAACAACTAAAATCCCCCCTTCCCGAGGGGAAGGGGGGTAAGGGGGGTTGGGGATAATGCTCTGCACCCGTGCAAAAAGTGGGGCAACAGCCCCTTAACACCAAACAAACCCACAAAAAATCCCCCGTATCTCTACGGGGGAATTTTATTACTGGAAATTTTTCTTTATGTCCTCACCGAATTGCTTCAGCTTATCGAAAAATCCGCTTCTCTTTTCATAATTGGAGTTGTCAAGCTCCTTTTCAAAGGCCTGAAGGGCTTCCTTCTGCTTTTTATTCAGTCGCTTGGGCACTTCAATAATAACCCTTACCATCTGGTCGCCTCTGCCGTCACGCTGAAGCTTTTGTATGCCCTTTCCTCTCAGTCTGAATACTGTTCCGGGCTGTGTTCCCTCCGGGATAGAATACTTAACATTACCGTCTATTGTGGGAACAGTCAACTCATCACCCAGTACCGCCTGAGTGTAGGTAATAGGTATCTCACACCATACATCAAAGCCCTTACGCTCAAATAAGGGATCCTTTCTTACGGTGATGCGAACATTAAGATCTCCGTTAGGGCCTCCGTTGATACCACAGTTACCCTCTCCTCTTATGGAAAGTGTCTGTCCGTTATCTATACCTGCCGGTACATTGACTACCACCTTCTTGCGCTTTTGCACTCTGCCGGAATTACAATCAGGACAGGGAGTTTCAATTATCTTACCTCTGCCGCCGCACTTTGTACAGGTCCTTGTGGTGGTTACCATCATACCTAAAAGGCCTCTTTGCTGTACTCTTACCTGGCCTGAGCCGTTACATTCCGGACAGGTCTTAGGGGATGTTCCTGCCTTGGCACCGCTTCCGTGACAGCTCTGACAGGTTTCGGCTCTTGTTATCTCTATTTCATGGGAAATGCCCTTACAGGCCTCCATAAAGCTTATATCAAGGCTTACAGCTATATCAGAACCACGTCTCGGTGCATTGGGATTTGATCTTTGAGTACCGCCGCCGCCACCGAAAAAGGTTTCAAATATATCGCCGAAATCCATGCCCTCTGCGGAAAATCCGCCGAAGCCTCCGCCGTATCCCCCACCGCCATAGGAGGGATCTACACCGGCATGACCGAACTGGTCATACTTAGCTCTCTTTTCCGGGTCGGAAAGCACATCATTGGCTTCATTTATTTCCTTGAATTTTTCCTCGGCCTTGGGGTCATCCGGGTTTAGGTCGGGGTGATACTGCTTAGCCAGTTTTCTGTAAGCCTTCTTGATTTCATCCTCACTTGCACCCTTCTGAAGTCCCAGGACCTCATAATAATCTCTTTTTTCTGCCATATGGATCTCCGATCTTTATCTTCAAATTGACGAAATGAGCCGAGTGACCCGGCTCATCTGTCTATACTATCAGTTGGCGTCTGTATAATCAGCATCAACTACATTGTCATCCCCTGATGCGGCTGAGCTTGTGCCCTCACCCTGAACATCAGCGCCTGCAGCCTGCTGTGCAGCAGCACCCTGCTCCTTATATACTCTTTCAGCTACAGCGTAGAATGCCTTCTGCACCTCATCCTGAGCAGCCTTGATAGCTTCTGTATCAGTACCCTTGAGAGCTTCCTTCAGAGCATCCACCTTTGCTGTTACCTGTGCCTTTTCATCAGCGGTTACCTTATCACCGAAGTCATTAAGTGACTTTTCAGTCTGGTATACCATCTGGTCTGCATTGTTACGGATTTCAACCTCTTCCTTACGCTTCTTATCCTCATCGGCATAAGCCTCAGCTTCCTTAACAGCCTTATCAATATCCTCCTTGCTCATGTTGGTGGAGGCTGTAATTGAAATGTGCTGTTCCTTGCCTGTGCCTAAGTCCTTAGCGGATACATTAACGATACCGTTGGCATCTATATCAAATGTAACCTCGATCTGGGGGATACCACGGGGAGCAGGAGCAATTCCGTCAAGACGGAATGTACCTATGGACTTGTTGTCCTTTGCAAATTCACGCTCGCCCTGTAAGATGTTGATATCAACTGCTGTCTGGTTATCGGCATAGGTTGAGAATACCTGTGTGTGCTTTGTGGGAATGGTCTTGTTTCTTTCGATCATTCTTGTGCAGATACCGCCGGCTGTTTCAATACCAAGTGAAAGGGGTGTTACATCAAGAAGTAACAAACCGGTTACTTCCTTATTGAGAACACCGCCCTGAAGTGCGGCACCCATAGCAACACATTCATCGGGGTTTATACCCTTGAAGGGCTCCTTGCCGGTGTACTTCTTTACAGCTTCCTGTACAGCAGGAATTCTTGTTGAACCACCTACAAGAAGTACCTTGTCAATTTCGCTCATAGAAAGACCGGAGTCGGAAATAGCCTGCTTGAAGGGTCCCATTGTAGCTTCTACAAGGTCAGCTGTAAGCTCATTGAACTTAGCTCTTGTAAGCTGTACATTAAGGTGCTTGGGGCCTGTTGAATCTGCTGTAATATAAGGAATGTTTACATTTACGGAGGGAGCATTTGATAAAGCTATCTTAGCCTTTTCACTTTCGTCCTTGAGTCTTTGCATAGCAAACTTATCTGCTTTAAGGTCAATTCCGTCGGACTTCTTGAATTCAGCTACCAAGAAGTCAATAATTCTCTGGTCAAAGTCATCACCGCCGAGACGGTTGTTGCCTGCTGTTGCAAGAACCTCCTGAACGCCGTCACCGATTTCGATTACGGATACATCGAAGGTACCGCCGCCAAGGTCGTAAACTACGATCTTCTGCTCGTTTTCCTTATCAATACCGTAAGCAAGAGCAGCGGCTGTAGGCTCGTTTATAATACGCTGAACGTTAAGACCTGCAATCTGGCCTGCGTCCTTTGTAGCCTGACGCTGTGAGTCTGTAAAGTAAGCAGGTACTGTGATAACTGCATCTGTTACCTTTTCACCAAGGTAGCCCTCTGCTTCAGACTTTAACTTCTGAAGAATCATAGCAGAAATTTCCTGGGGGGTGTACTTCTTGCCGTCAATGTCTACTTTATAGTCACTACCCATGTGACGCTTGATTGAAATTACTGTCTTGTCGGGGTTTGTTACAGCCTGGTTCTTAGCAAGCTGGCCTACAAGACGTTCGCCGTCCTTTGTGAAGGCAACTACTGAGGGAGTTGTTCTTGAACCCTCGCTGTTTGTGATAACTACAGGCTCGCCTCCTTCAATAACAGATACGCATGAATTTGTTGTACCTAAGTCAATACCAATGATCTTTCCCATAATGATTATCTCCTTTTCTTCTTTTGAATAGATTTTACTTAACTACTGCTACCATTGCAAAGCGAAGTACCTTTTCGCCTATTTTGTAGCCCTTCTGGAAAACACTTGCTATTGTGCCTTCCTCCTTTGAGTCGTCCTCAACCTGCTGTACCGCCTGATGATACGCCGGATTGAACTGCTCACCCTCAGTGCCGATTGCCTCAACACCAAGGTTTACAAGAGCTGATGTGAAGCTCTCGTAAATCATTTCAATGCCCTTCTTGTAATTTTCATCACTGCATTCAGCCGCTAAAGCTCTTTCGATATTGTCTATAACCGGCAAAAATTCCTTGAGATTTTTTGCGGTTATCTCAGGCTCAAGCTCCATGCGTTCCTTTGCAGTGCGCTTGCGGTAGTTGTCAAACTCCGCCATTGTCCGAAGCAGCTGATCCTTTAGCTGAGCTATCTGCTCATCCTTGGGGTCCGCTTCCTCCTGCTCTGTGCCTTCTGTCACCTCTTCTGCTTCTTCGTCAAGCTCTGCTTCCTTTACCTCTTCTTCCATGTCCTTCTTACTCAAAGTCGTCCGCCTCCTTATCCTTTATTTCCCCTTCTCTTTCATCAAGTGCCTCTGTCACCTTCTGTGAGAAGTATTCTATATATGGGATTATTTTCTTGTAATCAAGTCTTACCGGACCTATAACACCAAAGCTTCCTGCCTTTCTACCGCCCTTGGAAAAGCTGCTTGCTATAAGGGAGGAATTAGTCACCGCAAAGGTGTCTGTGTCCTTGCCGAATTTTATTACAATGCCTGACAGACAATCATCCATCAGCCTTGACAATTCCGCCTTGCGCTCCATTATGTGGGCTATCTGTGCGGCTGAAAAATCAGGACAGGTAAGGAGATTTTTCTCTCCGGTCATATCCACCTGCTGTTCTGTCATTTCCGCCGAAAGATCCGCTACCGCCTTAAGAAGCGGTGACAGGCTCATCATATATGTGCCCATGGCCTTGGCTATATTGTCTATATATTCATCTGACAGCTCCTCCAGATTTACCCCTCGTAAATGCTCATTCACAAACTCTGTGAAATATTCCATCTGCTCGTGGGTAAGATCAAAGCTGAGTCTGCATATGCGGTTTTTAATATTGCCCTCGGATGTGATAAGCAAAAGCACATACATCCTGCGGCCGGTGGGTATTACATCCACCTTTGTAATCACCGAAAACTTATTTACCGTATTTGTGGATACTATCGCACACTTGGTAAGATCCGCCAGCGCCCTGCCGGCATTCTCTATAAGTCTGTCATCGGTATCCGCCTCAATTTTGGAAAATATCCGGTCTATCTCACTACGCTCATCCTCGCTTAACTCCTGCGGGGACATTATCTTCTCTATATAAAGCCTCAGTCCCATTACTGTAGGGAGTCTGCCTGAGCTGGTGTGGGTATGCTCTAAAAATCCCTGCTGCTCAAGTGCCGCCATTTCATTCCTTATAGTGGCTGAGGATACCGTGTTATTCAGTTTTTCCGCTATAAGCTTTGAACCTACAGCCTCACCGGTGCGAATGTATTCATCAACTATCGTTTCAAGAATTTTAAGGGTGCGGTTTTCCATTGTAAACCCCTTTCTAATCTTAAAGCTCAGTTGTTTTAGCACTCAAAATTTTGTCTGCTAGCACTCTACCTTCCAGAGTGCTAAACACAATATACCACACTTTTTATGATTTGTCAATAGTTTTTGATATAAAAGTTGCACAAATTTCTTAATAATTTTATGTGCAAGTTTTGATTTGGGTGATACATTCCCTTATAAAGGGGGAAAATCAGGTAAAAATATCACCGCAAAATACAAACGGTTACAAATTGTTACCGTTTTGTAGCCAAATTGTATCCAAATTGTTACCGAAATGTAAGCGTATTTTAACATAATTTTCATATTGATATGTAATAATATAGTCAAAGAGGAGGCATGGCAAACATCCCCTGAAATTTAAGAACAACTCATAACATTTCTCACCCACCCATAGTAATCTTTACACATCTCAGTCCTTTAATTCTCCTTCTTACATAGATAACAAAATGAAAAAATTGCCATTATACTCTTCTTTCCTCTCCGATGACCCACCCTCCCCCGGGTGGGTCTTATTTTATTATTGACAAAAATGCCGGGATATTATATAATATATAGGTATCAGGAGATGTATCGAAGTGGTCATAACGAGAACGACTCGAAATCTTGCGGGGATCTGTCCGTTTCGTCCACCAAAAACCTTGTAACCGTGCGGGTTTTACCCGGTTCGAAAATTGAATAAGTTTGCTGTTCTTTCCGTCAGTTCTTTCCAAAGCCCTTTTTCACCGAAAAAAAGCGAGGAAAAACAGCGGTTGAGCATATAGGGAGCGGTATCGAAGTGGTCATAACGGGCCTGACTCGAAATCAGGTAGTCCTCACGGGCTCGTGGGTTCG
>CALXIO010000030.1 GCA_944388385.1 uncultured Ruminiclostridium sp.
AGGAGATTATGTTCCGTCAGGAAGTTCAGTGTATTCGCCATAGTCTTGATGTTCTGAACGGTTGCCCATTGTCTGTACGCTTCGGGATTTTCCGAAAAATATTTCAGAAAAGATTTGACATCTGACAGCTTTTGTGCTACGAACACCTCAAAAAATTTTTCAGAGAAGGGGTTGACAAACCTGTCATTCTGTGGTATGGGAGAACTCTTGGAAATATTTTCAGAAAAGGTATTGACATTTCTGACGTTCTGTGATATGGGACTTCCGTTGACTTTACTGTTCTTCATAGTAATTCCGCCTTTCTTAATGATGGTTTGAGCTTATCATATATTCAGGGAATAGAAAAAACCCGTATCTAACGGATTTAACCGTCGGATACGGGGGAACAAAATGATTCTATTAAGTTTTATATTATCTCAAAATACTTTAAAGCGTCTTTTATTGCGTCCACTTTTTCAGGTGTAGGGTGCTTTCTTGGATTTTTAAGTGTTTCAACTGCATTTGGAGCATCATACATCTCCAATCCAAGACTTCTTTTTACTTCTGCAATATATGCAGTGTGCACTTTGAAGCCATATTTGTTTTCGACATACTCCTGAATCATTTTATATGTAACTCGCTCTTTCGGCTTGTACGCCTCGGCTCTTTTAGCGATATTATACAGAGGTACTTTGCCCTCATCCTCGCCAAACTCGACTTTTACATTGATTACACTGTCGGGTTTTTGTGGGAAAGCAGGACGACGGTCTCCACATGGCTCGGTTCTCCAACGAGTAACCTATTCAATCCTCACTTTACAAGGGAATAGCGGAACACCTATTTTTGCCTTAAAATGGGTATGTCGAACCGATATAAGTGTTGAATTGCCTTAATGATTGTATAGGCAAATAGGTACAACATTTATTTCCTGATTAACAATTTTCTTCTCTAACGCACCGGCTCGACAAACTGGAATTTATCTATTCAACCCTCTATAAACCCTGTATTTCCAAGGCATATCGCCTATTCAATGTTCAAACCTTATGTATTTTCCCTTGTTTTTGCCCTTACGAGCCGAAACAAGGGAAATTTTTTATGCTCCACCGACTACTTTATCCAGCAACCTTGCGGAACTGCGCTTCGCTTCCCTTGTAGCGTGAGCGTAAATGTTCATTGTGGTACTGACATCAGCGTGTCCGAGAAGTTCCTGCACATCTTTAGGTGCTGCACCGTTTGAAAGCAGATTGCTTGTATAGGTGTGTCTGAGCATATGGAAGTGGAAATCCTCCAATCCCTCCACCTTTTTTCTCGCTGTCCTGCACATAATCCCCACCGTACTCGGTGCTTCAAATGCCCCGTCAGGTCTAAGGCAGACAAAGGATAATTCCTTGTACCCCTCTGGGACTTCCTCCGACCTCGGCAGACTGTAAACCTCATAATAGGTGCGGTCTTTTTCTTTGACCTCCAAATAGTAATTAAGGCTGTACAGTTCCCCGTATCGGAAACGGTTTTTATGCTGTTCTGCTTTCGCAGTTTTCAGGATTGCGGCAAGCGTATCGCAAAAGTCCACGGTGCGGATTTTTTTACGCTTTGTTGCCCCTATTTCTGTTTTGTGCCTTGCCCCGTTGTAACGCATACTGCGGCGTACTGTCAGATATTGTTCTTCAAGGTTGATGTCCTGCCAAGTCAGACCACAGACCTCTCCAATACGCAAGCCTGTATAATAGGCTATCTGTATAGGAAGAAGTGCAGGATTGTTTTTCTTTTTCAGGAAGTCCTCTAATCTCTGATACTGTTCGTAGCTGAGCGTTGGTGTGGAAGCAGTTTCTCCGTCCTCGTCCGAGAACAGTTCGTATTCTTCTTTCTTTCCTCGCCATACCACATACTGCATCGGGTTAAAGGTTATCAGCCTTTTCGGGAATACTGCAAAACGGAACGCCCCTTGTAAAACAGCCGAAAACAATCGGAGATACCCTTTGCTGAGTGCCTTTGCAGTTGTACCGTCAGGATTTGTGCCTCCAAAGCTGAGAAAGTCTATATACGCCTGTAAATGGTCGGCGGTTACGGTTTTCAGCTTTCGGTTTCCTATCGGGTGCTGTTTGATACGGTTGACCGTTCCTTGATAGGACATTACCGTACCATTGCTGAGATTGCCGGGTTTCAGTTCTTCCTCCACCCACAGATCGAGCAGCATACCAACCGTGATGTTTTCAGACTTCGCAACGAATTTCTTTTCCTCATAGTCAGCGATTGCCTTTCTGAGCAGGGCTTCTGTTTCAGACTTGCTTTCTGTTCCCACAAACTCTTTCTGTACTTTTCTGCCGCTTTCATCTTCGATGTAGAAGCGTGCGTACCACTTTTTACCTTTTTTTCTTACAGAACCTTTTGCCATAGATAAATTTCCCCTTTCTATCCGTGGCAATCGGGACTGTGACATATGGTGTGCGTAAAGTAATAAGGTTACTTATGCCGATGAGTGTCAATCATCGTTTTCACTTGTCAAAGAGCCACGGAATTTTTCTTTTTCAGCAACCCTTTCTTCGGCTGCTGTCACTATCCCGAACAGGTCGCCCATCTTTACAGCGGTGCGTCCCTCATCGTAGATATGTAAAATCCCATCTAAAAACTGTTTCATATCCTCGATAGGAAGTTCCATTTCTTTACGGTAAACTCTTTCCATAATCGCCCCTGACTCAATCGCATAGCGGCGTAAGGACTGCTTTAAGCCCTCGTCCTCCGCTACACGGTCAACCTCAGCCATAGCGTCTGCAAAGTGATAAGTCATAACCGTATAGAGGTCAATCATCTTTCCGAGGAATGTCGTGAGCAGCTGTTGGTGCGGTTCTCCCTTTACCACAGAAGAAACCGTATCAAGATATTTTTTGATATGTTCCTCCATATCCCTTGCACATAAAGTGCGGCTGTCATATTCCTTATCTTCGGAAAGTCCTGTCAGCCATTCGGGAGTGGTCAGGAGTGCTTCTGCCAGCCCGTTGATAATCATTGTACGCTTCGGGTCTACTCCGTCCGCTTCATATCTTTGAATGGTAGATTTGTTTACCCCGACACGCTTACCAAGTTCGGGCATTGTTAAGTTTAATTCTGTTCGGCGTTCTTTCACTCGTTCACCGACCTGTTTTGCGGTGAATGTAATTTCTTTTTTCAAGGTTTTCACCTCCTATTGCTGATAGTATAGCATAGAAAAACCTATTTTGCAACCATAAATTTAATAATAGGCAAAAATATTTCTTAATAAGTTGCAAAACAAGTTGACAAGAGATAGCAAAATAAGTATAATTACAGATACATAGTTGCAAAATGCGTATTTTGAAAGGAGGTTGATAAAATGAGCAACATCAAAATGGGTTTAACCATAGAAGAAGCAGCGGAATGTACGGGTATCGGAAGAAATACAATGCGTAAGTTGGTAGACTGGGGGAAACTCCCCGTCCTCAAGGTCGGCAGAAAAGCGATTATCCGCAAGGATACTCTGGAACGATTTATGAGCGTAAATCAGGGCAGAAACCTGCTGAACGAGAATGATGTCCGTAAAGTAGAATAACCGTTCTCTAAGCCCTCGGCGTTTGAGAGCGAAATACACCCCTCGCACAAATCAAAGATTTGTACTCTGGGTATTTCGCCCTTGCAGGGGGCTTGTGATAACGCCGACACTTCTGTTTTCAGCGTTATCACAAAGAAAACCGCCGCAGCGTTTTTCTTTGCTGTCCGTCTGCTTACGCCGCCGAAACAGCGGCAACCGATTTATCGGTTGCAAAAAGAGTATGCCCGTCACGGGAGAAAGGAGTATATGGCAAGACACTCATTTATACAGATGTCGAAGCTGCCAAATGTCAAGGGAAGAATATCCTATATCACAAGCCACGCAAGGCAGGAAAATCTCTATGCCACCTACCGCACTGCCGACAATGAATTTTGGAGTAATCTTGCAAGAGAAAGCCAGCAGGAATTTAAGCGGAGCGGTGCAGAGGGTAAATGTATCGAAGCAAGGGAATTGATTATTGTCCTGCCCGAAATTTATACAAGGTATGAGCCGCAGGAAGTCCTTGAAGATTTTACAGAGGAGTTCCGCAGGCGGTATGGTGTGGAGTGCGTGTCAGCCCTCCACCACAACAAACGCAAAACAAACTATCATATCCATCTTATCTTCAGCGAAAGAAAACTGCTCCCTGAGCCTGATATAAAGATAGCCACACGAAGTGTTTTCTATGATGAAACAGGCAAAAGAGTACGCACGAAGAAAGAAATCACCGGAGAGGACGGGCAGATACGAAAAGGCTGCACCGTCATTAAAAAGGGCGAAATCTACGAAAGCCATCTCTTT
Organism: uncultured Ruminiclostridium sp.; assembly: GCA_944388385.1. GTDB lineage: Bacteria > Bacillota > Clostridia > Oscillospirales > Ruminococcaceae > Ruminiclostridium_E. Next base: position 4,322 of record CALXIO010000030.1, read on the forward strand.
ACCGTGAAAGATGATAAATTCAAAAGCGAGCCTTTTCTTCGGGAGGTAAAGGAGATTTACACCGCCCTTATCAATCGCCACATCGCCGATCCCGAACAGCAGTTAAAGGTATTTGATAAGAACAGCGTTTATCTGCCGACCAAGAAGATAGGCAAGAACAATCCAAAAGAGGAAGAAATCAAAGCCGATAATGCTGTAAGTCAGGAATGGAACAGGACAGCGGATATTGCGTTATTATCGGGTATTTCCGAAGCGAAGATTTTAGAAGTTAAGCAGACAGAGATACACGAAAAAGCAAGCCAATCAATCAAAAGTAAAGGCTGGCTGCCTAATCTGTTCCGTGGGATTGTGGCAAAGGCAAAAGATTTTTTGCAAAGCCTTATCCGAGAAAAGGATATGCCACCCAAGCCTACACTTGATATTGATATGGCAGAGTTCCGCCATATGCGAAGCCTGATGATAAAAGCACAGGAGGGGGGGCAAAGGAAATCCGTCATTTGCAGGAAGATATTCTTCCAAAGCTGAAAGCACAGCTTGCCGATACAAAAGGGATTTTTAAGGGGAAAGAACGTAAAACGATTACCGAACAGATACAGCAGACGGAAAAGAAAATCTCCGCCAAGCTGGATAAGCTGCCCGATATTCTGAAAGAGGACGGTTATCCTGATGTACAGGCGTTTATGCGCACTTTCCGAGAAATGGAAAGTGTTGTAGAGCAGTATAACCGTGACCTTGCCGAGTGGGAGCGTCAAATCAGCAGGAAGCCGACAGCCGCCGCTAAGGCGCAGCACAGACCGCCCGAAAAACAGAGCGTGTTAGAACATCTGCGTGAGATACAGGAACGCAACAAGCAGAAACCGCCCCAAAGACAGCGTAAAAAGTCCTTTGACAGAGATAGCCGATAGGCATTGAAAAACCGCCGTGTATAGTGTTATCCATAGCGGCGGCATACATAATTATTTACTGTCTGCAAATATGATTTTCATATCCCGAACATTGATGATTGTTTCCTGCTTACATTTCGGACAGTAGAGAGGAAAGTTTTTCAGTTCCGTATCTTCCCGTATCTGCACCCTTGTTTTGCTCCCGCAGATAGGGCAGAGTATCCACTCTGTTTTATTCATTCTCTTTTACCTTACTTACCTAAGAGGAAATCATTTAGCACCGTATTAAGCTGACTACTATTCCTCATAGGGAAATCATGACCTGCTCTTGGAAGTATCATCGTTTGGCAGCAGGTATTTTTACCGAGCATATCAAGAGATAGTTTCATATCCTTCACTTCACCGCTGCCGCATATTGCCAACATCGGGACTTTGACAGATAAATATGTAGGAGCATTCCGTAAATCTAATGTGTTTGCAAAAAACGACCTGTAAATCTGCGGAGTGATAAGCCTTGAATAGTCTGCCATATACTCCGCTTGCTCTTTGGTATAGTTCCAATACTTCCCTTGAAAACGGACAAGCCATTTTATGTGGAGCATTTTCGCTGCCATTCCCGCAAGTGAGCAATACATTTTAACTGTTTTTGGATTTGGATTCACCCATGCACTTAAAAAGACTGCAAAGCGAAATTGGCTTGATCTTTCACAAACAAGCATAATCGCAAGCTGCCCGCCGAGGGAATGTCCGATTACGCCGATTTTCTCCTTGTGCAAACTGTCAATCAGTTCCAAAAGTTCCCGTTTCATCATATCGGGGTCGTAAACTTTATCTGCTGATTTTCCTGCTCCGTACAAATGGGGTACGATTAAATGGTATCGCGCGGAAAAGCAGTATTGATTGCAAAATGTATCAAGCGCACCTGCACCATGCAACAATAGGATAGTTGGATTATCTCTGTTTCCGTATTCATCAAAATATAGCATAGTCATTTCCTTTCTTGCTGAACAACCGTGTGGATAAAATCCTCTATTTCTTTGTTTACCTGCTCTGGATTATCCCCATTTGAAAAATGCTTTGCTCCTTTTATGAGGTGGAGGGGATACCCAGTTTGCTTTGCCCATTCCCTGCAATACGATTTCACCTTACCTGTACTATCCTTTTCACCTACAAGTATCAACACAGGAAACCGAAAATCAACATCTTTGTTTTCCATTGGGAAATACTCATATGCCACTCGCATTTGCTCAATGATTTCTGCTTTTGAAACTGATTTTAGCATAGCCATCATCTTTTGATACGAGTATTTACGCTTTGACACTGACCGAGCCATACTTATCCTTAGAATATTTGCGGGAAAACATTTTGCCATTGGAGCAACCTGCCTGAGCCACCATAAGTCTGATTTTGAGTAATAGTCGCAGCCTAACGGCGTTGTGTCCAAAGCTATAAATCCTTTTACCATATCGGGATAAATACTCGCAAAATGTTGGCTTGGATAACCTCCCATCGACATTCCAATCAAAAATACTTTTTTAATATTTTCTTTTTGCAAAATGCTATGTAATATTTCAGCCGTATCATGATAAGAAAATCCATGATAAGGTCTTGACAGACCGTGCATGGGAACATCCCAAAGAATTATTGTGTAGTTATCAGAAAAATAGGATACCTGCTTTTCAAACATTGTATGGTCTGCCGTTACGCCATGTGTGAAAACAATACAGTCAGCGGTGTTTTCTTTTCTGTCAATCCAATAATGTACAATTCCACCTTGTGCCGCAATCGTCTTATGCTGCATTTTTTCACGCCCCCTTCTGTATGTAAACCTTCTTCCAAAAGTCAATTAAGGAAATAATCTCCAGTTCGATTTCATCTGGAATGATACGATTAGAACGGTATTTTTTTAGCATATATCCGTCAATAGCATAGAAAATCTCATCATACATTGTTTTAAGGTCAATATCTTTCCGAAGTCTTGATGTATCCATTTTTTCAAATACAATCATTTCACTTGTCTTACTGACATCAGAAAAATTCTCTTGAATGGCACTTTTGATTTCGGAAGCTGTTTCATAATACGCCCGCAATGAAAAGGCGTACATATGCGGATAATCCCGCATAAGGGAACATTTTGAAAGCAGGCTTCTTTTCAGCATTTCAAAAAAATCATTTGTTTCCAAGGTCTTATACTCTCGGACTGCCTTTCTTGTCATTTCTATAGCATTTACCCATAGATACAAATACAGCTCTTTTTTATTTGTAAAGTAATGGAACAGCAACGCTTTGGATATGCCGCTCTCATCGGCAATCTCTGACATAGGTGCTTTCTTGTAGCTGCTCTGTGAAAACACTTTATATGCAGCGTTGATAATCCGCTGTTGCTTCTCTAACGGTAGATTGAAAAACTTATCGTTCATAGCGTCCTCCTTATTAACCGTATCGGTTAATACAGAGATATTATAAATTCGTTGACCGTTTTTGAGAAGACCATTCCGCTATTTTTTCTCACATTCCTAAAAAGGCAGCAGAGATTTCTCCCTGCCGCCTGTCTGCTATGCGAAAATGATTTCTTCCTCCACAATCTCCATCGCACAAGCCCGTATGTTATTCATTCTCCCGACCCATTCTAAGGCGTTTTCCGCCTTTAGCCGTTCCGTGATACCCTGTGCCTGCTTCATGTCCTCTATAAGCCTTTCAAAGCGTTCCTGCGCCTGTTTATCGATATCGGCTATATAAGTATTCAACTTGCCACTTGTGAGTAGCGTAGTGTAAAATGCTCTCTTATGTACCTGTAAATAGCGTTTATGTCGCTGCCCCCATAAGCCGATAGGTTGTACTTTTTCGGCTGGTAAGGTAAGACAAGGAATATAGTAATCTCCTTGCAACTCATACCAAAGACCATTGCTTTCATCATAAATATACTTGTCCATTAAAAAATCCTCCGTTATAATATATTCGCACATATGTCACAGTTCTCCGATTGCCACACTCTGTTATATCTTGTTATGAGATTTTCTTTCCCTTGTATTTGCCCTTATGAGCAGTCGGGGGAAGTATAAACTTGTGTGAAATCATATAAAGGGATAAGGCGAACACATTGCGATAAATCCTTTGTTTCCAAGGATTTTGAAGGATTTTATTGATAACCTATAACCTCTGTTAAGAGGTCATAATTTGCTACAATTCAAACTGAAATTTATCTCTCTAAATCAATATCTATTTTGTACTCGTCATCAATAAGTATGTAATTAACTTTGTGTGCAATAGCGAGTTCCAAGACCTGCCTATTATCTTCTATTACAGATTCCAAAGTACAATAATCATAATCCAAACGACTTTCGATTATACTTGCATAGCTTTTTATATCTGCAAAATGATTTCTAATATAATCCTCACTCATTACAAGACAATAATATCTGATACTATCAAGATACTCTTTTTCAAAATCTTTCGCCCAATCAAATGGAATATAACAGCCTTCTATAATCAAGTTCTGCTTATTTTCTATTGCAGTCTTAATCATTTCACGAACAATCGCCCACAAGTATGCTGTTAAATCTGAATCTTCACTTGTTGGGGTAAGTTCCGTATTGCCACTTCTTATTAATCCCATCTTCAAATGGTCTATTGAAAAATATGGATATTTATATTTTTCAAGCAGCTTCTGTGACAATGCTGTTTTGCCTGTATGTGAAGCTCCTGCTATCAAAATAATCATAATCTACCTCGCTATAAAATTCAAATTTTCCGTTTATTCTTCTTTCATTTCTCTTCCGACTCAAGCAAATATCTGTCAGAGTTTTTCAATTCTGTACCTTACTCAACATAACCACGCACTCCACATGCCCCGTCCTTGAAAAAAGATCCACCGGGGTATAGCTGTTTGTGATATAGCCCTGTTCCTTTAACAATGCGCAATCTCTTGCGGCGGTGGAGGGGTTGCAGGATATCATAACTATTTTTTCCGGGTTGAACCGGACTATCTCCTTTATTGCATCCGGGGAGCAGCCCTTTCTCGGCGGGTCCACTATTACTATATCTATCTTCTTGTTTTCCTTATGTAACTGCTTTGCCGCTTCTGCGCTGTCCGAACAGATAAAACGCACATTTGTAATGCCGTTCAGCTCTGCGTTTCTTTTTGCATTTTCAATGGCCTGGGGGATTTTCTCCACCCCGATAGCCTCCTTCGCTTGTCTTGCGGCGGCAAGGGTGATAGTTCCGGCACCGCAGTATAAATCAAGCACCCTCTTGTCCTTGGCATCAGCTAAGGCAAGGGCGGTATTATACAGCCTTTCTGCCTGGGGGGTGTTTACCTGATAAAATGCCTTGGGGGAAATTTCCACCTTGTTTTTGCACATAATATCATAGATTTTACCGTCCCCTTTTACATATATCTCCTGCCGTCCTAAGATAACGTTTGTTTTTTGGGAATTGATGTTTATAAGTCCGGTTTTTATCTCCGGAAATTTTTCGCACACCTTATTTATAAGCTGTGCTATTCTTTTATCATTCCTTGCGGCAACTATGCAAAGCATTATCTCCCCGGAATAATGACCCTTCCTTAAATAAATATGCCTTAAAATTCCGGTGTGGTTTTCCTCGTTATATACCTCTATATCAAGGGCTTTTGCCTCTTTTTTTACCTCATTTACTATAAGGGAAAATATCTCCGGCTGTAAAAGGCAATTATCACAGGGCACTATTCTGTGGGTGTGAAAGGCATAAAATCCGGCAACTATATCCCCATCCTTTGAAATTCCCATCGGCATCTGTAGCTTATTTCTGTAACCGGTGATATTTTCATTGGGAATTATGGGAAGCATGGGAGCATCGATTTTGCCTATATTGGTAAAGGCGTCCCTTACTGTATTTTCCTTTATTTTAAGCTCTGCCTCATAGCTTATATGCCGTAAGCTACAGCCTCCGCACTTTGTGAATAAGGGGCAGTCCGGTGTTATTCTGTCAGGGGAGGGGGTGATTATTTCCTCTATTTTTGCATAGGCAAGATTTTTCTTTACCTTAAGAATTCTTACCTTTAATCTATCCCCTATAGCAGAAAACGGCAGGAATATAACCATGCCGTCGATTCTGCCTACACCGTAACCATCAGCGGTAAATCCGGTTACGGTAAGCTCTCTTATATCGTTTTTCTTTAAACTCATATCTGTCCTAAGCTCTTAGCCTTTAAGTAAGCATTTATAAATCCGTCAATATCTCCGTCCATTACAGCACCGATATTACCCATTTCAAAGCCTGTTCTGTGATCCTTTGCCATTGTATAGGGCATAAATACATAGGAACGAATCTGAGCACCCCAGGCGATCTGAAGCTGTTCGCCCTTAATATCGGAAATCTTTTCAAGATGCTCTCTTTCCTTTATCTCGATAAGCTTTGACTTTAACATACGCATAGCGTATTCTCTGTTCTGATGCTGTGAACGTTCTGTCTGGCAGGCACATACTATACCTGTGGGTATGTGGGTAATTCTTACCGCTGAGGAGGTCTTGTTTACCTTCTGTCCGCCTGCGCCGCTGGCACGGTAAACAGCCATTTCAATTTCATCCTCGCTTATCTCCACATCAATGTCCTCGTCAATTTCCGGCATTACTTCAAGGGAAGCAAAGCTGGTGTGACGCCTGCCTGAGCTGTCAAAGGGGGATACTCTTACCAGTCTGTGAACACCATGCTCACTCTTTAAATATCCGTAGGCATTGTAGCCCTCAACTAATATGCTGGCACTCTTGATACCTGCTTCTTCGCCGTCAAGGTAATCAAGTACCGTAACCTTCATTCCGTGGCGCTCTGCCCAGCGGTTATACATACGGTAAAGCATTTCCACCCAGTCCTGAGCCTCTGTACCGCCTGCACCTGCATGGAAGGTGAGAATTGCATTCTTGCTGTCATATTCCCCGGATAACAGGGTAGCAAGCTTTTGAGCCTCAAGGTCAGTTCTGAATTTCTGCGCCAGCTCCTCAATTTCAGGGAGCATGGATTCATCGTCCTCTTCCTGAGCCAATTCTATCATGGTTACCACATCATCATAGCTTTCCTTCAGCTTCTCATAGGAGCTTACTGTATTCTTATAGTCGCCTATCTTACGGGAAACCTTCTGGGAGTTTTCCTGGTCATTCCAGAAATCCGGCTTTGCGCTTTCCTCCTCCAGTCTTGCTATCTCTCCCTTTAATCTTTCAAGGTCAAGTGCAGAGGCAAGCTCCTTTAACTGAGGCTCAAGGTTTTCAAATTCTATTTTAAGTTCATCATATTGCAGCATAATTTTAACCTCTTTCTTTTCGTTATTTAACCGTGCAATAATAACACACACTTTATTTATTATATACCAAAAAAATTTTTTTGTAAAGGCTTGAAATCGTTTTCATTTTGTGATATACTAAAATAAATTTATGAGCGTATAAAAATAATATTTAAAAGGAGAGTATTTATGGAAAAAATCAAAAAGATTCACATGGGTCCTGCTAAGTGTGCTGTTGATTTAGGTGACGGCAGCGAGCGTGGCGAATATGTAAATCAGGACTACATTTTAAACAAGATGGGCAGACCTCACAGAGGTATCAGTCTTATGTACTGCTACTACCCTCTTGATGAAACCTGGCCTGCAAGAGCAAGGGATGCCTTTGCAGATAAGGAAATCGCCTTCCAGTGGGATTATCCTTACGATGACTATTTCACCTACAAGGGCGGTATAGGCGGCACTACCGACGGCGAGCCCTTTACCTGTATGCAGGATGTAAGAAGACACGGACAGGATGTTATTCTTACTCTTACCATTGACCCCAATGTATCTGATGAGCATATTGAAAAGATCGCTGAAGAACTAAAGCCCTACGGCCGTATGCAGCTTCGTATAAATCACGAGGCTACAGGTAACTGGTTCTCATTTAATAAGAGAGCGACCTATCAGCAGGTGGCTGATTTCTATGTTCGTTGTCATGACATTATCAGCAAAATTGCACCCAATGTAAAGACTATTCTTTGTATCGGCGGTATTGAACACCCCGAAAAGGGCGAAGAAATAGAAATGGAGAAGGAATTTGCCGAGGCTGTAAGAGCTACGGATATATGGTCTGTAGACAAGTACATGGCGCTTCACTGGGGCTGGCCCTTTGATGTGGCTGATGAGGGAGGCACTTCCTTTGGAAGAAGCAAGGTAGCTGATATATATAACCTTACAAAGCTTTCCGAAAAGAGATATAAGTTCCTTTGCAACGGCGAAAAGAAGCCAATGGTCATGAGCGAATTCAACGCTGACGGCGATGTTACAGGTCCTTATGATCAGGCGGATATGGTAAAGGAATTCTGCGATATGTTAAAGAACGATCCCGAACAGGGCTGGTTTAACGGCTTTACCTTCTATCAGTTCAGGGACAGAGGCAGACTGGGACTTGAAATTGAAGATCCCAACAATCCCGACTGCGGTATTGAACAGCCTGTATTAAAGACCTATAAGGAAATTATCCATGATGAATATTTCTCACCCAAAATGACAGATGAGGAAGAGGCTCAGTTCCCTGCTAAGTTAAGATGGGGCGGCGCTGAGGATGCTGAGGGTATTTCTATTCCCCTGCACTTTGAGAAAAATCCCACCTTCTGCGAAATCACCTTTGAGGGCGAGGACGAAAACCTTAACCTTATGATGGAGATAAACGGCAAGTGGTTCTATAAGTCACCTAAGGCAAAGACAATAGACTTTATGCCTGCCTTCTTTGAAAAGCCCCTTACAGGCGAGTACGATCTTGAGCTTAAGATATTTGCTCCTCCTGCAAGCGGTATAAATGAGGATGACGGCAGAGAGGACTGGACAATAAATACCTACTCTGAGATTAAGGCTATGCCCTATATCCGTATAAGATTTGCTCCCATATTAAAGTAATAACATTCCCCCTTTTATAAGGGGGAATTTATTTTATAGAAAAAATAGGATTTATTATCGGTTTTTATTTGATTTTCTATTGAAATTATTATTAAAATGTGGTATAATTCATTCAGTTAAAGCACTTAGTGCAGAAAGGAACATTACTATGAAGTATGTAGTTTTACTTTGCGACGGCATGGCTGACCTGCCAAGAGAAGATATAAAGGGCACTCCCATGAGCGTAGCAAACAAGCCCAACATGGACAAACTTGCAAAGGTTTCAAGAGTGGGTCTTGTAAAGACAGTTGCAGATAATTTAAAGCCCGGCAGTGACGTGGCTAATCTTTCGGTGCTGGGATATGATCCGGCAATATACTATTCCGGAAGAAGCCCCTTAGAGGCGGGCAGTATTGGTATAGATATGAAGCCCACCGATGTTTCCTTCAGAACAAACCTTGTTACATTAAGTGACGAGAAAAACTATGAGGACAAGACAATGGTGGACTACTGCGCTGATGATATTTCATCTGAGGAGGCAGCAGAGCTTATTAAGTTCATTGACGAAAAGTTAGGCACAGAGGAATTTCGTTTTTATAACGGTGTAAGCTATCGTCATTGTCTTATATGGAATCATGGTACAACAGATATAGGAAAGCTGACACCTCCCCATGATATTACAGGCAAGCCCATAAAGGATCACTTAGGTGCAAATGAAAAGGGTATGCCCCTTATTGAGATGATGAAAAAGAGCTATGCCCTGCTTTCAGATCATCCGGTAAATAAAAAGCGTATTGAAAGAGGCCTCCGCCCTGCTAACAGTATATGGTTCTGGGGTGAGGGTGTAAGAAAGGAGCTTACTCCCTTTAAGGAAAAGTACGGTCTTTCCGGCGCTATGATAAGTGCGGTTGATTTACTTAAGGGTATAGGCAAGTTTACCGAAATGGAAGTTATCAATGTTCCCGGCGCTACCGGATATATTGATACAAACTTTGACGGCAAGGCAAAGGCGGCTGTAAAGGCACTTAGGGACGGAAACGATCTTGTATATATTCACGTGGAAGCTCCCGACGAATGCGGACACCGTTTTGAGGTGGCAAATAAGGTAAAGTCCATTGAGCTTATTGATGAAAAGATACTCGGCACTATCTTAAAGGAATTTGAGGGGGAGGATATAAAGATACTTATCTGTCCTGACCACCCCACTCCCTTAGAGCTTAAGACCCACACAAACGCACCTGTTCCCTTTATGATTTATGACAGCACAAATAAGGTAAAGGGTGTGGATTGCTTCAGTGAGGAGGAGGCAAAGAACACCGGAGATTATGTGGCGGTAGGTCATACTCTTATGGGCGAATTTTTAGCATAAGGAGAAAATATGATCTGGTTTATTTTGGGCGCACTTTCTATAATACTGGGAATATTCTACCATAAAAAGAAGGGCGACTTTGGTAATAAAGCAGTTATAAACGGAGAAATTATCGGCATATCCCAAAATGAGCACAGCGTATCTGTAAGGTATTCATATCCTGACAGCAGTAATACATTTGTGGCTGTGTGTAAGGATATAGACGCAGACCTTAAAAAGCTCAATACAGGCACTATGGTGCTTGTGGTGATAGATAAGAATAATCCCTGCTGTCCAAAAGTTGTAAAATACAACACAAAGGGAAAGAATATGACTGTCGAGCTTTCCGAAAGGGCTGCATATATCACGGGAATTATGTTTTTTATTGCAGGTATTATTTCTTTAATTAAATAAATAAAAAGCGGTATCAGAGATACCGCTTTTATTTTTTGTCTTAAAATCCGCTTCCGCCGGTTGTCACCTTCTGCTTTTGTGTTTCTTCGGGGATGTAATTCTTCACACCGAATACAAAGTACAGAATATGGAACACCCACACAAAAAACAGAATACCGCAAGGGATATACAGGGCTTTTATAAACATTATCAAAAAGCCTATACTCATAACAAGGGTAACTGTTGCAATAACCCGCAGCTTTGCCTTTTTTGTCATTCCCTTTTTAGCAACAAAGCTTTCCAGATTTTCTTTATACAGCTTAGTATTTATAAACCAGTCATGTAATTTCTCTGAGCTTTTGGCAAAGCTGAACGCCGCAAGCAGTAAAAAGGGAAAGGCCGGCAGCATGGGAAGTACCGCCCCCACAGCACCGAGTCCCACTCCGATAAATCCGATAATAAGCCATATTATTTTTTTGATTTTCATATTACAGTCTCCTTTTCTCCTTTTTGCTTTCTATAAGGTGTCTTATTGCCATTATGGGATGACTCCATAACATTCTGGGTCCTGAATAACGCATAACCGCCCTTATTTTTTCACGCATCTGCGGTTTATAACAATGGACTTTACAATTAGAACAGAAGGTCTTGGTTTCCATAAAGGGGCAATTATCACTGCGCTGTATGGCATACTCAGTAAGGGCCTTACATTCCGGGCAAAGCTCCTTTTTACCCTTGTGATGCTTTTTACAGTAAAGCCTTATCATAAGGGAAACTATTTTCTTTTCCCTATCCCTTTTACTTTCGGTTTTGTTCATACATTCGCCCTTCTTCTACACAATAAATGCGGTCGGCTATCGCCATTGTGGATTCACGGTGAGATACTAAAATTATATTTCTCTTGTTCTTCTGCTCTGAAATAGAGCGTAAAATAATTCCCTCGTTTATGCTGTCAACGTTACTTGTAGGCTCATCAAGAAGTATCCATTCGCTGCCCATTAAAAATGCACGGGCAAGGCCTATACGCTGTCTTTCCCCGGCAGAAAGTCTGTCACCCAGGGTGCCTGTTTTTGTCTTGTAACCACAAGGTAGGGAAAGAATAAAATCATGTACAGATGCCATTTTGCAGGCGTTCTCCAGCTCCTCCATGGTGGCATCCGGCTTTGCTATACGAAGGTTGTCCTCGATAGTTTCATCAAAAAGATAGGTCACCTGACTTACCATGGTAACATGCTCCAAAAGGCTGTCGGTGTTTATTTTATCTATGTCTGTACCGCTGTACAGAATATCCCCCTTGTCCTTTTGCCAGAACCGTAAAAGCAGCTTTAAAAAGGTGGATTTACCACAGCCGGATTTACCCACAATGCCGATTATCTCTCCCTTTTTTGCATACATAGAGATGTCCTTAAGCACCTTTGTATTGTCATCATAGGAAAACTCAAGGTTATTTACGATAATATCCCCGGGCGTCATATTCTCCCCATTTTCAACCGGGCTTACAGCAGGCTTTTCCGAAAGAAGATTCAGCACCCTGTCCCCTGATGCAAAGGTCTGGGTAAGATTCCCCGGTAAAGCCGAAACGGCGATAACCGGACCGAAGGAGCCGAAAACAAGCACCGTTCCCATTATCATTTTTCCGACGGAAAGCATATCTCCCATAACAAGGAAAATTCCCACAGCAAGGGCAATAATAATAAAGACAGATACCAGCAGTTCGGTAGCAGCCCCGGACTTGGTTATATCCCTTTTCATCAGCTTGGTTTCATAAAGCAGTCTGTCTGAACGGGCATTTACTTCATTTTCCCGTTTTTCGCCCCCACCCGAAAGCACTATTTCCTGTATTCCCTTTATGCTGTCAAGAAAGTAGGCATTACATTCTGCAAATTCCTTTCGGTAGCTGACACCGGAGGCTTTGAGCTTCCCGGAGAAAATAAGGGGGCTTATGATACCGATTGTTAAAAATCCTGCCAAAGCCACAAGGGACAAATACCAGGAGGACACAAGGCCTATAACCATAAATACAGTAAGGGATACAAGTACCGCAATACAGACAGGCGAAATGGTATGGGCATAAAATACCTCCAGGGTTTCTATATCGGAGGTTATCATGGCTATAATACTTCCCTTTTGCTTGCTTTCCAGCTTTGCCGGACAAAGTCTGCGAAGTGCACCGAAAATCTTATCACGAAGTACCGCTAACAGTCGAAAAGCAATATAGTGATTGCTGTACTGTTCTATGTATCTTAAAATTCCCCTTAAAACACCACAGCCCACAGCAAGGGCAATTATCCCGTCATATGAAAGAAAAACCGTTTCCCCTATTGCCTTGGCTATTCCCACAGCACCGAAAAAGGTAACTCCCATGGCGCAAAGAAATCCCACTGTGCCGTTTATGACCGCAAGTATCATGATGTACCCCAGACTGCCCAGAATCACAATAAGGCTTGCCATTATTACAGCACCGCTTCTGCGGAGTGTTTGTTTATTCCTCATTGGTTTTCCCTCCTGTAACCCTGTTCCAGTTTCTTTTGTGTGGTATATAATGCCTCATATCCGCCCTTTTGCTTCATCAGAGTATCATGTGTGCCTGTTTGTAAAATTTCTCCCTTTTCCATATAATAAATCCGGTCGGAATTAACCACATTTGCAAGCCTGTGGGAGATAACTATAACGGATTTTGTTTTGGATAAGGCCTTGATATTCTCCATAATAACCGCCTCGCTTTCAATATCAATATTGCTGGTGGCTTCATCAAATATGTAAATATCCTTGTCCGCAACTAAATTTACCGCCAGGGCAAGCCGTTGCTTCTGTCCCCCTGACAGATTGGAGGCATCCTCGGTAATTACCCTGTCAACACCTCCGCTTTGACGGATAAACTCATCAAGGTGTACCTTTTCAAGAGCCTTGTATATTTCATCCTCGGTTATGTTTTCCTTTAAGAGCTGAAAATTTTCCCGGATGGTTTCATTGAAAATATAGGTATTACAGCCTACCACCCCAAGGTGGGAATAAAAGTCCTTACGGGAAATCTGTTCCCGGCTTTTACCCCCTATCAGCACTTTACCTTTATTTGGGCTTTGTGTACCCATAAGCAAATTTACCACCGTGGATTTTCCGCAGCCGCTTTCCCCGACAATGGCGGTCATACCTGTTTTCGGAAATTCCATGGTTACATTTTTAAGCACATTTCGCTTTCCGTCATAGGAGAATGTCACATTATCCAGCTTTATTGAGGTATCGGTTATGGTTTCTGTTCCCCATACAGGGTCAGGCTCTTTTAACAGGGATAAAATTTTCTTTCCGGCGGATACCCCGTTCATGGCTATATGGAATGCTGAGCCAAAGGCACGCAAGGGCAAAAAGAAATCCACAGCCACCAGTATTAAAAACAATCCTGCCACCAAATCAAGTCCGCCATTTACAACTGACAATATGGTTACGGCAATTCCGAGTCCTGCGCCGCCGTAAGCCACTAAATCCATAATTGTGGTGCTGGCAAGCTGCATTACAAGTACCTTCATGGTAATGCGCCTGAAATCCTCCCCGGCCTTGTTCATTTTCTCGTGCTGTGCCTTGTCAGCCTTGAATATTTTAAGCTCCTTCAGTCCCTGTACGCTGTCAAGAAACCCATCCCCCATGGAGGTGTATTTCCCCCAGTATTTCGCAAATATCTTTTTTGCGTATCGTGATACGGCAATTATTGATACCGGAATAAGAGGTACACACAGCAAAAGCACAACTGCCACCTGCCATTCAATCCATACCGTAATAAAAAACAGTATCAGGGGGGATAACATGGCATAAAAGAATTGGGGCAGATAGGAGGAATAATATAAATCAAGCTGTTCTATTCCCTCCACGGAAACCTGTGTAAGTCCTGCCATGCTCATACCGTCAGCAGAACGCGCCCCAAGTCTTAACAGCTTATTATATACCCTTTGGCGAAGCTCCTTTTTTACCCTTCTGCCAAGCATATCCTTAATATTTCCCACAAGCCGGGAGGAAATATACCGCACAATAATTCCCAAAAGCGCTGTTACCAAGGGCAAAAGAAATACGCCCATATCCGGGGAATGGTCCTTGTAATGAATAATAAGACAGACTGCCCTGCATATTGAAGCTGTTATTGTTATGCTTGCCGCCATTCCCAGTATCATTAAAGCTACTGTGTAGAATATGTATTTTTTATTTTTCCCAAGTAGCCGAAGTAAATTTTTATCTATCATAATTTCTCCTTTGTATTAAATCACAGGGTGATAATCTGTACTGATTAAAGTAAAAGCCCTGCTGTAAAGCAGGTAATCCGGCAAATAAGTTAGTAATAGCTAACCTGCGCCCCATAAAAAATCGGACCTTGTCCGATTTTGCAGTTAGTATCTCCTAACCATTTTATAGAATATCACCTTTAAGTCCATTTGTCAAGACCTTTTTAAGGATTTTTTTGAAATAATGCACTCTTTTATAACTGTAAAATATTCAGTTTCTGAGAATTAAAGAATATATATAAAAACCCCCACAAAAGTGGGGGTTTTATTTACCCCCACCGAAGTGGGGGCTATTTCTTTATAGAAGATTATCAGCCGATGTATAACTTACTTTCTCTTCTTTATAAGAACTGTCGCTACACAAAGTGCTATTGCTGATGCTACTGCCGGTGCTACTGCAACAGCTACGCCTGTTTCGGTGTTGTCATCCGCAGGCTTATTTGTATCTCCTACAACAGGATTTGTTGTAGTTTCGGGAGTTGTTGTAGCTTCGGGAGTTGTTGTGTCCTCAGGCTTTGTTGTGTCCTCGGGCTTTGTCAGCATGGGGATTTCAAGTGTAGCCATATCAGTTACTTCTTCATTACCCTGTGCGTCATAGAATACCTTACCACATTCTTCGCAGATCCAGTGCTCCTTCATGCCCTTTTCGGTTTCGGTAGCAGGCTTTTCTGCCACATTAGTTAAGGTGTGACCCTTGGCAGGAAGTACCGTATCTGTAACTTCCTTAGTAAGTGCTTCATCGGAGAAGTAAGTATCACATTCTGCACAGTACCAGTATTCAATATTGCCCTCTTCTGTGCAGGTAGCTTCAACTCTTTCTGTGTGGGTTGCTGTGTGACCCTTAGCAGGTGCCATTTCATAACCGCAGACATCACAAACCTTAGGATCATCATGGGTTGCTTCCTTGTCTGAATGATGTTCTTCCTTGTTTATACCCTCAGTGCCGCAGTTATTACAATTATACCAGTGATTGGTTCCGTCATTTTTAAGAACCAGGTTTTCTTCTGCATGAGGACAAGCTGTAACGGTTACTGTAGCTGTGCCGGATGCGGAAAGATAATTTTCACTTTCTGCTGTGGTTGCTGTAACTGTAATTTTTGTACCCTCGGTTGTGCCTTGGGGGATTGTGAACTTTCCGTCAGTTACGGTAACGGTTTCTTCCCCTATTGTACAGGTTATTGTAATCTCGGGATTGTTATCGGCATTTGTTTTAGCTGAAACGGTTATCTCGTCATTTACAATTCCGCTTGCAGGGGTTACTGTTACTGTAATTGTGGGGGTAGCCTTTGTTACATTTACTGTTACCGGAATATTTTTTACTACTTCATAATTAGCTGTATCTTCCGGTGTAAATGTTACCATAAAGGTATTGTTTCCTGCATTACCTACAGAAGTATCTGTGCTGTCCGCCCATGTAAAGCCCTCGGGTAAGGTCACATCCGCAAGGGTGTCGCCATATACAGCAGTAAGATCTGCGGGAACTGTATACTCGGGTGTAGCCTTATTTATTGTAGCCTCAAATATTTCTTCAACTGCGGTATAGTTTTCGGTTTCAGATAATCTAACTGTAAGTTTATAAGTACCTGCATTTTTCGGTACTTGATTATTTTCCCATTCAATATATATTTTGTCTGCTTCGTTGTTATTTGTAATAAAATGATTAGAAAATGAAACATAAACATTATCGCCGTAAGTAAATTCAATGGGGGTTAAGAGTGCGACTATACCCTTAATCTTACCGCACTGTATACAAATATTGTCTGTATTAAAGCTATGGTCTGTATATGTAGTGCCTTCAGTATTTGAATAGCCATGGCATACAGAATTTTCAGCCGCCTTGTATACCTTATCATCTGAAATTACCGGGTAATCATCTGTACCCAAAGTCTGACCCCAAGGAGATGTGGAGTCACCATTTGAAAGAAGATATGCCACCTCACCGCAGATAAATTTTCCTTCGGTTTTGGGTGTGCCAATGCCGTTATCTTCTGCTGTGCCTTCAAGATAATAGGAATTTGTTATTGTGGCGTTTTCTTCTTCAGATATAATACCACCGGCGCTAACAGTTCCTGTTAATTCGCCTGTATTATAACATCCATTTATCCTGCCGTAATTATTATAACCTGCGACACCGCCGACATTCTCTCCTGTCACTGTGCCTGCGTTATAGCAATATAATATTGAGGAGGAAATATTTTGACCTGAAACACCGCCGGCATATGTAGTAGCCGTCACTGCGCCTGTATTATAGGAATTTGTTACTGTGTTATAATTAATACCTGAAATACCGCCACCGGCACGCTCACATGTAACTGCGCCTGTATTATAGGAATTTGTTACTGTGTTATAATTAATACCTGAAATACCGCCACCGGCACGCTCACATGT
>CALXIO010000031.1 GCA_944388385.1 uncultured Ruminiclostridium sp.
TGAGCCCGGTGCAATACCGAACTCATTCACAAGCAATTTAATATTTAATTTTGTCTAAACTTTGGGGTTCACTTCAATGTGGGGATAATTTTTTTATCAATAATAGCTTATAAATTCCTGTGCCCAGTGATATTTATATCCGCTGTCGGATTTATAGAAGCCTATTGCCATATTTTCAAAATCGGGATTTAAGATATTTGCTCTGTGACCGTCAGAATTCATCCAGCCCTCTACTACCTGTTCGGGGGTAGAATATCCTGCGGCGATATTTTCGCCCAGCTTACGCCATATATTAGGATTATCTGAAGGGAATGCAGTCTGGAAGCTGCTTCCGTCAGGTCTGCTATGGCTGAAGGTTCTTGATATTTCTTCGGCTCTTATCTTAGCCGCCTCATAAGCGTAGGTATCCCACTTGAAATAAGGAAGTCCGTTCTGGGCTCTTATTTTATTTATAAGATCAAATACTTCCTTTTCAAAAACCGTACAATTTACCGCCTCATTATAGATACCCGGCTTCGCTGCCGATGTAACAGGGGCGGTGGTTGGCTTAGGTGTGGTTGTTGTGGTAGGCTTTGGAGTGGTAGTTGTGGGCTTTGGTGTGGTGGCAGGCTTTGGAGTGGTGGTAGGCTTTGGAGTGGTAGTTGTGGGCTTTGGTGTGGTAGTTGTTGGCTTAGGTGTTGTTGTAGTGGTTTTTGTGGCCTCCACATATTCGGTACTGGTGTAGCCCTTATATATGTAGTTACCGTCGGAAATCCTGTAATAATCTGTATCTGTTATTGCAGTAACATCCACAATGGAGTTTTGCTTTATAAGTCTTACACGCTCAGAACCGGGAACAGGCTGCTTTCTTAAATAGCAGTCCACCGATACATATAGCTTAGTTCTGTAGGGAGTTTCTTCCCAGGTGGCAGCAGGAGTTGTGGTAGTGGGTGTGGGAGTAGTTGTGGTGGTGGGCTTAGGAGTAGTTGTTGTGGTGGGCTTAGGAGTAGTTGTTGTAGTGGGCTTAGGAGTAGTTGTGGTAGTGGGTACGGGGGTGGTTGTGGTAGTTAATTCGTCGGTTTTGTCGGTTATGGGGTTATCGGTGCTGTTTTCGGCAAAATCCGTGGTAGCATTATCTGAGGTATCGTCTTTGGATGAATCATTATCAGAATTACTATCATCACTATCAGAAGAATTGCTTTCCTTATTGTCCTGTACTCCGGAAACCACAGAGGAATCCGGATTGTCCTGTATTATAATGGTGGTACAGGCAGAAAGGGAAGATATAAGGGAAGCACATATAAGAAAAGTCAATATCAGTTTAAATTTTCTGTTCATACCTATCTTCCTTTGCTATAAAAATATCAGTTAAAATATGTGGTGAAATGCTGTGACCAGTAGTTTTTATACTCAGCATTATCATTGTGACAAAAGGCTATTGCCATACCGGTAAATTCGGGATCAAGAATATTTTTCCTGTGGCTGTCTGAATTCATCCAGTCACTGACCACCTTTTCGGAGGTTTTCTGTCCGGCGGCAATATTCTCCCCCAGCTTTTTAATGCTGTTATATATTTCGGTTGAATATGCCGTGGAAAATTTACTTCCGTCAGGTCTTTTGTGACTAAAATTATTTGTTATTTCATTTACCCTTATTTTAGCGGCATTATAGGCATTTAAATCCCACTTGAAGGGGGTAAGGCCATTTTGAAGTCTTATATCGTTTATAAGGCGAAATGCCTCAGCCTCGGTTTCTGTACAGCCCACCGGACTGTCATATAATACCACCCCGGGTATAATCTCACCCACGGCGGCCTGTGTATTATCAGGAACTGCCGGTGCAGGTGTTGTGGCGGTGGTAGTAGTGGTTGTAGTTGTTGTGGTAGTTGTAACCGGCTTTTTAGTTTCCTCTGTTTTATCATCCTTGCTGTTTTGCTTATCTTCATCGTCATTATTATCATCATCAGCCGGCAAGGGGGCTGTAGTAGAAGCGGCGGTGGTTGTGGTTTCTTTATTATCTGAAGAAAGCACCTCACTGTTATTACATCCTGTTACAGATAATGTTAAGCATAAGCAAAGCAGAAGTGAGGCTATAGCACTTTTATACTTTTTCATATTATGTATCCTTAAAAAAGTTATGTAAACTAAAGAATTTTGAGAATATTGCATATAATTATATACAAAGGGCGCAAAATTCTATAATAATTTTACTATATTTAGATTTTACCATAAGAAATCGAAATTGTCAACATAATTTATGTATATAAAGGATTACAAAATCCTTATAGGAGAAATTTGTCATAAAAAAAGGTACAGCCATATTCTGACTGTACCCTGTATTATTTTAACCTATTACCTTTTTAGCTATATCAACTGTTTCCTTAGCATCCTTAGCGTAAAAGTCCGCCCCTATTTTTTCTGCATATTCAGGGGTCAGTACCGCACCGCCTACCACTATCTTACAGGGCAGGTTATTGGCACGGATAAGCTTTATGGTTTCCTCCATGGACTTTAAGGTGGTGGTCATAAGAGCGCTAAGTCCCACCAGCTTTACCTCATGCTTTACAGCCGCATCCACTACCGCCTGGTAGTCCACATCCTTGCCTAAATCAATTACTGTATAGCCGTAATTTTCAAGCAGTACCTTAACTATATTCTTTCCTATATCGTGAATATCTCCCTTTACGGTAGCAAGGACTATTTTACCCTTGCTTACGGGACTTTGGGAGGTGGCGGATATATGAGCCTTAATCACATCAAAACAGCTTTGAGCTACCCCGGCGGCTAAAATAAGCTGAGGAAGGAATATCTTTCCGGTTTCAAATTCCTTTCCTGCCTTATCAAGAGCCGGTATCAGCATTGTGTTTACTATCTCCATGGAGTCCATGGTCTGCAAAAGCTGTTTTGTCAGCTTTGCGGCCTCCTCTTTAAGACCGTTCTCAATGCAGTAGCCTATTGTTATCTCCTGCTTTTGTGTTACAGGGGCAGAATTTCCCTGCACCTCAGAATAGGCGGCTATATATTCCTTTGAGTTTACATCAATATTGGAAAGCAGTCTGAATGCCCTTACAGCCCCTGTCATGCTTGGTACATTGGGATTTATAATGGGAAGGTCAAGACCGTTTTCAAGTGCCATTGTAAGGAAGATATGGTTTAAAAGCTCACGGTTAGGCAGTCCGAAGGAAATATTGGATACACCAAGGACGGTTTTTACCCCAAGCTGCTCCTTTACCATTCTTACCGCCTTTAAGGTTTGTCTTACCGCCTCCTGTTCAGCGGATGCAGTAAGTGTAAGGCAGTCTATATAAATATCCTCTTTGGGTATACCTATATCGGTGGCTCTCTTTACTATTCGTTTTGCTATCTCAAAGCGTTGCTCAGCCTTTTTGGGGATACCCTCCTTATCAAGGGTAAGACCTACAACCGCCGCACCGTATTTTTTAACAATGGGAAGGATCGTATTAAGGCTTTCCTCCTCGCCGTTTACTGAGTTTACTATGGGCTTTCCGTTATAGATACGAAGGGCGGAGCTGAGTACGGCAGGAATGGTGGAGTCAAGCTGTAAAGGGGCATCGGTTACCGACTGGATATTCTTTACTGCCTTTATCATCATTTCCTCTTCATTTATATCCGGAAGTCCCACATTGACATCCAGTATTTCAGCCCCGGCATGAACCTGCTCAATGGCCTGACCTAAGATATAGTTTATATCGTCGTTTATAAGAGCCTGCTTGAATAATTTCTTTCCGGTGGGGTTTATTCTTTCTCCTATAATCTTAGGGCTGTCTATAATTACGGTTTTAGTGCCGCTGCATACCGCACTTTCACGATTTACAGTCTTATTTACTCTTTTTACACCCTGTAATTTATCGGCAACAGCCTTTATAAATTCCGGGGTAGTACCACAACAGCCGCCTATTATACTTACTCCAAGACCTGCCATTTTAACTGTACATTCGGCAAATTCCTCTGCCGTAATGTGATAAGCCCCTGTTTCGGGGTCGGGCAGTCCGGCATTGGGCATAACTATTACAGGAAGCCTTGTGTTATTACATATCTCTTCTACAATG
The DNA here is from genome assembly GCA_944388385.1 of uncultured Ruminiclostridium sp. Taxonomy (GTDB): domain Bacteria; phylum Bacillota; class Clostridia; order Oscillospirales; family Ruminococcaceae; genus Ruminiclostridium_E. The sequence continues at coordinate 4,049 of CALXIO010000031.1, forward strand.
GGCATAAGCTCATTTGGACCTAAGGAGCAGTTTACACCCACAGCATCAGCCCCAAGACCCTCGCAGAGAAGTATCTGTGCTAAGGGGGGACAGCCTGCAAAGGTACGCATATCCGGCTCATAGGTCATGGAGCAGATAACGGGAAGCTCACAGTTTTCCTTTGCCGCCAGTATAGCCGCCTTCATTTCATAAAGGTCGGTCATGGTTTCAAATAAAACCACATCGGCACCTGCATCTCTGCCGGCTATGATTTCCTCCTTAAATATGTCGTAAGCCTCTTCAAAGCTAAGGCTTCCGGTGGGCTCTAAAAGCTGACCGATAGGACCTATATCAAGGGCGGCATAAACTTTTTTGCCGCTTTTATTTATGGCATCCTTCAGATTTTTTATGCCGGCGGAAATTATCTCATTTACACTTTTACCGCAGTGCTCCAGCTTATAGCGGTTTGCACCGAAGGTATTTGCCGAAACTATATCCGCCCCGGCATTTATATATGCTGTGTGAATTTCCTTTAATAATTCCGGCTCGGTAAGGTTTAAAAGCTCCGGTGTTTCTCCGGTTTTAAGCCCCTTAGCCTGAAGCTGTGTGCCCATGGCACCGTCAAAAATTATAAATTCCTTTTCCTTTAAAAGCTCTTTAATTTCCACAGTGACCTCCGGTTTTTCTGAAATTACATTTATCCCTTAATTTACAGGTGGCACAGCCCCTCTTTTTAGGCGCAACCTCATTTTCCGACAGACCTATAATAGCGGTAACGGATTTTGTGGGAGTCATCATATTCCCCTGATTTACGGTAAGACCGATTTTTTTCGGCGCTTGCAAAAGGGAAATAAGAGGGCGCTGAAGCTCAAGAGGTAAATCCCCGTAGCCGGGACTATATCTCCAGGTGTGATTGGTAGCTGAAACTTCCTTTAAAATCTCTGCTTCCGCTTTGTCGCACACCTGCTCAATAGCCACACTGCCAAGGCTGTCTGTTACCACAGCCGCCGCCATATCCGTAATCTGAAGCCGTCTTAAAAGGGCATCCACACCCTGTCCTGTTGTAGCCGCCATTAAAACAATACGGTCACAGCCTGCAAGGTGTCCTGCTATATCCTTTCCTGTAAGTAAAATATCGCTGTTTGCTATGCGAATACCCTCATCCTCAAAGTCAATGCTGTATACCCCATAGGTATACCTTGCATCAGCCACCTCCAGAAGATTTTTTTCGCATATATTAAGCAATGCGGTAAGCTTGTCATCAGTAACATCTCCCCGACAACCAAGATACCGCAAGGCCTCATCTCTGTTAAGTTTTTCTAATTTCAAAGCAGATTTGAAATGGCAGAATAAATCTTCTTTGCCACATAGGGATTGTTCATGGTGTAGAGGTGGATACCCTGAACATCGTTTGAAATAAGATCCACTATCTGATCCACCGCATAGGCAATGCCTGCATCACGCAAGGCCTCCGGGTTATCCTCATAGCGCTGTATCATCTTTACAAACTTATTCGGCAGACTTGCCCCGCATAGGGTTACCATGCGTTCTATCTGCTTTTTGTTTGTTACCGGCATAATTCCTGCCGCCACAGGGGCGGTAATGCCTGCATATCTTATCTTTTCCATAAAGCTGTAAAAGCTGTTATTATCAAAGAAAAGCTGGGTAATAAGGTGAGTAGCACCGCTGTCCACCTTTGTTTTAAGATTCATAATGTCGTCATATTCGCTGACGGCATCCACATGGGTTTCGGGATAGCAAGCACCTGCTATATCAAAATCCCCCTTACTGCGGATATAATTACAAAGATCGCTTGCATGGGCAAAATCGTTCATAGGCTCTTCGCCCGGCTTTATATCTCCCCTTAAAGCAAGGATGTTTTCGATATTATGCTTTTTGAAGTCCTCCAGCATAAAGTCCACATCCTCCCTTGTACAGTTTATACAGGTAAGATGAGCCATAGCCTCAATATTGTGCTTTTCCTTTATATAAGCGGCAATTTCTCTTGTGGAGCGATTTGCCCTGTTTCCTCCTGCACCATAGGTAACGCTGAAATAGGCAGGCTTTATTTCCGCCAACTCATCAACAGCCTTAAGCACCGACTCCACCGGTACACGGTTATTAGGCGGGAATACCTCCAGGGAAAATACCACCTTGCCCTTGTCATACAGTTCTGTTAGTCTCATATTAAATCTCCCTTATCTTACGGTACTTCCGTTTTCAACGGAATCATCAACAAATATTACCTTAACACCGCTTTCGCTGTCGGCACAGAGAATCATACCGTTGCTTTCCTCACCGCAGAGCTTTGCAGGAGCTAAATTAGCGGCAAAAATGACCTTCTTTCCTATAAGGCCCTCGGGCTTGTAGTATTCGGCAATACCGGAAACTATCTGCCTTCCCTGTTTGCCGTCATCAATCATCAGTTTAAGTAATTTCTTGCTCTTCTTTACCTTTTCACATTCGGTAACTGTACCTGTGCGGAGCTTTACCTTGGCAAAGTCCTCGATGGTGATAATTCCTGCATTATCAAGATCAGGGTCATCCTTAATCTTTTTTTCGGGAACGAGCATAGCGTTAAGCTCGTCAATCTCCTTGTCAAGATCAATTCTGGGGAATAATACCTCACCCTTATTTACAGTTACTGTGGGGCAAAGTACACCTGTCTTTCCTGCCGCATCGTAGGTTACCTCACCGGCATCAGCGCCTATCTGCTCCCAGATTTTAGGCATGGTGGTGGGCATAAAGGGATAAAGCAGGGTAGAGGTGATACGAATAACATCAAGAAGATTATAAAGCACAGCCGCAAGCCTTGGCTTATCTGCTTCATTTTTAGCAAGAATCCAGGGTGCTGTTTCGTCAATGTACTTATTTGCTCTTGAAATAACCTTGAATATTTCGGTAAGTGCAAGGGATAACTGAGGCTCGTCAATAAGCTTATCAACCTTTCCTCTTAACTCTCCTGCCATTGTAAGAAGCTCATCGTCCATTTCAGGGCAAGCCTGCTTTTCAGCAGGTAATGTTCCGTCAAAATACTTTACAACCATAGCAACAGTTCTTGAAACCAGGTTACCAAGGTCATTTGCAAGGTCGGCATTTATGCGGTTGATCATAATCTCATTGGAGAAGTTACTGTCGCCGCCGTAGGGCATTTCACGAAGAATGTGGTATCTTACCGCATCAACGCCGTATCTTTCACCTAAGATAAAGGGATCGATAACATTACCCAAGGACTTAGACATTTTCTTTCCGCTGAAGGTAATCCAGCCGTGGCCGTAAAGACGGTCAGCCACGGGAACATCCAGCATCATAAGAAGGGCAGGCCATACAATAGAATGGAAACGCACTATTTCCTTTGCTGTCATATGAACAGTAGCAGGCCAGTATTTTTCAAAGTCGTTGTAGGTATTGTTTTCATAGCCTAAGGCACTGATATAGTTTATAAGGGCATCAAGCCATACATATACTGTGTGCTTTGTATCAAAGGGAACAGGAATACCCCACTTAACTGTGGTTCTTGATATACAAAGATCCTCCAGTCCGTCCTTTACAAAGTTGTTTATCATTTCATTTACTCTTGTTTCCGGTCTTAAATAGTCGGTGTTTTTAAGAAGGTCGGTAATTCTGTCAGTCATGGCAGACAGCTTTAAGAAGTAAGCCTCCTCCTTTGAGTCGACAACATCACGGCCGCAGTCGGGACATTTTCCGTCAACAAGCTGAGTTTCAGTCCAGAAGGATTCACAGGGCACGCAATATTTACCCTCGTATGAGCCCTTATAGATGTAGCCCTTATCGTACAGCTTCTGCACTATGTTCTGAACGGTTTCGATATGGTAGCTGTCGGTGGTACGCACATATCTGTCATAGCTTATGTTCATAAAGCTCCATAATTTCTTGAACTTTTCAACGATACCGTCAACATATTCCTGGGGGGTAAGACCCACCTTTTCGGCACTCTGCTGAATTTTTGCGCCATGCTCATCTGTACCTGTAAGGAACATTACATCATAGCCCTGCATTCTTTTATATCTTGCGATGGAATCGCAGGCTACTGTGGTATAACAATGACCTATATGGGGATTACCGGAGGGGTAATATATAGGTGTGGTAATATAGAATGTATTTTTCTCACTCATTTTTCTTTCTCCTTGATTTATGTGATAATTTAATTGTGGTTTTATAAAGCCCGAGGGGGCAAGGGGGGTGGGGCTACCCGACAGCAGTCGAAAAGAATAACCGCCCCACAAATAGAACTTAACGGGGGTTTTAAGGGGGTTTACCCCCTTAAACGGTCGCAGGGCGGTAGCCCCGTATCTCTCCCTCTCCCGAGGGGAGGGGGAAGGGGGGTTACCCGACCGAAGTCGAAAAGAATAACCGCCCCACAAAAAGAACTTAATGGGGGTTTTAAGGGGGCTTGCCCCCTTAAACGGTCGCAGGGCGGTAGCCCCGTAGCTCTCCCCCTCCCGAGGGGAGGGGGAAGGGGGGTGGGGATAGTGCCCTTGCAGGGCAAAGCCCCTTTCACCTGTTAAAAAACCGCCCAACTATTATTTAATAAAAACCAGACTGCACATTCGTCCATTCACAAACCTTTTCGGATATTTCTCAAAAATCATAAATGTATCAGTCCTTTCCTTTGAATTTGTAAAAATATACAAAATTCCAACGGCATATTGGCTTTGTATATCAATTTAGTATACCACTTTTTAGTTTATTTTGCAATATGACAAAAAAATTTCAAGTAATTTTTACATTTTGTCTAAAAAAGGCTTGATTTTTTTGTAGTTTTCTAGTAAAATATATTTGGTGTATTATTTTCAGACAAAACACAGGGATATTTTGTACAAAATGCCCCTGCATTTAGGTCCCATATACATACATCCGGATAATCAATAATTTAATTAAGACAGAAGGGGTAAGAAAATGTCAAACAGATTATTTCAGGGAGTAGTTCATCAAATGAGAGATACAATAGGCAGGGTTATCGGCGTTATCGACGAAAACTCAACTATTGTTGCGTGCAGTGAGCTTTCAAGAATAGGCACAAGCAGTGATTTCTTCACTATTGAGCTTGGCGATTCCCACGATGTGTTCATTCGTGACGGCTACACCTACAAGCCCTTTGGCGTTCATGTTAAACCGGATTACGCAGTATTTATCGAGGGTACAGACGACCAGGCGGCAAAGTATGCGGCACTGCTTGCTATTTCGCTTTCCAGCATAAAGCAGTATTATGACGAGAAGTATGACAGAAACAACTTTGTAAAGAACATCATTCTTGACAATGTGCTTCCCGGTGATATTACAATAAAGGCAAGAGAGCTTCACTTCAATGCGGAGATCAGCCGTGTAGTATTCCTTATAAGCATAGTATCATCTAACGATGTATCCGCTTATGATGTTATTCAGAATCTTTTCCCGGATAAGAACAAGGATTTTGTTTTCAACATCACCGAGTCTGAAATAGTTCTTGTAAAAGAGATAAAGAACAATATCGAAACAAAGGATCTTGAAAAGCTGGCACGCTCCATTTCGGATACTCTGTCAAGCGAGTTCTTTACCCGTGTTAATGTGGGTATCGGTACTCCCGTTACAGGTATCAAGGATTTAGCACGCTCCTTCAAGGAGGCTCAGATAGCTATTGAGGTAGGTAAGGTATTTGATACAGACAAGACCATAGTAAGCTATGATAACCTTGGTATTGCAAGACTTATTTACCACCTGCCCACCACACTTTGCGAAACCTTCTTAAAGGAGGTATTCAAGAAGGGCTCCATTGAATCTCTTGACCACGAAACCTTATTTACAATTCAGAGATTCTTTGAGAATAACCTTAATGTATCCGAGACTTCAAGAAAGCTCTTTGTACACAGAAATACACTGGTTTACAGATTAGACAAAATAAAGAAGCTCACAGGTCTTGACTTAAGAGAATTTGATCATGCAATTATCTTCAAGATTGCTCTTATGGTAAAGAAGTATCTTTCAGCAGACCCTGTTAAGTTTTAATTTTCGGAAGAGGAATAAACTAATACAGCAAAAGAGAGTTTCACCATAATTAAGTACAGGTGCAGCATTATGCTGCGCTATTGTGCGGTATAAGGAAAATTTACCAAATAGGAGGGTACTTAATGGTTGAACTGAAAAATGTTACAGTGCATTACAGAGATATCGGGGGAGTGGATGCACTTAACAACGCAAGCCTTCGTATAGATGACGGAGAGTTTGTTTTTATAGTAGGTGAAAGCGGTGCAGGTAAATCTACACTGCTTAAACTAATTACCAAGGAATTAACACCCACAAGCGGAAGGGTATTTGTAAACGGCTATAATTTAGGTAAAATAAAAAAGAGAAAAATTCCCTATTTCAGACGCTCTATAGGTATGATATTCCAGGATTTCAGACTTATAGACGATATGAATGTTTATGATAACGTGGCATTTGTTTTAAGAGTTACCAACAAAACAAGACGATACATAAGAAAAAGAGTCCTTGATGTTATCGATATGGTAAAGCTCACCGATCGTAAAAAGGCATACCCAAATAAGCTATCCGGCGGTGAAAAGCAGAGAGTTGCAATAGCAAGAGCCATGGCCAGCGAGCCTGCCCTTATAATTGCAGACGAGCCTACCGCCAATATTGACCCTAAGCTGTCATATGATATAGTAAAGCTTCTTATGCAGATAAACAAGGAGCTTAAAACCACCGTAATCATGGTTACCCATGAGCATAGTTTGGTGGAATATTTCGGCGGACGTACAATAAGACTGAAGGACGGCGAAATAATCTTTGACGGTTACTTAGAGGGCGTAGTCGGAGGTGATAATTCCGATGAATAATTTTGGTTATCTTATAAGACAGGGCTTTAAGTCAATATGGCATAACAAGCTGATGTCCTTTGCCTGCTTTTGCGCCCTTGTTGTGGGACTTTTACTTGTAGGTCTTACCACCCTTACGATGGCGGATTGCAGAATAATACTTGATACGGTTTCAGATCAGAATGAAATCAGCGTATACCTTGAAAATGAGGATTCGGTGGACAGTGTTAAAAAGGCGCTGGAGGAAAACAGCCTTGTGCAGAATATTTCCTATATATCCCCTGAAGAAGGCCTTAAAAAAATGGTGGAGCAGTATGAGGATCAGAAGGAGCTTTTTGAAAGCCTGCCCTATAATCCCGTTCCCCCCACCTTTATGGTAACTATCAATGATATTGAAAAGATAAATGAGGCGGTAGGCCAGTTTGAACAGCTTGCCGGTGTATATAAGGTAAATGCCCCCATGGATTTTGCAAGCTTTATAAGAGAGCTTCGCAACACCTTTGCAATAGTTGCCATTGTGCTTATTATTGCCCTTGGTGCGGTAAACCTTATTATAATTTCAAACATGACAAGGGTAAGTGCCTACTCACGCCGTACAGAGCTTTCAATCATGCACATTGTGGGCGCTACCAATACCTTTATAAAGATACCCTTCTTTGTTGAGGGCATGACAATAGGTGTCATTTCCGGCGGTGTGGCATGGCTTATATGTAAGGTGGTATATGAAAACCTGTACGACCTTATTCTTGCCAATGCAGGAATATGGATCTCTCTCGGTATAAACAACATCCTTAATTTTGCGGATATACAGTGGTTTATGCTGGCGGTATTCTGTATTGTAGGTGCGCTTTTATCCGCCCTTGGTACGGTTATCAGCGTAGGAAAGTATATCAAGGGTTAATAAGGAGGTCAAACTATGATAAAGAAATTTATGCAGAAGCTGGCTTGCTTTGTTACTGTTGCAGCCATAATATTTTCCGGAGTTGCAAGCTATTCTCCCTTAAATGTACAGGCTGAGGAGCTTACTGCGGATGAAATAAGAGATAAAATCGAGCAGTTAAAGCAGGATAATGAGGACAGAGAAAATAAGATAAACAACCTTGAGGGCAGTATTGCCGAAAACGAGGAAAAAAAGCAGCAGGTTTATGACCTGATTACCGGTCAGAAGGCGCTGATGGACTATTACAGCAACCTTGCCTATATGAAAAACGAGGAAGTTAACGCAAAGCAGACAGAAATAGACGGCCTTCAGACAGATATTGATAATAAGCAGCTGGATATAGAACAGACCCAGCTTGAAATCGAAAACAAGGAAGCTGAAAACGAGGCTAACCTTGAAAAATTTGCAGATATAGTAAGAACCATGTACACCACAAGCCCGGGAGATATATTCTCTGTTTTGTTCGGTGCAGGTGGCTTCTATACAATGACCATAGGCGGAGAGGTACTTGGAAACATTTCCGAGAAGAACCTTGAGTTTATGAATCAGCTGAAAACCGATATTGCCACCCTTGAATCCGACAAGAAGCAGTTTGAAACAGACAAACAGCTTTTAGAGGAGGACAAGAAGGCACTTGAAGCTGAAAAGGTAATTCTTGAAGAGAAAAAGCAGGAATATGACAGCCTTTACTACAATGCCACATCTGCGGCTGACGAATATCAGAAGCAGTACAATCAGTACCAGGCTGATATTGATGCTGATGAGCTTGAAAAGAACAACCTTGAATATCTTAACGAAACAAACCAGGCTGAGATAGATGCCTTTGAGGAGAAGCTGAAGGAAATTATCCAGGCGGCAAGTAAGCCCGACAGACCCCACCAGGAGGGTGAATGGATATGGCCTGTTCCCGGCAGAGGCTACATTACCACATATTTCGGCTGGGACAGCTATCTGTCAAGATGGCATAAGGGTATAGATATAGGCGACGCAGGAATTAACGGCGACCCCATATATTGCAGTAAGGCGGGAGTTGTAATAGTTGCCGAATATACATATATCCCCGGTTACAGCTATGGAAAATATGTAGTAGTGGATCACGGCGGCGGATATACCACCACCTATGCCCACATGAGCGGAGTAGAGGCTTATGTAGGCCAGGAGGTAGCCCAGGGAGATATACTGGGTTATGTAGGTAATACCGGCTATTCATTCGGTCCTCATCTTCACTTTGAGGTAAGAATCAACGGTGAACCTGTTGATCCCTTTAATTATGTAAGTATAGCTTAAATTACATACGCCACAGCAATGTGGCGTTATGTTTGATTTTAGGCAACCATTTTCAGGAAGGAATTTTATTTATGAACAAAAAGGTTTCGCTGGGCGTTACCATAAGCCTTATAGCAGTCGCCTGCGCCATAACCTTTGTGCTTACCATGACCGTATCACTTAATATGTACAACTCAATGGTGGCAGGTGTACAGGAGCGAGAAGCCATAAACTCAAAGATAAAGGAAGTGGATTCCTTTGTAAGAGGCTCATCCCTTTATACCCTTGAGGAACAGGACATTATAAGCGGCATTATGAACGGATATATATCCGGCGTAGATGATGAATATGCCAGATATTACACCACCGAGGAAAACTACCGCAGACAGGAGCTTGAAAAGGGCATAGTTACCGGCACAGGCATGAATACTGTTGTAAGCGGTGATTACCTTGAGGTAACACAGGTATATTCCGGCTCATCTGCCGCAGTAAACGGCATACAAAGGGGCACAATGATAACCGCCATAGACTCAAAGAGTATTCTTGATATAACCCCCGAAAAGGCACAGCAGATGCTGGAGGGTGATGACGGTACAAGAGTAAATATAACATATCTTACCACTGACGGCACAGAAAAGAAGGTTACCCTTATCCGTCAGCAGATAAATATTGAATCTGTGAAGGCAAAGCTGATAAACGGCTATGCCTACATTCAGATTTCCACCTTCAATTCTGCCACGGCAGAGCAGTTAAGTCTTCAGATAGACAAATTTGAAGCACAGTCGGTACTGGGATATATATTTGATGTGAGGGATAATAACTCCGCAGATATAAATGCCCTTACAAATACCCTTGACAGAATACTCCCCGCAGGTATAGGGGGATATTCCGTTGACAAGAATAATAAAAAGACAGACATTATAGTAACGGATGACACCATGTCATTAAGACGCCCCATGACGGTTATAGTTAATAACGGCACACTTTGTGCAGGGGAAATGTTTGCTTTAATGCTGAAGGAACAATGTTCCGCCCAGATAGTGGGAAGCGTAACAGGAGGCAAGGCTGAGATACAGACAGTACAGACCTTCAAGGACGGAAGTGCGGTAGCGGTATCCACAGCAAGAATTTATCCTGCAAAGTCAGAGAGCTTTGATGATGTGGGTGTAAAGCCCAATTATGTGGTTGATTTAACAACCGAGCAGGTACAGGCAATACTCTTTGCTGACCCCACCACCGACCCTCAGCTTCAGAAGGCTCTGGAGGTAGTGGCAACAATAGAGATACCACCCTTACCGGGAGAAACCGAACCCCAGCCCGAAACCTTACCGGAAACCACCGCCCCGGCAACAACTCCGGCGACAACCACAACAAAGGCGGACAGCACAACCCCACAGTCAACTTCGGAGGAAACCGGAGAAGAAACAAGCGGTGATAATTCCGCCGCAAATGAATAATGTATAATATCGCCCAAGGGCGAATACGGAGGTAATTATATTATGGCAACCAAGCAGATTTTATTGACACAGGAAGATCATGACAAGCTCGTACAGGAGCTTGAATATCTCAAAACCACCAGAAGACAGGAGATTGCTGAGAAGATAAAGGAAGCCCGTTCCTTCGGTGACCTTTCAGAAAACGCAGAGTATGATGAAGCTAAAAACGAGCAGGGTATTGTGGAGGCTCGTATAGCTGAAATAGAGGTTACGCTGAAGAATGTTAAGGTAGTTGATGAATCCGAAATCAACACCGAGCACGTTAGTATCGGTAACACAGTTGTAATTGAGGATGAAAGCGGCAAGACCATTACATTTTCCCTCGTGGGCTCCAGCGGTATTGACCTTAAGAGCATGAAAATTTCCGACGAATCACCCATCGGCAAGGCTTGTATGGGTAAGACAGTGGGAACTGTTGTTGATGTGGAGGCTCCTGCCGGTGTAAAGAGATATACCATAAAGGAAATCACCATTACAAAGAACAATGCGGAAGGAAACGATTAAATGGCAAAGGAACTGAACAACACAGAAGAGCTTACCGAAGAACAGGAAAAGGAACAGCTCAGCGAACAGCACAGAATAAGACTTGAAAAGCTTGCAGAGTTAAAGCAGGCAGGCAAGGACCCCTACGAGATAACTAAGTTTGAGGTCAGCCACAAGGCACTTGAAATAAGGGAGAATTTTGATGCCCTTGAAAACAAGGATGTGGTTATTGCCGGCCGTATTACAAGCTGGAGAGATATGGGCAAGGCTAACTTTATCGATATTCGTGACGGCTCAGACAGAATGCAGGTTTATGTAAAGATAGATGAAATAGGCGAGGACAACTTCAAGGAATTCAAGAAGTGGGACTTAGGCGACATTGTAGGTATTGAGGGCTTTGTATTCAAGACCAAGAGGGGAGAAATTTCCGTTCATGCAAAGAGTGTAAAGCTGCTTTCAAAGTCTCTTTTACCCCTTCCCGAAAAGTGGCACGGCTTAAAGGACAAGGAGGAGCGCTACAGAAAGCGTTATCTTGACCTTATTGCAAACCCCGAGATAAAGGACACCTTTGTTAAGCGTTCACAGATCTTAAAGGAGATCCGTAACTACCTTGACAGCAGAGGATATATTGAGGTTGATACCCCTGTACTTCACACCCTTGAAATAGGTGCGGCGGCTAGACCCTTTGTTACCCACCACAACGCTCTTGATATTGATATGTATCTTCGTATCGAAACAGAGCTTTACTTAAAGCGCCTTATAGTAGGCGGCTTTGACAGGGTGTATGAGGTGGGAAGAATTTTCCGTAATGAGGGAATGGATTCCACCCACAATCCGGAATTTACCTCCATTGAAATGTACCAGGCCTATGCGGACTATTTCGAGATGATGGATCTTATCGAAAATATGTACCGCACAGTAGCTATAAAGGTATGCGGCACAGATACAGTAAGCTATCAGGGCAAGGAAATTGCCATAGGCAAGCCCTGGGAACGTCTTACTATGATAGATGCGGTAAAGAAGTATGCCGATGCTGATTATCACCAGTGGGCAGATGATGAGGCCGCAAGAAAGGTAGCAAAGGAAAAGAAGGTTGATGTTTCCGATACAGCTACCAAGGGAGATGTGCTTATTGCCCTCTTTGAGGAATTTGTAGAGCAGAATTTAATTCAGCCCACAATCATTTATGATTACCCGGTTGAAAATTCTCCCCTTGCAAAGAGAAAGCCCACCGATCCTGCATTTACGGAAAGATTTGAGTATTTCATAAATGCCTGCGAATTCGGTAATGCCTTTTCTGAGCTTAATGACCCCATTGACCAGCGTGAAAGATTTACAAAGCAGGTTGAGGAAAAGAGAAAGCAGGGAGCAAATGCGGAGATAGACGAGGACTTTATTACCGCCCTTGAATACGGACTTCCTCCCACAGGCGGTCTTGGTATGGGTCTTGACAGATTTGTTATGCTTCTTACTGACAGCGCTTCCATTCGTGATGTATTGTTATTCCCGACAATGAAGCCTCTGGACTAAAAAATCCAGTAAAATCAAGGGTTTTCGGCATCTCAAATCCGAGTTGACAACAAATTGACAACAATTTTTCATATAATTTTGAAGAATTGTGAAGCAGAATGAATTGTTGTAAGGATAAAACACAATACAGTACTTGCTGTATAGAGAACACTTTTTGAAAGTAATTTCAGAAGGTGTTCTCTTTTTTTGTTAGGTCTGCTTGTGTCATGACAAAATTAAAACCGAAAGGAACAAAGACAATGATTAGTGAAGAGACAAGAGCATATTATGACCTGAAAAAACGTAACGATGTAAGGGAGAGTGCTAAAAGGATTCGCAGACAGTTCCTGCGATATAAAGATGCCGAAATCATCTATAGTTTGCAACACAAAAAAATATTAGAACTTGCCAGTGCAGCCGGAGCCATTTACCGTATGGATGGTACTGTTTTGATCAATCGTGATATCTTCGAGGAATACTTGGAAAGGTTTCATGAGCCAAGCACCTTGAAATCCGAGGAGGAACCAGTATGAGTGGAAACCTTTGGATGTTCTCAGATATGCTTGACGACGAAGATATCGAGATGCAGAAGCATGATTTTATAACACTATATCAAGGCGCCGATTATTATGGACTCGGCCTGAAGGTGTTTACACGTATGGCACGTGAAGCCGGTTCGGTCTATAAAATTGGAAAGAAGGCCTTGATTCGAAGAACTATTTTTGATGAATATTTAAGAAAGGTATACAAGAAGGAGTTGGAGAAAAACTCCTCTGACGATTCCGGAAAGGAGCTTATGAAAAGACAAGGTACTATGGTCACCGATGAAGATAGTGGCCGAATGGATATTCGATTTGGGTTACTCGATTACTATGGTGGTTTACACTGTGGCGAATGTTTGGATGTCCTAATCGACGGTGAGTGGGTCCCTACCCGCATAGAAATGAGAGACGGTTGGTTTCTTGTTGGAATTCAAACAGACCAGCTGGCTGGATTGATTGTCAGAATTTAAAAGAAAGACTTGCTGGGCGACTTCTTCATTGAGGTCGCCCTTCTTTTATACAAAACTTAATTAAAAAGTCAAAGGAGGTGTCCCTTATGAAATGTTTGATGAAGTATCAGTGGGTAAAGCTGCCACGAAACCATCTTCCTGAAGGTAAAGGTATTATGAACGCCTGGGCCAAGCTTGCATCCCGTGCAGCATTCCGTAAGGGACAAGCTTCTTATTGCGGACATATCAACGCTGTGAGCCCGGGAATGTGGTCAGGAGGCGTTGTAGGACTCAAGAGCATTCTCGGCTCCAGAAGCCGCGTAAAGAGCCTTGAGGCCCTTTCTAAGCTCTCTGAGCTTGGTTATATCAGTTATTCACTAAACGCAAAGACAAAAAAGCTAACTTATCAGATAACCGATTGGGTTATTAAATGTTCCGGCGAGGAGTGTATGGATGGTACTGTCTATGCCACCGAAGGTTATGGATTCCTCTGCCTACCCCGAAACATTACAGACAGACTTGTAGAACAACAGTATATTTTTGATGAAGCAGACGCATGGCTTGACCTCTGGTGCCACACGGTATCAGAAGATCCTGACAATGCGTTTTCTTTTTTGGCACCGATTGCTCAATTTGGCAAGTTCGGTGCCGTACTGACATTGGAAACCCTGGGACAAAGGTGGAACTGGGAAAAAACGAAGGTGTGGCGTTTCTTTCAAAAGCATGGGGATGTTTTTACGCTGCATCGCCTCCCCGGTGCCTTCGGTTGCCTCATTTTCAATAAACTGTATCCAACGGATGCAGAGGTTTCAATCCCGGAGTCTGAGAAAATCGAGCGTATAATTGCCGAAATACGCATTTTAGCGAAGAATAAGCAGAAAGTGGGTTCAGATCAAGAGAACCTCAGCAGACTGGTTGCTTTATACAGCCGTCAGCTCCTAACGGAATGCGCTGAGGAAGATGAAAACACTATGGCTCAAAATCGCGTTGCACTTTTTGACCCATATATTTTACGCGCGTATTTTTCTCACTCGAATTGTAAGAAGTGTATATATGACTGCAAGGGTAAGAGTTTATATTACCCTCCTGTTATAGATACGAGTAAAATCCGAGGCCCGTGTGCGCCTGTGAATATAACAAAAATAGCAAAGGAGATGTTTACATATGACCCGCCAAACAGACGGAAAATCGCTGTATGAACAGCAAGAAGAACGCATATTAGCGCAGTCAGACGCTTTTATTTCACTTCTGACAAAGCGTGGGATCCTCGGTGATCACCAAATCGACAACGAAAAGGTTCGAAAGGCGAAGCAAGAGAAGAACCGGAAAAGCTATCACAACACACAGCTGCTTCTTCAGCATTATCGAAATATTGCCTGGTTGCTGGAGTGTTTGCCGGTGGACGTTGCTGCAGAGCTGGATGAGCCATTTGAAGGTGTTGACAAACTGATTGATCAGATGGATTTGGAAATCGCACTGGGAAACCGCAAGCTTGAAAACCGAATGGAAGGAATCGTTAAGTCCAGATTGCTTTTTGACCGTGTAAATGAGGCATTGACTGTGCTCTCACATAAGCCGGGTGACGGTCAGAAACTATATGACGTGATTTATCATACCTACATTCGTCCGGATAAACTTTCACATCTGGAGATCCTTGATGAATTGAGATTA
>CALXIO010000032.1 GCA_944388385.1 uncultured Ruminiclostridium sp.
AGGTGGTGTCCTTTTCTATGCAAAGAGCTACAAGTGTGCCGGTTATCTTATAGGCAGTTCTGAAGGGAAGCCCCTTCTTTACAAGATAGTCAGCGCAGTCAGTAGCATTGATAAAGCCCTTTGCCGCCGCCTTTCTCATGTTGTCCTTATTTACTGTCATGGTTTCAAGCATGGGGATAAAGGTGGAGATACAAAGCTTTACTGTATCAACCGCATCAAAAATAGCCTCCTTATCCTCCTGCATATCCTTGTTATATGCTAAAGGAAGTCCCTTCATCATTGTAAGCAGGGTCTGAAGATCCCCGTATACTCTACCTGTCTTGCCTCTTATAAGCTCGGTTATATCCGGATTTTTCTTCTGAGGCATTATTGAGCTGCCTGTGGAATAAGCATCATCCAGCTCAATAAACTTAAATTCCCAGGAGCACCACATAATTATTTCCTCGGAAAATCTTGATAAGTGCATCATAAGAATAGAAATTGCCGAGCATAACTCAATACAGTAATCTCTATCTGATACACCGTCAAGGCTGTTCATTGTAACAGCCTTAAATCCAAGCAAATCTGCCGTAAGATTTCTGTCAAGGTCATAGGTAGTTCCTGCAAGGGCGCAGGAGCCTAAGGGCATAACATCCATTCTGTCATAGCAGTCAGAAAGTCTGGTTAAATCTCTTGTAAGCATCTGGGCATAAGCCATAAGATGATGAGCAAAGGTTATGGGCTGGGCTCTTTGTAAATGGGTATATCCCGGCATAACTGTTTCAAGATGATTTTTGGCAAGGTCAATAATGGTGTTTATAAGACTTCTTGTAAGGGCGGCAATTTCCTTTGTTTCATCCTTTAAATAAAGCTTTATATCAACTGCCACCTGGTCATTTCTGCTTCTGGCGGTGTGAAGTCTTTTGCCTGCATCCCCTACCCTTTCGGTAAGCTCTGCCTCGATAAACATATGTATATCCTCGGCATTGGGATCGAATGCTAATTTACCGCTTTCTATATCGGCTAAAATAGACTTTAAGCCTTCTATAATAGCTTCACTTTCGGAGCTTTCTATAATGCCCTGCTTTGCCAGCATTGTAGCATGGGCAATACTGCCCATTATATCATGCCTGTACATTCTGCAATCAAATGAAATGGAAGAATTGAAGTCGTTTACCTTTGAGTCAACTTCCTTTGAAAATCTTCCTGCCCACATTGTCTTTGCCATAGCTTAGTTCCTTTCCTTTTATGTTCATATCGCAAGGGGCAACACCTTCCGATATGAATATAAAAACGGCTGAAAGGGAAAGCAATAGCTTTCCCCCTGCAACCGGTATATTTTGAATAAATTACTTGTTATTTCGTTCTTCGTCAAGCATAGCCTTAACCTTAATGGGAAGACCGAAGAGGTTAATAAAGCCTGCGGAATCCTTCTGGTCATAAACATCATCCTCACCGAAGGAAGCAAAGTCCTCGCTGTAAAGGGTGTAGGGAGATGTAACACCGGCATTGATGATATTGCCCTTGTAGAGCTTTAACTTAACATCGCCTGTAACAGTTTCCTGTGTCTTGTCAACAAAAGCATCCATAGCCTCTCTTAAGGGTGTGTACCACTGGCCGTTGTATACAAGGTCAGCATACTTCTGAGCAAGGCCGTACTTGTAGTGCTGAGTTTCCTTGTCAAGGCAGATGGTTTCAAGAACCTCGTGAGCGTGGTAAAGAATTGTACCGCCGGGAGTTTCATATACACCTCTTGACTTCATACCAACAAGACGGTTTTCAACTACGTCAAATAAGCCGATACCGTTAGCGCCGCCTATCTTGTTTAACTTCTTGATAAGTGTAACGCCGTCCATTTCTTCACCGTCAAGTGCTGTGGGAATACCCTTTTCAAAGTGAATGGTAATATATGTAGCCTTGTCGGGAGCCTGTTCGGGAGATACACCTAACTCTAAGAAGCCTTCCTTATTGTATAAGGGCTCATTAGCAGGATCTTCAAGGTCAAGACCCTCATGGGATAAGTGCCAGAGGTTCATATCCTTTGAGTAGTTTGTTTCACGGGTAATCTTTATGGGTACATTGTGAGCCTCTGCATATTCAATCTCCTGCTCTCTTGACTTAATGTCCCATATTCTCCAGGGAGCAATAATCTTAAGGGAGGGAGCTAAAGCCTTGATAGTAAGCTCAAAACGAACCTGGTCATTACCCTTACCTGTACAACCGTGGCAGATAGCATCTGCATTTTCCTTCTTTGCAATTTCAACAAGTCTCTTTGCAATAGGAGGACGTGCAAAGGATGTACCTAAAAGATAACCCTCGTACTTAGCGCCTGCTTTTAATGTGGGGAAAATAAAGTCATTTACAAATTCGTCCTGAATATCCTCAATATAGAGCTTTGAAGCACCTGTCTTTAATGCTCTTTCTTCAAGACCTACAATCTCTGAATCCTGTCCTACATTACCTGCAACACAGATAACCTCACAACCGGGGTATGTTTCGTGTAACCAGGGGATGATGATAGATGTATCAAGACCGCCTGAGTATGCAAGTATAATCTTTTTGATTTCGTTTGCCATAATTTTTTCTATCCTTTCCGGCTTAGCCGATAAATTAACTAACACTGTATATTATACGCATTTTTTAACTTTTGTCAAGTAATTTTATACATTAAAATGCATATTATACTGTATATCGTGAATATTATGTGAATTTTCTCAAAAAACGACTGATTTTTATATTTGACAATCGGGCAAAGTCATTATATAATAGATGTATAGTAAATATTCAGTCATTACCAAAGGGAGTGTAAATATGGAGATCAGGGAAAAATTAGATATCCTTATCAAGCGTAACGGATACAAAAAAACAGAATTCGCAGCAGCATTGGGCATAACCTACCGAGCCCTCGCAAATTACATAAGCGGCAGTCGTCACCCCAGAGGTCGTATCATTAAGGATATGGCGGCTCTCCTTGAGGTAGAGGAGGAATTGCTGACGGACGATACCAGAGTAATTTCCCTTACAAGTGAAGAAAAGCTGTATTTTTACGGCAATTCTTCTTCTGAAATACTTGAACAGACAGACAGCCTTATAAGTGAGCTTGACAGCCTGTTTAAAAATCCTGATTTTGACTCCAAGGATATGACTGCCTTTTATAACTGCATTTCGGAAAAGTATTTTTCACAGAAGGCTAAGCGTTCAAAAGAAAAAATCAAGGCATAAAATAACCCCGGATTTTTCCGGGGTATTTTTTATGTGATAAAATGTTACTTCAGCTTATATCTTCCTCCGGGGATGCTTTCTATTTTTTCGGATATTTCAAGGTCGGTTAAAATATCGAAAATTTCCCCATAGGAAATATTAAGCACCTCCATTATATGGTCGGGTGTGCAAGCTCCCTTTGAAAGCTCCTGCAATATCCTTTCATAAACGGGGTTTTCATCGGATACTTCCTTTATTTCTTCCGGCTTTGTTTCCTTTATTTCTTCTGTCACCGGCTTAGGATTTTCCTTTGGGGCAGGCTTTGGCTTTGACTTTTTAAGAAATCTCTCCGGGGTTACATCCCTGTAATTTATATCCTGCTGTGTATGCTCCAGCTTCACCTTAAAAACAATGGGATTTTCCGGTGCCTTTGGTTTTAACGGCTTTTCCTCCTTTTTAGGTGAGGGCTTTGGCTTTTCTTCAGCCTTTGCCGGCTTTACTTCGGGGACTGTCTTAACGAGGGTTTCTTCCTTTGCCTTTGCCTTTGGTAAATAAAGCATTTTATTTTTATCAAGGAAGGTGGCATCTATAACATTTTCATATTCACCATAAAATTCATTTACAATATCGTAAAAATCATATACCGGGTGAGCCCCGTCCCTTAAATACCTTATGATAGCTGAGCATTCCGGGTCAAGGGTGCTTTCGGGAATTGTAAAGAATAATTCCCTGTCCTGCTCAAAGGCATGGCGGGCGGTTAGTATAGAACCGCTTTTGTTATTGCCGTTTATTATACAGGTACCGTTTGAAAGGCCTGATATAATGCGGTTTCTTGTTCTGAAATATTCCGGACTGCACTTTACATCCGGCAAAAGCTCTGATATTATTGCGCCGCCGTTTTTGATTATCTCCCGTCTCAGAGGAAAGCTATGCTCGGGATATTCTATTGTGATACCGCAGGCAAGCACACCGATAGTAGGCATTTTATAGCTTATTGCCGCATTGTGGACTATATTATCAATACCGTAGGCAAGACCGCTTACCGTGGCTATACCGCACCTTGAAAGGCCGTTTGAAATATTATGCGCCAATTCCCTGCCGTATTCTGTGGGCTTTCTGGGGCCTACTATGGATATTGACAAGGGGGCGCTGAGGCTTTTTAAATTTCCGTGTACAAAAAGCAGTACAGGGGGATTGAAGATATTTTTAAGCCTTACAGGGTAGCTTTCATCATCAATGGTGATAATATCTATGCTGTTATTCTTACAGTAGCTTATTATCATTTCGGAGGTTTTAAGGGAGGCTGTATTTACAGCACCCATATACTTTGCGCCTACCGCAGATAAATCCCCGGAAATAATAGCCTTTACCGCCTTTTGCGGTGAGCCGTAAAGCTCGATTATCTTATGTATAAGGGGATTTCCGCCGCCGAAAATCTGAAGAAGATATAAATAATATTCCATATTTACCTCAAAAAACCGCCGCATAAAGCGGCGGTTGGTCATTAGTTCTTTTTGTTATCCTCGTCACGGATCTGTACACGCCTTATCTTACCGCTTATGGTCTTGGGAAGCTCATCCACAAATTCAACGATTCTGGGATACTTATAGGGAGCTGTGTTCTTCTTGGTGTAGTCCTGAAGCTCCTTCTTAAGCTCCTCAGAGGGTGTATAGCCCTTGGCAAGTACGATAGTAGCCTTAACTACCACACCTCTTATGGGATCGGGTGCGCCTGTTACCGCACATTCAAGAACTGAGGGGTGCTGGATAAGTACGCTTTCGATCTCAAAGGGTCCTATACGGTAACCGCTGGACTTGATAACGTCATCGTTTCTGCCTACATACCAGAAATATCCGTCCTCATCCTTCCATGCGGTATCACCTGTGTGGTAAAGTCCGTCATGCCATGAATCAGCTGTTAATTCATCATCACGGAAGTAACCGTCAAAAAGTCCGTCCTTGCCCATTTCCGCACGGACTACTATCTCGCCTATTTCACCTACAGGCATGGGATTGCCCTCATCGTCAACTATATCAACATCATAAAGGGGTGTGGGCTTACCCATGGAACCGGGCTTTGGTGTCATGCCCTTAAGATTTGCAAGAAGGGCTGTGGATTCAGTCTGACCGAATGCTTCCATCAGCTTAAGACCGGTAAATTCAAGCCACTTGTTATAAACCTCTGGGTTTAATGCCTCGCCTGCAATAGTGGAATATTTAAGGGAGGAAAGGTCATAGTTTTCAAGGCCTTCCTTGATGAAAAATCTGAACATTGTGGGGGGTGCGCAGAAGGAGGTAATCTTGTAATCCTGCATTATTCTCAGCATATCGTGGGGTACGAATCTGTCAAAGTCATATACGAATACGCAGGAGCCGAGTGCCATTTGTCCGTAGAGCTTGCCCCATGCCGCCTTACCCCAGCCGGTATCGGAAATTGTAAGGTGAATTCCGTCGGGGTCAACATTCTGCCAATGTGCCGCTGTCTGGATATGGCAAAGTGCATAGCGGTGATCGTGAACTACCATTTTGGGGTAGCCTGTTGTACCGGATGTGAAGTATAAAAGCATATGCTCATAGCAGTTGGTATCTACTCTTTCCATTGTTTCGGGCATATTCTTTATTTCATCATCAAAGGGAATCCAGCCCTCCTTATGACCGTTTGCAATAAACTTAATAAGGTCTATCTTCATTTCATCCTGGGCTTCATCAACCGCCTCTTCAATACCGGGGTTGTAGCCGGTACATACTATGGCCTTTACCTGGGCTCTTTCAAAGCGGTAGGTAAAGTCATGGGTGGTAAGCAGGTGTGTTGCGGGAATTGCAACTGCACCGAGCTTTATAAGAGCAATTATAGCTATCCAGAACTGATAGTTTCTCTTAAGTACAAGCATAACCTTGTCGCCCTTGCCTATACCCTTTGACGCAAATAAATTTGCGGCCTGAGTGGACAGCTTTGATAACTGTGAATAGGAGAAATCGTGACGGTTTTCCTGTAAATCAATGTGAATAAGAGCTCTTCTGTCGGGCTCTAATTCGCCGAATTTATCAATGATGTCATATCCGAAATTGAAATTGTCAGGGCAGGTTATCTCAAACTTGTTAAGAATTCCGTTTTCGTCAAAGCCCTCTGTTACGAATTTTTTATAATAATCTCTAACTTGTTCCATATACCTTCTTTTATCCTTCCGATTATATCAGTATTGCTAAGAATTTGCAGTCCTTACCGCCGGTTGCTATCATGCCGTGGGGGTTACTGCTGTCATAATAAAGGCAATCGCCTTCGTTTAATATCTCTATGTGGTCGCCTATCTGGAATTTCATCTGACCTGAAATGATAAAGTCCATTTCCTGACCCTCATGCACAGATAAGTAAATAGGCTTGTCCTGTTCAGCCTCATCATAGGGGGCAATTACTATAAGGGGCTCTATCTTCTTATTCTTGAAAAGATAAGCAAGGTGCTGATAAGCAAAGCGCTCTCTTCTTTCAATGGGAAGACCCTTACCGTGTCTTACAAGGGAATACATATTAAGCTTAGGTGCAACACCTGTAAGAAGCTCAATAAGTTCAACACCAAGAGCCTCTGCGGCTTCATTAAGGAATGAAAGTGAAAAGTCCTTTTCACCGTTTTCAAGAGATATGTACTCTTCAACAGAAACGCTGGTTTTCTTAGCCATTTCCTCCTCGGTAATGTCAAGATATAATCTTGTAGCCTTCAGTCTTTCGGATACATCTTTAATATTATAATCCATAAATAGCCTCCTAAAAAAATATTAACATTTTAATTATAACAGAATAATTATACAAAATCAATAGAATATACCAAAAATAACTGCATTTTTTATACAAAAAATTTATCCTTTATCCGGTCATAGTCATCCTGTGATACAGTACCTGACTTAATAAGCTCATCTACTCTTTCGAATTCGCCGTACATAATGCGGTATTCAACTATATACCGAGCAAGCTCTCCGCTTACCCCCTCAATATCGCAAAGGGTGGAATGGGAAGCGGTGTTAAGATTTATTTTGCCGTTATATTCAGTTAAAATGTCAAAATGCTTTGCTAAAGCCTCGTACTTTTCATCCGTCATATCAAGCACATTATAAAGCTCGGCAAATGAATGAAACCGCTGGTTATCCTCACGGTATATAACTATGTTATTGGCGGTTTCCCTGCCTATTTTATTTATTCCTGCAAGCTGGCTTACGGTAATTGAATTGAGCTTCTCCAACGCATAGTCGCTGTTGTCGTCTATCTCTATTTTGCTTTCATTTACGCCTGTTACAAGAACAGCACCCTGACTTTCCACCGCAAAGGAAAAATCCAGCATAAAAAACAGGCATACAAATAAAATCAGAACTGCAAAAGTTATAAAGATAAATACTGATTTTTTGGACATATCTGTTATTTCCCTTTTATTTTCCCATGAAATATTTACAGCATTCCGCAAGGGTGCATTTTTCACACTCCGGCTTTCTTGCATTACATACAAGTCTGCCATGCCATACAAGGCGGTGGCATAAATTAAGCCCCTCCTCCTTGGGCACTATCTTGGAAAGCTGATTTTCCACCTTTACAGCGTCCTTACTGCCGTCGGTAAGTCCTATTCTGCCGGTAAGTCTTATTACATGGGTATCACATACAAGTGCAGGCTTGCCGTATAAATCCCCCACTATAAGGTTTGCTGTCTTTCTGCCTACACCGGGTAATTTTACAAGCTCCTCTATGCTGTCGGGAACTATGGAATTATAGTTATCCCTGAGCATTATGCACATTCCTACTATGTCCTTTGCCTTTGTCTTATAAAGACCGCAGCTTTGTATATACTCCTCTACCTCGGATACATCCGCCGAGGCAAAATCCTCAATAGTGGGAAAACGCTGAAACAATGCAGGGGTTACCATATTCACCCTTACATCGGTACATTGTGCTGAAAGCCGGGTTGCTATCAGAAGCTCATGAGGCTTGCTGTATGTAAGGGCGCATTTAACCTCGGGGTATTGCTTTTTCAAAATCTCGATAACCAGTTGAGTCCTTTGCTTTTTAGTCATACTCACACCTCCGGAAATTCTTACTTTGATTATAATAAGTGAGCTATATTTTGTCAATAATGGAGGGATTTTGTCGGTAAATCTGCTGTAATTACATATAGCGGTTTTGTATGTTTTGACTATTTATTTCAGGTTTTCTCCGGATTTTGCTTTGTAAAAATTGATATATAAGATAATGTTATCTTTATTGCAATATGACAAATAATTAAAAAAGCAGGAATTTTGGGGATATATAGGGGATTCATTCTTGACAATAATATTACAATGTGCTAAAATATGTGGGATACGGAATATCAGTAACGAAAAACCGTGAGCTTTGGCTGTGACAATGATTGTCGCCTTGCCACGGTTATAATTTTGTCAAAAAGAAGGGACTTGAAAATGGACTGGTTTAATGAATGGTGGAGTGAGGTAGTAAGGCTTTTTAACAAATGCTTTATTGAAGAAGACAGATATATGCTGTTTGTGGACGGTCTTGGTGTTACAATCAAGGTTTCTCTGCTGGCGGTATTTATCGGTGTTGCAATAGGCTTTCTTATTGCTATATGTAATCTTTCAAGCAAAAGGCCTTTAAGACTTATCGGTAAGGTTTACACCGATGTTATAAGAGGTACTCCCTCGGTAACACAGCTTATGATTATCTACTTTGTTATCTTTGCTGCAATAAACTGGGACAAATGGATAATATGCGCCATAGCCTTCGGTATAAACTCCGGTGCTTATGTGTCTGAGGTTATCCGTGCAGGTATCATGTCCATTGACAAGGGACAAACTGAGGCAGGCCGTTCATTAGGTCTTAACCGTACACAGACTATGATTTACATAGTTATCCCACAGGCTATAAAGAATATACTTCCCGCATTCTGTAATGAGTTTATTACCCTTATAAAGGAAACCGCCATTGTAGGTTATGTAGGTCTTATTGATATTCAGAAGGCAGGCGACCTTATAAAGACAAATACATACGAGCCCTTTATGCCCCTTATTGCAACAGCAATTATTTACTTTGTTATAATCAAGGCGCTTACAATAATATTCGGTATGTTTGAAAAGCGTCTGCGTAAGTCGGATATAAAGTAAGGGGGTAATAACATGAGTGAAGCTATGATAAATGTAAAGGATCTGCACAAGAGCTTTGGTGAAAACCATATATTAAGAGGTATCACCGAAAAGATACACAAGGGTGAGGTTGTGGCTATAATAGGCCCCTCCGGTTCGGGTAAGAGTACATTTCTTCGTTGCCTTAACCTGCTTGAAACTCCCGACAGCGGCGAAATATATGTTGACGGTGAGCTTATCAACGATAAAAAGGCAGATGTAAATAAAATCCGTCAGAAAATGGGTATGGTGTTCCAGCACTTTAACCTGTTCCCTCATCTGACTGTGCTTAACAATATAACCTTAGCCCCCGTTAAGCTGAAGCTGATGACTAAGGAGGAAGCCGAAAAGAAGGCCATGGAGCTTCTTAACATGGTAGGACTTGCAGGTAAGGCTTCTTCTTATCCTGTACAGCTTTCAGGCGGTCAGAAGCAAAGAATCGCCATAGCAAGAAGTCTTGCCATGAATCCTGAGATCATGCTTTTTGATGAGCCTACTTCAGCTCTTGACCCGGAAATGGTCGGCGAGGTACTGGGAGTTATGAAAACCCTTGCCCAGAGTGGTATGACAATGGTGATTGTTACTCATGAAATGGGCTTTGCAAGAGAGGTTGCTTCAAGGGTATTATTTGTGGATCAGGGTATTATCTTAGAACAGGGCAAGCCTGCCGAGCTTTTTGATAATCCCAAAAATGAAAGAACACAGCAGTTCTTAAGTAAGGTACTGTAACGGAAAATCCGTTTCAGATATAAAAAACAAAAAGGAGTTAATTTTATGAAAAAGTTATTCAGAAGCATTGCGGCTGTTATGTGTGCTGTTTTTGCAGCAGCTACATTCTCAGCTTGCTCACAGCAGGGTGATGACAGCACTATCACATTCGGCACAAACGCCGAATTCCCTCCCTTTGAATTTGTAACAGCTAATGGTGTTATCGACAACTACGACGGTATCGATATGGCTATTGCAAAGAAGATCGCAGAGGACAACGGCAAGACAGCAAAGATTGAAAATATGGAGTTTGACTCACTTCTTATTGCACTTGAAAACGGTCAGGTGGATGCTTGTATCGCAGGTATGACAATCACCCCCAAAAAGGCAGAGGAGGTTGACTTCTCAACTCCCTACTACACAGCTACACAGGTTATCATTACCTTCAAGGATTCCGAAATCAAGAATGCTAAGGATCTTATCGGCAAGAAGGTTTCTGTTGTACAGGGCTACACAGGTGAAACATCCGTTCAGAATTTAGGCATTGAGGATTATATTTCTTTTAAGAAGGGTACTGAGGCTTTACTTGAGCTTACAAACAAGAAGTGCGACGCATTCGTTATCGACTCTGCTACAGCTCAGAAGTATGTAAAGGACAACCCGGATCTTGTTATCATTGAGGATACAGAAAACTTCACAGAAGAAAAGTACGGTATCGCAGTAAAGAAGGGCAACACAGAGCTTCTTGAAATGATCAACAAGTCAATCGAAAAGATGCTTGCTGATGGCACAATTTCCGAGCTTGCCGCACAGTACGCTTAATTGAGTAACAAAAAAGCCGGTTTAAAACCGGCTTTTTTATTGCCTGCATTATGCAGGATTATTTTTTTACTTTGAAATAGCATCCTTCATGCTTTTTACATATTCCTTTATGTAGGGTACGCAGTTTTCCTTATGCTCTGCCGCTAATTTTACTATTGCTGAGCCTACTATTACACCGTCGGAATACTTAGCCATTTTTTCTGCCTGGGCAGGAGTGGAAATACCAAAGCCTATGGCACAGGGTATATCCTTTACCTCCTTTACAAGGCTTATCATGGCGCCCACATCGGTGGTTATTTCAGAACGGACACCGGTTACACCGAGGGAGGATACGCAGTATACAAAGCCTTCGGCTTCCTTTGCTATCATTCTTATTCTGTCGTGGGAGGTGGGTGCGATAAGGGAAATAATGTCAATTCCCTTTTCCTTGCAAATGGCGGAAAATTCCTCCTTTTCTTCATAGGGAATATCCGGGAAAATAAGTCCGTCTATTCCTATTTCGGCACAGGTGCTTATGAATTTTTCAGTACCGTAGGAATATGCCACATTTGCATAGGTCATAAAGCAAAGAAGAATATCAACCTTCTGTCTTACCCTTCTTACCATGTCAAATACCTTATCGGTGGTTGTGCCGTTTGATAAGGCTCTTATATCCGCCTCCTCAATTACGGGACCCTCTGCTGTGGGGTCTGAAAAGGGTATGCCAAGCTCAATAAGGTCTGCCCCTGCCTCAACCATGGCATAAACTAACTGCTCGCTTATTTCTATTGAGGGGTCGCCTACTGTTATAAAGGCAATAAATGCCTTTTTATTCTCGAATGCCTTTGCTATATTACTCATTGATGTCTTCCCCCCTGTATCTTGCTATTGCGGCACAGTCCTTGTCGCCTCTGCCGGAAATGTTTATTACTATTATCTGATCCTTACCCATGGTGGGAGCAAGCTTTATTGCATGGGCTACTGCATGGGCGCTTTCTATTGCCGGGATAATTCCCTCTGTCTTTGAAAGATACTCAAAGGCATTTACCGCTTCATCATCTGTAATAGCCACATACTCTGCCCTGCCGGTATCATAGAGGTTTGCGTGTTCGGGGCCTATGCCGGGATAGTCAAGTCCTGCGGAAATGGAATAAACAGGGGCTATCTGGCCATAGTCATCCTGACAGAAATAGGACTTCATACCATGGAATATACCCAGTTTACCTACTGAAATTGTAGCCGCAGTATCGGCGGTGTTTATGCCTCTGCCTGCCGCCTCACAGCCTATAAGTCTTACTGATTTATCCTCAATGAAGTTATAGAATGCGCCGATGGCATTTGAGCCGCCGCCTACACAGGCAAGAACGGCATCGGGCAGTCTACCCTCTTTTTCAAGTATCTGCTGTTTGATTTCCTTTGATATAACCGCCTGAAAATCTCTTATCATTGTGGGGAAAGGATGAGGACCCATAACTGAGCCTAATACATAGTGGGTGTCCTCAATTCTGCTGGACCATTCTCTCATGGTGGCGGAAACTGCATCCTTTAAAGTACCTGTACCGCTGGAAATTGCGTTTACCTTAGCACCCAGTAATCTCATACGATATACATTAAGAGCCTGTCTTTTGGTATCCTCTATACCCATGAAGATTTCACATTCCATGCCCATAAGTGCAGCTACGGTGGCTGTTGCAACACCATGCTGACCTGCGCCTGTTTCGGCGATTACTCTTGTTTTTCCCATACGCTTTGCAAGAAGCATCTGACCTATTACATTATTTATCTTGTGGGAGCCGGTGTGGTTTAAGTCCTCACGCTTGAGGTAAATTTTTGCGCCCCCTAAGTCCTTTGTCATATGCTCTGCATAATAAAGCAAGGAGGGTCTGCCGGTATATTCATTGAACATACGGGTAAGCTCCTCGTTAAATTCGGGATCGTCCTTGTATTTGTTGTAGGCTTCTTCAAGCTCAATAACGGCGTTCATGAGAGTTTCGGGTATATA
>CALXIO010000033.1 GCA_944388385.1 uncultured Ruminiclostridium sp.
CGAACAGGTGTCTGAGATCAAGTCCGAAGCTGTGGAGATGCTGACCGTCAAGGAGTGTACCGAAGCGGTCAAGGGGCTGTCCGAGCATACCGTCCGCAAGCTCATCAAGCAGGGCAAGCTGCCATATCTGAGGACAGGAGACGGAGTGAACGGCAAGATGCTCATTAACAAGGCTGACTTGCTTGCCTACTTCAACGGACAGACAGCGAACAGATAACTCTGTATGCTATAAACGGCGATTTTACGCTGTTTTAACGTCAACAGACAGAAAATCCACAAACACCATAGAACAAAGGACATAGATTTGGGCATACTCCCGAAAAGACAAAAAGATACGATAAGTTACTTGACATACAGGCAAATGCGCGCTATGATTAGAGTAACAGGAGTATGCCATAAAATCTATGTGATAGAAAGGAATCATTTATGGCTACCATTACAAAGCGGGGCGATACTTTCAGAATAAAGGTATCCCTCGGTTATGATACAGAACACAAGCAGATCATCAAGTCTACAACCTTCAAGCCTCCGCAGGGCGTAACACCTAAGAAAGCGGAGAAACTTGCTCAGCAGTTCGCCTACGACTTTGAGAACCGCTGCAAGGATTATACGGAACTCAATGAGAATATGCGTTTCTCTGAGCTTGCTGACTGGTACTTTGAGAATTTCGCACCTGTCGAGCTGAAACCAAGCACGGCATACACCTATAAAGGTCAGTATGAGAAGCATATCAAACCTCTTATCGGTAATATGAAGCTAAAAGAGATCACCACTCCGAAGCTGACAAGCGTGATGAAAACGTTCAAACTGAAACCTCAGTCGGTTCGCAAAATATATGTGGTGATACAGAGTATCTTCCGCAGAGGAGTTGAGCAGGGATATATCCGTGAATCGCCTTGTCACAATGTTATTCTTCCTAAGAACCGTCAGGAAAAGAAGAAAATGTCCCTTGACGAGAGCGAGATCAAGCGTTTCATGGAGCTTCTTGATACAAAGCCCTGGGACGAAGACTTCAAGAGGATCATCAAGGTTCTGCTTTACACAGGAATGCGCTCGGGAGAATGCTTAGGGCTTATGTGGGAAGATATTGACTTTGACGAAATGACGATCACAATCAACCACAATCTCACCGATATAGGCGGCAAGCACACCCTCGGTTCACCGAAAACGGAGAGTAGCCGCAGAGCGATTGGTATGAGCGAAGTCCTTGCTTCTATTTTCAGGGAGCAGAAAGCCTACATAGACAAGATGTCGGCAGCCCTCGGAAAGAAGTTTGCTCACCCCGAAATGGTGTTCACATCAGCACTTGGCAATTACCGTGACAGGAACTCCGTGTACCACTCTCTGAAACGCTTCACTAAGGGGACAGAGTTTGAAAATCTCACTCTGCACCAACTCAGGCATTGCAATGCCACGCTTTTATTGAACAGCGGTGTTGACCTGAAAATCGTATCAGAACATCTCGGACATTGCGACATAGGTGTAACAGCAAACATTTATGCTGATGTACTGAAAAGCACAAAAGCAAAAGTCGCTGACCTTGTTACGTTGAAACTTGCGTA
The DNA here is from genome assembly GCA_944388385.1 of uncultured Ruminiclostridium sp. Lineage (GTDB taxonomy): Bacteria > Bacillota > Clostridia > Oscillospirales > Ruminococcaceae > Ruminiclostridium_E. The sequence continues at coordinate 1,563 of CALXIO010000033.1, forward strand.
ACAGCAAAAAATCCGCCCCGACGAATCGGGACGGATAATCTCTTGATAAAGACCAGACAAGTACCAAAAAATATTTGTAAGGTCTGAAAAGTGCCGAAAATACGGCGAATCGAGATAAGTCTGATTATCTCTTGGAGAACTGAGGAGCGCGACGTGCAGCCTTTAAGCCGTACTTCTTTCTTTCCTTCATTCTGGGGTCTCTTGTTAAGAAGCCTGCCTTCTTAAGTACGGGACGTAATTCGTCGCTGTACTGAAGTAATGCTCTTGAAAGGCCGTGGCGGATTGCACCTGCCTGACCTGTAACACCACCGCCTGCAACTGTGCAGATGATGTCGAACTTGTCGTTTGTGCCTGTAAGTGCAAGAGGCTGACGAACGATAAGCTTTAATGTGTCAAGACCGAAATAATCGTCAATGTCACGTCCGTTGATTGTGATTGATCCGCTACCGGGATAAACACGTACTCTTGCAACGGAGTGCTTTCTTCTACCTGTGCCGTAGTAATAAGGCTTTGATTCGTACATTCTTTATCCCTCCTTAAAACTTGTATTCTTCGGGCTTCTGAGCGCCGTTTACGTGCTCAGCACCTCTGTAAAGACGCATTCTTGTGGCAGCCTTACGACCGATTGTGTTGTTGGGAAGCATACCTTCAATAGCAAGCTGCATAGCCTTTTCGGGCTTTTCAGCCATTAACTTCTTGTACTGTACTTCCTTAAGACCACCGATCCAGCCTGTGTGCCATCTGTAGTACTTGTCTTCGAGCTTCTTACCTGTTAATACTGCCTTAGCGCAGTTAATAACAATTACATGATCGCCGCAATCGCAGTGAGGTGCGAATGTGGGCTTATGCTTACCGCGAAGAATGTGAGCAGCCTGTGCAGCAACACGGCCTAAGGGCTTGCCTGCTGCATCTAAGATGTACCACTTACGTTCAACGGTTTCTGCTTTGGGCATATAAGTTGACATACTTAATTCCTCCTGTATTTGTTTATTCACAACGTTCCTTATTATATACAAACTATTCCCGTTTGTCAAGGTTTTTTTGAAATAAAATTCAAATATAGCTGTATTTCTCTTGATTTCTCTCTATTTTTCTTGATTTCTCTTAATTTCTCTTTTATCATTTCAATTTTTAAGAGGGATTTCAAATAACAGTAGAAATGCTATAAAAAGCTATAATTATCTTCTGTTTTCTCTTTATTTCTATATGTGTGATCTCATTAAAAATTACATCAAAAAGCCCCTTTTCAGGGGGCTTTTGTTCAGGCTTTAAATAAAAGGCTCAGCCGATATTTAATAATATTTTGCTGTCATATCATCTTGCGCAATTCCGACTTAACTTCAGTCATAAGATCTGTCAATACCTGTTCATATGATTCAGAGGCTTCGCCCTCCAATGGGAAGCCCTCAATCCAGAACTCGATATTTCCCTCTGTTTCAATGCAAATTATCTCAATGGTAAGCACATCATCCGACGAACAAAACTCCAGCTTGGTAAAAGCTCCCCTACCATTGATAGAATTCGGAGCTGTCGCAATATCCGGGTGATTATCCAGTATTTCCATTGTAGCATCCATAATATCCTCTTGCCTGCCGGTAAGATCTAAGGACAATTTACTAAAAGGAAAATCTCCGTCCGAATCATCTGTGGTCTGTCTTTCAATTAAATACACATCAAGAGGTGCATTTCTGTAGTAATCAATAACTTCATCATAATCCTATTCCGCCACAAAAGTACAGGTATAGTGTTCTCCGCCTCTGAAGCTTGAGACCCACACACGATATATGGTAAACCCACTGTCATTTTCAATAGTATATATATTAAAGTAGCTGTTTGTTCCATTGATAACCAGGGCGCCGACTTCACTTCTTGCGTCAGTTGAATAGGAACTGTGATTGATAAGCAAATGCACAGGCACAAGCTGTTTTCCGTCAAAAGTAAAGCCGTCTTTCCAATCATCGCCCGTAGCGTATGCTTTGTTTTCAATAGCATTCAGTTCCTGATTGTACTGAATATTTTGGGAAATATTATTGATAGATATAAGTACCGTTATAATTATCAAAGGCAGCATATTAGCACCGCCGACAATACAGGTAACTATACCGCCGATATTCTTACGAGAAGCGCGTCCTGCAGCAACAGCTTTACGGTGCAATACAAACAGAACCGCCGAAATAATCAGCAGTATAACGCCTACACACGCCGTACACGGGATAAATATAAGTACTATCACGCCTACTATTACTGACAATCCGCCCATTTAAATACTCCTTTAAAAATATTAACGCAGACTGAATTTTGATTTTTTACAAAAATAATTATTCGGATTAATCGGATAATACGGTTCTTATATGAAGCTCTTCAAGCTGCTTGTCATCTACCACAGAAGGACATTCGCTCATAAGCTCGCTTGCATCCTTTACCTTGGGGAATGCAGTAACATCACGAAGGCTGTCAGCGCCGCAAAGCAGCATTGAAAGTCTGTCAAGACCGATACCAAGGCCACCGTGAGGAGGTGCGGCATACTTATAAGCATCCACAAGGAAGCCGAATTTAGCGTTGATTTCCTCATCTGTAAGGCCTAAAAGTCTGAACATCTTTTCCTGAAGCTCAGGGTCGGTTATTCTTATAGAGCCGGAGCAAAGCTCGATACCATTAAGTACAAGGTCGTATGCCTTTGCCCTTACCTTGCCCTTGTCATTGTCAAGGAATTCTATGCACTCCTCCATAGGCATTGTAAAGGGGTGGTGCATAGCAATCCAGGACTGGCTTTCATCGTCCCATTCAAAGAAGGGAAATTCTGTTATCCATAAGAAGTTATAGCCTGTGTCGGGAACTATGCCTATCTGCTTTCCTACCTTCAATCTTAAAGCACCGAGTACAGGGAGTGTCACCTTATTCTTATCTGCAACGATAAGGGCAACGTCACCCTTTTCACAGCCTAATTTTGAAAGAATAGCCTCAAGCTCTCCTTCCTTCATGAACTTTGCAAATGAACAGGAGGGTGCATCATCTACCCAACGGATATATGCAAGACCCTTAGCACCTATTCCCTTTGAGAATTCAACCAGCTTATCTATTTCCTTACGGGTAAGTGTTCCGGCGGCATTTTTTGCAACTATACCACGAACGCTTCCGCCACTTGAAAGAGCATTTGCAAATACTGCAAATTCGCTGTCCTTTACCACATCGGAAATATCTGTTATCTCCATGCCGAAGCGTGTATCAGGCTTATCTGAGCCGTAACGCTCCATAGCATCCTTATAAGTGAGTCTTGGCAGAGGTGTGGGAATATCCACGTTCATGGTTTCCTTCATAAGTCTGGAAATAAAGCCCTCTGTAAGCTCTAATATATCATCCACATCCACAAAGGACATTTCAAGATCTATCTGTGTAAATTCGGGCTGTCTGTCTGCTCTTAAGTCCTCATCTCTGAAGCATCTTGCAAGCTGGATATATCTGTCATAGCCTGCAATCATCAGAAGCTGCTTATAGATCTGGGGTGACTGAGGAAGTGCGTAGAACTTACCCTCGTGCACTCTTGAAGGAACAAGGTAATCTCTTGCGCCCTCGGGGGTGGATTTCATCATCATGGGAGTTTCAATTTCTATAAAGCCGTTTTCATAGAAATATTCTCTTGCTGTCTTTGCGATCTTATGACGCATAATAAGGTTATCCTGGAGCTTTTTGCGTCTTAAATCAAGATAACGGTATTTAAGTCTTAATTCCTCGTTTGTCTTGGTTTCATTGGTGATTTCAAAGGGAGTGGTCTGAGCCTTTGAAAGAATACGCAGATCATCAACAAGGATTTCAACATTACCTGTCTTGATGTCCGCATTCTTGCTTTCTCTTTCTCTGAGCAAGCCCTTTGCCATAAGAACATATTCGCTCTTAACCTGCTTTGCCTTTTCAAACACCTCAGGCTTTGAGGTATCATCAAATACAAGCTGAACAATACCTGTTCTATCCCTTAAATCTATGAAGATAAGGCCACCCTTATCTCTTACTCTCTGTGTAAAGCCTGCAACGGTAACTTCATTTCCTACACCCTCAACTTCTCCGCAGTAGTGGGTGCGCTTAAGTCCCTTCATTGTATCCGGCATTATAATCATCCTTTCCTTTTAAGGTATAAATATCCTAAGTATTATACCATTTTCAGATAAATTTTTCAAGTGGAATTTTCAATTTATAAAAGAAAAAACGCTGTAAAAACAGCGTTTTCATATCATATAAGGGATTTTAAGGCTTTTTCCGCATCTGCGGCATTTTCGCAGGCTATAAGATAGCAAACATTACCCTTACTGCCTACCACGGTAGCCTCAGCGGATTTCTGCTGTTCGGGATAAGCGGCAAACTGCTGTATAAGGGATTGCTTGCGTTGTTCAAGAAGGGAGGTTACCGTTTCGGTATCCTCTGTGCGAACTATTATAAGCTCTGCTAAATCCACGCTCATCATCTGCTGATATACTGAATATTCAGTTATACCGTTTGCGGAAAAGTCCATAATAAGTGAAAGCATACTTTCATCTGTTTTTACCATATCCGGAAACTGTGTAGACTGAAGTACACTCTGTGCCATTTCCTCACAGGTATAGGTTTTTGCAGGGGTGCTGTTACATGAGCATAATGCCACCAGGAAAACAGCAACCATTAAAATTGCAGTAATAAATTTCTTCATTGAGATTCATCTCCGATGTGCTTTAATAATGGGCGGGGTAATTTATACTTATCCTTATCCCACCAAGGAAGGTCCGTTAAAGTAACAACATCATCCCTGTCAAATAACTCTCTGAGAAATTCCTCTGACATTTCTTCGTCATTTATAACCGGCTTTCCGTCTATCAGTAAGGGTCGCCAGCCTTCTGTCTTATATACAAATGAACCCCACCAGGGAAGCCACCATAACCAGTCCACATTATCCCTTATCATTTCCTTTGGGTCAGGGATATGACCACATTCTGAAAGTGTCATCAGCTTGCCGTGGCAAAAGGACTTTCCGTATTCGTATCTTTCCTTTTTGGAGCTATGGTCATAGGGTATCTCGGTATAAATATCATCCCCGTATATATCGTATGTATTGGGATTTACCTCAATGTCCTTATGCTGACCGTTCCATACCCATATAAGATTATTCAGTTTATGGTAATTTTCCATTCTGTCAAAGATAATATACCACAGCTTTTTATATGCCTCAATATGAGCCGGTGTACGAAGTCCTCCCCACCAGAACCAATCCCCGTTGGCCTCATGTAAGGGGCGCCATAATACAGGAATATCAAGGTCCGCCATACGCTTAAGGCTGTAGGAAACAAGGTCTATCTCACGGATGATAAAATCATACTCCTTAGTTCCCTCTTCTACCGCTTTAAGTAAATCAAAGCAGGTTTTATTGTCATAGTGAGTGGAGCTGTAATAAAAAGCAGAGCCTTTAGAAGTATCGTCAAGGTCATCAGGGGCATACCAATGCCAGCACATGGTAACAATTCCGCCGCTTCTTAAAGCCCAGTCAATAGCCCTGTCCACCTGGTTATCAGTCTTTTTTACGGTGGACACACCCATAAAGTCATAGCCCCTTATGGCAGGAAGCTTTCCGGTCAGGTTGTAATATACAACATCCTCCAGTTCCTCCTCCTGAAGATATTGCTGTCCGGCAATAAACTTCTTACCCTTAATGCTTTTAAGATAATCAAACAGCTTTATAACATTTTCAGAAGCATTGGGGCTTACAGGCTTTGAGGGGTCCGGGTCATGGTCAAGACTTTTTAACAGAGAGTCAAAATCAGTTCTGTATTCCATAGCTTATTCCTTATTCTTGCCCTCCTGCATGGTTCTTACAGTACGAAGCAGAAGCTTTGTAGGTGCAAAGCGTGAGCCGGTGGCGGCAGCCTTAGTTGCCATACCGGGGATAATAAGAAGATCTCCGCATAATAGTCTTTCAACCGCATAATCAGCAACATAAGCATCAGATACGGTAGGCACATTGAATTTCTTAACGCCGGCAACCTTGTTAAATTCTGTATCAACAGGGCCGGGACAAAGGGCACTTATAACAACATTACTTCCCCTTGCTCTGAGTTCCTCATAAATTGCCTTTGTAAGCTGTACCACATAGTTCTTTGTGGCATAATATGTGGCAAATAAGGGGCCTGCCATAAAGCCTGCAACTGAAGCGGTATTCATAATGTATCCGCTGTTTCTTTCCGTAAAATCCTTTAAGAAGAGCTTAGTCAGAATATGAACAGCCTTAACATTAACATTTATCATATTAAGCTCATCACGAAGGCTGGTTTCGGTAAATTCACCGTATAAGCCAAAGCCTGCATTGTTAAAGAGAAAATCAATATTGTACATTTTAAGCATATTGTAAAGGTCAATGCAGTTTTGCTCCTTGGATAAATCCGCAGTAATCAGCTTTACCTTTACATGGGGGCAGTTAAATTTGATTTCTGCTTTAAGTTCAGCTAATCTTTCGGTTCTTCTTGCTACAAGTATAAGATGTACGCCACGGGATGCTAAATTCTTCGCAAGCTCTCTGCCTATGCCAGAGCTTGCACCTGTGATAAGTGCAATCATAATCTTTACCCTTTCTTTAAACTGGATTTTTTTCAAGATACTCTTCCAGTACCTCAACCGCAATTTTTGCAAGCTGTCCGCAGGGACGCTTTTTATAATATTCCTCTGTACGCTCAGAGGGTATATATGTTCCCTCCGGCTTATCCAGTCCTAAAAGCTCACGGCATATAATACTGCCGTTTCTTCTTTTAAACTCTGCCGCTAATTCCTGTACCGCCTTGTAGTTCTCAGTTTTATGGACATTATCCTTTGGTATATAATAACCGTTCATAAGTCCGTAAACCATGAACATACCCGATACAGTACCACAGACCTCACGAAGTCTGCCCATACCACCGCCAAAGCAGGAAGCCATCATGGCAAGGGTTTTTTCATCAAGGTTTAATTCATCCTTGAAAGCAAGTACAACTGACTGTGAGCAGTTATATCCGCTTTCAAACAATTCCTTTGCCCTGTCGGAACGCTGACTCATAAGTGCTCCTTTCAGACATGAAGTCTTTTAATTATTTTATACACTACTGAATTTTCAAGTACCAATGGGGATTTGTGCGCAAAGAAAACTATGCCGTTTGTGGGGGATTTGACTACCTCCAGAACAGACCCGTCAAAGGGGTGAAGTATTTCTGCCATAGGCTCATCCTTTAATACCTCATCACCGGGCTGTTTTATCCTGCGGTAAATTCCGCCCTCGGTGGCATGAACCGACATAAGGTTGTCCTCCTCTAAGGTGGTGGACATATAACCTCCGTGAATCTGGAATTTAATTACACCCATACGGGATAAAAACCTCAGCACCGCACTTACAGCTATCTGGGCGGATTTTTCGTCTATTACCTCGGTTTCGTTTGTGTAAAGAGAAAATGCGTTTGTATTCGCCATCTGCCAGTTATAGTTAAGTGTAGCTGTATCAAAGGGCTTTGGTTTTCTGAGCATAACATACTGAAAGCCGAAAAGACTTGCAAGGCTTACATTCTTATGCTCGGTTTCCATCATTCTTACATGGGGTATAAAATCCCCGTGGATATAAAATGAGGTAAACTGTATGCCGTACTGATATTCCTTGATAAAGTCAAATATCCCTGCGGCTATTCTCTGGGTGGTTTTGCCGTTTTTATCTCCCGGGAACATTCTGTTTATATCCGAATTATCCACCGACCAGAATCTTCTCTGTACATTCATTGAATAGGGGTTTAATGAGGGGATAACCATAATGCTCTGATTATGGGCAATAGCCCCCTTCTTTTCAAGAGAAGAAAGCTCCTTTACTATCTGTGAGCAAATATAAAGCTGCTGTACCTCATTACCTCTTAATGCGCCTACTATACAGCAGGTTTTATCTCCCTTGCCGAAGCTGAAGCCCTCTATTTTAAAGTCCTCTCTGTAGGCAGATTCAAGTGAAAATATAATTTCCTTATTCATAATATCAGCCTCCCAGAATTCTTGCTATAAGTGAGCCGCGGTAAACCACCGGGTATTCTCTTAATGTAAATACCACACCGTCACAGGGTGAGAATATCTGTTCATCTATCATGCCCGTAAGGGGATTTATGATATTTCCTATAAGCTCACCCTTTGATATTCCTGCCCAGTGGGTAATGGAGGGCATAAAAATGCCGGATTCCTCAGCGTATATTATTGAAACATTTCCGTCTGTGGAAATAACGGGGTGAGATACCTTCTGGGTTTCTCCTATCCAGATACCCATATCTGCCATTACCTTAAATATACCTGCCAGTATCTGATCGCAGTATTCCTTTGTAATTCTCATTCCCACACCCATTTCAACCACCATTGTGGGAGTGCCCAGATGATTTAAGGAATGGGATAAGGTAGCCTCCATAACAGAGGAGCTTGAATGTACCCATATAAAATCCGCATTCATAAGCTTTGCATAGTGCATAAGCTCACTTGATGCTCCGCTGGGAAGTCTTACCTGGGGTATTTCCCTTAAAAAGATATTGCTGGCGTGTATATCTATGCAAAGGTCAGCACCCTTTATATCATCAACTATTGCGGCGGCTATATGCTCTGCCACCGCCCCTGTGTGACTTCCCGGGAAAACCATATTCATATCAAGATCGAATATAGGCATTTCCCTTCTTATGCAGTCCATACCAAGGGGATTTATAGAGGGGTATATATCCC
>CALXIO010000034.1 GCA_944388385.1 uncultured Ruminiclostridium sp.
ATCAGAGGATAATTCTTTGGATTTACCTGCGGAAATCCGCAATAATCCGTTGTTTGCCAAAAACTTATCCCTAATACTCCACCTGCACAGGCAGCAATCGCTGACAAGAAGTAATAAGACTTTTATATTCTCATAAAAAGAGCATTTGACAAAGGGTCCGCAGGCGGAAAATTCCGTCACAGGGCGTGGTGGTCGGTGTTAATATATGAAACTATCTCCCCGGTTTTCCGGGGAGATTTTGTTTTTGCTATTTTTGGGGGGGATTGTGCTTTTATTAAGGGGTGGTGCGTACCGCTTATTTTTATCGGGTGCAGAGGGAATTTCAACCGCCCGTAAGGGGTGGTGCGACCCTTTTATTATTTTGGACTGCTGTCGGCATAGCGCACCCTCGTTAAGGGCGAACATCCCCCTTTTTTCTGCACTTGTGCAGAGGAGCAACCCCATCCCCCCTTACCCCCCTTCCCCTCGGGAAGGGGGGAGTAAATCGGGGCTGGCGCCCCACACCCCATTAAGGGGGCAAGCCCCCTTAAAACCCCCATCGTATTCTTAATGTGGGCGCAAGCCCACAAAAAAAGCGTGCGACAGCACGCGAAACGGCAAAAAGGTGGTAGCAAAACAAAGCCGTCGTGAGGGCGTTTACAACCGAACAGGCGACTTTTGCGTGCCTTTTTGCCGAAAAGGAGGAGCAAGGGAGTGAAGTGAGGGGTGGACGCTTGTCGTCCGCCCCGAGCATGAACGGACTTTGCGACGACGCGCTTCGCCCTGCGACCGCCTTAAGGGGTAAACCCCCTAAAATCCCCCACAAACACAAACCCCTTCCGAAATGGAAGGGGTTTGCATATTTTAAGGAGGTTTGTGTTATGAAATTCCGCTTAATCTAATGTTAATTCGGATAGCTCTACTACTACCTTTGTGGGCTTGTAGTTTCCTATTTCATTCTTGCGGTAAACTGTAAGCTCTACCGTTTCGCCGATGTTGTGCTTTGATATAATGGACTGAATGTCATCTATTGTAGCTATCTCTGTACCGTCTATTGCGGTGATTATGTCTCCTACACGAAGACCACTCTTAGCTACAGGCTTTGATTCATCTATATATGCAACATATACACCGCCGGAATTTATTCCGTTAAGAATACCTGTGTATTCGCTTATGGCTTCGCCGGTAATTCCAAGGCCGGGGCGATTTGATACATAGCCTAAGGTCATAAGATCGTTTATAATGGGCTTAGCCTCGTTTATGGTAATTGCAAAGCCCAATCCCTCAACGGAACTCTGTCCGCTAGTGTCCACAAGCTTATAGTCGATAATTCCCATAACGTTGCCGTACATATCAAAAAGTCCGCCGCCGCTGTTACCGTTGTTTATTGCCGCATTTGTCTGGATGGTACTGCAACCGTAACCGCTGTTGTTGTAGGCGGCTCTGCCAAGGCCTGATACAATGCCGTTTGTAAAGGAGCTTACCAGCATCTTGGGGTTACCTAAAACGCATACATCCTGACCCACCTTTAAATTGTCGGAATCACCTAAAAGTGCATACTCAAAGGGCTCATCACGGGTTATCTTTATTACCGCCAAGTCAGTGGCTGAATCGCTGCCGAGTATTTCTGCCTCGTATTCGTTGGTTTCATCCTCGTTTTCATAGTCGGGAACTACAACAGTCATCTTAGCCGCACCCTCAACCACATGGGCATTGGTTACTATATAGCCGTCTGCCGTAAATACAACACCGCTGGCACTTCCTGCAAGAACAGGCTCATCACTTCCCGGTATACTCTTGTAATTATAAAGAAGTACAACTGTGTGCTTTATCTTTTCGTAAAGCTCTTCCTTGGTGAGGAGTGTGCTGTTTGTCTTGTCATTTATTTTGGCTTCGTCGATAATTGACTGGGGTGTGGCAGATTGCTGAAAATCAACTCCGCTTTCCGGTCTTGTTACATTATCGTTCTTATCACTCTCGGAGCTGTCCCCTGTCTGGGGTGTGGAGGTACTCTCAACAGGAATGGATACAGAGGGTGCCATAAAGTAACCTATAGCCGCACCGCCAAAACCACCGATACCGCCTAATACTAAAGCACCGCATAAAATTCCTGCCACAAGTCCGCCGTTGCCCTTTTTCTTTTTGGGAGGCTGGGGCTGGTTATAATTCATCTGAGGCTGACCGTAATTTGCTTGAGGCTGATTATACTGAGCCTGATTTGTATAATATTCACTTGGAAGACCGTTATAATTTCTTTCGTTTTCGTTCATACTATTGCTTCCTTTCTTTCTTCATCGTGCTTTAATTATATCCTGCCTTTGTGATAATGGTGTGAAACAGTTTTGACATTTTACGGATTATTTATTTTATTTTACGCAAAAAAATTGAGATAATTCTGTTAAGTTGGTTCTGTATAGTTATTGTTAAAAGGCGCCAGCCGTTAACTATACGGTGATGACTTAATAAAGAACGAAGCCGTACCTCTGCCAAGGTACGGCTCCTTCTGCAATAAAACCATGAAATGAGAAACAATCAATTAGCAACAATGTTTACGAGCTTTCCGGGTACTACAATTTCCTTACGGATGGTCTTACCCTGAAGGATATCTGCTATGGACTCCTTAGCAAGAGTCAGCAGTTCATCCTTTCCGGCATTGGCAGGAACATTTATTCTTGCCTTGATCTTGCCGCAAAGCTGTACAACAATTTCAACTGTACTGTCAACGCAAAGTGCCTCGTCATACTCTACCCAGGACTGCTCATTTAAGATACCAAAGCCAAGGGAATTATACATTTCCTCGGTGATATGGGGAGCAAAGGGATTGAGTATTGTAAGGAAGGCCTTAAGCTCAGCCTTGTTAATTTTGCCGTTGGCGGTAATTTCGTTTATAAGGCTCATCATAGCGGCTATAGCGGTATTGAACTTCATCGCCTCTATATCCTCTGAAACCTTCTTTATAGTCTTGTGCATAAGAGTTTTAAGCTCGTCGGAATATTCATCCCCATCCACAAGGATGTTCTGAAGATTCCATACACGGTCTAAAAATCTCTTACAGCCCTTCATGCTGCTTTCGCTCCAGGGAGCCGCCTGCTCATAGTCACCCATAAACAGTACATATACACGAAGAACATCTGCACCGTAAACATCAACCACGTCATTGGGGTCAACTACATTTCCCCTTGACTTACTCATCTTTTCGCCGTCAGGACCTAAGATAAGACCCTGAGCTGTACGCTTGGCATAGGGCTCGCTTGTGGGTACAAGTCCTAAGTCATAAAGGAACTTATGCCAGAAGCGTGAGTAGATCATATGTCTTGTAACGTGCTCCATACCGCCGTTGTACCAGTCAACCGGCATCCAGTATTTAAGAGCTTCCTCGCTTGCAAAGGCGGAATCGTTGTTAGGATCGCAGTATCTTAAGAAATACCAGCTTGAGCCTGCCCACTGGGGCATTGTATCGGTTTCACGCTTTGCAGACTGTCCGCACTTGGGACAGGTGCAATTTACAAATTCATCAATTCTTGCAAGGGGGCTCTCTCCGTCTGAGCCGGGCTTGAAGTCCTGTACAGGAGGTAATTTAAGAGGTAATTCCTCATAGGGTACAGCCACCATACCGCAGTGGGGACAATGTACTATGGGGATAGGCTCGCCCCAGTATCTCTGGCGGTTGAATGCCCAGTCCTTCATTTTGTACTGAACACCCTTTTCACCGCAGCCAAGGCGGTCAAGTACGGTAAGCATTTTTTCAATGGCATCCTTTTTATTGGTAATGCCGTTAAGCTCGCCGGAGTTTACCATTTCGCCGTCGCCGGTGTAGGCTTCCTTTGAAATATCTCCGCCCTTTATAACCTCAATTATATCAATGCCGAATTTCTTTGCAAATTCATAGTCACGAGTATCATGGGCAGGAACTGCCATAATAGCGCCTGTGCCGTAGCCCATCATTACATAGTCGGAAATATAAATGGGAATTTCCTTGTTTGTAATGGGGTTTATGGCGGTAAGGCCATCTATTTTTACACCTGTCTTGTCCTTTACAAGCTGTGTTCTTTCAAATTCGCTCTTCTTTGCACATTCTGCCTTGTAGGCATCAAGGGCATCAATATTTGCAATAGAATCACGGTATTTATCAATAATGGGATGCTCAGGGGCAATTACCATAAAGGTAACACCGTAAAGTGTGTCCGGACGGGTGGTGTATATTCTCAGCTTTTCGCCGTTTTCCTTAACTGTGAAGTTTACAAATGCGCCGGTGGACTTGCCTATCCAGTTTTGCTGCTGGAGTTTAACGTTAGGCAGATAGTCAACCTCTTCAAGACCCTGTAACAGCTTATCCGCATATTCTGTAATACGCAGATACCATACTTCCTTGGTTTTCTGTACAATCTCGCTGTGGCAAACGTCACAATGTCCCCCCTGGGAGTCCTCATTTGAAAGAACTACCTTACAGCTGGGGCAATAGTTTACAAGTGTCTTATCACGGAATACAAGGCCGTTTTCAAACATCTTAAGGAAAATCCACTGTGTCCACTTGTAGTAATTTTCATCGGTGGTATCAATTACCCTTGACCAGTCAAAGGAGAAGCCTACTCTTTTAAGCTGAGAGGTGAATTTCTTTATATTATTATCTGTAACCTGTCTTGGGTGAACACCTGTCTTTATGGCGGTATTCTCTGTGGGAAGGCCGTAAGCATCAAAGCCTATGGGGAATAATACGTTATATCCCTGAAGTCTTCTTTTTCTGCTTACCACCTCAAGGCCTGAATAAGCCTTTATATGTCCTACGTGCATACCTGCACCTGAGGGGTAGGGGAATTCTACAAGGGCATAGAATTTAGGCTTTGTACTGCCGTTTTCTGCCTTGAAGGTGTCATGCTCGTCCCAATATTTCTGCCACTTTTGTTCTATTGCGGCAAAGTCATACTTTTTCTCTTCCATTTCTTTTAATCCTTTCATTTGCGCCTTTTCTTCGACGCAATACGAATTTACCTTTTCCTATTATAATACATAAAAAACCTATTGTCAATAGTATTCGTGGGGTTTCAGCCTTATTTCAAAAATGCCGTGCGGAATATGTCGGAATGGAGGTTTATGGGGGTTTTTAGGGGATTTATTCGCTTTTAAGGGGGGTTGCGTACCCCTTGTTTTTTCATCTGCGGACGGAAATTCGCCCACCCCCTTAACCCCCTTATATCCCCCAAAAAAACCCCCGCTTTCGCAGGGGGAATTTTTAAAACAGCATCTGTAGAAAATTGTATAAATGAGGCTTTACGCTGGAGGGGTCATGGCCGGCGCTTTCCATTACATGGGTAAGATATTCCGTTTCGTTTTCGGTGAATATCTGTCGGTAGCTGTCAGGGAAATGACCAACAGTTCCGTCCGCCTTTGATGAGCTTATAAAAAGAATATCCGGCTTGTATTCCTCAAATTTCATCTGCTCCCGGGTTATCTGTCCGGGGTGCATAGCTGAGCCGGGAACCTCCACCAGTCCCGGGGCAGGACATACAGCCCCTATATATGAAAATAGATCCGGCCTTGTAATTCCTATAAAAAGGGACTCTCTGCCACCCATTGAAAATCCGGTTATGGCGGTGTTTTCTCTGCCCTTGGCAACAGAATAGTTTTCCTCAATGGCCGGCATTAGATCATTTACCAGCTCATTTATAAAATTATCATAGGCAAGGCAATTTTTTAAATCCATTCCGGTACAGGATACCATTTCCTTACTGCAAAAAATGTTGGGGCTTACTATTATCATTTCCTTGGCCTTGCCATCTTTGAGCAGGTTATTATATATTTCACTTAATGCCACTGTGGGCCTTGTCATCCATATAGCATTGTCATAAAATCCGTGAAGCACATATAAAACAGGATATTCCTTGCTTTCATCATATCCGGGAGGTAATAAAACCTGACAATAGGTATCCCTTTCAACTGTGGTTGAATAGTAGGAAAGTCCGTCAAACTTGGGATATTCTATACCCTGTCTTGCCTTGTCATAGCCCTCAGGGGGTAATACAACAATATTATCCTTGTAAAGCTCCATTTTGTTCACCTCCGGCTGTGGGGGAGCTGTCTGCTCTGTGGTGGTTGTGGCGGTAACTTCCTCCTTTGATGAGGGATTTTCTCCGGAACAGCCGGATAATAATACCGCCATTACCGTAAATAAAGATAAAAGTCTTAATTTTTTCATGGGATCACGCCTTTCTGCTTGCTGATTTCATGATACAATAAAATTAAGACTTTTTCAAGTATTTAGTTTAAATTATTTTTAGCTTCCGCTAAGCTCACTAAAACCGGCTCAATAAGTCCGTCAAAGCCAATAGAACGGCTTTCTATTTCATCCGGGATGAAAATTTCCCCCTTATTTACGGTAATATAGAAGTAACCCGGCTCATTTGCCACCATTTTCATTACCGGGGCTTTAATAAGGGTGTTTCTCCGGCCTATGCCAAGCTCAATTACCACCAGGTTTTTACCCTTGTATTTTGCCGTAAATTCACGGTAATTATTTATAGCCCTTTTATTTTCTATAAAGCTCTGTCCTGCCCCCATATTTATTACCATAGGCGCACCGCATAAAGGACAGCAGGGGATAAGCTCAGCGGGGAATGTTCCCTTATCTTCATTTTTCGCTATTTCTTCGGCTGTTTTTTCTGCCGGGTACAGGGTATCATGACAGGGTACACTGCACTGCATATCAAGCCATGTGCCCTCCACCTCGTATATTTTATCCGGGTCAAAGCCGCTTTTTTCAAAGTGACCTTCTCCGTTTGAGGTAACTATGAAATAGTCCTTATCTCCCACTATTTCCTTTAGCTTTTTCATGGATAATGAGGGGGTATAGTCTATGCAGTAATGCTTTATAAGTCTTGCCCAGAATGCCCAGGTGCGCTCCTCGTTTTCATAACGGGATGCCATGCCGTGAAGCAGACAGCGAAGACCGTAGCGCTGTACAAAATCCCCGAAAAGCCTGTGGAATTTTTCGTCATTGGCAAATAAATTAAGCCCCTCTGTAATGGAAAGTCCGTTGCTTGCGGTTATTAAAATACCATCGGCAGAGGCTATTTTTTCAGCCGCTTTTGTATAATTATCCATTATTTCCCCTCTATTCTGTCAGCCACATCACTAAGCACCTTTGCTATATCCGATATAATAACCATACCTCTGTCCTCTATTTGTTTCGGAAGCAGGTCATATTTATCGTTTACCGCTATATAAAAGGCATTTTTGTTCTGAAGGGTGAGATTCCAGAAGGGCTCCTGTATAAACATAGGTGTCATTCTTCCCACACCAAGCTCAATATAAAGGATATTGGCATTGTCCTTGTCCTTTAAATACTTAGATACCTTCTGATATTCTTCGTCATATTTTTTACCCTGGAGGAAATTGCCGTAGCCCCTTACCCAGGGGAATGCCTCTTTACCGCAATGGGGACATCTCGGTATCAGCTCTGTGGGGATTTTTGTGCTGTCCCCCATGGCTTCTATCATTTCCTTTACAGGCTGTACGGAATCCCAGGTATAGTCACAGCAACACTCCGAGCATTGGAAAAAGCGGTGATCTCCCTGTATCTCACTTACCAAGCTTTCATCATAGAGCTTTACAAACTGGGTGTCCTGGTTAGTAGTAAGGATATGAAAATCCTTGCCCTTTATTATTCTGTCAAGGTCAAGATAGGGCTTTCTAACCGGAGCATTCTGGGTGGTGCTTAAAAATGTAGCAAGGTATCCCCAGTATTCCTCACGGCTTTCATAGTGGTGCATCATACCGTCAAAGGCACCGTTAAAATGGTATTTCTCAAAGAATTTGCCGAAATACTTCTTATATGAATCGGTGGGACCGTAGTAAAAATCTCCGCCCCCGGCAGCAGAAAGTCCGGAGGCACCTCCCACAAGAATATGCTCTGCCTTCTTTACCCTGTCCGCAAATATTTCTATCTGCTCCTCATAGGAGGGCTTGGGCTTGTCGGACATGGGGTAGGGCGCTCCTCCCATGGCATAGGTTCTGTAATATCTTGAATAATTCATCTGAGTCTGCATAACAAGATTTTCGTAACTGCTCATATTGTCTCCTTAATTAGCTGTAATTTTATTATTAACAGCTACATTATAACACAGTCTTGAAATTTTGTCAATATGGTGTTATAATAAAAATAACAACATTTATTTCGGAGGAATTATGAAATATTCTACCAGACTGAGCGACGGCGTACATATACTTATATTTATGCTTTTAAATCCCGGTGCGGAGCTTACAAGCGATGCTATTGCACTTAGCATAAGGACAAATCCTGCATTTGTAAGGCAGATGATGTCCTTACTTAAAAAGGGCGGACTTATAAACTGTGTTAAGGGCAAGCCCAGACCCACCCTTGCAAAAAGCCCGGAGGAGATCACCCTTTTTGATGTATACAAGGCGGTGGAGGGGGATAAGCCTCTTTTACACCTTGACACCCATACTAACCCTGAATGTGGGGTAGGGGTAAATATACAGTATGCTTTAAGGGAATATTACGACAAGGTGCAAAAATCCGCTGAGGACACCATGAAAAATATTACCCTTAAAGATATAGCGGATAATTATTTTAACAGAACAGGAAAGGAAGAATAACAATGGATGCAAAGGAGCAGGCGATTATATTAAAGCACAGCGGATATAACTGTGCCCAGGCGGTAATGTGTGCATTAAAGGATCACACGGATTTAACTGAGGAACAGTTAAAGCAGATAGGAGCAGGCTTTGCTGTGGGCATGGGAAACATGGAGAATACCTGCGGGGCACTTATCGGGGCGGAAATTATGCTTGGACTTACCCGGTACGAGGGCAGACCCATAATCACCCTTGCCAGGGGAGTAAATGAGGAATTTGCGGATATGTGCGGAGCATTACTTTGCAAGGATTTAAAGGGCAGAGATACGGGAACGGTTATTTGTGATTGTGACACCTGCATCAGAAATGCCGTAGAAATAGCGGAAAAGTATTTATAATAAAACCCCGGCTTTTAAAAGTGAACTGCCCCAATTTGTACGGACAGTACAAAAACACCCTATGGTAGGTAAAATCAGGTTTTAAGCAACATACTGA
>CALXIO010000035.1 GCA_944388385.1 uncultured Ruminiclostridium sp.
TTCGAACTGTCCGTGTATTGCCTTTTGATTTTTGTTCTTTCCGTTCTTTCCGCAGTTCTTTCCAAAAGCGGAAAAATTGCTGATTGGAACCGATGGGCGATTTCTCAGTATTTACGGGCTATTTTTTCAAAAAGCCCGGATTTCATGCGGGTTTGCGGGCGTACAAGGCTGACTGAAATTGACAGGAGAAACCATGTAATTAACAGACGGCGATAAAACTCGAAATCGTTTGGCGGTTAATCCCGTCCGTGGGTTCGAATCCCACCGTCTCCGCCAACCTGCCGCCGTACCCTTTTAAAATGGGTTCGGCGGTTTTGTATATAATAAGGAGGACTTATGAAATATAGTAACACAGTAAAGGGAATTTTCATAGACAGGCCAAACCGCTTTATTGCCCATGTGGATATTAAGGGTAATATAGAAACCGTCCATGTGAAAAACACAGGCAGATGTAAAGAGCTTCTTATACCCGGGGTAGATGTAATCCTTGAAAAATCCGAT
Source organism: uncultured Ruminiclostridium sp. (assembly GCA_944388385.1). GTDB lineage: Bacteria > Bacillota > Clostridia > Oscillospirales > Ruminococcaceae > Ruminiclostridium_E. Next base: position 502 of record CALXIO010000035.1, read on the forward strand.
AATCCTGCAAGAAAAACACAGTATGATCTTATCGGGGTATATAAAAAGGGGCTGGGGCTTGTAAATATAGACAGTCAGGCGCCCAACAAGGCTGTTTATGAATGGCTTTTATCAAAGCCGGATATATTTTCGGATGTTGAGCTTATAAAGGCAGAATATACCTTCGGTAAGTCAAGGGTGGATTTTTACATGGAGGATAATGAAAATAAAATACTTATGGAGGTAAAGGGCTGTACCCTTGAAATTGAGGGTAAGGGCTATTTCCCGGATGCCCCCACCGAAAGGGGTGTAAAGCACCTTTATGAGCTTGCCGACGGGGTGAAAAAGGGATATACCTGCTATATCGCCTTTGTTATCGCCATGCCCGGGGTGGATATAGTGCACCCCAACATAACCACCCACCCTGAGTTCGGAAAAGCCCTTTCGGATGCGGAAAAATCAGGTGTCAAGATTTTATATCTTCCCTGTGAAGTAAAAGAAAATAGCCTGACAATAAAAACCTGCATATTAAAAAATCCCGGATAAGCCGGGATTTTTTATTATATAAAACAAAAACCGCCGCATAGCGACGGTTTTTCCACTCAAACAGTGTAATTATGCCTTGGGGCTGAAAGAATCCTTTCCAAGTCCGCAAACGGGGCATACCCAGTCCTCGGGGATCTCCTCAAAGGGAGTGCCGGGGGCAATTCCGCCGTCAGGATCGCCTACAGTGGGATCGTATACATAACCGCATACACATTCGTACATAATGATGTCCTCCTTAAGTGGTAATTTTATCATAGTATTTACAGAAGCCGGCTGAGTTATTCAGTCGATCTCCACCATGACCTTCTGATTGTAGCGTACAGCACCGGCACGCATAATGGTACGAATAGCCTTAGCTATTCTTCCCTGCCTACCGATAACTCTTCCCATGTCCTCGGGAGCTACATGAAGATGATAAACTACGGTGCCGTCCTCCTTAGGCTCGTCAACCGTAACACTGATAGCAGACTTGTCATCCACAAGCTCTTCTACCATAGCAATAAGTAATTTTTCCATAGGAATTACCTCTTTTCAAATTACTTTTCTGCGGCAATCTTAAGAAGCTTCTTTACAGTGTCTGTGGGCTGTGCGCCGTTAGCGATCCACTTGTTAGCCTTTTCTGTATCAATGCTGATTACAGAGGGCTCCTTAGTGGGATCATAGTAACCGATTTCCTCAATGAAACGGCCATCTCTGGGATAGCGTGAATCTGCTACTACAACTCTGTAGAAGGGAGCCTTCTTAGCGCCCATACGTCTTAATCTGATCTTTACCATTTTAGTCACCTCATAAAAATAAATAATTTATATCAAAGTGTATAAACACATTGAAGACTTACATCGGAAATCCGCCCATGGGGAATTTGGGGAAACGCTTTTTCTTTCCGCCACCCTTAAAGCCCATTTGCTTCATCATCTTCTGCATAGTGTCAAACTGCTTTAACAGAATATTTACATCCTCCACCTTAGTGCCGCTTCCTGCCGCAATTCTGCGCTTGCGCTTTGCATCTATAATTGAAGGACGCTCTCTTTCCTTTTTGGTCATCGAGGAAATTATAGCCTTTGTGCGATAAAGCTTTCTTTCGTCAATGTCCTCCTCATTTATCTTACCTGCCACACCCGGAAGCATCTGAACAATGGAGGATATACTACCCATTTTTTCAATCTGCTCAAACTGGGCGTAAAGGTCGTTCATATCAAACTTATTTTCCTTGAGCCTCTTTGCCAGCTTTTCCTGTTCCTTTTCGTCAACAGTCAGCTTTGCCTTTTCAATAAGGGAAAGAACATCCCCCATTCCTAAAATTCTGTCCGCCATACGGTTAGGATGGAACTGTTCAAGATCGTCCAGCTTTTCACCCACACCGGCAAACTTAATGGGCTTTCCTGTAACTGAAAGTACGGAAAGTGCCGCACCGCCTCTTGTATCGCCGTCTAACTTTGTGAGAATAACGCCGGTTATCTCAAGCGCCTCATTAAAGGATTTTGCCACATTGACAGCATCCTGACCGGTCATTGAGTCAACCACAAGAAGTATTTCATCCGGCTGTACCTCAGCCTTGATATTCTTTAATTCTCCCATCAGCTCTTCATCTATGTGAAGTCGGCCGGCGGTATCCAAAATTACCACGTCAAAGCCGTTATCCTTAGCATAACGGATACTCTCAGTGGCTATTTTTACGGGGTTTGTCTGACCCATTTCAAATACCCTTGTTTCTGCCTTTTCGCCTACGACCTTCAGCTGATCGATAGCCGCCGGTCTGTAAATATCACAGGCAACAAGAAGGGGTCTGCGGTTCTGTGTCTTTAAATACTTTGCCAGCTTTGCGCTGTGGGTAGTTTTACCTGCACCCTGAAGACCGCACATCATAATAACACACGGGGGCTTTGAGGGGAAATTTATCCTTGCGGTATCTGAGCCCATGAGCTTAATAAGCTCATCATGTACTATATCAATAACCTGCTGTGCAGGAGTAAGGCTGTTCATAACCTCAGCACCCACCGCACGCTCGCTTACCTTCGCTACAAATTCCTTTACAACGGGAAAGCTGACATCCGCCTCGAGAAGTGCCATTTTTACCTCTCGCATAGCTTCCTTAACATCCTTTTCGTTAAGCTTGCCGTGATTTTTCAGCTTGCTGAATACCTTGCCCAGCTTATCAGAAAGTCCTTCAAAAGCCATTATGCCACTCTCCTTTCAATTATATGGTATCGGTAAGAGTCTCTATAAGCCTTAAAAGCTCATCCTTAAGCCCCTTATCGGTAATACTCTGTGTTTTTTCCTTCAGCTTTTCTATAAGCTGCTTTTGCTCCTTATATCTTGCCACACACCCTAAGGTATTTTCAAGTGAAACAAGATACTCCTCTGCTGTTCTTATGCTGTTATGAACACCCTGCCTTGTGATACCGGTTATATCCGCTATTTCTCCAAGGGAAAGATCCTCATTGTAATAAAGGCTTAATGCCTCATTTTGCTTTTTTGTCAGCATACCGCCGTACACATCAAGAAGTACGGTAAAATCCATATCCTTTGACATGACACAGCCTCCTTTTCATGGGTGTCAATCAAAAAAGGTTTACACCCACCTAACCTATTATACACATTTTCAGGGATTTGTCAATAGGGACAGGTAAAAAATTTTTAAAAAATTCCCCTTTTGCCTTGATTTTAACACATCAATATTGCAAAGCACTTGAAGTTTTGTAAGAGTTGTTGTACTATATTATTAATAGTAACCTTATATCTTATAGGGAATATATGTTTTTATATGGAGCTTTCCATATAATGAGAGGAAATATTCATGGGCTGTACCAATATCATAAAAGAATTAACCGCATTGGTTACCATATCAGCGCTTATGCTTTCGGTGGGAATTACCGCCTTTGCAAATGACAATACAAATGATGAAAGTGTATTTCGTAAGGTAAGGATAGCCTGCGGCTTTAACGACCTGCTTTATCTTGAGGATGACGGCAGAGTGGGAGGCTATTGCGCCGAATATATAAAGGCCATGTCCTATATTACCCATTGGAATATCGAGTATGTCCCCACCGACTGGGAAAGTGCCACAGATAAGCTGTTATCCGGGGAGATAGATATTCTCCCTGCGGTAAGCGACACACCCCAGCGCCGTGAGATAATGGACTTTTCCGCCCTTGAATCGGGCTATATGGCATACGGACTTTTTGTGGCAAATAACAGCTCCCACCGTTTTACTGAGGCTAATGACCTTAGCGGAGTGCGTATTGCAGTTCCCGTAAAATCAAACAATGCAACAGTCCTTGAAGAATATGCAAAAGAACACGGCATAGAATACACCACAGTTGATGTTGCCTCCATTGATGAGGGGGCTGAGGCTTTGCGTACAGGCAAGGCTGATATTGCCGTTTTCGGCGCACTTAATAAGCTGGAGGGCTGTAAGGTAATACACCTTTTTGATGCTGCCCCCATTTACTTTACTGTAAAGAAGGGCAACAGCGAGCTTTTGTCTGAGCTTGACTACGGTATGCAGCAGATGATAGCAAACGAGCCGGAAATTGTGGGCAATATGTATGCCGGTACATTAAGGGGCGACGAGGCGGCTATGCCCTCCTTTACCGCTGAGGAAATGGAATTTATCAAATCCGGCAAGGAAATAACAATAGGCTTTTATGAAAAGACCGCCCCCCTTGCCTTTGTGGATGAAGAGGGTAATAACAGCGGTATTACCATCCGTGTCTTAGAGCTTATGAAGGAGGCCTCCGGGGTTAATATGACCTTCAGGGTAATAAAGCGTGATGAGGTATGGCAGGATCTTCTCATGAACGGGGAGATAGACTTTTACCTCTGCTCCTCCCAGACAATAAGCCCGGATGACGACAGGTTTGTGTCCACCATGTCCTTTATGGAATATGACACCACCTTAGTTACCCGCAATAACTTTGTGTTCGACCACAGTAAGGCCTTTACCCTTGCCATGCCAAGGGCAAGATCCCACTGGGTTACTGAAAATATCGGCTCTGAGGTGGTAATAAAGTATTACGAAACCTCAAAGGAATGTCTTTTAGCTGTTGCTTCAGGTGAGGCTGACGTCTCCCTTATGAACGCCATAGAATTTAACTACGAATCAAGAAATACCCGTTTTTCGGATCTTATTCAATGGGAAAACTACCGCTTTAAATCCAGTACTATACTTACCGCAAAACAGCTCAACATTTCCCCACATCAGCTTTCGTATGTAACGAACAGCGGTGCGGGCGAAGGACTTATCTTCTACGGAAATGTTATTATTCCCTTTGTCGATAAGTTCCCGAAGGACACACAGCTCTACAAGATTATGACCACAAAACCCGAAGAACAGGAGGAAAACTAATGAAGATGAAGAAAAAGACCATTAAGACTATCGGTATCACAGCAGGCGTAATTGCGGCGGTGGGTGCAGGTGTAACGGCGGTTTGCCTTGCAATCAAGAACAAGAAGAAGCCTGTTACGGAAGTTCCTTACCCTGCGTCCGCTTGGGATACAAAGTAATGGGGTGGCTCATTTTCCTCGGCGGAGCGATGGTTGGTGGTACAGTAGGCATATTTACAATGTGTCTTCTTCAGGTCAATCATCTGAATGAAACCGACAGCGAGGAATAAGAAAAGCCGTACTCGGATTTTTCCGAATACGGCGGTACATATTAACTTATTCTGTCTTTCAACGCAAGTATCTGTTCTTCAATCCTTTTTATAACATCAACAAAAAACTCATCGCTTTCACCCGTAGAGTCAGGCAATCCCCAGTTATCGTCAAAATCTCTGTCGATATAAGGACAACCCACATCACAGCCCATTGAAATCGCAATATCGGGCGACGGGATTCTATCAAAGGTTTTACTGTATTGCGTAAGCTCCATATCAATGCCATAGAGCTGTTTCATCAGCCTTACAGCGTCTTGATTTATCTGCGGTTTTGTTTCTGTACCTGCGGAATAGCTTTCAAAAACATCACTTGCAAGGTGTTTTCCAAGAGCCTCGGCAATCTGACTTCGACAGGAATTATGCACACATATAAAAGCTACCTTTTTCATATCAACCACTCACTTTCTCCAGTATTTTCACGATTTCAGCAGGCTTCAAGACCTTTCCCATAGCCACAACCTGTTCATTGACAACAAGAGCAGGCATACTCATCACACTGTAAGCCATAACCTTTTCCATATCCGTGATGTATTCTACTTCTGCCTTAATCCCTGTTTCTGCAACTGCTTTTTTAGTGCTTTCGTAAAGTTTTTTGCAGGAAGTACAACCTCCGCCTAAAATTTTAATGTTCATAATATTACCTCCGTTTTATATCAGTATTGATTGAATTAAATTGAAAAAATAGCCCGTAATAATTATTCCTATAACGCAAATTGTTGTGAAAATACCGAGAAGTTTAGGTTTTACTGCTTTTCTGAGCATAATCAGCGACGGCAGTGAAAGCGTAGTTACTCCCATCATAAATGAGAGGACAACACCGAGTAACGCTCCCTTTGAAAGCAGAGCCTCTGCAATGGGAATTGTTACGAAAATATCAGCATACATCGGAATGCCTGCAACGGTTGCAAGTATAACACCGAATGGGTTATTGTCACCTAGAGCCTTGATGATAAAATCTTCTGGTATCCAGTTGTGAATGCCAGCACCGATACCTACACCAATCAGCACATACGGAAATGCCTTTTTCGCTGTACCGCAGACCTGCTCAAACGCATACTTGACACGGTCTTTGAAATGCAGTTCTTCCTGCGGAATATCAAGCTGTTTTCCTTTTCGGATATATTCCTCAACCTGATTTTCAAGGTGCAGCTTTTCAATCAGAGTGCCGCCTACGACTGCAATCACAAGTCCCAGCAGTACATATACGACCGCAACTTTCCAGCCGAAAATACTCATCAGCAGTACAAGAGAGCCGAGGTCAACCATAGGCGAGGAAATCAGGAACGAGAATGTTACACCAAGGGGAAGTCCTGCACTTGTAAACCCGATAAACAGTGGTATTGACGAACAGGAACAGAACGGAGTTACCGTACCGAGCAGGGCGGCAATTATATTTGCTCCGATACCGTGAAATCTGCCGAGGATTTTCTTTGTCCGTTCAGGCGGGAAGTAGCTTTGAATATACGAGATAATGAAAATGAGAATGCCAAGCAGCACCATAATTTTTATCATATCGTAAATGAAGAACTGTACACTTCCTCCGATTTTTCCGTTTGTGTCCAGACCGAGAGCGTTAAGCAAGCTGCCAATCAATCGGTTCAGCCACGCCATTCCGAGAATTTCATTTTGAAAGAAATCCCAGATTGTTTTTAGTGTTTCCATAGGGTTTGCTCCTTTCTTAAACGAATATATTTAAACATAGAAATGTATCTATGTTTAGTGCTTTTAAAAAGCCGTGCACTCACACGGCTTGATTTTATTTGTACTCAGCTAAAATACTTTCAAGCACTTCAACCGCACTTTTTATCATTTCGGGGCATACTGTTCTGAACAGATTCTTCTCCTTGATATAAGCAGAATCCTCAGGCTTTGTAAGGTCGTATCCCAGAAGGTCACGGCATACGATTGAGCCGTTAAGCTCCTTGAAACGCTTTGTATATTCAACTGCAATTGCGTATGCACGGGATTTCTGTTCATTGTTTTCCGATTCATAATGTCCGTATTTAAGTCCCAGAACCATTAACGCTCCCGATACCGCACCGCACATTTCAGCATTTCTTGCGCCGCCGCCGAACTGTGTTCCCAGCATTAACGCAAGCTTTTCATCAAGTCCGAAATCGGGTGCGAATGCTGTAAGTACAGCCTGTGAGCAATTGAAATTGTTTGCAAATAACTCTGATGCTTTCTCTGCTTTTGTCATAATTAAACCTCACCTTTCAGATAATCAAGATATTTCTGTGCTTTTTCCAAGCCTTCTTTTGAAATAGAATAATGCATCCACTTACCCTCTTTACGCCCATTGACAATTCCGCTGTCGAGAAGTGTTTTCATATGATGGGAAAGGGTTGGCTGTGTGATATTCATTGCTTCAAGCAGCTTGCAGGCACATTTTTCACCGTCAATTAAAAGCTGTAAAATCTTAATACGGTTTTCATCACAGAATGCCTTGAAGATAACGGCTGTCTTTTTAGGATTAAGTTTCATTTGCTCACCTCACATTGATGGTTTTCTATATTATACACCACACATAGAGATTTGTCAATATGTTTTTCGAAATTTTTTACATACCCTGTTCGCAGGGCAAATAAATCACAGAAAGGAGGTATCAGAGTGGCAGGAAAAGAGCTAAAAGCGACGGAGAATACCGAACTGCTTATCCTTATCCTCGGCAATGATAAATTGCCACTCATCGGGGATAATGGGGAGGTCTGCAATATCCCACTTCTTGAACTTTTCATCGTACATATCGGCATTTGCAAGGGAAACAAGATGTCCCACACACCAAGACACGATATATCCGTTGCCCTCAATATATCCGTCCTTCTTTTCGGTTACACCGAGAGCTTTAGCCAGTGCCACCCCGACACTCGGCTTTTCTGCAATCACTAACTTATGCGGAGTTGGATTAAATGTAGAGTTACTTGAAAAAGTATTGGTTTTAACCATATTTTCATCGTCCTT
>CALXIO010000036.1 GCA_944388385.1 uncultured Ruminiclostridium sp.
TTGCCATAAAAATATGCACCTCCAAAAGTGTCTAACTTTTGGGGTGCATATCAAAAGGGTCGGTATTTTTTTATTCATAATTTTTTAAATCCGGTAATTCATCTAAGGTAATAACATACTCGCTGTTATAAACTTCTTTGATCATATCGTCATCGTTATATCTGTCAGTGGTGATAAAGTCCCCGTTCCACAGCATAAACCATGCCCACTTGGTATTTACCGAAATGGCATCATCAATATCAAAAAGACAGCCGTTTTCGGTAAGGGCTACTATCTTGTTTGTGTCAGTAGAGGACATGGCCTCAACAAACTTTGCAGACTGGGGAGAATATACCTTTTCGCCGGGATAAATATCCTCGCCTATAATATCAACATACTGATCCCCGGGGTACCACTGGGGATTTTGTCCGTTATATACCCATATAAGGTTATTGCACTGATATACATTGGTAAGCTGATCATAAAGGTATATCCATAACTTCTTATAGGCATCAGCACCCTTAGCGCCCCACCAGAACCAGCCGCCGGAAGCCTCATGGAGTGGTCTCCATAATACCGGTACTCCTGCCTCCTCCAGCTTTTTAAGCTGAGCTGCAATTTCCTTTATATCACGGTCGATGGCCGCCTTGCCGGCTTCATCCTCGCCGTTCATGACCTTTGCTATATCAAATTTTGACTTGTCGGTGTAAAAGCCTCCCCACCAACCGTCAGAGCTGTTTGCAGTGCTGTTGAGATATTCGGTAGGTGCATTCCAATGCCAGCAGAAGGTAACTATACCGCCCTTTTCCCAGAACTGAATGGCGGTTTCAACCGCATTACTGCTTGCTCCTAAATCCTGTCTTGAGGGGGTGTAGTCCATCATATCAAGACCCAGTAATGCCGGATATTTGCCGGTTTTATTATTTATAATGCCAAACTCTGTGGAGTTAATTCCCTTATCGGCAGACTGTCCGGAAATAACCACCTCGCCGTAGCTGTCACAAAGGTACTTATACAGCTTCTTTGTGTTGTCGGTTGCGTTTTCGTTTATCAGCACCGGCTCCACCTCAAACTTTGAGGGATCAACCTTCTTGGCAGAGGACACAGTTACTGTGTCAATGGTTATAAAGCCCCAGCTTTTCTGAAAGCCAATGGTGTGAGTTCCTGCTGTAAGGGAAATTCCCATAACAACGCTGTCGGAAAGGGTGTCCTGCTTTGACTTGAATGAGGCTACGCTGTTACCGTCCACCAAAAGGAAGTTTTCCTTTTCTCCTCCGTGGCCGTATGAGGAAATGGTAATATCATAAAGTCCGTCAGCAGGCACTTCAATGGTTATATCCGCCTTGTCATGCTTACTGCCTAATTTCTCTATTGCCTTTCCCCCGGAAAACTGCTCTCCCTCTACTACCGCCATAGCACCTGCAAGGGTGGCTGTTTCCGCCTCATAAACCTTGCTGAACTGAGCCTCTTCAGGGTCGTTTACTTCCTCCTTGCTGTTGTTATCAGAGGAATTTTCTTCGGAAGTAACAGAGGAATTACCCTCAGATGTGCCGGTGTTATTATCACAGGCTGTAACGGAAATTATCATTACTGCCGATAACATTCCGCATAAAATTTTCTTTAAAAGAGATTTATTTTTCATAAAACTACCTCGCTGATTTTACTAAGCTAATTATATAACAAATTTTAATTTGTGTCACTAACTTTTTTAACTTTTGTAGGATTGTATAAAATCATCCGCTTATAATTATCTATACTGCATAAGAAAAGCCCCCGAAGGGGCTTTTTTTAATAGTTATAAACATCCGGTAATTCATCAAGGGTAAGCACGTGCTCACTTTGATAAACCTTCTTTAGCATACTGAATTCATTGTACTGCTCGCCTGTAACATAAGAACCGCTCCAGGTCATAAACCATGCCCAACGGGTATTTGTGGCAGCCGCGTTATCAGGGTCAACAAGACAGCCGTTTTCAGTAAGGGCGATTATCTTATTTTTGTTAGTTGAGCTTCTTGCTTCCTCAAACTTAGCTGTCTGGGGTGAATATACCTTCTCCCCTGCGTAAATATCCTCGCCTATAATATCAACATATTGATCTCCCGGATACCATGCAGGATTTTGTCCGTTATATACCCAAATAAGGTTATTGCACTGATATACATTGGTAAGCTGATCATAAAGGTATATCCATAACTTCTTATAGGCATCAGCACCCTTAGCACCCCACCAGAACCATCCGCCGGATGCCTCATGTAAGGGTCGCCATAATACAGGTACTCCTGCCTGCTCCAGCTTCTTTAACTGCTGAGCAATAGCCTTTATATCACGGTCAATAGCCGCCTTGCCCGCAGTGTCCTGTCCGTTCATGACCTTTGCTATATCAAAGTTTGATCTGTCGGTGTAAAAGCCGCCCCACCAGCCATCTTGATTATTAGCTGTGCTGTATAGGTATTCTTTTGGGGAATTCCAATGCCAGCAGAAGGTAACAATACCGCCCTCATTGTAAAAGTCAATAGCATAGTCTACTGCTCTGCTGCTTGCACCAAAATCCTGTCTTGAGGGGGTATAGTCCATCATATCAAGACCTAAAAGTGCAGGTAATTTTCCGGTTTGTCTTTTTATTACCTCAAATTCAGATGAGCTGAGACCTCTGTCCGCCTGCTGTCCGGATATTATGTACTTACCGAAATTATTACAAAGGAAACGGTAAAGGCTCTTTGTATTAGCTGTGGCATTCTTATTTACAAGGGTGGTTGATACATTATAAATGGAATTATCCACCTGCTTTGCAGAACGGATGGTTATATAGTCAATGGTAATATAACCCCAGCTCTTCTTAAAGCCTATGGTGTGACTACCCTTCTTTATATTTATGCCCTTAACTTCACCGTCGGAAAGGGTATTTGCCTTTGAAATAAAGTCCCCTACGCTCTTGCCGTCAATGGTGATAGTATTTGTCTTGTCGCTTGCGTGACCGTAGGCATGAACTATAATATCATACATACCGTCAGCAGGAATATTTACTGTAAGCTCTATCTTTTCCCAGTCATTTGCCAGCTTTTCAACTGCCTTGCCGCCGGAGAAATTACTACCGCTTATTACATAAGCGCCCCCTGAAAGGGATGCGTTTTCCGCTTCTAACTTAATTTCCACATTTGAGCCTGAAGGCTGTGGTGCCGGCTTAGAAGTGGTGGTAGTAGGCTTTGCTGTTGTTGTGGTAGTGGGCTTTGCTGTTGTTGTGGTAGTGGGCTTTGCTGTTGTTGTAGTAGTAGCATCAGGCTTTGCTGTTGTTATACTTGTAGCAGGCTTTGGCTTTGCCGTTGATGTGGTGGTTGTGCCGGGCTTATTATCAGCCTCGGTTTTATCCGTCTTAGTTGTAGTCTGTGCTGTGGCGGAACCGGTTTCCTCTTTACTTTCCTCTGAGGAATTTTCCTCTTTGCTTTCCGCTGAGGAATTTTCCTCATTACTTTCCGCTGAGGAATTTTCGTCCTTGCTTTCCGCTTCGGATGTTGTTTCATCTGTGCTTTCCTCGGTTGAGGTGGGGTCAGATGTGCCCGTTGTAGATTCTGCAAGAGATGAATTTGCAGATGATGTGGTAGTTTCGCTGCTGCACGCACAGGAAGATATTACCATACCTGCACAAAGCAGTGCACACGCAATTCTGCGAAGTTTAAGTGATTTTGCCATTTTTTTACCTCACGATTTAAATTTGCTAAGTTAATTATAATCTATTTTTCCTTAATTGTCACTATGTTTTTTACGCAAAATACAAAATTCGTAGGAAATGATAAATAGAAATATTTAAAATTATAAGAACTCAACAAATATTTTAAAAAATACTTGAAATTTTACTTAAAATAGTGCATAATAGTGTTGTAATCAATTACATAAAGTAAAATGAAAGGAGCATTCCATGAAATTCAAAAGACAGATAGCGGCTGTTTTAGCCGTTATAATGGCAGTGAGTGTTGCAGGCTGTAGCGACAATAACACATCCACAGACAGCGGTGATGCAAGCTCTGACGGTGCTGCCACCACAAGCGGAGAAACTTCCGATCCCGGCGCTACCCCCACCTCTGACTTTGTATTCGGTCAGGTTGCCATGGGCGGTGCAGGCTTTGTAAGCGGTGTATTTGCCACTAAAGAAGAGGGCTTATATTACGCAAGAACCGACGTAGGCGGTGCTTACCGCTTTGACAAGGAAACCGACAGATGGGTTTCCCTTTCCTATGGCATAAGTGAAGATGACAGAGGTCTTTTAGGTGTTGAGGCGCTTGCCTTCAGCGATAATAACCCGGCTAAGTTATATCTTCTTTGCGGTACTGAATATTTCAGCGGCGGCAAGGGATGTCTGCTTATTTCCGAGGACTACGGCGAAACCTTTGAAACGGTGGACCTTACCGGTACTATCAAGGTACACGGCAACGGCATGGGCAGAGGCAACGGCGAGAGAATGGCGGTTGACCCCAAAAACGACAATATTATTTATATCGGCGGCAGAACAGGTGGTATAATTAAGTCCACCGACGGCGGCAAGACCTTTACCACCCTTGATATGGGTACTGAAACCAGCACAGAAAATCAGAATGGTATATGCAGTATTATAATCGATCCCGAAAGCGGTGACGAAAACGGCTGTACCACTATTTATGCGGCAATTTCAAGAATACAGCAGGATAACCTCTATAAGTCCACCGACGGCGGCAATACCTGGGCGCCTGTGGCTGACGCACCTAAGAGTGTTATGGTACAGCGTATGAAGTACAGCAACGGTAAGATATTTATTACCTATGCCAATACAGAGGGTCCCTGGAACAATGACGCTAAAACCGGCTCTGTTCGTTCCTTGGATATTGCAACAGATACAATGACAGAGATCTCACCTAAGAAGAAGGGCTACGGAGATATTGTTATTGACCCCACAAACCCCGACAGAATGGTTATCTGTACTGAAAATACCTACTCCCAGCAGCCCAACGGCACATGGGGCGATGAGTTCTTCGTTACCACCGACGGCGGCGCTAACTGGACTTACTTAAATGAAGTTATGAAGATGTCTGACGGCGGTGTGCCCTGGCTTAAAACAGCAAGTATGCACTGGTGCAGCAGTATGGCTATTGACCCTAACAACCCCAACAGAATAATGGTTGTAAGCGGTAACGGTATATTTGCCTGCGATAATATATGGGATGCAAATCCTGAGTTTTACTTTGATGCAAAGGGCATTGAGGAGGCAGTTCCCTCTGAGCTTGTAAGCATTAAGGGCGGCAAGCTGGTAACTACCATTTATGACTATGACGGATTTTCACAGGATGACCCCAAGGAATTCGGCAAGGTACATTCCTCTACAGCAGGCTCCATGGTAAGCCTTGCGGTAGCGGCTCAAAATCCCGATGTATGGGTAAAGGCAGGAGGAGATTCCAAAACCCACGGCTTCTGGTATACCCTTGACGGCGGCGAAAGCTGGGTAAATGTCAAGAAATCCCCCATGGAGGGCAGAGTAGGCTATGCAGGCTGTGTGGCAGTTTCCTGCGACGGCAAGACCTTCTTCTGGGCTCCCGAGGGTGCTAATAAGACCTTCTACACCACCGACCTTGGAGAAACATGGGTTGAATGTGAGGGATGTCCTCCCGGAACAAAGAGAATTACCTGCGACCCTGTAAATCCCAACTACGCATATCTTACAAGCGACAGCTACTTCTGTTATACAGAGGACGGCGGCAAGACCTGGAAGAACAATATGTCACTTTCTATCTTTAAGTCCACAAGACCCATAGTTACCCCGGATATTGAGGGTAAGGTTTATCTTGCGGCTATGGGACTTCAGGTTTCCACCGACCACGGCCAGACCTTCACAAGACTTGACAGCGTTGCTATATGCGATGCAGTAGGCCTTGGCAAGGGCAAGACTGACAGCGACCCCTATACAATATTTATATGGGGTAAGCCAACCAAGGATGATCCTCAGGGTATCTACTGGTCACAGGATGAGGGCAAGACCTGGGAGAGAGTGAATGACGATGCTCACCAGTTCGGCGGCCCAGGTAACGGATACTTTATCTACGGTGACTTTAATGTATACGGCAGAGTATATATGAGTACGGTAGGCTTAGGCGTTGTATACGGCGACTTAAAGAGTGAATAATGGATATTGAAATTATCCGTACAAGGCGTAAAACCATAGGGGGCTATGTTAAGGACGGTAAAATTACCGTCCGTGCCCCTTTAAGAGCAAGAAAGCAGGATATAGAGCTGTTTTTGAAAAAGTATGAGGCAAGGCTATATGAAATAGCTCAGCTGCAGCTTAAAGAACAGGAAAAGGCAAGGCAAGAGGGCATTATCACAAGAAAAGATGCAGATGAGCTTAAAATAAAGGCTAAGGAATTTTTCCCGGACAGAGTGAAATACTATGCGGATATTTTAGGGGTAAGCTATAAAAAGATCACCATAAGGCTTATGAACTCCCGGTGGGGCAGCTGTACCTCCGAAGGGAATTTATGCTTTAACTGTCTTCTTATGCTGACTCCAAAAAGAGTTTGCGAAAGCGTTATTGCCCATGAGCTTTGTCACAGGATCTATATGAATCACAGCAAGGATTTTTACGCTTTGCTCTTAAGGATATTCCCGGACTATTATCAACAGGATAAATGGCTTAAAACCGAAGGAAAGCTTCTTTTAAAAAGAATAGAGAAATAAAAAATCCCCCTTAATGATATGCACCCCAAAAGTTAGACACTTTTGGAGGTGCATATTTTTATGGCAAAAAAAGGACAAATCTTTAGAAA
>CALXIO010000037.1 GCA_944388385.1 uncultured Ruminiclostridium sp.
GTGCTGGAATAACATATAAACAAGATAGAAAGCAGGGGAAGTACCTGCTATGGAGGTCACTATGACAACAAACAGAAAGAACGAGCTTATCGCTCAGCTCGTAAATATCCTGAGCGAACTTATCGAAGCTAATGATTCCGAACAGGTGGCTGAGATCAAGTCTGATGCCGTGGAGATGCTGACCGTCAAGGAATGCACCGAAGCGGTCAGGGGGCTGTCTGAGCATACTGTCCGCAAGCTGATAAAGCAGGGCAAGTTGCCGTATCTGAGGACGGGCGACGGAGTGAACGGCAAGATGCTTATCAACAAGGCTGACTTGCTTGCCTACTTCAACGGACAGACAGCAAACAGATAAGTCTGTACGCTGAGAACGGCGATTTTACGCTGTTTGAGCGCCAACAGACAGAAAAACCACAAACACCATAGAACAAAGGACATAGATTTCGGCATACTCCCGAAAAAAGACATAGAATCCTCTTGACATACAGGCGAATGCGCGCTATGATTAGAGTAACAGGAGTATGCCATAAAATCTATGTTGACAGGAAGGACATCAACTTATGGCTACGATAAGAAAAAGAGGAAACTCCTATCAGATCAGAGTTTCCTGCGGATATGATACATCAGGTAATCAGGTCGTGCAGACCATGACATGGAAGCCTGCGGACGGTATGAACAAGAAGCAGATTGAGAAAGAGCTTCAGAAACAGGCTATCCTTTTTGAGGACAAGTGTATGAAAGGTCAGGTCAATGCGAACATCAAGTTTCAGGACTTCGCTGAACAGTGGTTTGAGGAGTATGCAAATCACAATCTGAGAAGCACGACGCTTACACGTTCCCGACAGCTTACCAAGCGTACCTATGAAGCAATCGGACACATCAGACTTGACAAGCTGAACGCAAGAGTTATACAGCGTTTCGTCAACAGTCTGACTGCGGAGGGTACTAATCAGAACACGGGCAAGGGACTTGTAAAAAAGACGATAATTCATTATCTGTCGTTTATTTCAACTGTACTGGATTATGCTATCAAAATGGATATGCTCAGTACAAATTCCTGCCGCAAGGTTACGATACCCAAAGCCGATGTAAAGGAACGCAAGGTTTACACCATTGAAGAAACGGAACGCTTCTTTGAACTGTTACGCAAAGCTCCGCTGAAATACAGAGTATTTTTTACTCTTGTTATTTATACGGGATTGCGACGTGGTGAAATGCTTGGTCTGGAATGGCACGACATCAATTTTGAAACGGGAGTTATTCATATTCAGCGCACCTCCAACTACACAAAGGCAAGAGGTATTTATACCGATGATACCAAAACCAAAGGCTCCAACCGTTATATCAAAGTACCGAAGGATATTCTTGATTTGCTTGAAAGCTATCGTAAGGTGCAGACAAATGAATTTCTTGAAATCGGTAACAAGTATCAGGAAACCGACAGGCTGTTTACAAAATGGGACGGACGACCTATGAATCCGCAAACTCCCTATGGTTGGCTGAAAGAATACTGTGAAGAAAATGATTTCCCGTTCTATGGGGTTCACACCTTCCGTCACCTGAACGCAAGCTTGCTCATCGGTGCAGGAATTGACGTAGCGACAGTATCGGGAACATTAGGTCACAGCAATCAGACAACGACGCTTTCCGTATACAGTCATATGTTTCAGGAGTATCAGGTCAAAGCCTGTGATGCAGTTGCAAACGCACTTAAATTCAATAGTGCCTCATAACAAAAAATCCGAAGCAGAATGCTTCGGAGTACATATATAGTAAATGAAAAACGTAGTTTTCATTTACTATTAGCCGATATGCACGGAGCTAACGTAGTTAGCGGATGTGCAAGGCTATTAAAATAAATCTATTATAGTGAAAGGCAAATTTATTTTGACGTTCACTATAATTACAGCACATTGCAATGTTTTTGTAAATCCCAAAGCATTAACCAGAGGATACCCGACATTACCGTAAGACCCATATAAGACCCATGGGCTGTTTTTGCATAAAAAGAAAAACTCCCAAACGGCTATTTTATGCCATTTGAGAGTAATGTTGATGGTGACCCGTACGGGAATCGAACCCATGATTCCGCCGTGAAAGGGCGATGTCTTAACCTCTTGACCAACGGGCCATATCTGGTAGCGGCAGTCGGATTTGAACCAACGACACCCTGGGTATGAACCAAGTGCTCTAGCCAACTGAGCTATACCGCCATGTCGAGCCGCTTATTGCGACTTGATTATTATATCACATCTTTTTGCAGTTGTCAACACCTTTTTTGAAATTTTTATTGAAAAAAGTAAGAAATTTTATTTATTTCTGAATTTCCCTTTTGTTGATTTTGCTAAAGTCACATTTCCCTACCCTCTTTTCGGGGCTTTTGTTTTTTAATTGACATTCTGCGGTTTAATTATTATAATATAATCAGCAATAGCTATACTTTTTTTGAAAAGAGGATAACATGAAAGAAAAATATATTGCCCTTACCTTTGATGACGGGCCCAACACTACCACCACCCTTGATATTATAGATAAGCTGATAAAGTATTCTGTTCCTGCCTCATTTTTTGTGGTGGGGGATAATATAGATAGTGACAGCGAAATCGCCATGAAAAAAGCCTTTTCGGCAGGCTGTGAGATACAAAACCACTCAAAGACCCATAGTGCCTTTCCTTCCCTCAGTGATGATAAAATAAGGGAGGAATTAGCCTTTACGGATGAAAAGGTAATTTCCGCTGTGGGGGTAAAGCCCGGATTTTTCCGCCCTCCCTATATTGCGGTGGATGACAGGGTGCTTGCTTTAAAGGAGCATATTCTTATTGCAGGAATCGGGGCTGAGGACTGGCTTGATACCGTAGATGCAAAAATGCGTGCGGAGAGAATCATAAATAACATTTACCCCGGGGGAATTATTTTGCTTCACGATGCAAAGGGAAATTATATGACCGCCGATGCCCTTGATATAATTATTCCCACATTAAAAGATATGGGCTATACCTTTGTTACTATTTCGGGGCTTTTTGAAAAGTGCGGTGTTACTCCAAAGCATGGTATAGTTTACAGTAATGTATATCAGGAGGGAATATATGAATTGCCTTACCCCTATACATGATTTTCTTTTGAAAAATGCAAATAAGGGGGAAATTCGTGCCTATATGCCCGGCCATAAGGGATATGAAAATCCTCTTGACATTACCGAAATCAAGGGGGCGGACAGCCTTTATGAGGCGGAATTTTTTTCGGACAGTCCGGGTATAATAGCACAAAGCGAAAAAATCGCCTCCGGGCTTTTTTCTTCGGTGCAGACACTTTATTCTTGCTCCGGCAGTACCCTTGCAATACAGACAATGCTTGCCCTTGCAAAGGAAAATTCCCCCGGGAAAAGAACTGTTGTTGCCGGCAGATATTCCCACCGCAGCTTTATAAACAGCTGTATTCTTCTTGACATAATGCCAAGGTGGGTATATCCCAAAAGCTTTATCTCCGCTGAAATTTCCCCCTCGGATATTGAAAATGCAATAGACGATGATACCTTCGGGGTGTTTATAAACTCCATTGATTATTACGGGGGAATGAGCGATATTAAGGGAATAAGTGAGGTTTGCCGTAAAAAGGGGGTATTTTTACTGGTGGATAATGCCCACGGGGCTTATCTTTCCTTTTTACCCGGTATGCACCCTATTTCTCTTGGGGCTGATATGTGTGCGGATTCTGCACATAAAACCCTATCTGTCCTTACCGGAGGAGCTTATCTTCATATAGGAAATAAGCTGTTTTGCAATAATGCAAAAAATGTAATGGCGCTTTTCGGCTCATCCAGTCCCTCATATCTTATTCTTGACAGCCTGGACAGATTTAATAAAACCGCCACCGAAAATAAGGACAGGGTAAAAATTGTATCGGATATGGTAAAAGGCTTAAAGGATTTTGCCGCTGATATGGGATATTCCTTATATAAAAGCGACCCCTTTAAGCTTACCATAAACTGCCTTGATGCAGGCTACACCGGAAATGAATTTGCCGCCTTGCTTAAAGAATATAATATAGAGTGCGAATATGGGGATAAGGAGAAATGCGTTATGCTTTTCGGCTGGAATACAGAAAAAAAGGATATAGAGCATATAAAATCCGCCCTTGGGGATATAAAGAAAAAATCCCCCATAAAAAAGAGCTTTTATTCTCATATATATGCAAGGGCGGTTACATCCCCGAGAGAGGCTTATTTTAAGGCTAAGGAAATTATACCCACCCTTAATGCCGGCGGCAGAATATGTGCCGAAAGCATATCCCCCTGCCCTCCCGGAATTCCCCTTATAATGCCCGGGGAAAATATTGATAATGATACCGCAAGGGCAATATATGACTACGGCATAGAGAAAATAAAGGTTAATATTTCATAATAGTTTTATGATTAGCTTTACAAATTCGCAAATATGTGGTATACTTTTATTATTGAGAAAAATTTGCCGTAAGGCGAAAGGAGTATATTATGAAGCTTATATATGCAATAGTGAACAATGATGACGCGCATTCAGTTTCTTCCTCTCTTACACAGGCAGGATTTCAGGCAACTAAGCTGGCATCCACAGGCGGATTTTTAATGTCCGGTAACACCACATTTCTTATCTGCTCTGATGATGATAAGGTTGATGAGATAATCGGCATAATAAAGGATCATTCCCACAAGAGAAAGCAGTTTGTTCCCTCTGCCGCATCCTACGGCGTAGGAAGCTACACCAGCTTCCCTGTTGAGGTATTTGTGGGCGGTGCTACCATATTTGTTACCAATATCGAGAGGTTTGAAAAGGCCTGATGCTTTTCGGAAAGGACAATGAAAAGCAGCTTATACTGAGTATGGTAAAATCCGGCTCTGTTCCCCACGGTTTACTTTTATCCGGGGAAAAGGGCATAGGAAAAAGGGTATTTTCAAAATGGTGTGCAAAATTATTCCTGTGTGAAAATCCCACCGAAAACGGACCCTGTGATGAGTGTCTTTCCTGCACAAAGCAGAAAAGCGGTAATCACCCGGATATAGTCTATATTGAGTGCGAAAAGCTGAGGATAGACGAATTAAGGGAGATTATGACCACCTTTTCCTACTATCCCCAGGACGGAGAATTAAGGGTAATTATTTTTGAAAACAGCGAAGGCCTTACCCCCATACTTCAGAATTATCTTTTAAAGGCCATAGAGGAGCCCTCCCCCCATAACAGATACATATTCACCTGTAATGATGTAAGGCAGCTGCTTCCCACCATTATTTCAAGGCTTGTTCATATAAGGATGCAAAGACCATCGGAAGATGACTGTATCAGATGTCTTTGCCATTGTGGTATGGATAATGACAAGGCAGAGGAAATGGTAAAATCCTACGGGGCAAACCCGGGGTATATTTTGCAGCTTGTAAATGATGAGGAAAAAATTTCCCTTTATAAAACCGTTTCGGATATGGCTTATGCAATAGCAAACTACAACGAATATGAGGTTGTAAGGATACTTAACGGCATTAAGGGCAGGGATAATATTGTATTTATCATAAGGGAGCTGTACTCCTGCTGTGCAAAAAGCCTTACAGAGGACAGCGAGCTTTCCTGTGTAAATTACATGAAGGACAAAATGACTCAAAGGTACAGATTTGACCTTGCTAAGGTATTAGGTGAGTTGTCCGCCCTTGACGGTGTGAATTTCAATGAGAATATATTCAAGGTAAGAATTTCCACTGCTATTTTTGATGTACTTAACTGAAAGGAATAAAATATGACAGAGATAATCGGCGTCAGATTTAAGGACGTGGGTAAGATATATTATTTTTCCCCGGCAGGTAAAAAGGTAAAAACCGGCACTAAGGTAATAGTGGAAACCGCCAGGGGTGTAGAATGCGGAGAGGTGGTTATTCCTAACCGTGCTATAGGTGAGGATAAGGTGGTACAGCCCCTTAAAAGCATAATAAGAATAGCCACAAGGGATGACCTTGAGGCACTTAAAAGAAACAAGGCAAAGGAAGAAGAAATAATGAAGGTCTTTGCCCAGAAGATAGAAGCCCACAAGCTGGAGATGAAGCCCATTGATGTGGACTATACCTTTGACGGCAGTAAGATATTGTTTTACTTCACCGCTGAATCAAGAGTGGATTTCCGTGAGCTTGTAAAGGATCTTGCTTCTGTATACCGCACAAGAATTGAGTTAAGGCAGATAGGTGTAAGAGATGAGGCTAAGATGCTTGGCGGTCTCGGTATCTGCGGCAGACCCTTTTGCTGTTCTGCATTTTTAGGGGAATTTCAGCCGGTATCCATAAAAATGGCTAAGGAGCAATCCCTATCCCTTAATCCCACTAAGATTTCAGGCACCTGCGGAAGACTTATGTGCTGTCTTAAATATGAGCAGGACTGCTATGAGGAATTACTGGCAATCACCCCTAAGATTGGAGCATTGGTAGAAACTGCCGAGGGCAAGGGCATTGTTGAGGATACTAACCTGCTTACAGGCATTATCCATGTAAAGCTGGATAAAAACCCCCAGGATGCACCCTCTGTTATCTTCAAGCGTGAGGATGTAAAGATACTGAAGGACGGAAAGATAAGAATAAACAAGGAAGAAATACAGGCTCTTAAAAATCTTGAGGACTGATAAAAAAACCTCCTGTTTATGAAGTGAACCCCAAAGTTTAGACAAAATTAAATATTAAATTGCTTGTGAATGAGTTCGGTATTGCACCGGGCT
>CALXIO010000038.1 GCA_944388385.1 uncultured Ruminiclostridium sp.
AGAGCAGTGGGTCACAGCGACAAGTGTCCCTATGCGGCTATTGAGGATCCCGACAGAAAATTCTACGGCACACAGTTCCACCCTGAGGTAAATCACACAGAGCAGGGCTTTGATATGCTGGGTAATTTCTTATATAAGGTTTGCGGCTGTAAGGGCGACTGGACCATGAAGAATTATGCTAAGGATGCTATCGAGCAGATAAGAGCCAAGGTAAGGGGCGGCAAGGTGCTTCTTGCCTTATCCGGAGGTGTTGACAGCTCAGTAGCCTGCGCCCTTTTATCAAAGGCGGTAGGAAACCAGCTCACCTGCGTATTTGTTGACCACGGCTTTATGAGAAAGAACGAGGGTGACGAGGTAGAACAGGCCTTTAAGGACTGGGATGTTAATTTCATCAGAGTAAATGCAGGGGATAGATTTATAGGTAAATTAGAGGGAATTTCCGACCCGGAGACCAAGAGAAAGACCATCGGCGAGGAATTTATCCGTGTATTTGAAGAGGAAGCAAAGAAGATAGGAAAGGTGGACTTCCTTGTTCAGGGTACAATCTACCCGGATGTAATAGAAAGCGGCACAGGAGATGCGGCGGTTATAAAATCCCACCACAACGTGGGCGGACTTCCCGATTATGTGGATTTCAAGGAGATAATCGAGCCCTTAAGACTGCTTTTCAAGGATGAGGTAAGAAAGTTAGGCACAGAGCTTGGCCTTGCAGATTATCTTGTATGGCGCCAGCCCTTCCCGGGTCCCGGCCTTGCAATAAGAATAATAGGGGAAATCACCCGTGAAAAACTGGAGATACTTCAGGATGCAGACTATATTTTCCGTGAGGAAATAAAGAACGCAGGCATGGAAAGGGATATAAACCAGTATTTCGCAGTGCTTACAAATATGCGTTCGGTAGGTGTAATGGGTGACGACAGAACATACGATTACACCCTTACATTAAGGGCAGTAACCACCAGCGACTTTATGACCGCAGACTTTGCAAGAATACCCTACGATGTGCTTGAAAGAGCCAGCGTCAGAATAGTAAACGAGGTTAAGAATATCAATAGAATATGCTATGATATTACAAGCAAACCCCCGGCTACTATTGAGTGGGAATAGTAGTCAAAACGCCGCAAACCCGCATAAATACTGGGTTTTTAAAAGGCGAAATGTCCTCGTGACAACATTTTGACAACATCTGAAAATTATTCATAAATAAAGAGCTAACAGATTTCTGTGTCTGTTAGCTTTTTTTGTTTTGCCCAATTACATATTTTTGAGTTTGTCCTTGAACGCTTCGACCATTGTGTCGCTGAGTTCCTGTGAAGGAACTTTCGCCCAAATCTGTGTTGTATCGAGTTTGGGATATGTATAACGCCATTCGTCATACTGCTCTTTGGTGATTTCGCCGTTTCTGTATTTTTCGGCTTGTTCTGCCCAAGCGGCGAGCATTTGGAATACAGACTTGCTTGCTGTCGGCTTGTTTTCATCAAAGCATAAATGTATTTCACCGTTTACGCTCTCTGCTCTCATACCGTAAAGGTCTTCGAGCGTAAACAATGTATGTAACAGTCCGAGGTCGCTGTCAATATCGGGAATTCTGAGTGCCAAAGGCGAAACCTCAAGTACACCTGCAAGAGACTTTACCAAATCTTCTTTCGGTGTTCTTGACCCTGATTCATACTGTGCCATACGAATGTCGGCAGTTTTTTGCGGAAAGCCCACAGCCTGACCGAGCCATTTTTGGGTCATACCTCTTAAATTTCTAAAGAAACGGATTCTTTCCCCGATTGCCATTGTACTTCCTCCTAACGGTCTGTTAATAATATATATTATACATATACGCTTAGTGTGTGTCAAGATAACCAAAGCAAATAAATTTAATATTTTTTCAAAAACCACTTGACTTTACGGAATTTGCTTAGTATAATAATGATACAAACTTAAACTAATAGCGTTAAGTGCGTATAAAATTGAATAACCGTCGTACACCACGGTAATGGCGTACCCGCCCGGGCAAATCGGAAGGCGGTCAGAAAGTATTCCGACACGAAATAAAGAAATACAATATAAAACCAGCTGAAAGGGGTGATTTTATGACAGCAAATACTTTTATGAGCGTGGATGAGGTAGCTAATGAATTGGGTGTCTCCAAATCTTACGCTTACAAAATCGTGCAGAGATTAAATAATGAGCTGAAAGAAAAAGGCTTCATCACAATTTCAGGACGATTAAATAAACAATATTTTATGGAAAGAGTTTGCTACGGAGCAAAACAGAAAGAGAGGGATTAAGTAATGTCAGTTTATAAAGATGAAAAAACAAATACTTGGAAGGTGTATTACCGATACACCGATTGGCAGGGCAAGGTTCACCAAACTACAAAACGAGGTTTTCAGACAAAAAGAGAGGCTCTTGCGTGGGAAAGAGAACAACTGAATAAAGTGGAAACCGATTTGGATATGTCATTTGAGAGCTTTATTGATATTTATACGGCTGATATGAAGAACCGTATCAAAGAAAACACTTGGCATACCAAAGAGCATATTATGCGAACTAAAATTCTTCCCTATTTCGGTCAGCGAAAAATCAGCGACATTCAGCCTAAAGATATCATTGCTTGGCAAAATGAGATGATTAAAGCAACCGATAAGCAAGGAAAACCGTATTCCCCTGTATATCTTAAAACTCTTCATAATCAGCTATCCGCTATTTTTAACCACGCAGTTAGGTTTTACGGATTGAAAGGCAACCCAGCTCAAAAGGTTGGAAATATGGGTAAGGCGAAAGGAAGAGAAATGCTCTTTTGGACGCAGAATGAGTATGCTAAATTCTCATTTGCCGTTATGGACAAGCCGATATCGTTTTACGCATTTGAAATGCTTTACTGGTGTGGACTGCGTGAAGGTGAATTGCTTGCTCTGACACCAGCGGATTTGGATTTTGAAAAGGGTACGGTGAGGATAAATAAATCCTATCAGCGCATTGGCAAGCGAGATGTAATTACTGATCCGAAAACACCAAAAAGTAATCGAACAATCAAAATGCCGCAGTTTCTTGCAGAAGAAATGCAGGAATATCTAAATCAGCTTTACGGAATAGGAAAAAACGATAGGATTTTTGAAATCACAAAAAGCTATCTGCACCACGAGATGGACAGAGGTTCACAAGAAGCAGGCGTTAAGCGTATTCGCATACACGATTTGAGACACAGCCATATATCGCTCTTAATTGATATGGGATATTCAGCAGTTGCAATCGCCGACAGAGTAGGTCACGAAAGTATTGATATAACTTATAACTATGCTCACCTTTTCCCGTCGACACAGGACGATATGGCGGACAAACTTAATAATTTCAGAAAGGAAGCGATGTAATATGTCAGCAAAAAATGTAGACAAGAAAAATAGGTTCAGAAGCATTACAGTGGGGTTCAGAGTTTCACCCGAAGAAAACAAGGCGCTGAATAAAGCAGTCGCTTTGTCAGGACTGCCGAAGCAGGAATACTGCTACCGCCGCTGTCTCAATCAGGATGTGGTGGTGCAGGGCAATCCGAGGGTGTATAAGGCTCTGAAACAGGAGCTTTCCGCCGTCCTTGCGGAGTTGCAGCGTATTGAGGCAGGAAATAGCGTGGACGAGGAACTGCTCAATGTCATTGAGCTAATCGCCGTTATTCTCGGCGGCTTGAAAGGAGAGGAACAGAATGAATAAACAAAAAGAAATGACCGCCCGGTTGATATGCACCCCAAAAGTTAGACACTTTTGGAGGTGCATATTTTTATGGCAAAAAAAGGACAAATCTTTAGAAAG